>NZ_JBVHVO010000037.1:0-66312 GCF_055564815.1 Kitasatospora sp. NPDC028961 | reverse complement strand
ACCCTCCTCCCCCCCCCCCCCCTCCCCCCCCCCCCCCCCCCCCTCCCCCCCCCCCCCCCCCCCCCCCCCCCCGGGACCGTGCCGTTGGTCGGTGCGGCGCGTCAGGCGAGCGACTTGAGGACGGCGGCGGTGGCGACGGCCGCCGTGACGGCCTCGTGCCCCTTGTCCTCGGAGGAGCCGGGCAGGCCCGCGCGGTCCACCGCCTGCTGCTCGTTGTCGCAGGTCAGGACGCCGAAGCCGATCGGGACGCCGGTGTCGACGCTGACCTGGGTGAGGCCGGCGGTGGCGGCCTGGCAGACGTAGTCGAAGTGCGGGGTGCCGCCGCGGATGACCACGCCGAGCGCGATCACCGCGTCGTAGCCGCGGTCGGCGAGGCGCTTGGCGGCGACCGGCAGTTCGAAGGTGCCGGGCACCCGCAGCACGGTCGGCTCGTCGATGCCGAGCTCCTTGAGGGCGCGGTGGGCGCCGTCCAGCAGGCCGTTCATCACCTGCTCGTGCCACTGGGCCGCGATCACGGCGACCTTGAGGCCGGCGGCGTTGTCGATGGTCAGCTCGGGGGCTCCGTGGCCGCTCATGTGCTGTTCCTCTTTCGGGGGTCGTGACGGGGGTGCTTCAGGAGCCGAGACCGGGCAGGTCGTGGCCCATCCGGTCGCGCTTGGTCCGCAGGTAGCGCAGGTTGTGCTCGCCCGCCGGGGTCTCGACCGGCTCGCGGCCCTTGACCTTCAGGCCGTGCTCGGTGAGCGCGGCGAGCTTCTCGGGGTTGTTGGTGAGCAGGGTGAGCGAGCGGACGCCGAGGTCGCCGAGCATCTGGGCGCCGATGCTGTAGTCGCGGGCGTCGGCGGGCAGGCCGAGGTCCAGGTTGGCGTCGACGGTGTCGCGGCCCTGCTCCTGGAGCTGGTAGGCGCGCAGCTTGTGGGCGAGGCCGATGCCCCGGCCCTCGTGGCCGCGCAGGTAGAGGACGACGCCCCGGCCGGCCTCGGTCACCCTGCGCAGCGAGGTCTCCAGCTGCGGGCCGCAGTCGCAGCGCAGCGAGCCGAACACGTCACCGGTGAGGCACTCGGAGTGGACCCGCACCAGCACGTCCTCGCCGTCGGGGAGGCGGCCGTCGGCGTCCAGGCCGCCGGCCACCAGGGCGAGGTGCTCGACGCCGTCGATGGTGCCGCGGTAGCCGACGGCGGTGAACTCCCCGTACGCGGTGGGCAGCGCGGTGACGGCGGCCCGGTCCACGTGGAGCTCGGTGCGGCGGCGGTAGGCGATCAGGTCCTCGATGGAGATGATCGCCAGGCCGTGCTCGCGGGCGAAGGCGACCAGCTCGGGCAGCCGGGCCATCGTGCCGTCGTCGTTGACCACCTCGGCGATGGCGCCGGCCGGTGCCAGCCCGGCCAGCCGGGCCAGGTCGACGGCGGCCTCGGTGTGGCCGGGGCGCACGAGCACGCCGCCCTCGACGGCCCGCAGCGGGAAGACGTGCCCGGGGCGGGTGAGGTCGCCGGGCTCCGTCCCGGTAGAGGAGAGCAGCCGGACGGTCCGGGCGCGGTCGGCGGCCGAGATGCCGGTGTCGACCCCGTCGCGGGCATCGACCGAGACGGCGTAGGCGGTGCCCTTGCGGTCCTCGTTGACCTGGGTCATCGGGGGCAGCTTGAGCCGGTCCAGCTCCGGGCCGGTCATCGGGACGCAGATCACGCCGGAGCTGTAGCGGATGGTGAAGGCCATCAGCTCGGGGGTGGCGGCGGAGGCGGCGAAGACGATGTCGCCCTCGTTCTCGCGGTCCTCGTCGTCGACCACGATCACGGCGCGGCCGAGCGCGATGTCGGCGACGGCCCGCTCGACCGGGTCGAGCGCGAGGTCGAGGTCGGCGGTCTGGTTGGCGGTCATGCCGTGGCTCCCTGCGGGACGGTGGCGGACGTGGTGCGCGGCTCACGGGTGCTCAGCCACCAGGAACGCAGGCCGAGCAGTACCAGGACGAAGAAGATCGAGTAGGTGAGGCCGGAGAAGGAGTAGCCGCTGTTGAAGGCGAGCGGGACGCCGACCACGTCGACGGCGATCCAGGCGAACCAGAACTCCACCCAGCCGCGGGCCTGGGCGACCATCGCCGCCAGCGTGCCGACGAAGATGTAGGCGTCCGACCAGGGGCTCCAGGAGAGGCTGGGGTTGGCCAGGAAGAGCCAGGCCAGCGCACCGGTGCCGAGCGCGGTGCCGGCCACCAGGGCGGCCCGCTCGGGCCAGCTCGCGAACCGGACGGCGATGCCGTCCGCCCCGCGGCGGCCGCGCCGCCACTGCGTCCAGCCCCAGGCGGCCGTGGCGACCACGATCAGCTGCTTGCCGATCAGGCCGGGGACGTGGCCGTTCAGGTAGGCCGTGATCAGCACGGCGCCGGAGAGCAGCTGCACCGGCCAGCTCCACACCGAGCGGCGCCAGCCGAGCGCGAGGCCGCCCAGGCCGAGCAGGTTGCCGATCATGTCGGCCCACTTCACGTGCTCACCGAAGACGGTGAACGCTTCTCCGCTCAGCCAGTTCACTGGGCTTCTCCGGTGGTCGTCGAGGGCAGGGTGCGGGAGTCGAGCAGCCGCTCCACGTACTTGGCGAGGACGTCGACCTCCAGGTTGACGCTCTCGCCGACGGCCTTGGTGCCGAGCGTGGTCAGCGCGAGGGTGGCCGGGATGAGGCTGACGGTGAAGCTGTCGCGGGCGGCCTCGACCACGGTCAGGCTGACGCCGTCCACGGTGATCGAGCCCTTCTCCACCAGGTAGCGGGAGATGGTGGCGGGCAGCGAGAAGCGCAGCACCTCCCAGCGGAGCTTGCCGGCGGCGTCGCGCTCGCCGGGCTCGCGGCCCAACAGGGCGCCGGTGGCGTCGACATGGCCCTGGACGAGGTGCCCGCCGAGCCGTGCGCCGAGGGCCATCGCGCGTTCCAGGTTGACCCGGGAGCCGGGGGCGAGCTCGCCCAGACTGGAGCGGTGGAGCGTCTCGGCCATCACATCGGCGCTGAACTCACCGGACCGGCCGGCCAGTTCCTCGGGAGTGTCGACGACGGTCAGGCAGACGCCGTTGACCGCGATGGAGTCGCCGTGGTGCGCGTCCTGACAGACCACCGGTCCGCGCAGGCGGATTCGCGAGGAGTCGCCGATCTCCTCGATCGACACGACCTCGCCGAGCTCTTCGATGATGCCGGTGAACACCCGGGTTCTCCTCGCGCTTGGGGGCGCGGACTCCGGGGCGGGCATGGGAGAGGACACGGACGGGTACGGGTGCGCGGGCCGCCGGACAGGACCCGTCGCCGGGCTGTCGCGCAACCGCCGGGAGAGAGCTCTCCCGTCGCACACCTGCCCGCGGTCCACCGGGGGACCACGGGTACTGCTCATCGTCCGCCGCGCACGCCTCCCATCCGGACTTTAACCGTCGGTCCAGGAATTTCACCTGGTCAACCGGCCGCTGGCTGCGGACGGGTCGCGGACTGTAACCGCCGGTTCGGATTTTCACCGACCCCGGAGTGCGCTGAACGTCACTGCTACTACTGACGTCATTGTGCCATGGCCCGCACAGGCCCAGGGAGAGGCTTCCGCTGTGGTCTGTTTCACGCGGGCGGCGGGAATGCGCGGGGCGGCGCGGGCCCTGGGGCGGCCCGCGCCGGGCGCCGGACCGGCCGGGCCGCCGTCCGGTGGCGGCCCGGGGTGCGACGGGCGCAGGCTGGTGGTACACGGCCGGCGCCGACCGGCCGGGACTCCTGGAGGTGCGAGGACGATGGCCAAGTTCATGGACGTCCACCACGGCATGACCGGAATCACCGGCGAGGAACTGCGGATGGCCCACCAGGCGGACCTGGCGGTCCAGGAGAACGAGGGCGTGCAGTTCGAGCAGGCCTGGGCCGACCCGGAGTCCGGCACCGTCTACTGCCTCTCCGAGGCGCCGTCGAAGGAGGCCGTGCAGCGCGTCCACGAGCGCACCGGCCACCCGGCGGACGAGATCCACCCGGTGCCGCTCGTGGTCTGACGGCCCTCGCCCGGCCGGTCACCTGCGCTCCGGGGCGGGGCGGCGTTTCAGGTGGCCGGTACCAGGGTGAAGTGGCTGACCTCGGGCGGGTGCGCGAGGTAGCGCAGCTCGCCCTCCGACCAGACCGGCCGGATCCGCCACATCGGCCCCGCGTACCCGCGCAGCGCCTCCTCGTCGCGCCACCGGCTGAGCACCAGCACCCGGTGGCCGTCCTCCGTCACCGAGCGCAGCAGTTCGCCGCCCAGACAGCCGTCGGTCCGGCCGAGCTGGGGGATCACCTGCGTGGCGAGCACCGCGCAGAACTCCTCGACGTGTCCGGCCATGACCTGCCCGGCCCAAATCCTGACGATCACGTCCACCACCTCCCGCGACAGTCCTTGGCCCCATTATCAGCGCGGAGCCGCTGGTGGGGAGGGTCCGGTGGCTCCCCGGACAGGACCAAGGCGCCGGTCGCCGGACGAGCTTCGCTAGATTCCCGGTATGACCACCACACCGGAGACCGCCGTTCCGTCCAGCACCCCGCCCGAGGCGCCGGAGAGCCTGTTCGCCGCTCTCGGCGCCCACGCGCTGCGCACCGCGGCGGACCTCCGGGAGGTCTACGAGCAGCCCGGCGACCACGCGCGGCGCAAGCAGGTGGACCACCTCCACGAGCCGGCGCGGCAGTTGATCGCCTGCTCCTCATTGGTCCTCATGGCGAGCGCGGACGCGGCCGGACGGTGCGACGTCTCGCCGCGCGGCGGGCCGCCCGGGCTGGTGTCGGTGCTGGACGAGCACACCCTGGCCATCCCCGACGCCACCGGGAACAAGCGGCTGGACACCCTGCACAACATCATCGAGACCGGCCGGGTGGGGCTGCTCTTCGTGGTGCCGGGCCGGGACACCACGCTCCGGGTCAACGGGCGCGCCTGCGTCTCCACCGACCCGCGGCTGCTGGAGCAGCTGACGGCGGTCGGCAAGCCGCCGCGCAGCGCCGTCGTGGTGGCGGTGGAGGAGGTGTACGCGCACTGCCCGAAGGCGTTCCTGCGCAGCTCGGCCTGGAAGCCGGAGAACTGGCTCGGCACGGACGAGCAGCCCAGCTCCGCCGAGGTCACCCTGTCCCACCTGCGCGATCCCGGCCTGACCATCGAGATGATCGAGGAGACCGAGCGGGAGTCACTGCTCTACCGGTACGAGTAGGCGGGCTCGGGCCGCGGCCCCGACGTCCACCACGTTCGCGTCGGCGGCCGGACGGGTGAAGCGGCGCGGATGCGTGGTCCGCGGGCGTGCCGGGCGGGCGGGTGGTGGCTTGAATGGAGGGATGGACTGCGTCTTCTGTGCGGTGGTGGCGGGCGAGGAGCCGGCCCACCGGGTGCTGGACGACGAGGCGGCGGTGGCCTTCCTGGACCGGCGTCCGCTCTTCCCCGGCCACGTCCTGGTCGTGCCGCGCGCCCACCACCGCACGCTGGCGGACCTGCCGGCGGCGGAGGTGGGGCCGTTCTTCCTGCGGGTGCGGCGGGTGGCCGCCGCCGTGGAGCTGGGGCTGGGGGCGGCGGGCAGCTTCGTCGCGGCGAACAACCGGATCAGCCAGTCGGTGCCGCACCTGCACGTGCACGTCGTGCCGCGCAATCCGAAGGACGGGTTGCGCGGCTTCTTCTGGCCACGGGGGAAGTACCTGGACGAGGCGGCCGCGGCGGCGGTCGCCGAGCGGCTGCGGGCCGCGCTCGCCGCGCCCGGGTAGCCGGAGGGCCCGGGCGTCGGGTCCGCCGGGCCGGACGCGGGCCCGGGCGCGGTGCGGCCGGACGCGGGCGCGGCCGGGTGCGAGGGGTCCGGCGCCGGACCGGGCGTCAGCCGGCTTCCAGCCGGGTGGTGAAGCTGAACCGGTCGCCCCGGTAGAGCGAGCGGACCCGCTCCAGCGGCACGCCGGCCGCGTCCCTGGTGAGCCGGTGGAGCAGCAGCATCGGCAGGGCGGGCGGGGTGCCGATCAGCAGCGCCTCGCGCGGGGAGGCGAGCACCGTCTCGATCCGCTCGTCGGCCCCGCCGAACTCGATGCCGGCCTTCTCCCGGAGGAAGGCGTAGAAGGACGCCCCGGGGTCGAACTCCCGGTCCAGCGCGGGCACCCGGGCCACCGCCAGGTATGTGCTCTCCAGGCCGACCCGCTCGCCGTCCGCGAGCAGCACCCGCTCCAGGTGCCAGACCTGCTCCCCCACCGCGATGGCCAGTTGCCCGGCGAGCAGCGGATCGGCGGCGAACCGCTCCAGCCCGATCAGGTTGCGGCCGGGCAGCCGCCCCTGGCGGCGGACGCCCTCGGTGTAGCTGGCCAGCGAGAGCGGCTGCTCCAGCTTCGGCCCGGCGACCACGGTGCTGCGGCCGCGGCGGCGGACCCGGCCCTGGATCAGCAGATCGCGCAGTGCCTGGCGGAGGGTCTCCCGGGCCACCTCGAAGCGGGCCGCGAGATCGCGCTCGGTCGGCAGCACGCCGCCCTCGCCGAGCTCGTCCAGCAACTCCTCCAGCCGGCCCTTGACGGCGTAGTACTTGGGCACCCGACCGTGGTCGGGGATGCCCGACCTGATCGGCGCGCCGGGACCGGCCGGGGCGGCCGGCCCGGGAGTCTCTTCCATGGCGCCATCCTCGCAGACTCCGCGGCACCGTCCGGTTCCGGCCGAATTCGCCCCGAACCCCCGTCATGCCCTTGACAGGTATAGACCATTCCGCTTGAGTCTGGGGTTAACCCCGCACGGCCCGCACCGGCCCGTACCCCCGGCCGGACCGCACCTCTCCCGGCCGCATCCCGGTCGGCCGCACCTCGGGCGGCCCGTCCCCCCACGACGCGCCGCACACCGCGGGGCCGCGCGCTCCCTGTCACGACCCACCTCCCTCCACGACCGTGCGGCCCCCACCGCACAAGGGGTGATCAAGTGTCAACGAAACGCCTGCTCGCACTGCTGTCCGCGCTGGTCACGGCGCTGGCCGTGTTCCTGCTGCTGCCCGCCTCGGCGGCCAACGCGGCCGCCTGCGCCACGCCGTGGAACGCGTCCACCGCGTACACCGGCGGCGCGGCCGTCTCCTACAACGGGCACAACTGGTCCGCCAAGTGGTGGACCCAGAACGAGACCCCGAGCACCGCCGGCACCGGCGTCTGGGCCGACCAGGGCTCCTGCGGCGGCTCGACCGACCCGACGCCGACCCCCGGCGGCTGCGTCTACCCGGACTGGGTCGCCGGACGCGCGTACACCACCGGCGCGATCGTCCGCTACACCAACGGCGGGTACTACCGGGCCACCCACGACAACCCGGGCTACGACCCGGTGATCAGCACCTGGTACTGGGAGCCGTACAGCTGCGGCCCGACCACCCCCACCACCCCGAGCCCCGGCGGGTTCCCGGTCAGCCAGGCGCAGTTCAACCAGATGTTCCCGAACCGGAACTCCTTCTACACCTACCAGGGGCTGCTCGACGCGCTCAGCGCCTACCCGGCCTTCGCGAACACCGGCGGCGACACCGTCCGCAAGCAGGAGGCCGCGGCCTTCCTCGCCAACGTGAACCACGAGACCGGCGGGCTGGTCTACGTGGTCGAGCAGAACACGGCCAACTACCCCCACTACTGCGACAGCTCGCAGCCGTACGGGTGCCCGGCCGGGCAGGCCGCGTACTACGGGCGCGGTCCGATCCAGCTGAGCTGGAACTTCAACTACAAGGCCGCCGGCGACGCCCTGGGCATCGACCTGCTGCACAACCCCGGCCTGGTGCAGACCGACCCGGCGGTGGCCTGGAAGACCGCCCTCTGGTACTGGAACACCCAGACCGGCCCGGGCACCATGACCCCGCACAACGCCATGGTCAACGGGGCCGGCTTCGGCGAGACGATCCGCAGCATCAACGGCTCGCTGGAGTGCAACGGCGGCAACCCGGCGCAGGTGCAGAGCCGGATCAACGCCTACCAGTCCTTCACCCAGATCCTCGGCACCGTCCCGGGCCCGAACCTGGGCTGCTGACGCCGCGCCAGGGGCGACTCCGCCCCGCTACGCCCCGCCGCTCTCCCCGCACCTCAGGGGGAGCAGCGGGGCGTACTCCTGACGGAGGACCGGCGGGGGCGGGAATCGTCGTCCGGGCGGACGACCGGGCTCCGCCGGACACCTAGGCTCGAAGCCATGAACGACCTTGGCAGCCTTGTCCAACAGACCGCCGACCGGCTCGCGACCCAGCAGGTCGGCGTGGTGGTCGCCGGCCTGGCCGGCGGCGCGGTGGAGATCCGGGGCGCCGGGAGCACCGCCGCCGGCCGGCCCGGTGACGTGCCCGGCCCGCGGACGGTCTTCGAAATCGGTTCGGTGACCAAGGTGTTCACCTCGCTCGCGCTGGCCCGGATGGCGCTCGACGGCTCGACGGCGCTCGACGAACCGCTGGCGGACGTCCTGGCGGGCGCCCTGCCGGCCGGGGTGAGCGTGCCGGCCAGGCGCGGCAGGCCGATCGCGCTGCGGCACCTCGCCACCCACACCTCCGGCCTGCCCCGGCTGCCCGCCGGGATGCTGCTGCCCGCACTGCTCCGCCCGAACAAGCCGGACCCGTACCGCGACTGCACCTCCGACATGCTGCTCACCGGGCTCGCCCGGACCAGACCCCGGGCCGCTCCCGGGCGGGGCTTCCGCTACTCCAACCTCGGCGCCGGGCTGCTCGGCCTGGCGCTGGCCCACCGGGCCGGCACCGGGTACGAGGAGCTGGTGACCCGGGAGGTCTGCGAACCGCTCGGGCTCACCGACACGGTGATCCGCGTCGACGGGGAGCGGGCCGGCCGGCTCGCCCAGGGACACACGCCCGGGCGGCGACCGGTGCCCGGCTGGCAGCTGGCCGACCTCGCCGGCGCCGGCGGGCTCCGCTCGACCGCCGCCGACCTGGCGGTACTGCTCCGGGCCCAGCTGGCCTGCGGCACGGACGGCGGCGAGCCCCTGGCGCCGGCGATCGCCCTCACCCGGGAGGTGGAGCACCGGGTCAACCCGTTCGCCTGGGTGCACCTCGGCTGGCTCGGCCACCGCCTGCACCCCCGCCAGGGCGGCCACCTGCAGATCTGGCACAACGGCGGGACGGGCGGCTTCTGCTCCTTCGTCGCCTTCGACCCCGAGAAGCAGGTGGGCGTGATCGCCCTGGCCAACACCCGCCGCTCGGTCGATCCGGGCGGCATAGCCCTGCTGCGGACCCTGCAGAGCCGTTACCCGGAGGCCGCCGCCTGACCGGACCCGAGGACGGACGAGGTTCGACGGTTGGATTCCCAAACCCACTCCCCTCTAGTGAGTTCGGCTTTCCAACTACCCTCGTGCCCCGGGCCCGACCGCCCGGAGCCCCTCGCAGAGGAAGGCGGCCGTCATGCGTGACGCCGTAATCGTCGAAGCTGTCCGCACCCCCATCGGCAAGGGCAAACCGGGGGGCTCGCTCTCCGCCGTCCACCCGGTGGAACTGCTCGCGCACACCCTCCGGACCCTGGTCGGACGCAGCGGGATCGACCCGGCCCTGGTCGACGACGTGATCGGCGGCTGCGTCGACCAGGTCGGCGAGCAGGCCATGAACACCACCCGCTACGCCTGGTTGGCGGCCGGCCTGCCGGAGTCCGTCCCGGCGACCACCGTGGACCGGCAGTGCGGCTCCTCCCAGCAGGCCGTCCACTTCGCCGCCCAGGGCGTGATCGCGGGCGCGTACGACCTGGTGGTGGCCTGCGGCGTCGAGTCGATGAGCCGGGTGCCGATGTGGTCCAACGTGCCGCCCGGCGCGGACCCGTTCAGCGCCGCGATCAACGCCCGCTACCCCGGCGGGCTGATCCCGCAGGGCGTCAGCGCCGAGCTGATCGCCGCCAAGTGGTCCGTCACCCGGGAGGCGATGGACGCCTTCGCCCTCGACTCGCACGCCAAGGCCGCGCACGCCCACGCCGCCGGCTGGTTCGAGGCGGAGCTGGCCCCGGTGCCGACGCCCGCCGGGATCGTCACGAGGGACGAGTCGGTGCGTCCGGGCAGCA
Source organism: Kitasatospora sp. NPDC028961 (assembly GCF_055564815.1). Taxonomy (NCBI): domain Bacteria; kingdom Bacillati; phylum Actinomycetota; class Actinomycetes; order Kitasatosporales; family Streptomycetaceae; genus Kitasatospora; species Kitasatospora sp. NPDC028961. Next base: position 56,349 of record NZ_JBVHVO010000037.1, on the reverse strand, counting down.
CACCCGAGGTGCTCGCCGGACTGCGGCCCTCCTTCACCGACCCCGCCATGGCCGAGCGGTACCCGCAGATCCAGTGGTCGGTGACGCCCGGCAACAGCAGCCCGATCAACGACGGCGCCTCGGCGGTGCTGATCACCAGCAGCGAGACGGCCGCCCGGCTGGGCCTGCGCCCGCTGGCCCGGCTGCACTCCTTCGCGGTGACCGGTTCGGACCCGCTGCTGATGCTCACCGGCGTGCTCCCCGCCACCGAGAAGGTGCTGCGGCGGTCCGGGCTCTCGCCGGCGGACATCGACCTGTTCGAGGTGAACGAGGCGTTCGCCTCGGTGGTGCTGGCCTGGCTCCAGGAGACCGGGGTCGAGCCGGCCAAGGTCAACGTGAACGGCGGCGCGATCGCGCTCGGCCACCCGCTCGGGGCGAGCGGCACCCGGCTGATGACCACCCTGGTGCACGCGATGCGCCGGCGCGGCGCGCGCTACGCCCTGCAGACCATGTGCGAGGCGGGCGGCCTGGCCAACGCCACCGTCCTGGAGGCGCTGGACTGACCTCGCGGGACCGACCGCGGTGGCGCGCCCCCGTCCCGCCCCGAGCGGCCGGGGCAGGGCGGGCGGCAGCGCCCCGGCGGAGTGCGCGGGGCGGGGGTGCGGGGGCCGTGGGAAGATGGCAGGGCTGGCAGAAACGATCTCCGGGCGGTTCTCTGGCCATGGTGAACGAGCAACGTGATACCGGCGGCTCCGAGGGGCCGCGCCCGGGCGCCGGGGGGTCGCGTCAGGACGCCCTGCTGATGGTCCCGATCGCGACCGCCCTGATCGAGGCGGACGGGCGGATCCTGCACTGGAGCAGTGACGCCGAGGCCTTGCTCGGTTACAGCGCCGAGGAGGCGATCGGCTCGCTGGCCGCGCAGCTGCTGGCCACCGACGACCAGCGGCCCGAGGTCCTGGAGCTCTTCCAGGAGATCGTGGACGGGCGCGGCTGGTCGGGCGTCTTCCCGGTCCGGCACCGGGACGGCCACTACGTGAACCTGGAGTTCCGCACCCACCCGATCTCCGGCCCCGGCGGCAGTCCGCTGGTGCTGGCCGTCGCGTCCGACGTCACGACGCTGCGCCGGATCCAGGCGGACCTCGCCGTCCTGGACGGGTTCTTCACGCAGTCCCCCGTCGGCATGGCCGTGTACGACAGCCGGCTGGCCTTCGTCCGGCTGAACGACGCACTGGCCCGGGTCAACGGCCTGCCCGCCGAGGCGCACCTGGGCCACCGCCTCACCGAACTGCTGCCCGGCATCAACGGCGCCGAGAGCGAGGAGGTGATGCGGCAGGTGCTGGAGAGCGGGGATCCGGTCGTGGACGCCCGCTCGCACGGCCGCACCCCCGGCGACCCGACGCACGACCACGCCTGGTCGGCCTCCTACTTCCGGCTGGAGGACCCGGGCGGCGAGGTCCTCGGGGTCAGCTCGACGCTCATCGACATCACCGAACGGTTCCGCGCGGACGCCCGGGCCGCCCGCGCCCAGGAGCGGCTGGCGCTGCTCGTCGACGCCACCGCCTCCATCGGCACCACCCTGGACCTGCGGCAGACCGCCCGGGAGCTGGCCGACGCGATGGTGCCCAGGGTCGCCGACATCAGCGGGGTGTTCGCGCTGGAGGCCCTGGTCGCCGGGCGCACCGTGGAGCCGCTCGACCCGTCCGTCCCGCACCTGGTCCGGCGGCTGGCGCTCGCCACCACCGACCCGCTCTACCCCGCCGAGGCGCTGCCGGTGGACTCGGTGTACGAGCTGTCGCCGGACTCCCCGTACGGGAGGGCGCTGGCGACCGGGCGGACGGTGGTGACGCCGTCCTGGGAGCTGCCGCCGCTCAGTTCGGCGATCACCGAGAGCCGCCGACAGGCCTACCTCGGCGACCGGCCCCGCTCGGTGCGGATCACCCCGCTGGTGGCGCGCGGCACCACGCTCGGCATGGTGGTGTACTCCCGGCGCGGCGAGCGGGAGGCGTTCGCCGAGGCGGACATCACGCTCGGTGACGAGCTGGCCTCGCGAGCCGCCGTCGCCATCGACAACGCCCGGCTCTACCTGCGCCAGCACCAGACGGTGCTCGCCCGCCAGCAGGCGCTGCGCGAGGCGAAGGCCGCGCAGGAACGGCTGGCCCTGGTCAACGTCGCCTCGGCGCGGATCGGCACCACCCTCGACCTGGCGCAGACCGCGAAGGAGCTGGCCGAGGTCGCGACGCCGCGGCTGGCCGACACCGTGGTGGTGGAGGTGCTGGACGACCTGGTGCGCGGCGAGCGCGAGGTCCGCGCCCCGGCGGACGGCTCCGCCGTGCTGCGCCGGATGGCGTTCCACTCGGCGCACGGCTCGACGCTGGAGCCGATCGACCGCACCGGCGGGGTGCAGCGGTTCGCGCCCGGCTCGCCGTACGCGTGGAGCCTCGCCCACCGCAAGCCGGTGCTGGTGCCGCGGATGGACGAGGAGGGGATGGCCTGGTTCGCCGACGACCCCGTCCGCACCGCGGCCGCGCGGGAGCAGAACGTCCTCTCGTTCATGGTGGTGCCGCTGATCGCCCGCGGCTCGCCGGTCGGCGTCGCCGCCTTCTACCGGACGGTGGTCGAACGACCCTACGAGGACGACGACCTGGCGCTCGCCGGGGAGCTGGCGGTCCGGGCGGCCGTCTCGATCGACAACGCGCTGCTGTTCACCCGGGAGCGCGACGCGGCCGCCGCCCGCCAGCGCGCCCTGGACGAGGCCTGGGCGGCCCAGCAGCGGCTCTCCCTGCTCAACGAGGCCAGCACCCGGATCGGCACCACGCTCGATCTGCACCGCACCGCCGAGGAGTTGGTGGAGGTGGTGATCCCGCGGTTCGCCGACTTCGTCACCGTCGACCTGCGCGACGCGGTGCTCGGCGGCGAGGACCCGAGCCCGGTGCCGGACGACGGCTCCGTCCTGATGCGGGCGGTCGCCGTCGGCGAGGCCGGCCCGGACGGCACCATGGCGGCCGCCGCCGACCAGGTGGGCGCCACCTCGCAGTCCGCCCAGGTGTACGCGCAGAGCCTGCGCACCGGCCGGTCGATCCTGGTCTCGGAGGTGGACGAGACGGCGCTGCGCGGAATCGTGGCCGCGCCGGACCGGGTGCAGCCGGGCCTGGACGCCGGGGTGCACTCCTATCTGATGGTGCCGCTGCTGGCCCGCGGGATGGTGCTGGGCGGCGCGGAGTTCCTGCGGACCAGGAACCCGGTGCCGTACGGGCCGGCGGACCGCGCCCTCGCCGAGGAGCTGGCCGCGCGGACGGCGCTCGCGATGGACAACGCCCGGCTCTACCGCCGCGAACGGGACACCGCACTCACCCTGCAGCGCAGCCTGCTGCCGCAGGAGATCCACCGCGCGATCGGCCTGGAGATCGCCTACCGCTACCTGCCCAGCAGCGTGGTCAGCGAGGTCGGCGGCGACTGGTTCGACATCGTCCCGCTCTCCTCCGGCCGGGTCGCGCTGGTGGTCGGCGACGTGATGGGCCACGGCATCCGGGCCGCCGCCACGATGGGCCAGCTGCGCACCGTGGCACGGACGTTGATCACCCTCGACCTCGACCCGGAACGGGTGATGCACCGGCTCGACGAGGCCACCGCGGAGATCGGCGAGGGCCAGTTCGCCACCTGCGTCTGCGTGATCTACGACCCGGTGGACCGGCGCTGCACCGCCGCCTGCGCGGGCCACCTGCCGCCGGTGGTGGCCGACGCCGACGGCCGGGCCCAGCTGGTCGAACTGCCCCCGGGCGCGCCGCTCGGCGTCGGCGGGGTCCCCTTCGAGAGCATCGAGTTCACGCTCCCGGAGGACGGCATCCTGGCGCTCTACACGGACGGCCTGGTCGAGCGCCGGGGCCGCGACCTCGACGAGGGCCTGGACCTGCTCTGCCGGACCGTCGGCGACCGGCACCGCACGCTGGAGCAGACCTGCGACGCCGTGCTCGCCCAACTCACCGGCCGCACCAGCGAGGACGACATCGCGATCATCCTGGCCCAGGCCCGGCCGACCGGCACCGACCGGATCGCCACCCTCTCGCTCAGCGACGACCACGCGATGGTCGCGCACTCCCGCCGCTTCACCCGAGAGACGCTGACCGGCTGGGGCCTGGGCGCGCTCGCCGACTGGACCGAACTGCTCACCAGCGAGCTGATCACCAACGCGCTGGTGCACGCCGGATCCCCCGTCCAGCTGCGGCTGTTCCACAACCGGGTGCTCACCGTGGAGGTCGCCGACCGGGACAGCGAGTCGCCGCGGATCCGCCGCGCCCAGGAGGAGGACGAGGGCGGGCGCGGCATGCACCTGGTCAACGAACTCGCGCACCGCTGGGGCACCCGCCGCACCCGGGAGGGCAAGGTGGTCTGGTTCGAGCTGGAGCTGCCGCCCGGCAGCCGGCCCTGGTAGCTCCTCCCCCGGCCGCGCACCTGCCCCGGCCTGGTACGACAACCGATCCTTGTCGCCGCCCTCACCGGGTTGTTGGCCCGCCCGGCGGCCGGGCGGTTGGCTTGGTCCCACAGGACGGCGCGGCCGGGCGAGGGGCCCGGCGACCGTCCCGGACCGCAACCCGAGGAGCCGTCGTGAACCGAGCCGTCGTGAACCGAGCCGTCGTGAACCCGCTGGACCCCCGCGCCGTCGTGGAGCGCTACGTCAGCGCCATCGCCGAGGGCGACCTGCCCACCGCGGCGGCCTCGTTCGCCGAGGACGCCACCTGGTCCTACCCGGGCGACCTGCCGCTGTCCGGGGTCTGGCGCGGCCGGACCGCCATCCTCGACGACTTCCTCGGCTCGGTGGGCACGCTGTTCGCGCCCGGCACCCCGCTGGAGGTGACGCTGACCGGTCTGCTCGCCGACGGCCCGCAGGTGGTCGCCGAGTGGACCGCGCGGGGGACGGCGGCCAACGGCGCCGCGTACCACAACCGGTGCCTGGGCGTCTTCACCGTCGAGAACGGCCTGATCACCGCCGTCCGCGAGTACCTCGACACCGACCACGCGGCGCGCACGCTCTTCGCGCCCGCGACCGGCTGACGGCCGGCCGCCGCCCGGCCGGGCCTAGTCCGGCAGCAGCAGGTTGACGTCGCCGAACTCGTGCCACAGGTAGCGCTCGTGGACGGCCGCCGCGTAGCAGCGTTCGAGCAGCGGCCGGCCGGCCACCGCGGCGAGCATCAGCAGATGGGACGCCCGGGGCTCGTGCCAGCCGGTGAGCAGGCCGTCCACCGCGCGCACCCCGCGCTCGGGGGTGACCACCAGTTCGGTCCAGCCCTCGGCCTCCCGGACGCTCCCGTCCGGCCCGACCGCCGACTCCAGGGCCCGGACGGCGGTGGTGCCGACCGCGATCACCCGCCCGCCACCGGCCCGGACGTGGCCGACCAGCCGGGCCGTGGCGGCCGGTACCCGGAACCACTCGGCGTACGGCGCCTCGTGCGCCTCCGGCGAGGCGACACCGGTGTGCAGCGTGATCGGCGCGACCAGCACGCCCCGCCCGGCCAGCCGGGCCACCACCCCGGCGGTGAACGGCCGGGCGGCGCTGGGCATCTCGCTGCTGCCCGGAACGGTGGCGAAGACCGTCTGATAGGCCTCGATCGGCCAGTCCCGGTCCACGTAGCCGTACCGGATCGCCTTGCCGTGGCGGCCCAGGTAGGCCACCAGCGGTTCGGGCAGGGCGAGTCGGGCGTGCCAGAGCCGGGGCGTGAACGCCTCGACCAGGTCGGCCGCGGCGCCGCCCGGCAGCCCCACCCGTAGCCCCGGCCGGGCCGGGGACTCCTCCGGCGGCCAGAAGGCGGCCGCCGCGCCGGGGGCGGGGCGGCGCAGCTCGACCAGGAAGGCCCCGCGCCGGTCCGGCCGGGCCGAGGAGAGGTGCAGCGCCACGGGGGTGCCGTCGGCCAGCCGGCCGGGCAGCGCGGCGGGCAGGGTCGCCGAGTTGTTCACCACCAGGAGGTCCCCGGGGCGCAGCACCTCGGGCAGCTCGGTGAAGCGGCGGTGCCCGACGGCCGGCCCGCTCCGGCGGCCGACCAGCATCCGCACGCCGTCGCGGGCGGTGCCGCGCGCCTCCGCCGGGGCCCGGGCGGAGAGTTCGGGCGGGACGGTGACGTCGATCCCGGGGTCCGCGGCGGCGGTCATCGCGCGGCCCGCGCACCTGCCGGGAGGTGCGCGGCACGGTAGCGGCCGGAGGGCCGGCTGCCGCCCACCAGGGCGAGCAGCGCGGGCACCACGGTCTCGGGGAGCGGCTCGCCGGAGATGTCCTCGCCCGGGCAGGCGTCCTGGTACATCCGGGTGCGCATGCTGCCCGGGTCCACCGCCCAGACCCGCACCGCCTCCTCCTCCCGGGCCAGCACGGCGGAGGCCTGGTCCATTGCCGCCTTGCTGGCGCCGTAGCCGCCCCACCCGGGATAGGCCTCGACGGCCGCGTCCGAGCTGATGTTCAGGACGGCCCCGCCGTGCCGGCGCAGCTGGGGCAGCACGAGCTGGGTGAGCGCGATCGGCGCCAGGGCGTTGACCTCGAAGGTCTCCAGCAGATCGGGCAGCGGGACGTCGGCGAGGCGGGGCAGCGGGACGTCGGTCGTGTCGGAGCCGTTGAGCGTGCCGGCGTTGTTGACCAGGAGCCGTGCTCCGCCGAGGCCGGCGGCCGCCTCGGCGAGGCGGGCCCGGTGGCCGTCGTCGACGACCGAGCCGGCCGGTGCGACCACCGTGGTGACGGCGGCGAGTTCGGCCTCGACGGCGGAGAGTTCGGCCGCGTCGCGGGCGGTGATCACCAGCTGCCAGCCGTCGGCGGCGAGCGCCCGGGCCAGCGCCCGGCCGAGGCCGCGCGAGGCACCGGTGACCACGGCGACGGGGGCGGCGGATCCTGCGGTGTGCTGAGGTGCGTTCATGGCACCACGATCGCTCCGGGGCGGTCCGGTGCGGATCGGCCCGCAGGCCGGGGGGCCGGTGGTCCGTTCGGCCTAGATCGCCGGACCGAGGCCCGGGCCGTGGTCCCGGTCCCGGTCCCGGTCCCGGTTGGTGTCCCTGTCGGAGCCCCGGTCCGGGTCCCGAGCCGGACGGGGTGCGGGGACCGGCGCGTCGGCGGCCGCCCAGGACTGCGGATCGGCCCAGGCGGCCAGGGTGCGGCGGGTCTCGAAGCGGTGCGGCCGGCCGGTCAGCGGGTCGGTGAACTCGACCACGGAGGCGAGCAGTTGCAGCGGCCGGCGGAAGTCGTCCGGGGCCGGCTCGGGCAGCACCACCGGGTACACCGGATCCCCCAGGATCGGCACCCCGAGTCCGCTCATGTGCAGCCGCAGCTGGTGGGTGCGCCCGCTGAGCGGCCGCAGCCGGTAGCGGCCCAGACCGTCCCGGTGCTCGACCAGGTCGATCCGGCTCTCGCTGTTGGGCGGGGCGTCCAGCTCGCGCGCCGCGATCACGCCGCGCTCCTTGACGATGTGGCTGCGGACCGTACGGGGCAGCGCGAGCGCCGGATCGTGCGGGGCGACGGCCTGGTACTCCTTGCGCACCAGCCGGTCCCGGAAGAGCGTCTGGTAGGCGCCCCGGTCCTCCGGCCGCACCACGAACATCGCCAGGCCCGCCGTCAGCCGGTCCAGCCGGTGCGCCGGGCTGAGCGCGGGCAGGTCGAGCCCGTGCCGCAGCCGGGAGAGCGCCGTCTCGACGACGTGCCGGCCGCGCGGGGTGGTGGCCAGGAAGTGCGGCTTGTCGACCACCACCAGGTGGTCGTCCCGGTACAGCACCTCCAGCTCGAACGGGACGGGGACCTCCGCGGGCAGGTCCCGGTAGAGCCAGAGGTGACCGGCGGGGCGGAACGGCTCCTCCGGCCCGATCGGGCCGTCCACGCCGACGATCTCGCGCCCGCGCAGCAGCGCGTCGATCCGCGCCGGGTCGACGGTCGGCAGCCGCTCGGCCAGGTAGGCGCGCACCGTCGGCCACGGCCCCTCGGCGGGCAGCCGCAGGTGCACCGGGTCCACCCCGCGGCGCTGCGGGAGGGGTGCGGTCGGTGCCTTGCGCTTGCGTCTCATCTCACCGCCACCCTAACCGGGGCCACCGCGGCTCCCGGGGCCCGGCCGGATGCCCGAGGTGCCGGGGACGGCCGGGCCGGTGGAGAGTGGACAGTGGGCCCCGCCCACCGGAGGTGTACGCGTGACCAGAGACGGCCCGGAGGACGCGCTGCCGGCGTTGCGCCTGCCCCGGCGGGCCAAGCGGCTGCTCGGCTGCGCGTTCCTGCTGCTGGTCGCGGCCGTGGTGGCCGACCTGATCACCGGGCCGGGGACGACGCTCTCCCCCGTGCTCGCGGTGGCGCCGATGCTGGCGGGGGCGATCACCCGCTCGGCCCGGGTACCCCTGTTCGCCGGGGCGGTCGCCACCGCCGCCGTGGTGCTGCTGGAGCTCAGCAACAGCGGGCTGCCGCTGTCCGTGCACCTCGCCGCGCTGATCACCGTCCTGGCCGCCACCCTGGCCAGTGCCGCCAACGTCGTCCTGGTGGCGGCCCGGGAGCGCGAACTCACCCAGGTCCGGACGGTGGCCGAGGCGGCGCAGCGGGCGCTGCTGCGCCCGCCGCCGGAGCGGATCGGACCACTGCGGGTGGCCGTGCGGTACGCCGCCGCGGCGGCCGAGGCCCGGATCGGCGGGGACCTCTACGAGGTGGTGGACACCCCGCACGGGATCCGGATCCTGCTGGGGGACGTCCAGGGCCACGGGCTCCCGGCGGTGGAGACCGCCACGGACGTGCTGGGCGTGTTCCGGGAGGCCGCGCGGACCGAGCCCGACCTGGTCCGGGTGGCGGAGCGGCTGGACGCCGCGCTGTCCGAGCGCCGGGTCAACGAGCGCTTCGCGACCGCCTTCCTGCTGGACGTGGCACCGGCCGGCGGGCCGGCCCGCTTCGTCAACTGCGGGCATCCGCACCCGCTGCTGCGCCGCGCCGGCCGGGTGACCGAGCTGGCTCCGCCGCTGCACGCCCCGCCGCTGGGCCTGCTCGGGCTGATCGGCGGGCACTACCGGGCGGGCGGCTTCGAGCCGCTCCCGGGGGACCTGCTGATCCTCTACACCGACGGCGTCTCGGAGGCCCGCGACACCGCGGACCGGTTCTACCCGCTGGCGGAGCGGCTCGCCGCGCTGCCGGCGACCGGCCCCGGGGACGTCCTGGACGCGCTGCTCGCCGAGGTGGGCGACTGGGTCGGCGCCGCCGGGCCGACCGACGACGCGGCGCTCCTCGCCCTGCGCTGGGAGCAGTGAGCGCTGTCCGGGAGCGGTGAGCCCCGGCCTGGGTGCGGTGACCGCCCGCCGTCCGGGCCGTTGTCGGTCCCCCGTGCCAGGCTGTGGACGCGACCGGCGCGGTGCCGGCCGAGCAGCGGCGTCGAGGGGACAGTGCCATGGGCCGGAGCACGCACGGATCGTTCCAGCTGACCGCCTTCGAGCCGGAGGAGACGGACGAGCAGCCGGGCGCCACGCTCGGCCGGATCCGGATCACCAAGGAGTTCACGGGCGGCCTGACCGGCAGCAGCGTGGTGCGGATGCTCTCCGTGCTGGACGGCGCGGGCGGACCGGCCGCGTACGTCGCGGTGGAGCGGTTCACCGGCGAGCTGGACGGGCGCAAGGGCTCGTTCGTGCTCCAGCACGCGGCGCCGGGCAGCCAGGGCGAGCCGCTCGCCATCCGGGTGGTGGCGGGCACCGGGGCGGGTGAGCTGGCCGGGATCACCGGCACCTTCGAGCTGTCGGTGGACGACGAGGGCGGCCACACCTACGCCCTGGAGTACGAGCTGGGCTGACGGCACCGGGCGCCCACCGGCCCGGCCTCCGCGCGGCGCCCGACCGTTCACCCGGGCCGCTGTCACGATGATGCGATCAGTGCACGATCGACATCGGAGGGTGACGCATGCCCGGTACGGCGGCCTCGGTGACGGGGGCTCCAGCGACGGTGACGGCGGCAGGGGCACCGGCAACGCGGAGGGTCGACGAGGTGCTCGGCCGGCTGCGGGCGATCGGGGCCGGACTGCCCCCGGACGACGGCGTGGCGGTGTTCAACCGGATGTACCTCACCGTCACGGACGCGGTGCGCCGCCGACTGGCGCGCCCGGAGCGCTCACGCGGCGCCCCGGACCGCCCCGGCCGCCCGTACTTCGCCGACCCGGCCGGGATGGCCGAGCTGGACGTCGTCTTCGCCGGGCGCTACCTGCTGGCCCTGGACGCCGAGGCGGCCGGGCGGCCGGTACCGGCCTGCTGGCGGCCGCTCTTCGCCCTGCGGGCGCACCGGGGCGTGCACCCGCTGCAGTTCGCGCTGGCCGGGATGAACGCCCACATCCAGCACGACCTGCCGCTCGCCGTGCTCGACACCTGCCGGCGGCTCGGCTGCGGGCCCGAGCGGCTCGCCGGGGACTACCACCGGGTCAACGACCTGCTGGCCGGGGTGGAGACGGCCGTCCGGGAGCAGCTGATGCCCGGGCCGGACGCCCTGGAGCGGGCCGAGCCGCTGACGCACCTGCTGGGCACCTGGTCGGTCGACACCGCCCGCGACGCGGCCTGGGCGACCGTCCGCGCGCTCTGGCAGCTGCGCGGCGTGCCGTCGGCCGCCGCGGCGCTCGCCGCCGCGCTGGACACCTCGGTCGGCCTGCTCGGCCGCGCCCTGCTCACCCCGCTCGGCCCGGACCGGCCCGGCGCCGGGGGCGCGGCACCCCCGGCGGACGGGCCGCCCGCTCCCGAGCGGCCGACGGCCGGCCGGCTCCCCGTGGCGAGGAACCGGCCGGCCGTCGGTTGACCGTGCGTCGGGCGCCTGGTCCCTACTCGGTCTGGACCTCCGCGATCAGGCCCAGCTGGAGTGCAGCGGCTTGCCCTCGGCGTAGCCGGCCGCGCTCTGGATGCCGACCACGGCCTTCTCGTGGAACTCCTCCAGGCTGGAGGCGCCCGCGTAGGTGCAGGAACTGCGCACCCCGGCGACGATCGAGTCGATGAGGTCCTCGACGCCCGGGCGGGCCGGGTCGACGAACATCCGGGAGTGCGAGATGCCCTCCTCGAAGAGCGCCTTGCGGGCGCGGTCGTAGGAGGAGTCCTGCGACGTGCGGTTGCTCACCGCGCGCGCCGAGGCCATCCCGAAGCTCTCCTTGTACTGGCGGCCGTCGGCGGTGGTCTGCAGGTCGCCCGGGGACTCGTACGTCCCGGCGAACCAGGAGCCGATCATCACGTTGGACGCGCCGGCGGCCAGCGCCATCGCGACGTCGCGCGGGTGGCGGACGCCGCCGTCGGCCCAGACGTGCTTGCCGAGCCGGCGGGCCTCGGCCGCGCACTCCAGGACGGCGGAGAACTGCGGCCGGCCGACGCCGGTCATCATCCGGGTGGTGCACATCGCGCCGGGGCCGACACCGACCTTGAGGATGTCGGCGCCCGCCTCGACCAGGTCGCGGACACCGTCGGCGGAGACCACGTTGCCGGCCACGATCGGGATCCGCGGGTCGAGCCCGCGCACCGCGCGCAGCGCGCTGATCATGGACTCCTGGTGACCGTGCGCGGTGTCGACCACCAGCACGTCGGCGCCGGCCTCGATCAGCGCCTTGGCCTTGCCGGCCACGTCGCCGTTGATGCCGACGGTGGCGGCGACCCGCAGGTGGCCCCGCGCGTCGACGGCCGGGGTGTAGAGGGTGGCGCGCAGCGCGTTCTTGCGGGTCAGGATGCCGACCAGGCGGCCGTCCGCGTCGACCACCGGCGCGAGCTTGCGGTGCGCCTCGGTGAGCTTGTCGAAGGCGGCGCGCGGGTCGATGCCCTCCTCCAGCAGCAGCAGGTCGCGGGACATCACGTCGGCGAGGCCGGTGAAGCGGTCGACGCCCTGGCAGTCGGAGTCGGTGACCACGCCGATCGGCTTGCCGTCCTCGACCACGACCAGCGCGCCGTGGGCGCGCTTGTGCAGCAGCGAGAGGGCCTCGGCGACGGTGGCGCCCGGGGCCAGCGTGATGGCGGTGTCGTGCACCAGGTGGCGCTGCTTGACCCAGCCGATGACGTCGGCGATCACCTCGGTCGGGATGTCCTGCGGGATGGCGACCAGACCGCCGCGGCGGGCCACGGTCTCGGCCATCCGGCGGCCGGCGATGGCGGTCATGTTGGCCACCACCAGCGGGATGGTGGTGCCGGTGCCGTCGTTCGAGGAGAGGTCGACACCCTGCCGGGAGCCCACGGCGGAGCGGCTGGGGACCATGAAGACGTCGTCGTACGTGAGGTCGTACGAGGGCTTGAGGTCGTTCAGGAAGCGCATGAAGGAAGGGCTCTCTGGCTGGGAGAAGGTACACCTCGGGTGCGGTTGCGGCGAGGCCGCCGGGCGCACTCGGGCGCCCGGCACCCAACGTTCGATTCTCCGGCACGGGGCGGCCAAAAGCCAGTTCGACCCCGATCGCTGGCACAGTGCACAACACATGATCAGCAGCGCGGGCCCCGACTTGGAGCTTCCTCCAAGTGATCGCCTTTTCGCCCCGGCCAGGGCCGCTCCCGTAGCATTCACGCGGTAACGGCGAGGCAATCCAGGAAAGCGGCAGCGGGCATCATGACGGCGGGCGTGGACATCGAGCAGGGCATCGAGCAGGGCGGCGGCACGGAGGTCAGCACCGAGGAGGAGATCGACTACGGTCCCGGCCTCGACCCCGAGCGGCTCCGGCTCTGCCTGGACGTGATCGCCGAGCTGGACCAGCTGCACGTCGACCACCCGGACGCGATCACCGTCCGCCAGGCCGTCGGCGGCATATTCCGCACGCTCAAGCAGCGCCGCCGCCAGGAGACCCGGGCCCGCAAGACCGCGAACGACCGCGAGGTCACCGCCCGCACCGCCACCGGCGCGCCCAGCCGGATCGACGACGAGACGGCCGGCGCGTTCGGCCTGACCACCGTCACCACCACCGAGATCGCCGGCATCCTGGAGCGCCCGCGCTCCTGCTACACCTGCAAGCAGCGGTACGTCGAGGTGGACGCGTTCTACCACAACCTCTGCCAGACCTGCGCGGTGAAGAACCGCGCCCGCCGGGACGCCCGCGCCGACCTCACCGGCAAGCGCGCGCTGCTCACCGGCGGCCGGGCCAAGATCGGCATGTACATCGCGCTGATGCTGCTCCGCGACGGCGCGCACACCACCATCACCACCCGGTTCCCCAACGACGCCATCCGCCGCTTCACCGCGATGCCGGACAGCGCCGACTGGCTGCACCGCCTGAAGATCGTCGGCATCGACCTGCGCGACCCGGCCCAGGTCCTGGCGCTGGCCGACGAGGTCGCCGCCGACGGCCCGCTGGACATCCTGATCAACAACGCCGCGCAGACGGTGCGCCGTCCGCCGGAGTCGTACCGCGAGCTGGTCAACGCCGAGTCCGCGCCGCTGCCGGCCGGCGAGCTGCCGCAGTCCACCACCATCGGCCGCTTCGGCAGCGGCAGCGTGGACCTGCCCGCGCTGCCCGCCCAGGCGACCGGCGTCGGCGAGCGGATCTCCGCCGAGGACGTCACCTCCCTCGCCCTGGTCACCGGCTCCGCCACGCCCGCCCGGATCGAGGCCGGCACCGCGATCGACGCCGGCGGGCTGGTGCCCGACCTCGCGCCCACCAACAGCTGGGTGCAGACGGTCAACGAGGTCGGCCCGGTGGAGCTGCTGGAGGTCCAGCTCTGCAACTCCACCGCGCCGTTCATCCTGATCAGCCGGCTGCGCCCGGCGATGGCCGCCTCGGCGTCCCGCCGCAAGTACGTGGTCAACGTCTCCGCGATGGAGGGCGTCTTCGCCCGCGGCTACAAGGGCGCCGGCCACCCGCACACCAACATGGCCAAGGCCGCGCTGAACATGCTCACCCGCACCAGCGCGCAGGAGATGTTCGAGTCCGACGGCATCCTGATGACCGCCGTCGACACCGGCTGGATCACCGACGAGCGCCCGCACCCGGACAAGATGCGGCTGGCCGACGAGGGCTTCCACGCCCCGCTCGACCTGGTCGACGGCGCGGCCCGGGTGTACGACCCGATCGTCCGCGGCGAGCAGGGCGAGGACCTCTACGGCTGCTTCCTGAAGGACTTCGACCGCGCCGCCTGGTAGGCCCCACCGTCCGGTGGACCCCGCCGTCCGGTAGACCCCGCCGTCCGGTAGACCCCGCGAGGAGGACCGAGTTGACCACCGCACCGCTGATCGGCGCCGGCGTGATCGTGCCCACCGGTGACGGCCGGGTGCTGCTCGGCCACCGGATCACCGCCGGCGAGCCGCCCACCTGGAGCCTGCCGGGCGGCAAGGTGGACGACCCGGGCGAGTCCTTCGAGCAGGCCGCGGCGCGCGAACTCGCCGAGGAGACCGGCATCGTGCTGCCGGCCTCGGCGATGCGGGTGCTCGCCGTGCTGCTCGACCACGAGCTCGGCCGCCCCCGGCTGACCGCGGCCGTACTCGCCCCGCCGAGCCTGGCCGCGGCCCTGGTCACCGAGCCGCACGCCTGCGCGGGTTGGGAGCGCGTCGCGATCGACGCGCTGCCCGAGCCGATGTTCTACCCGTCGGCGCTGGTCCTCGGCAGCTGGCTGCCGCACCTCCCCCCGGTGATCCGGGCCGGGACGCACGCGTACCCCGTCGCCGGGTAGGGCGACGGGGTACGCGGCCCGGGCGGGCCTGCCGCGGGCGGGTTCGGCGGTGGGCAGTTCGGCGGTGAGCAGTTCGGCGGTGAGCGGGCCAAGCCGTGGGCGGGTCGAGCCGTGGGCGGGCCGGCTGAGGGCGGGTCAGCCGTTGCGGGCCGCCTCCGGGCCGGTCAGCCGCCTCAGCAGCGGGAGCGTCGAGGCGATGATCCCGAGCGAGGCCGCCAGCCCGAGCGCCACCAGCGCGAAGTACACCGCCCCCGGTGACACCAGGTCGTAGTGCATCTGCGACCTGAGGAACATCGCCGCCGCCCCGAACCCGGTGCCGGTCGCGATCACCGACACCACCAGCAGCGGCAGCGCGCTCTCCAGCCCGACCACCCGTCGCAGCAGGCCGAGCGGCGCCCCGGTGAGCCGCAGCATCGCGAACGGGCGCCGGCGGTCCGAGAGGCCCGCCACCACGCTGACCGCGAGGCTGCACCCGGCGATCGGCAGCGTGGTCAGCAGCACCACGTTGGCCAGCTGCCGCCAGCCGGCCAGCTGCTTCTGCTGGCTGGAGCCCCAGTCGCCGACCGTCCGCGCCCGGTACTGCGGGTACGCCTCGGTCAGCAGGGTGCGGGTCCGCTCCATGGCCGCGACGGAGCCGTCGGTGGACACGTAGACGTTGCGCACCGGGAGCGCGGCCGCCTCCTCGGCGGAGACCGGCGCGGCCGGCCACTCGTGCGCGGCATTGGACCTCAGGTCCAGGAAGGCCCACTGCGGGACACCCGCGACGCTCGCACCGGCCGGGCAGTGGCCGGCCACCGGGGTCTGCGCGAGGTCGCCGCAGAGCACCAGGCTCGGGGAGAAGCCGGGCCGCTCGCCCGGCTCGGCGCCGAGCGCCCGCGGGTTGTCGTGGCCCACCGCGAGGCCCCGGAACCCCGGCACCGCCCGGAGGTCCGCCAGCAGTCGCTCCGGCAGCGCGTCCGTCATCGGCGGCTCGTCGACCATCGCGCCGTGCTCCACCACGACCCGGGTCTGCGGATCCCCGCTGAGCGCGCCGCGGTTCTCGTTGATGGTGCCGATGATGCAGACCGTGGCCGTGGTGACGAAGAGGGCGAGGACGAGCCCGGCGACCGAGCGGAACCCGGCCTTGGGGTCGTCCGCGAGCCGCCGCACCGCGATCAGGGTGGCCGGGCGGCTGGTGCGGGCGGCGACGGCCCGGGCCGCGACCATGGTGAGCCAGGGCCCGGCGACCACCAGCCCGAGCATGATCAGCAGGAAGCCGGTCAGATAGGCCGCCGTCTGCTGGCCGGTGGTGTCCGGGTGGCGGTTCACGAAGAAACCGAGCTCGGCGAGGCCGGCCAGCAGCGGGACCAGCCGCCAGTGGGTCGGCGGCCCGGGGGTGACCCGGCGGGTGACCCCCAGCGGGGAGACGGTGACCCGACGCAGCGCCAGCCGGGCCGCGACCGCCGCCGCCACCGGAACGCCGACGGCCACCGCCACCGCCTGGAGCGGGGTGAGCGTCAGGTCGTCGAGGAAGAACCGGTCACCGGTGAACGGGACGGTCGCCACCAGCGGGCGCAGCGCCAGGTGGAGGCCGAAACCGAGGACGGTGCCGACGGCGGCGGCCACCGTGGACTCGACCGCCGAGATCAGCGAGATCTGCCCCGGGGTGGCGCCGACCAGCCGCATCGCCGCGTAGCGCTGCTCGCGGGTGGCGGCGGAGAGCCGGGTGGCGGTGCCGATGAAGACGACCACCGGGAAGATCAGCGCCCCGGCCACGACCGAGAGGATCAGCGTCATGGCGTCGCCGCGCGTGCCCTGCCCCGGGCAGTCGTTGCCGCAGCTGGGCGGCAGGGCGGTGGCGATGGTGGTGACCTGCCGCGCCCCCGGCACGGTCGCGATCTCCGCCGCCGTCCGGCCCGCGACCACGAACAGGGAGTCCGGGGAGGGCAGCGCCGCGTCGCCGAGGATGCCGGCCGGCCGGCCGGGGAAGCGGTCGCCCAGCTCGCCGGCCGGGGTCCTGCGCAGCAGTTCGGCCAGCGCGGGCGAGACGTAGTACTCCCCGGGCGCGGGCACCGCGTCGAGCCCCGGCGGGACGGGCGCCGTCGGCCCGGTGGCGGCGACGTCGACCCGCAGGATCTGCTCGCCGTCGTAGTAGTCCCCGTGGGCCCACCACCAGAGCGGGTCCACGGGGGCCGTCTCGGTCCGGCTCGCCGCGCCGGTGTTGGTCCACACGGCCCGGTCGTTGGCCCGGCCGACGGCGTTGATGCTCGCCAGCGTGGAGAGCAGCAGACCGACGCCGATCGCCACGGCGGCGGCGATGACGGCCAGCCGGGCCAGGGCCTCCCGCCCGCCGCTGACGGCGAGGCGCAGCGCGAAGGCGATCATCGGCCCACCGGGTCCGCCGAGAGCGAGGTGGCCCGGCCGTCGCGCACGATCGCCTCGCGGTCGGCGTAGGCGGCGACCCGGGGCTCGTGGGTGACCAGGATGACGGTGGTGCCCTGCTCGCGGGCCGCGCCGACCATCAGCTCCATCACCTGCTCACCGGTCAGCGAGTCCAGCGCGCCGGTCGGCTCGTCGGCGAACAGCACCCGGGGGCGCGCCACCAGGCCGCGGGCGAGCGCGACGCGCTGCGCCTGACCGCCCGACAGCTCACCGGAGCGGCGCTTCCCCAGGCCGTCCAGCCCCAGCCGGGCGAACCAGGGCCGGGCCTCGGCCAGCGCCGCCGCCCGCCGGGTGCCGCTCAGCAGCAGCGGCAGCGCGACGTTCTCCTCGGCGGTCAACTCGGGGACGAGCTGGCCGAACTGGAAGACGAAGCCGAACCGGTCGCGCCGCAGGGCGCTGCGCCCGGCCTCGTTCATGGTGTCGATCCGCTGCCCGTCGAACAGGACCTCGCCGGAGGACGGGGTGAGGATGCCGGCCAGGCAGTGCAGCAGCGTCGACTTGCCGGAGCCGCTGGGGCCCATGATCGCGAGCACCTCGCCGGCGCCGACGGCCAGGCTCGCGCCGCGCAGGGCCGGGGTCTCGCCGTAGGCGAGCGTGATGTCGCGGGCCTCGATCAGCGGCGTCATGACCGCACCGCCTCGGCGAGCGCGTCCAGGCGGGCGGTGGTCAGGTCGATCCAGCGCAGATCGGCCTCCAGGTGGAACAGCCCGTGGTCGGCGAGCAGGGCGTCGACCAGCTCGCCGCCCCGGCGCAGCTCGGTGAGTTCGCGCATCCGCCGCAGGTGGGCGGCGCGCTGGGTGTCGAGGTACACCTCGGCGTCGCGGCCGAGCATCAGGGCCAGCACCACCTTGGTGAAGAGCACCGTCTGCAGGCTGGGCTCGGGCGCGACGGGCTCGGTGAGCCAGTGCTCGAACTCCGTCACACCTGCCTCGGTGATCACGTAGCGCTTGCGCTCGGGGCCGTCGCCGGGCTCGGCCTCGCCGGGCACCACCTTGCCGTCCCGGGCCAGTCGGCCGAGCGTGGCGTAGACCTGGCCGTAGGGCAGGGGCTTGCCCCGGCCGAAGAAGGTGTCGTAGTCGCGCTTGAGGTCGTAGCCATGGCTCGGCTCTCGCTCCAGCAGCCCGAGAAGGGTCAGGGGAACACTCATAGGAGGACCATACACCCGACGTATACTCCGAGTGTATAGCTGGCGAGAATACGGCTCCGAGCTGCGAAGACGCTGATCCGTTGGAGGAAATCGGCCTCCCGGGAACCGGCGGGGCGGTGAGCGGGAGGCGGCCCCGCACCGCCTCCCGCGCCACACCGGTGGCCCGACCTGCCCCCACAGCGGGCCGGGCCGACCGCGTCCCGACACCTCTCGGACGCGGCACCCACCAGCCTGCCCCGGCCACCCCTCCCCCGCCGAGGGCCGAACGTCCCGGTCGCGCGGCGGGCCCCGGTCCTGACGGCCGGTCGGCGGGCGGGCGCCGCGGTACGAGCGCGCACGACTCTTGTGCCGCGGCCGGAGCGGAGGGAGATTGAGAGCCGGAGCCCGGCGGACGATCCCGGCCGGGCGCCCGAGCGCCGCTGCGACCTACCACCCGAGGAGCACGCATCGTGTCCAGCACCTCCGGCCCGGTCCGGCCCGCGTCGCTCCCGCGGCGGGCCGGACGGCAGCTGCGGCAGGCCCTCGGCAGCCACCGCTCCCCCCTGGTCCGGCCGCTGGACCGGTCCCGCGGCCGGGCCTGGTGCACGGCCGCGCTGGCGATCCTGCTCGCCCTGACCGCCGCCGTCGTCGGCGCGCTGCTCGGCTACCGGACCGTCGGGCGGGACGCCGACGCGGACCTGGCACGGCTGCGCCGGGTCGACGCCGTCGTGCTCTCCACCGACCGGCACGGAGCCGCCGTGGGAAGCCGCTCGGCGGGCGGCTACCAGGGCAGGGTGGCCGCCGAGGCCACCTGGACCGCGCCGGACGGGCAGTGGCGCACCGGCACCATCGAGGTGCACCGGACCGCCGTGGTCGGAACCACCGTCCCCGTCTGGGTGGACGAGGCCGGGCTGGTGACCGATCCCCCGACCACCCGGGCGGGCGTGGCGATCGAGGCGGTCTGCGTGGGCCTCGCGGGCTTCACCGTCGTCGGCGCGGGCATCGTGGCCGCCCTCGCCCTGCGCCTGCGGACCCTCGACCGGCGGGCCGACCTCGCCTGGCAGCGGTCCTGGAGCAGGCTCGAACCGCTCTGGAGCGGCCGCGCGAGCCACAGCCCCGACGGGGCGCAGGGCGACTGACCCCGGCCGGGGGCCGCCGGGCCGGCCCGGCGGCCCCGAAGTCCGCCGCCCGGACCGGGACCGGGTTCGGGTCCTCCGCCCGACCGTCGGCGCCTCAGGACCCGCCGTCCCACCCGGTCCAGGCCGGGGCGGGGAGGCCGGCGGACGCCCGGTGGGTGAGCACGGCGACGGCCACCAGGAGGGCCAGCGCCAGGGCGAGGGCGATCGGCACATCGGCGTTCAGGACCAGCGCGGCGCCCAGGACGGCGCCGCCGAACATCCAGACCGCCGAGGCGAAGCGGCGGACCCCGGCCAGGTCGGCGGCCAGGCCGGTCAGGGTCATGGTGAGCACGGTGGTGGTGAGGTCGGGCACCTTGAGGGAGCGGACGACGGCGTTCTGCAGCCCCATCGCGAACCCGAGCAGACCGGTCAGCGCGTAGCGCGCGGGCTCACCGGTGTGGCCGGCCAGCGCCGCCAGGGCGGTGCCGAGGGCCAGCAGCACCGCCTGGACGGCGGCGGAGACGACCAGCAGCCGGCCCCGGTGGCCGGGCAGGCGTTCGCTGAGCCGGCCACCGGCGAGCGCGCCCGCCAGGAAGGCGCCCAGCGCGGTGAGCGAGGCGGTGGCGGAGAACCCGGCCGCGCCCGCCAGGGCGAAGCCCAGGAAGACCACGTTGCCCGTCATGTTGGCGACGAAGACATGCCCGAGGGCGAGGTAACTCACCGCGTCCACCAGCCCGGTGACGACGGTGAGCAACAGCAGCATCGGCACCAGCGGGCCGTGCCGGGGGTCGCTCCACACAGCTGTCCTCCTCCGGTTCGCGCGCTCCGGTGGGCTCCGGCGCTCCGTCCGTTCTACGCCCGTCCGCCCACCCGGGGCACGCCGAACCCCCGCCGGTGCCCGAACGGCTCCACCGCGCCCACCGGGAGAGCGCCGGACGGGCACCTCGACCGCCGCCCGTACGATGGGCCGGTGGGCGGCCGGGCAGGGCGGCCGGGTGCGGAGGGAAGGGGCGTTCGGGCGGTGTTGCGCGGGTTCGGCGATCTGGAGGCCGAGATCATGGACCGGCTCTGGTCCTGGGGCCGGGCGGCCACCGCCCGCGAGATCGTCGACGACCTGCAGCTGCGGCGGCCGCTCGCCTACACCACCGTCACCACCGTGGCCGACATCCTGCACACCAAGGGGTGGCTGCGCCGGGAGAAGGTCGGCCGGGCGTGGGTGTACGAGCCGACCTGCACCCGCGAGGCGTACACCGCCCAACTGATGCACCAGGCACTGGAGACCACCTCCGACCGGGCCGGGGCCCTGCTGCACTTCGTCGACCGGATGAGCGGGGACGAGGCCGCGGCCCTGCTGGCGGCCCTGGAGCAGGTGAAGGAGCGGGACACCCCGTGACGCTCGCGCTGCTCGCGCTCCACCTCGTCCTGGTCGGCGCCGTCCTCCCCCGGTGGCTGGCCGGTTCGCGCCGGCTCCAGGCCCGGCCGGCGGCGGGCGTCGCGGTCTGGCTGGCACTGATGGCCTCCTTCGGGACCGCGCTGCTGCTCGCGGCGCACCACCTGGCGGCGACGCTCGGCCACCGGCCGGCCGCGCTGGCCGGACTGCTCCCGCACGTCGAGGCCGGTCCGGCCACCGACCCGCACGCGCACGGCTGGTGGGCGCCGGCCGCGGTGGCGCTCGCCCTGGGCGGGGTCGCCGTGACCCTCGGGACGCGGGCCGCGCGGCTGCGGAGCCGGCACCGCGCGGTGCTGGACGTGGTCGCGGTCCGCGACCGGCACCACCGCGCGCTGGTGCTCGACGACGCCCGGCCGGCCGTCTACTGCCTGCCCGGCCGCCGGGCCCGGGTGGTGGTGTCGCGCGGCGCGGCGGAGCTGCTCGACGAGCGCCGGCTGGCCGCCGCGGTCGCGCACGAGCGCGGCCACATCCGGGGGCGCCACCACCTGGCGCGGCTCGCGGTGGACACCTTCGCCCTGCCCCTCGGCCGGCTGCCGCTGGCCCGCACCGGCCGGGCGGAGGTGGCGCTGCTGCTGGAGATGGCCGCCGACGACGCCGCGCTGGCGACCGCGACGCGATCCGAACTGGCCTCCGCCCTCTGCCTGCTGGCCACGGCCGGCCCGGCCGGCGGGCCCGCCTTCGCGGCGGCCGCCACCGGCGTCCTCGCCCGCGTCCAGCGCCTGGGCCGACCCGAGGTCACGCCCCGCCCCTGGGTCTCCGTCTGCCGCGTCGGCGCGGCCTCCGCCCCCCTGCTCCCCTACCTGCTGGCCTGCGCGCAGCACCCGTAGGGCCCCGGGCCGGAGCGATCCGGCCATGTCCGGGTGCGGCCGGCGGGGCGGGAGTGGCGGCGCGGGAGCGCGTCGGGCCGGGGCCGGCGACGCGGTGGTGGCGACCTGCTCCGGGCATGCCTGCCGGATCGTCGGTCGGGCGCTCCCCGGGGCATGCTCGGTCCCCAACCCCTCCCTTCTTGCGGAGTGCCTGTCAATATTTTGCGCATATCCATGGACTTCATGCAGGAGCGCCCCTAGTGTTCCCCTCGCTCGGCCTCCCACCCACGCCAGTGAGGACGTCGCCCATGCCACCTCCCGCCTTCCGCCGTCTGCGGGCACCGCTCGCCGCGCTGACCGCCGCCGCCCTCTCCGCGGCCGCCCTGCTCACCGTCACCTCCCAGCCCGCGCACGCCGCGGCCGTGCCGACCCTCTCGCCGCTGGACGTCCCCGGCCGGGGCGCCGCCGTGAAGTTCAAGGAGCAGGAGGCCGAGTTCGCGGCCACCAACGGCACGGTGATCGGGCCCGAGCGCCGCTACGGCACGCTCCCCTCGGAGGCCTCCGGCCGCCAGGCCGTCACGCTGTCCGCGACCGGCCAGTACGTCGAGTTCACGCTGACCGCCCCGGCCGACGCGATGAGCTTCCGCTACAGCCTGCCGGACAGCGCGGACGGCCGGGGCCGGGACGCCTCGATCGACCTCCTGGTCAACGGGTCGAAGCTGAAGTCCGTCCCGGTCACCTCGAAGTACGGCTGGTACTACGGGGGTTACCCCTTCAACAACAACCCCGGGGACACCGACCCGCACCACTTCTACGACGAGACCCGGACCATGTTCGGCTCCTCGCTGCCCGCCGGCACGAAGATCCGGCTGCAGGTCTCCTCGACCGCGCAGTCCCCCGCCTTCACCGTCGACCTGGCCGACTTCGAGCAGGTCGGCGCGCCGATCGGCAAGCCCGCCGGGGCGATCGACGTGGTGGCGGACTTCGGCGCCGACCCGACCGGGGCCGGCGACAACACCGCGCGGTTCCAGAGCGCGGTCGACGCCGGCCGGGCCCAGGGCCGGACGGTCTACATCCCGCCGGGCAGCTACACGCTGTACGACCACGTGGTGGTGGACGGCGTCACCCTGGCCGGGGCCGGGCCCTGGTACAGCGTGCTCGGCGGCCGCGACCCGGTCAACCGCAACCGGGCCGCCGGGATCTACGGCAAGTACGTGGCGGGCGGCGGCTACGGCGGGGCGGTCCGGCCGCAGGAGGCCAACGGCCCGAGCCGGAACGTCACCCTGCGGGACTTCGCCGTCATCGGCGACATCCGCGAGCGGGTCGACGACGACCAGGTGAACGCGCTCGGCGGGGCGATGAGCGACTCCACCGTGGACAACCTGTGGATCCAGCACACCAAGGTCGGCGCCTGGATGGACGGGCCGATGGACCGGTTCACCATCCGGAACAGCCGCATCCTGGACCAGACCGCGGACGGCGTGAACTTCCACACCGGGGTGACGAACTCGACGGTGACCAACACCTTCGTCCGCAACACCGGTGACGACGGGCTCGCCTCCTGGCCGGAGCGCGTCCCCAACGTGGGCGACAGCTTCACCCACAACACCGTGGTCGTCCCCGTGCTGGCCAACAACATCGTGACGTACGGGGGCCGGGACTTCACGATCTCCGACAACGTGATGGCGGACACCGTCAGCAACGGCGGCGGCCTGCACATCGCCAACCGGTACCCGGGGGTCGGCTCGGGCTGGGGGACCGCCGTCGCGGGCACCGTCAACGCGCTCCGGAACACCCTGATCCGGACCGGGAACAGCGACTACAACTGGAACTTCGGCGTCGGGGCGGTCTGGTTCAGCGGCCTCAACGAGCCGATCAGCGGCGCCGCGATCACCATCGGCGACACCGACATCCTGGACAGCTCCTACGAGGCGATCCAGACCATCGAGGGCTCGTCCAGCGGGATCGCCTTCACCGGCGTGACCATCGACGGCGCGGGTACCTACGCCATCCAGGCGCAGGCCGAGTCGACGATGCGGTTCACCGGTGTGAAGGCCCGCAACATCGCCCAGTCCGCCACCCCGACCCACAACTGCGTCGGCGCCGGCTTCCGGATCACCGACGGCGGCGGCAACTCCGGCTGGGCGGGCTCCACCTGTAGCGGCACCTGGCCGGTCCCGCAGTTCACCTACGGCGGCCGGCCGGGCGGCGGCCCGGGCACCCCGAGCCCGTCCGGCACCCCGAGCCCCTCGACCACGCCTACGCCCACCCCCACCCCGTCGACCACGCCCACCCCGACCACGCCGCCCGGCACGGTGGACCTGCTGCACGGCAGGGCGATCGCGGCGAGCAGCTACACCGACGTCTACCCCCCGCAGCGGGCCGACGACGGCGACCGGGCCAGCTACTGGGAGAGCGCCAACAACGCCTTCCCGCAGTGGATCACGGGTGACCTCGGCAGCCCCGTCGCGGTCGGCCGGCTGGTGCTCACGCTGCCGCCCGGCTGGGAGGCGCGGACCCAGACCCTGACCGTCCAGGCCTCCACCGACGGCGGCTCCTGGAGCACGGTGAAGCCCTCGGCCGGGTACCGCTTCGACCCGGCCACCGGGAACACCGTCACCGTCCAGGTGCCCGGGACGACCGCCCGCTACCTGCGGCTCACCTTCACCGGAAACACCGGCTGGCCGGCCGGCCAGCTCTCCGAGTTCCAGGTGTACGGCCCCTGACGGACCGGCACGGACGGAGGCCCCCGGAGACCGACACGGTCTCCGGGGGCCTCCCCGTCTCGGTCAGGACCGGGCGCGCGGCGGCGCCGTCGACCCCCGGACCACCAGTTCCGGCTCGAACAGCAGCTCGTCGTGGGTGATCCGGGCTCCGCCGATCTCCCCCACCAGGAGGTCCACCGCGGCCCGGCCCATCGCCTCGATCGGCTGCCGGACGGTGGTCAGCGGCGGATCGGTGCAGGTCATGAAGGACGAGTCGTCGTAGCCGATCACCGACACGTCGTCCGGCACCGAGAGACCGGCCCGGCGGGCCGCCCTGATCGCGCCGAGCGCCAGCGGGTCGCTGGCGCAGATGATGCCGGTGACGCCCTCGCGGAGCAGCCGGGTGGTGGCGGCCTGACCGCCCTCCAGGGTGAACAGCGCCCGCTCGACCCGGCTCTCCGGGAGGTCGAGGCCGGCCTTCGTCGCCGCGGCCCGCGCGGCGGCCAGCTTGCGCCGGGACGGCACGTGGTCGGCCGGGCCGAGCACCAGCCCGATCCTGCGGTGGCCGAGCTGGCGCAGGTGCCCGACGGACTGCTCGACGGCGACCGCGTCGTCGCAGGACACCCGGGCGAAGTCGAGGCCCTCGATGGCCGCGTTCAGCAGCACCGTCGGCAGGCTGCGCTCGGCCAGCCGGTCGTAGTGGTCGTGGGCGGCGTCGGCCTGGGCGTAGAGGCCGCCGAAGAAGACCACGCCGGAGACCTGCTGGGAGAGCAGCAGGTCGACGTAGTCCGCCTCGGACACCCCGCCGGCGGTCTGGGTGCAGAGGACCGGGGTGAACCCCTGGCCGGCCAGCGCGCCGCCGACCGCCTCGGCGAAGGCCGGGAAGATCGGGTTCTGCAGCTCCGGCATGACCAGGCCCACCAGCCGGGCGCGTTCGCCGCGCAGCTGGGTGGGGCGCTCGTAGCCGAGCACGTCCAGGGCGGTCAGCACGGCGGCCCTGGTCGCCTCCGAGACGCCGGGCTTGTCGTTCAGCACCCGGCTGACGGTGGCCTCGCTGACCCCGACCTTCTGCGCCACCTGGGCAAGTCGTCGTGTCATGGGGGGAGTGTACGTCGTTCCTCGCAAGAATTTGCGTCTTCTTGCGCTCTCTTGAACCGCCTTGCGCTCGCCCCAACCGCCCCGGAGCGCCCGACGGCGGACAGCCCGAGGTGCCGCCGGGACGGGGGTCCGTCCCGGCGGCACCGGTGTCGGATCGCTTCGGGGCTACGGGTTGACGGTGATGGTGAAGGTGGAGGTGGTGTTCCTGATGTCCTGGTCGTTGCCGGCCAGGCGCAGGTGGTTGAAGAGCACCGAGCCGACCGCCGGGCCCTGACCGGGCTCGGCCGACTCGTTCGCCCAGATCCCGACGCCGGACCTGGCGTCGAAGGCGTCTCCGCTGCGGCGCGCCCCGGTGATCGAGACGTTGCTGAAGACGGTGTCCTTGACCGGGAACTGCGGCTGCCCGCCGGAGTAGTTGGTCTGGAACATGATGCCGTGGTACGTCGGGTCGACGATGTCCACATCGCTCACCCGGATGCCCTGGAACACCTTGGAGGCCGAGAACACCCAGATCGCGGGGAAGGTCTGGGAGCCCCAGAAGTGGCCCCCGGCCCGGACGATCGAGATGTTCTGCAGGGCCGTCGGTTCGGTGCCGAAGCCGTTCATCGGGTACCCGAAGTCCAGCGAGCTGATGGTGACGCCCGAGTAGACCAGGGTGTCGGCGATGTAGATGTTGCGGAACGTGTTGGCGTAGCCGCCGTACACGGCGACCCCGGCCGCCCGCCAGGTGAGGATCGAGGTCAGGTTCTCGAAGACGTTGTTCTTCTCGTCCGCGCCGCCCGCGTCGATCGCGGAGAACAGCGCGAAGGAGTCGTCCCCGGTGGCCCGGGCCTCGTTGTTGGTGATCAGGTTGTCGGTGGAGCCGTTGGTCATGTTGACGCCGTCCGCGAAGGTGTCGCGGATCCGGCTGTTGCTGATGGTCATGGAGTCGGTGTTGGCCCCCCAGTAGAGGCAGACCATGTGCTCGGCCCAGATGTCGTCGATCACCATGTGGGCGACGTTGGCGAAGTCGAAGACCTTGCCGGGGCCGTCGATCCGGGAGGTGTAGTTACCGAAGTAGGCGAACCCGGCGAAGGTCGAGCCGTTGGCCGTCGCCTCCGCGCGGAAGCCGACGTCGGTGTTGCTCTGGGTGGCGGGCGCCCGGAACCGGGTGAACCAGGGGCCGGCGCCGATCACCTTGACGGGCTTGCCGTAGACCTGGAACTTGCTCGCCGTCTGGTAGTCGCCCGCCGGCAGGTAGACGCCGACCAGGGTGCCGGTGGTGTCCATCCGCACCTTGTCCAGGGCGTTCTGCACGTCCTGGTGGGTGAAGCCGGCCGGGACGGCGTAGTGCGCCGGGTCCGGGTTCGGCGCCGCGGTGGCCTGCTCCAGGCTGACGAAGTCGATCGCGTAGCGGGAGGTGTCGCCGCCGTCCTTCTGCAGCCTGATCCGGCTGCCGGCCGGCACGGTGGTGCCGAGCAGCACGTTCGCCTCGTCGTAGACGTGCCGCGGGGCGCCCGCGCCGGGCGAGTTGCCCGGCGCGGTCTCGGCGCCGTACAGCCAGGCGTACTTGGAGGTCAGGTCGATCTTCTTGAGGAAGGCGCCGTCGACGTAGACGCTGAGCGTGGCGTCGGTTCCGTCGCCGCCGGCGGCGTCCGGGATGGAGAACCGGGTGACGAGCGTGTTGGTCGGCGCCCGGGTGGTGAACTCGACCGAGGCGCCGGTGGAGTTCAGCGTCACCGCGCGCCGGCCGCTGGCCTCGCCGGCGAGGTCCCCGACGACCCGGTTCGGGCCGACCAGGCCCGCGCCGCCGGCCAGCACGCCGTCCTCGGCCTCGTAGGTGTCGTAGGGCATGTTCGCGCCCCGGCCGACGTGGAGCGGCTGGGTGGAGGTGTTGTCGGTCTGCTTGGCCGGCGGCTCGTTGGCGTCCGCCGCGATCACCGTCTTCACGGTGTACCGGCCGTTCGCCGCCGTCCAGGTGCCGAGCGTCACCGGCGCGGTGGTCGCGCCGGGGGCGATCGTGCCGGTGTAGGCGCCGGACAGCGTCTTCACCACGGTGCCGGCGGCGTCGGCGACCGTCAGGGTGATGGCGTGGGCGCCGCCGGCCGAGGCCGTGGTGCCCTGGTTCTTCACCGCCACCGAGAAGGTGACGGTGTTCCCGGCGGCCGGGTTGGCCGGGGACCAGGCGGTCGGGGCGGCGAGCAGGTCGGAGCCGGGGGCCCGGGCGACCACCAGGGGGGCCGGCGCGGTGGCGGTGTTGTTGGTCTCGTCCCGCTCGATCACCGCGTTGGCCTCGTCGACCTTGGCGGAGAGCTGGTAGCTGCCGGCCGCGCGCACGCCGGCGTCCAGCGTGACGGTGCCGGAGGCCCCGACGGCCAGCGGGCCGACCTGGGCGGTGCCGACCTTGGTCGAGCCCAGGTAGAAGCCGACGGCGGTCGCGGCCGACGGCAGGGTGCCGAGGTTGCGGACCGTCGCGGAGAGCGTGACCGGGTCGGTCTCGACCGGCGCGGCCGGGGTGGCGGAGACGTCGGTGACGGTGAGGTCCGGGTTGGCCGCCGGAGTGCCGATCACCTGGAACTCGGCCACCTGGCCGCCGGTGGACCCGGTGTTGGCGGTGATCCGCAGCTGGACGTCGGCCGCGGTGGCGCCGACCGGGACGGTCACGGAGTTCCCGGCGGGCTGGACGAAGTCGTAGCCGCGGGCCGGCACCAGGGTGGTGAAGCCGGTACCGGACTGGTCCCGGCCGAGCACCTCGATCGTCTGGCTCCGGCTGGACCAGGCCGTGGCCGGGTTCAGCTTGACCACGACGGAGTCCACCGCCGCGTTGGAGCCCAGCGCCACCGTCAGGGTGTCGGGGTAGCTGTTGGCGTTGCCCTCCCAGTAGGTGGCGGTGTCGTTGTCGTTGGCGTTCGCCGCGACGAAGGTGTTGATCACCGAGGAGGCGCTGATCGGCTTGCCGGCCGCCAGGTTGGTCCCGCTCCCGCCGCTGCCGGCCCGCACCACGGTGTTGCTGCTCGCGGACTGGTTGCCGGCGGCGTCCCGGGCCTTCACGTAGTAGGAGACGGTGGCGCTGTCCGGCTGGCCGTCGGTGTAGCTCAGCACGGCGGCGGCCACGCTCGCCCGGAGCGCGCCGTTCGCGTAGACGTCGTAGCCGGTGACCCCGGTGTCGTCGGTCGAGGCCGACCAGGTCAGACGGATCCGGCCCGCCGCGGGCTGGTCGTAGCCGAGGGCGCCGGGCGCGGACGGCGCCTGGGTGTCGCCGCTCTGACCGGTCCTGGTCACCGTGTTGCTGCTCGGCGACTGGTTGCCGGCGGCGTCCCGGGCCTTCACGTAGTAGGAGACGGTGGCACTGTCCGGGCGGCTGTCGGTGTAGCTCAGCACGGTGCCCGGCACGCTGGTCAGCAGCGCGCCGTTCGCGTAGAGGTCGTAGCCGGTGACGCCGGTGTCGTCGGTCGAGGCCGACCAGGTCAGGTGGATCCGGCCGGGCGCGGGCCGGTCGTAGGCGAGGCCGCTCGGGGCGGTGGGCGCCCGGGTGTCGCCGGTGGCCGGGCCGTACACCTCCAGTTCGGCCAGTTGGGCGGCGGCCCAGCCGGTGTTGGCGGTCACCTCGACCCGCACGAACCGGGTGGTGGTGGCCCCCAGGTCGAGGACGACGGCGTTCCCGCTGGCCGGGTCGAAGACCCGGGCCGCCGAGGCGGCCAGGTCGGTGAAGGCGCTGCCGTCGGTGCTGCCGCGGACGGCGAGCGTCTGCGTCCGGCGCTCCCAGCCGGCCGGCAGCCGCAGCGCCACGCGGTTGACCGCCACGGCGGCGCCGAGGTCGACCTGGATCCACTGCGGCAGCGCGCCGTTGGCGCTCTCCCAGTAGCTGGCCGCGTTGCCGTCACCGGCGTTGGCCGGGGCGTAGGCCTGGCTCTGGCTGCCGGCGCTGAACGGCCGCCCGAGCGCCAGGTTCGCCCCGGCGGCGCCGGCCGCGTGCACCTCCAGCTCGGCGATCTGGGCGGCCGGCCAGCCGGTGTTGGCGGAGACCGCCAGCCGCAGGTAGCGGGTGCTCGCCGCCGGGAAGGCGATCCGCACGGTGTTGCCGGTACCGGGCGCGAAGGCGTAGCCGGCCGAGCCCACCAGGGTGGTGAAGCCGGTGCCGTCGGCGCTGGCCTGGACGGCGAGCGTCTCGGTGCGGCTCTCCCAGGACGCGGGGAGCTTCAGCACCACCTCGTCGACCGCGGCGGGGGCGCCGAGGTCGACCTGGACCCACTGCGGCAGCGCGCCGTTGGCGCTCTCCCAGTAGGTGGCGGCGTCGCCGTCGTTGACGGCGGTGACCGGCCGGCCGGCGGTGCTGCTGCTCGCGGCGGCGGGCCGGCCCGCTGCCAGGTCGGGGCCGCCGGCCGCGGCGGCGGTGGTGGCCGGCAGCAGCGGGCCGGCCAGGGCCAGCAGGCCGGTGGCGAGCGTGCCCGCCAGCCAGCGGAAGATCGGTGCTCGGGTTCTCACGGGGTCCTCTGTCTCGTCTCGTCCGAACGCGTGGATGGGGGTGGGGGGGTGGGGCCCTGTCCGGCCGTCAGGACCGGGTGCGTGCGGGGGTGAGCGGGCCATCCGTGGCTCCGGGAGGGCAGCGGCGGGCCGGGGCGGCGCCCGGTCCGGGGGCGGACCGGGCGGGGGGGTGTCCGCCCCGGGCGGTCAGGCGACGCGCAGCCAGACCGCGGTGTCGGGCGGGAGCAGCCCGCCCGCGGTGAGCGGGCCGCTGGCGAGCAGGACCGCGCGGTGCGCGGGCAGCGGGTGCGGCGCGGCGCCGAGGTTCACCACGCACTGGAAGCCGGCGCCGCGGTGGAACGCCAGCACCTCGCCGGGAGCGGTGGTCCAGCCGAAGGCCTCGCCGCGCAGGGCGTCCTCGGCGCGGCGCAGCCGCAGCGCGGCGCGGTAGAGCGCGAGCATCGAACCAGGGTCGGCCGACTGGGCCTCGACGGTGAGCGGGGCCCAGTCGGCCGGCTGCGGGAGCCAGGGCTCGGCCGGAGCCTGGCTGAACCCGTACGGGGGTCGGTCGCCCGACCAGGGGAGCGGTACCCGGCAGCCGTCGCGGCCCGGGTCGGTACCGCCGGAGCGCAGGTGCATCGGGTCCTGGAGGCGGTCGGGCGGCAGGTCCTCGACCTCGGGCAGGCCGAGTTCCTCGCCCTGGTAGAGGTAGACCGCGCCGGGCAGGGCCAGCGAGAGCAGCGCCGCCGCCCGGGCCCGGCGCCGGCCCAGCTCCCGGTCGGTCGGGGTGCCCCAGGCCTTGGCGGCGAAGTCGAACCGGGTGTCCCGGCGGCCGTAGCGGGTGACCGTCCGGGTGACGTCGTGGTTGGCGAGCACCCAGGTGGCCGGGGCGCCGACCGGGGCGTGCAGCCCGAGCGTGGTGTCGATCGACTCGCGCAGCGCGGCCGCCTCCCAGGGGCGGGCCAGGAAGTCGAAGTTGAAGGCGGTGTGCAGCTCGTCCGGGCGCAGGTACCGGGCGAAGCGCTCGGCGTCCGGCAGCCAGACCTCGCCGACCAGGATCCGGGTGTCCGGGTAGCTGTCGGCGATGGCCCGCCAGGAGCGGTAGACGCCGTGCAGCTCCTCGCGGTCGGTGAACGGGTGCGGGTCGCGGCCCTTGACGAAGTCGGGCAGCGCCGGGTCCTTGGCCAGCAGCGCGGCGGAGTCGATCCGGACGCCGGCCGCGCCCCGGTCGAACCAGAAGCGCAGGATCTCCTCGTGCTCGGTGCGCACCCGGGGGTGGGCCCAGTTGAGGTCGGGCTGCTGGGCGGCGAACAGGTGGA
This sequence comes from Kitasatospora sp. NPDC028961, assembly GCF_055564815.1. Classification (NCBI taxonomy): domain Bacteria; kingdom Bacillati; phylum Actinomycetota; class Actinomycetes; order Kitasatosporales; family Streptomycetaceae; genus Kitasatospora; species Kitasatospora sp. NPDC028961. The sequence goes on along the minus strand of NZ_JBVHVO010000037.1, from coordinate 25,307 downwards.
GGTACCACGCGCCGTCCGCCGTCCTGGTCCAGGGGCGGCCGCCGAACTCGGAGACCCAGTCGTTGGGCGGCAGTTCGCCGTCCGGGCCGCGCCCGGCGCGGAAGTGGAACAGCTCGCGCTCCGGACTGCCGGGGCCCGCCGCGAGCGCGGCCCGGAACCACGGGTGCTGGTCCGAGACGTGGTTCGGCACGATGTCCACGATGGTGCGGATGCCGTGGCCGAGCGCCTCCGCGATGAGCTGCTCGGCGTCCGCGAGGGTGCCGAACAGCGGGTCCACGCCCCGGTAGTCGGCGACGTCGTAGCCGCCGTCGGCCATCGGGGACGGGTACCAGGGGTTGAACCAGACGGCGTCGACGCCGAGGTCGGCCAGGTAGGGCAGCCTGCTGCGGACACCGGCGAGGTCCCCCGTGCCGTCGCCGTCGGCGTCGGCGAAGCTGCGCGGGTACACCTGGTAGATCACCGCGTCGCGCCACCAGTGCGGGGTCTCGAACGGGAGCCGGGATTGCTGTCCCACGGTGGGTCCTTTCGGATCGGCGCCCGGGCCGGTCAGCCTTTGAGTCCACCCGAGGTGAGCCCGGACATGATGTTGCGTTGGAAGATCAGGAAGAAGACAACGGTCGGCGCCGAGGCGATGGCCAGGGCCGCGATGACGACGTTCTGCGGCACGCCCGTGGAGAGCGACTTGATGCCGATGTTGAGGGTCTGCCGGGCCGGGTCGGGCTGGACGAGCATCGGCCAGAGGAAGTCCTTCCAGACGTTCACCACGGCGAAGATCGAGACCACGCCGAGGATCGGCCGGGACATCGGCAGCACGATGGAGCGCAGGGCGCGCAGCGGGGTGGCCCCGTCGATCGCGGCGGCCGCCATGAGGTCCTCCGGGATGGAGTCGAAGAACCGTTTCAGCAGGAAGATGTTGAAGGCGTTGGCCACCGTCGGCAGCCAGATCGCCCAGGGCGTGTTGATCAGGTTGACGTGCAGCAGCGGCAGGTCCAGGACGGTCAGGTACTGCGGGACGACCAGCACCGCGGCCGGGATCATCAGGGTGGCCAGCATCATGCCGAGGATCAGATTGCCCAGGACGGGCCGCAGCTTGGACAGCGCGTAGGCCGCCGCCACGTCGAGGACCAGCTGGAAGGCGAGCGCGCCGAAGGCGTAGTACAGCGTGTTGAAGAGCAGCCGGCCGAGGCCGAGCCTGCTCCACGCGGTCGCGTAGGTGTCCGGGTGGAGCTCGGCGGGGAAGAGCGTGGGCGGGTTGCGGACCACCTCGGCGGTGGACTTCAGGCCGCCGGTCACCAGCCAGTACAGCGGGCCGAGGAAGACCAGGGTGAAGACCACGACGGTCACCACCAGGGTCAGCCGGTAGAGCAGTCGGCCGCGTGGGCGGTCGAGTTGGGTCTGCGAGATCAGCGTCCGGGTCTGCGGCTGCACCGGGGCTCCCATGGGTCTGGTCGGGTGTGGTCCGGGACTGGACGGCCCCGGGTCGGCCCCGGGGCGGTCGGCCCCGGGTCAGTCGGCCTCGCGCGACAGCCGCGCGTACAGGGCGGAGAATCCGGCCAGCACCAGCAGCATGATCAGGCCGAGCGCCGAGGCGGCGCCGTAGTTGTTGAAGTTGAAGGCGTACTGGTAGACGAGGTGGACCACGGTGATGGTGGAGCCCTGCGGCCCGTTGCCGCCGGTCAGCAGGTAGGGCTCGACGAACACCTGCATGGTGGCGACGATCTGGAGCAGCAGCAGGAGCGAGAGCACCAGCCTGGTCTGCGGGACGGTCACGTGCCAGATCCGGCGCCACAGGCCGGCGCCGTCCAGTTCGGCCGCCTCGTAGAGCTCCCCCGGGATGCCCTGGAGGGCCGCCAGGTAGATCAGGGTGGCGCCGCCCATGTTCATCCAGGTGGAGGCGATGACCACCGAGAGCAGCGCGGTGTCGGGCGAGTCGAGCCAGGCCGAGGTCGGCAGGTGGAGCGCCCGCAGCACGCTGTTGAACAACCCGTGGTCCGGGTCGTAGAAGTACTTGAAGAGCAGCACGGAGGCCACCGGCGGCATCATCACCGGCAGGTAGACCAGCACCCGCAGGTAGGCCTTGGCGTGCCGCAGCTCGTTCAGCAGCACGGCGACCAGGAACGGCACCGCGAAGCCGAACACCAGCGCCAGCAGGGTGAACACCAGGGTGTTGCGCCAGGCCTGCCAGAACGCCGGGTCCTGGAGCAGCTGGTCGACGTTGTCCAGGCCGACCCAGCTGGTCCGGCCCCGCCTGGTCCGCTGGAAGCTCATGACGACTTCACGGACCATCGGGTACCAGGTGAAGAAGCCGAAACAGAGCAGTGCGCCGAGCAGGAAGCCGTGCGCGGTGAGGTTGCGCCGCAGCCCCCGCCCCAGCCGGCCGCGCCGCCGGGGCTCACTGGTGGGCCGGGCCGCCTTCCCGGCGACACTGATCGCTGCCATCCCTCGTTCTCCGCTTCGTCGCTGTCCGTCGCTGTCCGTCGCTGTCCGTCGCTGTTCACCGGTGGCCGTCGGTGGCCGGGGGCCGTGAGCCGGCCCCGCCCGTTCGCTACTGGAGGCTGGCCAGTACCTGGTTGACCTGGGTCTCGGCGTCGTTCAGCAGCTTGGCGACGTCGGCGCCCTTGTCGGTCAGCACGGCCGACATCGCGTTGTCGAGCACCTTGTAGATCTGCTGCGCGTGGGCCGGCTCGGTGCGGCCCGGCACGGACGCGGCGAGGTAGGGCGCGTAGTTCTGGACCGGGACGGTGGCGCTGGCCGCCTTCGCCCGGTTGTCCTGCTCCAGCGAGGCGCCGGTGAGGAAGAAGGGCTGCGGGAGGCCGACCGGCAGGCCGTCCGCCTTGGTCCGGGCGTAGTCGAACTGGCCCTTGCCCTGGGTGAGGAACTTGAAGTTCACCCAGGCGACGGCCGCCCTGATCTGGTCCGGGCTGGAGCCCTTCTTGACCATGTAGTCGTTGCCGCCGAGCAGCGCGGCCTTGCCACCGGGCATCGGCCCCATGCCGTAGTCGGCGTAGTCCCCGTTGAGAGTCTGCACCATGTAGGTGATGTCGTCCGGGGCGCCGATGTACATCCCGAGCCGGTCGGTGGACATCTGGGTCATCAGGTCGGGCCACTTGAGGCTCTGCGCGGAGCCCATCGAGTCGTCGGTCCAGCGCATGTCGTACAGGGTCTGCAGGACCTGCCGCCCCTCGGCGGTGTTGAACGCGGCCTTCCGGCCGTCCTCGCCGACCATCCGGCCGCCCAGCCCGTACAGCTCGGCGGTGAAGTGCCAGCCGCCCTGGTTGGTCGCGCTGTAGTCGCCGTAGCCGTTGATCCCGTTGCCGAGCGCGGCGATCCGCTTCGCGGCCTCGCGGATCTCCGGCCAGGTCGTGGGGGGCTTGTCCGGGTCGAGCCCGGCCTGCTTGAACAGCTTGCGGTTGTAGAGCAGGCCCAGCTTGTAGTTCGAGGTGGGCAGGCCGTAGAGCTTGTCGCCGTCCTTGAGCGTGGCGAGCACCGAGGGGTCGATGTCCTTCAGCGCCGGCACGGTCGTCTCGTCGACGTAGCCGGAGATGTCCTCGGCCGCGCCCTCGTCCAGCACCTGGTCGAGGTCGGTGAAGTAGGTGTAGAAGACGTCGGTCTGGGTCCGGCCCTTCAGCTGGGCGGTGAACGGCGCGGGCTCCTCGCAGGGCGAGGCGTCCTTGCTGGTGATCGTGACGTTCGGGTAGCGCTGGTGGAACGCCTCGACGTCCTCGGCCCACTGCTTGCGCTCGGCGGCCTTGGTGACCGGGGGCTGGCAGTCGACACTGATGGTGACCTTCGCGTTCGGGTCCAGGGCCGAGCCGGCACCGCCGGACGGCGCCGCGCCGGCTGCCCCGCTGTCGTCCGAACTGCCGCACGCGGCAGAGGAGAAGGCCAGTCCTGCGGCCACGGCGACGGCGGCGGTTCTCCGGCGGAGCCCGGTTCTGTTCATGGCGGACGGCCCTTCTGCAGGCATGGGTGGTGGGGGCGCCGCGGTGCTCGTCCGGCGGCTCCGCCACTTAACCACCGCGCAACAGAGGGCCACAAGATGTCGACAGGACTTTGCAAGAAATCGACTTCATAACGTCAGATCAACACCAGGGATGCCGAACGGCAAACGCCCCCGGTCGGAACCGGGGGCGTTCGGCGGGTCGGACGGCGGGTCGGCGCGGGGCGGGTGGGCAGGTCGGACGGCGGGTCGGCGCGGGGCGTTCGGCGGGTCGGACGGCGGGTCGGCGCGGGGCGGGTGGGCAGGTCGGACGGCGGGTCCGGCCCGCCGCTACAGGCGGACGGCGCCGACGTACGGCATCACGTCGATCGGCAGCACCTCGACGTTCTTGCCGGTGCGCGGCGCGTGGATCATCTTGCCCTCGCCGATGTAGAGGCCGACGTGGTGCAGGTCCGGGTAGAAGAAGACGAGGTCACCGGGCTGGAGGTCGCCGCGGGCGACCCGCTGGCCGGTCTTCCACTGGTCCTGGGAGATCCGGGGCAGCTTGACGTCGGCGGCCCGCCAGGCCGCGCCGGTCAGACCGGAGCAGTCGAAGCCGGAGGGTCCGGTGGCGCCCCAGACGTAGGGCTTGCCGAGCTGCGCGTAGGCGAACCGGACGGCCGCCGCGGCCCGGCCGGTGGCCGGGCCGTCGTAGGCGGGGCGCTCGGTGGCCCGGGACGCCCGGCCGGCGGCGTCCTGGGCGTTGACCTTGGCCCGGTCGGCGGCACTGAGCCGGTTCAGCAGCGCCTGCGCCGCGGCGAGCTTTCCCTGGATCGCCTTCTTCTCCGCGGCCAGCGCGGTGCCGGCCGCGTCGAGCTCGGCAAGGGTGGCGGCGGCCTCGGCGCGGTCCTGGTCGAGCCGGCGCTGCTCGCTGCGGGCCTGCGCGAGCAGCGCGGCCTGGGAGTCAAGGACCTGGTTCTGCGCCGAGGCCTTCGCCAGGTAGCCGCCCGGGTCGGAGTCGAGCATCAGCCGCACGGACGGGTCGATGCCGCCGGTGCGGTACTGCTCGGCGGCGACGGCGCCCAGCCGGGTGCGCAGCTCGTTCATCGCCTCCTGGCCCCGGACGACCTCGTCCTGGATCCGGTTGGCCTCGCCCTGGAGCCGCTGCTGCTTCTCCTGGAAGCCGTTGTGGCGCTCGATCGACTGTTCGGCCTCCTCGTTGAGGCGGTCGACCTGCTCCTTGACGGCGTCGGGCGTGGGCGCGGGCTCGGCCTGCGCGGTACCGGCCGCGAGCACCGCGCCGCCCGCCAGCGCCGTGCTCATGACCGCCATCCGGGCCCGACCGGGCGGGCTGGGCTTTCGGCGCTTTCCCATGGCGGTGGGCTCCTTCACGTGGCACGGCGGCACGACGGCGCGTCACCCCGGCCGGCGGGCCCCGCGAACGGGACCGGACGGGACAGGAGTGGGCAGGGCAGGGCGAAGCAGGCGCAGGGGTACATCCCCGACGGCTTCTACTAAGCAACTTAATAGATAGCCGGCACGGTTCCGCAACCCGCCCGCCGTAGCGCGCCCCCCGGCCCGGCCGCGCCACTGTCCACACCCTGAGAAACTCCCCGACCGCTTTCCCCGCAGTTGGACGCCGCCGACCCCTCTGAAGTGCGAGGAAGCGGAAAGCGAGGGCAAGGTCACACCCTCGGCCTCTGCTGCGCCGACGCAAACGAGCGCTAACCTGCGGGGCATGACGGTCCCGCCCGAAGGGCTTCCCCTGGCCGCCGAATTCCCGGCCGCACACCGCGAGCAGTGGCAGCACCTCGTCGAGAGCGTGTTGCGAAAGTCGGGTGCGCAGCCCGCGGACGGCGCAGCGGCCGAGCAGGCGCTCACCACCGCACTCCAGGACGGGCTGCGCGCCCGCCCGCTGTACACCGCCGAGGACTCCCCGGCCGAGCCCGGCTACCCCGGCTTCCCGCCGTTCGTCCGCGGCGGCCGGCCGCAGGGCAGCACGGTCTCCGGCTGGGACGTCCGCCAGCGGCACACCGATCCGGACCCGCGCCGGGCCAACGAGGCCGTGCTGGCCGATCTGGAGAACGGCGGCAGCTCGCTCTGGCTGGAGCTGGGCGGCGACGCCCTGCCGGTCTCGGCCCTGCCCGACGTGCTGACCGGCGTCTACCTCGACCTGGCCGGCATCGTGCTCGACGCCGGCCCGGAATTCGCCGAAGCCGCCGAGCAGTTGTTCAAGCTCTACGAGGAGCGCGAGGTGTCCGCCGGCGCCGCCGCGGGCAACCTCGGCGCCGACCCGCTGGGCCTCCAGGCCCGCACCGGCCAGGCCGGGCGCACCGAGGCGCTGCTCACCGGGGCCACCGCCCTCGCGGCCCGCTGCGCCGCGGGCTTCCCGGGCCTGCGCGCCCTCGTCGTCGACGCCCTCCCCTACCACGAGGCCGGCGCCTCCCCCGCGCAGGAGCTCGGCTGCTCCCTCGCCACCGGCGTCGCCTACCTGCGGGCCCTCACCGCCGCCGGGCTGCCGGTCGACGCCGCGCTCGGCCAGCTGGAGTTCCGCTACGCGGCCGACGCCGACCAGTTCCTGACGATCGCCAAATTCCGGGCCGCGCGCCGGCTCTGGGCCCGGGTGGCCGAGGTGTCGGGGGCCGCGCCGGAGGCCTCGGCGCAGCGCCAGCACGCCGTGACCTCCGCCGTGATGATGACCGAGCGCGACCCGTGGGTGAACATGCTGCGCACCACGGTGGCCTGCCTGGCCGCCGGGGTCGGCGGCGCGGACGCGGTGAGCGTCCAGCCGTTCGACAGCGCGGTCGGCCTGTCCGACGCCTTCGCCCGCAGGATCGCCCGCAACACCCAGGCGATCCTGCTGGAGGAGTCGCACCTGGCCCGGGTCGTCGACCCGGCCGGCGGCTCCTGGTACGTGGAGCGGCTGACCGACGAGCTCGCGCACGCCGCCTGGGCCTGGTTCCAGGAGATCGAGCGGGCCGGCGGCCAGCAGGCCGCACTGGGCTCCGGCCTGGTCGGCGAGCGGATCGCCGCCACCTGGGCGGAGCGCTCGGTGGCGCTCGCCAAGCGGCGCGAACCCATCACCGGCGTCAGCGAGTTCCCGAACCTCGGCGAGCAGCCGCTGGTCCGCGAGCCGGCCCCGGCCGGGCCCGGCGGCGGTCTGCCGCGGGTGCGCCGGTCCGAGGCCTACGAGGCGCTGCGCGCCCGCTCGGACGCCCGGCTGGCCGCCACCGGGGCCCGGCCGGCGCTCTTCCTGGCCTCGCTCGGGACGGCCTCCGCCCACACCGCGCGGACCACCTTCGCGGCCAACCTGTTCCAGGCCGGCGGCATCGCGACCACCGCCGCCGAGACCGCGCTGACCGGGCCGGACGTCGCGGCCGCGGCCGCCGGGGCGTTCACCGCCTCCGGCGCCCGGGTGGCCTGCCTCTGCTCCAGCGACCAGGTGTACGGCGAGCACGCCGAGGCGGTGGCCGCGGCGCTCAAGGCCGCCGGCGCCCGGCGGGTGCTGCTGGCCGGCCGGCCCGGCGAGCGGCGCGAGGCGTACGAGCGGGCGGGCGTGGACGGGTTCGTCTTCGCGGGCGGCGACGCCGTCGCGGTCCTGACCTCGCTCCTGGACGAGATCACCGACGAAAGCGGAGTGGCCTGATGATCCCCGACTTCACCGGAATCGGGCTGGACGCGGACGACCGCTCGGACGTCACCGGCGAGCAGTGGCGCGCCTCCTGGCGGCAGGCGACCGGCAAGGACGTCGACGAGCAGCTCTGGGACACCCCCGAGGGCATCGGCGTCAAGCCGCTCTACACCGCGGACGACCTGGCGGGCCTGGACTTCCTGGGCACCTACCCCGGCATCGCCCCGTACCTGCGCGGCCCGTACCCGACGATGTACGTCAACCAGCCGTGGACGGTCCGGCAGTACGCCGGCTTCTCCACCGCCGAGGAGTCCAACGCCTTCTACCGCCGCAACCTGGCGGCCGGCCAGAAGGGCCTGTCGGTCGCGTTCGACCTGCCGACCCACCGCGGCTACGACAGCGACCACCCGCGGGTCACCGGCGACGTCGGCATGGCCGGCGTGGCGATCGACTCCATCTACGACATGCGCCAGCTCTTCGACGGCATCCCGCTGGACAAGATGTCGGTGTCGATGACCATGAACGGCGCGGTACTGCCCGTCCTGGCGCTGTACATCGTCGCGGCCGAGGAGCAGGGGGTGGCGCCCGAGAAGCTCGCGGGGACCATCCAGAACGACATCCTCAAGGAGTTCATGGTCCGCAACACCTACATCTACCCGCCGCAGCCGTCGATGCGGATCATCTCGGACATCTTCGCGTACACCTCGCAGAAGATGCCGCGGTACAACTCGATCTCCATCTCCGGCTACCACATCCAGGAGGCCGGGGCCACCGCCGACCTGGAGCTGGCCTACACCCTGGCCGACGGCGTGGAGTACCTGCGGGCGGGCCTGGACGTCGGGCTGGACGTGGACGCCTTCGCGCCGCGCCTGTCGTTCTTCTGGGCGATCGGGATGAACTTCTTCATGGAGGTCGCCAAGCTGCGCGCGGCCCGGCTGCTCTGGGCCAAGCTGGTCAAGCAGTTCGACCCGAAGAACGCCAAGTCGCTGTCGCTGCGCACCCACTCGCAGACCTCCGGCTGGTCGCTGACCGCGCAGGACGTGTTCAACAACGTCACCCGCACCTGCGTCGAGGCGATGGCGGCCACCCAGGGCCACACCCAGTCGCTGCACACCAACGCGCTCGACGAGGCGCTGGCGCTGCCGACCGACTTCTCCGCCCGGATCGCCCGCAACACCCAGCTGCTGCTCCAGCAGGAGTCCGGCACCTGCCGGTCGATCGACCCGTGGGGCGGCTCCGCGTACGTCGAGAAGCTGACCCACGACCTGGCCCGCCGCGCCTGGCAGCACATCCAGGAGGTGGAGGCGGCCGGCGGCATGGCCAAGGCCATCGACGCGGGCATCCCCAAGCTGCGCGTGGAGGAGGCCGCCGCCCGCACCCAGGCCCGGATCGACTCCGGCCGCCAGCCGGTGATCGGCGTCAACAAGTACCGGGTGGACAGCGACGAGCAGATCGACGTGCTCAAGGTCGACAACTCCTCGGTGCGCACCCGCCAGATCGAGAAGCTGCGCCGGCTGCGCGAGGAGCGCGACGAGGCCGTCACCCAGGCCGCCCTGCACGCGCTCACCCGGGCCGCCGAGGCCGGTCCGCAGCGCGGCGGCGGCCTGGACGGCAACCTGCTCGCGCTGGCCGTGGACGCGGCCCGCGCCAAGGCCACCGTCGGCGAGATCTCGGACGCCCTGGAGAAGGTGTACGGCCGGCACTCGGGCCAGATCCGTACCATTTCCGGTGTGTACCGAGACGAAGCCGGGCCGTCGGCCCCCCTCCAGCGCACCCGTGACCTGGTCGAGCGGTTCGAGCGGGCCGAGGGCCGGCGTCCGCGCATCCTGGTCGCCAAGATGGGCCAGGACGGTCACGACCGCGGCCAGAAGGTGATCGCCACCGCCTTCGCCGACCTCGGCTTCACGGTCGACGTCGGTCCCCTGTTCCAGACCCCGGCGGAGGTCGCCCGCCAGGCCGTCGAGGCGGACGTGCACATCGTCGGCGTCTCCTCGCTGGCCGCCGGCCACCTCACCCTGGTGCCGGCGCTGCGCGCCGAACTCGCCGAGGCCGGCCGGGAGGACATCACCATCGTGGTCGGCGGGGTCATCCCCCCGGGCGACTTCGAGGCCCTCTACGAGGCCGGGGCGGCCGCCGTCTTCCCGCCCGGCACGGTGATCCCGGAGGCCGCCTTCGACCTGCTGAAGTCGCTCGCCGCCGACCTCGGCCACGAGTTGTGAGCCGCTGAACGATGGCGCCCCGGACGATCGACCTCGACCAGTACGCCCAGGGGGTGCGGGAGGGCTCGCGCGCGTTCATCGCGCGGGCCATCACCCTCGTGGAGTCCACCCGGCCCGACCACCGCGCGCTGGCGCAGCAGTTGCTCACCCGGCTGCTGCCGCACGCGGGCGGCGCGGTCCGGGTGGGCATCACCGGCGTCCCCGGTGTCGGCAAGTCGACCTTCATCGACGCCTTCGGCACCCGGCTCACCGCCCTCGGGCACAAGGTCGCGGTGCTCGCCGTCGACCCGACGTCCAGCCGGACCGGCGGCTCGATCCTGGGTGACAAGACCCGGATGGAGCGGCTCGCGGTCGACCCCGCGGCGTTCGTCCGCCCCTCCCCCACCTCCGGCACGCTGGGCGGGGTGGCCCGGGCCACCCGGGAGTCGATGGTGGTGATGGAGGCCGCCGGCTACGACGTGGTCCTCATCGAGACGGTCGGCGTCGGGCAGTCGGAGACCGCGGTCGCGGGCATGGTGGACTCCTTCCTGCTGCTCTCGCTGGCCCGCACCGGGGACCAGCTGCAGGGCATCAAGAAGGGCGTGCTGGAGCTCGCCGACGTGATCGCCGTCAACAAGGCGGACGGCCCGCACGAGATCGACGCCAAGGCCGCCGCCCGCGAACTCGCCGGCGCGCTGCGGCTGTTGCAGGCCCCGGACGCGCCGTGGACGCCGCCGGTCCTCACCTGCAGCGGCCGCGACGGCACCGGCCTGGACACCCTGTGGGAGCGGTTGCAGCAACACCGCAAGGTCCTCGACGCGACCGGCGCGCTGGAGGCCCGCCGCCGCGACCAGCAGGTCGAGTGGACCTGGGCGATGGTCCACGACCAGCTCTTCGCCCAGCTCCACGAACACCCGGAGGTCCGCCGCCTGGCGCCCGCCCTGGAACGCGAGGTCCGCGAGGGCACCCTCCCGGCGAGCCTGGCCGCCCAGCGCCTCCTGGACGCCTTCCGCACCCCCTGACCAACGGCCGACGGCCCCGGACCGCACGCGGTCCGGGGCCGTCGCGCTACCGCCCGCGCCGGATCAGGCCGAGCGGCTCCGCGTCGACACTCGGGCCACCGCCGCGCCCGCCCTCACTCGTCAGCGGTCCCACCCCATGCCGAACCCGGCCGTCACAACGGCGGAGAAGAAGAACCACCACACCAGGCGTGCGACGGTCGACCTGTCGAGGCCCGCCACTACGCCGCCTCGGGCAGCGCGCGAAGGCCGTACGCCGTGCCCCACCCGCGGGTGGGGCACGGCGGTTCACGACTCTCCAGGAACTCGAACCAGACCACCTTGCCCGCACCCACCGGCTGCCACCCCCAGGCGTGCGCCAACGCCTCCACCAACAACAGTCCGCGGCCACCGCACGATTCGGCGTCACGCTCCTGTCGCGGGAGCACCACGGACCCATCGGCGACCTCCACCCGCAACCGTCCGGCACGGCGCCGGACGGTCACCACGCAGCGCTCCGCGGTGTGCACCAGCGCGTTCGCGATCACCTCGCTCGCACAGAGTTCCACGTCCTGGAGCGCATCGGCTGGGAGCGGCACGCCCCAGTCCCGCACGATCGCCATCACCATCCGCCGCGCCGCCGGTACCGCCTCCACCCCCGGCGGTACACCCCACTCCAACGGAACCGGAAACCGCGCGGTGCCGAGCGGACTGACGATCATGTTCCACCCCATTGCTCCTCCATCGCTCCGGGTGGATCGGAGCGCCAACGGCCCTCCGATCCACCCACGGGGTAGTGGCCACCGGTGGACGGCGGCGAAAAGGAACTCCACCAGTCGCACTCGGCGACCGACTCGCGACCCAAAGTAGTCACAGGGAATCTGCGAGTCAAGAAGCTCTGCTACTCGCAGTCCTTCATCGAGTCGTGCGAGACTCAGCCGATACAGGAAGGGGAGTTCCATGGGATTCGGTCTTGTTGTGCGCTTCGTCGCTCGCGACGCGGCGGCGGCCCAGGCCTTCGACGAGCTGGCGGGGGAGGCGCTCGAAGGGATTCGTTCCGAGGAGCCCGGCACCCTCGTCTACGTCAACCACGCGGTGCCGGAGGAACCACACGTTCGAGTCTTCTACGAGCTGTACGCCGACCGCGAAGCGTTCGAGGCGCATGAACGCCAACCGCACGTCCGCCGGTTCCTGGCAGAGCGCGGCCAGTACCTCGAATCGTTCGAGGTCACGTTCCTGGACGAGATCGCCGGTAAGGGCTCGTCCGGCGACCTGGCCGCCCGGTGAACCCTGAGGAGCGGCGGGCCTTCGGCATCCGGGTCGCCCAGCTCCGCAAGAGTCGCGGGCTGAAGCAGGAACAACTCGCCGCTGCCATCAGCCGAACCGCCAGCTGGGTGTCGCAGGTCGAGCGGGGTGTTCAGCCGGTGGTCCGCCTCGACGTCCTCCAGTTGCTGGCGAACGGCCTCGGCGTGTCGATTCAGACGCTGCGGCCCGAGGCACCGTCGCCCGCTGCACCCGCGCTCTCGACGGCGGACCGGTCCAACGACCTTGACCTGGTACGGCTGTCGCTCTCGGGGCATCCAGCTCTCGATCTGCTGCTCGGTGAGAGCCTCCTGCCGGAAGATCCCGACCTCGACGGGCTCGCCATCGCCGTCCAGGACCTCTGGGACCTGACACACAGCGCGCGATTCGCCGAGTTGAGCACGGCCATCGCCGATGTCATGCCACGACTGGAAAGGGCATCACGGACGGCGGCCCCGGCAGCACGCCCAGCGGTCCACATCCTCCTCAGCCAGGCCTACCAGGCTGTCGCAGCCGCGTTCGTCCGCCAGGACGAAGCCGATGCGGCGTGGGTGGCAGCCGATCGAGCCGTCCATGCGGCCGAGAAGTCCGGGCAGCCCCTGCACGTGTTCGCCGGCATCTATCGGCTGGCCCACGCGTTCGTCCGGCTTCAGCGGCTGGACCAGGCAGAACACGCGGCCGGAGGTGCGGTGGCCGCCCTGCGGTCATACGTCTCGGCAACCGACCCGCCGCCGGAGGCCCTCTCCGTACTCGGCGCTCTCCACCTGGTTCTCGCGTTGGCCGCGGCTCGCGCCGGCCAACGCGACCGGGCACGGAACGAACTCGACAACGCCCGCGCGGTCGCGGCTCGACTCGGCGAGGACCGCAACGACTTCCATCTGGAGTTCGGCCCCACCAATGTCGAGATCCAGGCCGTCTCGACGGCCGTCGAGCTCGGCGACGCGGGCGAGGCCCTGGACCTGGGCCACCGCATCGACGCCGGGCGACTCTCGCCCGAGCGGAGGTCCAGGCTCCTGGTCGACCTCGGAAGAGCGCACGCGCAGAGGCGCCACCTCGGCGAGGCCCTCGACTGCCTGCTGCGCGCCGAGGAGCTGGCCCCGGAGAACGTCCGGACCCATGTGGCGGCACGGGAGACCATCCGTGAACTCATCCTCGTCGCAGGCCGAGGCGCACCACCGGAGCTGGTGAAGCTCGCCAAACGCACGAACGCGGCGGGGTGACGGGATCACGGGCCATCGCGGGCTGACCATCGAGGTCGAGGATCCGGTCCGGCGGCTGCCTGCGGACGCCCACTCGACGGGTGATCCGAGCCGGCCGACCGTCGCCTCCCGCATCGCGGACGGCACCCCCTGACCAACGGCCGACGGCCCCGGACCGCACGCGGCCCGGGGCCGTCGCACTACCGCACGCGCCGGATCAGGCCGCGGTGGCCGCCGCGAAGCGGGTGGAGACGTCCTGCCAGTTGACGACGTCCCAGAGCTTGGTGACGTAGTCCGGGCGGACGTTGCGGTACTGCAGGTAGTACGCGTGCTCCCAGGCGTCGAAGGCGAGCAGCGGGGTGGTGCCCTGGCCGACGTTGCCGTGGTGGTCGTAGACCTGCTCGACGATCAGGCGCTGGCCCAGCGGCTCCCAGGAGAGGATGCCCCAGCCGGAGCCCTGGAGGCCGGTGGTGGCGGTGGTGAGCTGCTTCTTGAAGGCCTCGAAGCCGCCGAAGTGCTCGGTGATGGCGTCGGCCAGCGCGCCCTCGGGGCGGTCGCCGCCCTCCGGCGAGAGGTTCTCCCAGAAGAGCGAGTGCAGCACGTGGCCGGACAGGTGGAAGGCGAAGGTCTTCTGCAGGCCGACCAGGCCGCCGAACTGCTCCTTGTCGCGCGCCTCGGCGAGCTGCTCCAGGGTGTCGTTGGCGCCCTTGACGTACGCCGCGTGGTGCTTCGAGTGGTGCAGCTCCAGGATCTCTGCGGACATCGCCCGCTCCAGCGCGGAGTAGTCGTACGGCAGGTCGGGAAGCGTGTAGGTGCCCATCAGGACACGGCCCCTTTCGGCGAGTTCAACGATGACGATCGTGCCGGAAACACACTATTGCGTATCAGTTGCAGAAACGAAGCATGGGCTCCTGCATATTCCGAACACCCCGGGGGATGCCCCGCGCCACACCTATTGCACAATGGTCGCAACTGCGTAACCAGTGCAGTCTTGGTCGGAGCAACGAAGGTCGGGTGGACGAGGGTGGCCGGATCGCCGGTGGTACTGGGGATCGAATCGTCCTGCGACGAGACCGGCGCCGGGCTGGTGCGCGACGGCGTCCTGCTGGGCCAGGCGGTGGCGTCCAGCATGGACGAGCACGCCCGCTTCGGCGGCGTGGTGCCCGAGATCGCCGCCCGCGCGCACGTGCACGCGATGGCGCCGGTGGTCCGCGAGGCGCTCGACCGCGCCGGGCTCACCCTCGCCGACGTCGGCGCCGTCGCCGTGACGGCCGGCCCCGGGCTCTCCGGCGCGCTCCAGGTCGGCGTGGCCGCCGCCAAGGGGTACGCCTTCTCGCTCGGCGTCCCGCTCTACGGGGTCCACCACCTGGCCGGGCACGTCGCCGCCGCGACACTGGACGGCGGGCCGCTGCCGAACCCGTGTGTGGTGCTGATCGTCTCCGGCGGCCACACCTCCCTGCTGCTGGTCCGCGACCTCGCCCGGGACCGGATCGTCCACCTCGGCGACACGCTGGACGACGCGGCCGGCGAGTGCTTCGACAAGGTCGCCCGGATCCTCGGCCTGCCCTACCCCGGCGGCCCCGCCGTCGACCGCGCCGCCCGCGACGGCGACCCGCGCGCCGTCCGGCTGCCGCGCCCGCTCACCGGGCCGCATGACGATCCGTACGCGTTCTCCTTCTCCGGCCTCAAGACCGCCGCCGCCCGCTGGGTCGAGGCGCGGCGCGCCACCGGCGGCGAGCCGAACGTCCCCGACGCGGCCGCCGCGCTCCAGGAGGCGATCGCCGACGTGCTGACCCGCAAGGCCGTCCGCGCCTGCACCGACCACGGCATCACCACCCTGGTGGTGGTCGGCGGCGTCGCGGCCAACTCCCGCGTCCGGGAGCTGGCCGAGCGGCGCTGCGCCTCGGCCGGGATCACCCTGCGGGTGCCGCCGCTGCGGCTGTGCACCGACAACGGCGCGATGGTCGCCGCCATCGGCGACCTGCTGGTGCGGGCGGGCGCCGAGCCGGCGCCGGCCGACCTCTCCATCGACCCGTCCGCCCCGCTGGAGTTCGCGGCGCTCACCCCGCTCGCCGCGACCCGGGCCGCCTGACCCGCTCCCTCCGCGCCGACCCTGCCCCGACCGCCTCCTGACAACGTTTCGGTTGCGGCGGGGGGCAATCCGATCCGGGGTCTTCCCGCCGCCGTGCGACATGTGCCATTTTACATGTCACACATCGGCGGTCGCGTCCCCAACAACGCGGCCACGAACGGCCCCGGAGGCCCCCACAGATGCGTCCCTCCCGGATATCCAAGGCCACCCTGCGCGGAGTGCCCGCACTCGGCGCGGCCTTCTTCCTCGCGCTCGGCCTGTTCGCCCCCCAGAGCCACGCCGCCCCGGTCGGCCCGGCCGCGCCCGCCAAGGCCGCCGCCGCCGGAGCCACCCCGGCGGCCGCGCCGAAGGCGATCCCGGTGCCCAAGTCCCCCGACGCGAGCACCGGCGACCGCCCGCTCGCCGCCGAGAGCACCGGAAGGGCGAGCACCGCCCACCCGGCCACCGAGGCCGCGCCGGCCGCCGACAGCAAGGGCGGCAAGAGCGCCAAGCAGTTCTCCGCGGCTCCGGCGGCCGTCGACTGCAACCTCTCCGGCGTGCTCGGCGCCTCGGGCGGCGCACTGGTCCAGCAGCTCACCGCGCTCCCCGACGTGACCTGCACCTACCCGCTGTTCAACCTCACGGGGGCGGACGCGGGCAAGGTCTTCCGCGAGGCCCAGATGGTGACCGTCGCCGACGCGCTGCGCACCGCCTCGGCCGGCTACGCGGGCAACAACAGCGCCTCGATCGGCCAGCTGGTGATGTTCCTGCGGGCCGGCTACTACGTGCAGGAGAACAACGCCGCCTCCGTCGGCGGCTACGGCGCCCCGCTGCAGACCTCGATCCGCGGCGCGCTGGACGCCTTCTTCGCCGCCCCGCACAGCCAGGACGTCACCGAGGCCAACGGCGCCACCCTCAACGAGGCCGTCACGCTGATCGACAGCTCGCACGAGAACGGCCGGTACGCCGGCGTCGTCAAGCGGCTGCTCGCCGGCTACAACAGCACCTGGCCGGCCTCGATGGACCTCGCCGTGCAGCACGTCGAGTGGGTCATCGAGAGCGGCTTCGACCTGGAGCACGGCGACCGCGGCTTCGTCGCCGCCCTCCAGGCCGACCCGTCCATCGCCACCGCCTGGGCCGGCTTCGTCACCCGCAACGGCGCGATGCTCAACGGCGGCGACGTCGTCACCCGGATCGGCATGCAGCTCGGCAACCTGGTCGCCGTGGACGGCCTCCGGGCCCAGGGGCGCCCCCTGGTCAAGGACCTGATCAACCGCTACCCGCTGGTCGGCGCCACCGGCCCGCTCACCATGAACCTGGTCTGGTTCACCGAGAAGAAGGACGCCGGCAACTGCACCGTCTACGGCACCTGTGACCTGCCGAAGCGGCTCGTCCCGCTGGTGCTCACCGTCGACCACACCTGCAACGCCAACCTGCGCATCCGCGCCCAGGACATGACGGCCCAGCAGCTGGCCGACACCTGCACCAGCCTGGTCAACGAGGACGCCGCCTTCCACAAGGTCATCAAGGACAACGGCCCGATCCCCGGCGACCTGAACACCAGCCTGGAGGTCGTCGCCTTCGACGACTACTACAACTACTCGCTGTACGCCTGGCTCATGTACAACATCGCGGTCGACAACGGCGGCATGTACGAGGAGGGCAACCCGGCCGCGGCCGGCAACCAGGCCCGCTTCATCGCCCACGAGGCCGACTGGCTGCGCCCCGCCTTCCAGATCTGGAACCTCAACCACGAGTACACCCACTACCTCGACGGCCGCTACAACATGGCCGGTGACTTCGAGGCCGGGATGACCACCCCGACCATCTGGTGGGTCGAGGGCATCGCCGAGTACATCTCGTACAGCTACCGCGGCGAGCGCTACGCCGCCGCCATCACCGAGGCCGGCAAGGGCACCTACAAGCTGAGCGCGCTCTTCGACACCACCTACGACAACGCCGACTCGACCCGGATCTACAACTGGGGCTACCTGGCCGTCCGGTACATGCTCCAGTCGCACCCGCAGGACGTCAACGCGCTGCTCGCCAAGTACCGGGTCGGCGACTGGGCCGGCGCCCGCACCCTGCTCACCTCCACCATCGGCACCCGGTACGACGCCGACTTCGCGAGCTGGCTGACCGCCTGCGCGGCCGACAACTGCGGCACCCTGCCCGCCGACCAGGCCCCGCTCTGCGGCGCCGCCGACACCCGCCAGTTCGACAAGAACTGCCGCCGGGACAACGTCGCCGCCGCCACCGGCAACTACAGCTACAGCTTCCTGTACCTGCCCGCCGGCGTGAAGCAGCTGACCGTCACCACCACCGGCGGCTCCGGCAACGCCGACCTGTACTACAACGGCGGCAGCTGGGCCACCACCGGCTCCTACCTGGCGAAGTCCGCCAACGCCGGGAACGGCGAGACGCTGACGATCACCAACCCGCCGTCCGGCTGGGTCTACTTCAGCCTCTACGCCCAGCAGGGCTTCAACGGCGCCACCGTCACCACCCAGTACCAGTAGGCACCGAGCAGTACCAGTAGGCACCACGCAGTACCGGTAGCACCACGCAGTAGGCACCGCTCGCACCCGGCACGGCCGGCGAAGGGCCCCGCTCCCGGCGGGGCCCTTCGCCACGTCCCGGCACCGGCCGTCAGGCTCCGGCCCCGGCCCCGGCCGGTCCGGCGGACCAGGCGACCAGCGGCGGCCGGACGGCGGCGCAGAGCGGGTGCCCCTTGACGTCGGTCAGCCCGAGCCGGGCCACCAGGGTGCCGCCGCGCACGGCCGCGTCGGCGGTGTCCGGATCGACCGCCGCCAGCATCAGCTTGGCCCGGCGGAACATCGTGAAGCCCTCCGGCCCGGCCGCGACCCCGTCCGTGCGGCCGCTCGCGATCCAGGAGAGGTAGACGAACCGCGCCCCCGGACCGCCCTGGACGTACGGGCCGAGCAGGTCCACTCCCGACGGGAGCGGCTTCGCGGCGCACTCCAGGGTCCAGCCCGCCCGGGCCGCGTCGCCCGGCTGCGGGTCGAGCAACTCGCCCGGCCGGCCGCGCCGTTGCACGGCGACATGGATGTCCTGGTAGCCCGGGAACCCCGGCGCCGCGGGGCAGCTGCGCCCCGGGAGGTCGGTGGCCTCGATCCTGATCCGCACGCTCGTGTTCGCCATGGGCACCATCCTCGCGCGCCGGACCGGCCCGGCGTCCGCACCGGGGCGGGGGCCGCGGGGACACCCGCATTCCTGTGGCAGGCCCGCCCGCCCGCCGTCAGGATGGGAGGCCAGGGAACACAGCCCCGACCCGATCGGACCGCGATGACCGACCAGCACAACGTCGTCCTGCTCACCTTCCCGGACCCGTCCGCCTGCCGGCCCGCGTTCGAGGAGGCCGAGCACCTGCCCGGACTCCGGCAGGCCGCCGTCCTGGAGCGCTCCGCCGACGGCCTGCTGGAGACCAAGGACGGCTACGCGCGCGGGGCCGGGGTGGCCACGGTGGGGTCGGGCGTGGTCGGCGGCCTGATCGGGCTGCTCGGCGGGCCGATCGGCTCGCTGCTCGGGTTCGCGGCCGGCGCGGCGCTCGGCAACGCCGCCGAGGAGGGCCGCGCCGCCA
This sequence comes from Kitasatospora sp. NPDC028961, assembly GCF_055564815.1. NCBI lineage: Bacteria > Bacillati > Actinomycetota > Actinomycetes > Kitasatosporales > Streptomycetaceae > Kitasatospora > Kitasatospora sp. NPDC028961. The sequence continues at coordinate 6,388 of NZ_JBVHVO010000037.1, read as the reverse complement.
CCGGCGGGGCCGGGCTGATCGTGCTCTCGCCGCGGGTACCCGACGGAGCGGCGGTGCTGGTGCTGGACATCCGCGAGGCGTCCCCGGCCGCCGCCGACGAGTTCGCCGCCCGGCACGGGGCGACGGTCGAGCGGATCGACGCGGAGGACTTCGCCGGGCAGGTCCGCGCCGCCGAGGAGCGCGCCGAGACCCCGGCGGACGACGGGCCGGACGGCCCCGGCACGGACGGTGGGCCGGGCGCGGCGGACGGGCCGCAGCGGGCGGGCGGCGCCGGGGCCTGACGGCGGCCCGCGCTACGGCGCGGGGCGGACGATCCGCCGGACCAGATCCGCCGTCCACTCCACGTACTCGATCTCGGCGCCGTCGGCGTGCCGGGCGTAGAGGAAGCGGCCGGTCGGCGCGGGCGTCTCGGGCGTGGTGATCACCGCCCCGGCGGCCAGCAGGGTGGCCCGGAGCTCGTCGAGGTCGGTGACCACGACGGTCGCGGTGGCGTGCGCGTACCGGGCGCGCTCCCCGGCCGTACCGGCGATCACCAGGAAGTCCCCGACGGCCGCCAGCTCGACGGCCTCGAAGCCCAGTCGCAGGTCGGGCTCGGCGCCGGTGAGCGTCCGCAGCAGCGGCAGGGCCGCGTCGAGGCTGTCCACCCAGAGGCGGGCGTAGGTCTTCAGGATGGCCATGGGTGCTCCGTATCGTCCGGACCGCGGCGGCACTCGCCGCCGATCGCCCGCTCACCCTAGGCACGGGAGGCGCGGGCGGAGAAGAACGCACTTTCAGGTGACCGGGGCACCTTCCGGTGACCGACCCCCCGTCACGGACCGGCCGGGCGCGGGGCCACGGCCGCCGGGTGCGGCGGCTCAGTCGTGCTGCCCTCAGTCGTGCGGCGGCTCGGTCGTGCGGTGGCTCAGTCGTGCGGCGGCAGCCCGCTGATCTGGTGGTCGGCGACATTGAGCGCCTCGTTGACCAGCCGGCGCAGATGCCCGTGCCGCAGGGCGTAGACCACCCGCCGCCCGTCCTTGCGGGTGGTGACCAGGCCCGCCAGCCGGAGCTTGCCCAGGTGCTGGCTGACCGACGGCCGCGCCGCACCGCACGCCTCGGTCAGCGTGGTCACGTCGGCCTCGCCCTCGCCCAGGCGCTGCAGCAGCGCGAGCCGGGTGCGGTCGGCGAGCAGCGCGAGGACGGCGGCGGCGGTCTCCAGCCGCTCGTCGCCGGGCGGGCGCTCCGCGTCGTCCGGCCGCGGCCCGCCGACCGGCTGTTGCGACCGATGTGCACCTGACAGCCGCACGCTCCCGCTCATGGCCACATCGTAGAGCGCTCACCCGTTCGCGCGCGGCGCGGGACGGCGGCACGGGCGGCTGTGCGGACGGCGGCGCCCTCGGGGCCGCCGGCGGTCTCACCGCTCCCGCAGGTCCACCACCCGGCGGATCTTCCCCACCGAACGCTCCAGGGTGTACGGCTCCACCACCTCGACCTCCACGGTGACGCCCACGCCGTCCTTCACGCCCCGGGCGATCGCCGCGGCGGCGGCCTCGCGCTGCTCGGGCGCGGCGTCCGGGCGGGCCTCGACCCGGACCGCCATCCGGTCCAGCCGGCCCTGCCGGGTGAGCCGGAGCTGGAAGTGCGGCGCCACGGCGGGGGTGCGCAGCAGGATCTCCTCGATCTGGGTCGGGAAGACGTTCACCCCGCGCAGGATGATCATGTCGTCGCAGCGGCCGGTGACCTTCGCCATCCGCCGGAAGGCGGGCCGGGCCGTCCCAGGCAGCAGCCGGGTGAGGTCGCCGGTGCGGTACCGGACGACCGGCAGCGCCTCCTTGGTCAGCGAGGTGAACACGATCTCGCCGCTCTCGCCGTCGGGCAGCACCCGGTCGGTGAGCGGGTCGACCACCTCCGGGTAGAAGTGGTCCTCCCAGATGTGCAGCCCGTCCTTGGTCTCCACGCACTCCTGGGCGATGCCCGGGCCCATCACCTCGGAGAGGCCGTAGATGTCGACGGCGTGGATGTCCATCCGCTCCTCGATCTCGTGGCGCATCGCCTCCGTCCACGGCTCGGCGCCGAAGATGCCGACCCGCAGCGAGGTGCTCCGCGGATCGACGCCCTGCTTCTCGAACTCGTCGAGCAGGGTGAGCAGGTAGGAGGGGGTGACCATGATGATCTCGGGCCGGAAGTCCTGGATGATCTGCACCTGCCGGGCCGTCATCCCGCCCGAGGCGGGGATCACCGTGCAGCCCGCCCGCTCGGCGCCGTAGTGGGCGCCGAGACCGCCGGTGAACAGCCCGTACCCGTAGGCGACGTGCACCTTGTGGCCGCGCCGGCCGCCGGCCGCCCGGATGGAGCGGGCCACCACGTCGGCCCAGACCGAGAGGTCGTGCTCGGTGTACCCGACCACGGTGGGCCGGCCGGTGGTGCCGCTGGACGCGTGGATCCGGCGGACCTCCTCCACCGGGACGGCGAACATCCCGAAGGGGTAGCTCTCCCGCAGGTCGGCCTTGGTGGTGAAGGGGAACCGGGCGAGGTCACCGAGCGTGCGGCAGTCCTCGGGGGCCACCCCGGCCGCGTCGAACTTGCGCCGGTACAGCTCGACGTGGTCGTACGCGTGGCGCAGGGTGGCCCGCAGGTGCCGCAGCTGGTGCTCGGCCAGCTCCCCGGCGGTCATCCGCTCCCCGGCGTCGAGCAGCTCGGCCGGGAGCGGCTCCCCCCGGCGCCCGCCCGGCGGGTTCGGGCCGGTCGTTCCTGCGCTCATCGCGTCTCCTCCGCCGTCTCCGCCCCAGCTCAGCTGCCGACCGATCATTCGGTCAGTGTTCGACGGGCCAAGTAATCCAGCAGCCGAACCGGCTGTCAAGGGACGCGGCCCCGGGCGGCCGGCGATCCCTCACCAGGTGCGGGCGGCCGCCAGCAGGTGGTCCCGGACCCGGGCTACCCGGCCGTCCGGGTCGGCGCCGGGGCGTTCGACGAGGTAACCGGTGTTGATCGGCGGGTCCTCCGGGTCGTCCAGCAGCACCAGCCGGCCGTCGGCCAGCCGGTCCGCGCAGAGGTAGCGCGGGACGACCGCGAAGCCCGCGCCGGCGGCCACCGCGGCGACCACCCCGCGCAGGTCGGGCACGGTCAGGGCGGCCCGGCAGGCGAGCCGGCGGCCGAACACGTGGCGCCAGTAGCGGCGGACGATCGGCAGGTCCTCGGCGTAGGCGACCAGCGGTACCCCGTGCAGGGCGGCCGGGCCCTCGGCCGCGAGCCGCCCGCCCAGGCGCTCGGCCCAGACCGGCGCGGCGACCAGGACGAACTCCTCGTCGCCCATCGGCACGGCCGACAGGGCGCGCCCGCGCGGTCTGCTCGTCGCGATGACCAGGTCGTGGCGGCCCGCGCGCAGCTCCTCCAGCAGCGGCTCGGTCAGGCCCGCGGTCACCCGCAGCCGCACGCCCCCGGCGACCAGCGGGGCGAGCGCGGGAAGGACGAGTGTGCCGAGCAGTTCGGCGGGCCCGGCCAGGTGGACCGGCTCGCCCTCGGCCTCGGGGCGCGCGCCGGGGCCGGTGGCGGCGGCGAGCGCGTCCAGCGGACCGGCGATCCGGGCGGCGAGTTCGTCGGCGACCGGCGTCGGGGCCACCCCGCGCGGCAGCCGCTCGAACAGCTCGCGCCCGCCCTGGCGCTCCAGCGCCCGGATCTGGGTGGTCACCGTGGGCTGGGAGAGGCCCAGCACCTGGGCGGCGGCCGTGAACGACCCGGCCCGGTGGACGGCCAGGAAGGTGCGCAGCAGGTTGAGGTCGGCGGGCCCGGCCGGCAGCGGTGGCGGCACCGGTGGCACGGCGGACTCCTCGGCGTCGGGGCGGTTCACCCGGCAAGCCTATTCCCCGGCACCCATTGGAATGCCTATGGCAGCCATCGGATCAGCCATTGGTGACACCCGGGACACCCGGCCTATCGTCGGGTCCATCGCCGAACTGACGGTCCGGACCGGAAACGTCAGTGCATCCAGGGCGTCAGACCGTCCACCGGGCCCGACGGCCCCTCCCGCAGAGAAGAGCCCCCAGCATGTCGAAGATCCTCTTCGTCCTCACCGGCGCCACCTACTGGACGCTGGCCGACGGCACCCAGCACCCCACCGGCTTCTGGGCCGACGAGGCCGTCGCCCCGTACGAGGCGTTCCGGGCCGCGGGCCACACGGTCACCGTCGCCACCCCGGGCGGGGTGATCCCGACCGTCGACTCGGGCAGCCTGGCCCCCGAGTTCAACGGCGGCGAGGAGGGCGCCGCGAAGGTCGCGGCCGCGCTGGACACCTTCGTGGAGCTGCGCCACCCCGTGCGGCTGGAGGACGTGGACCTCGCCGACTACGACGCCGTCTTCTACCCGGGCGGCCACGGCCCGATGGAGGACCTCGCCGTCGACCCCGTCTCCGGCCGGCTGCTGGTCGCCGCCCTGGCGTCCGGCAAGCCGCTCGGCGTGGTCTGCCACGGACCGGCCGCGCTGCTGGCCGCCGGGCTGCCGGACGGCTCCAACGCCTTCGCCGGCTACCGGCTGACCGGCTTCACCAATGCCGAGGAGACCCAGGCCGGCCTGGCCGGCAACGCGAAGTGGCTGCTCCAGGACCGCCTGGTCGCGGCGGGCGTGGACTTCCAGGAGGGCGAGCCGTGGGCCCCGAAGGTGGTCGTCGACCGCAACCTGGTCACCGGCCAGAACCCAGCCTCCGCCGCCCCGCTCGCCGTCGAGCTGCTGAAGAAGCTGGCCTGACGGCCGTGGCCGCCGACCGGCTGGACGAAGTCCTCGACGCCGCCTACGCCTGCCTCACCCGGTACGGCGTGCGGCGCACCACGATGGACGACATCGCCGGTGCCATGGGCGTGTCCCGATCGGCGGTCTACCAGTACGTCCGGGGCAAGGACGACGCCTTCCGCCGGCTCGCCGAGCGCCTGCACCGGCAGGCGCTCGCGCGGGCCCGGCGGGCCGCCGCCGCGCCGGACGCCCCCCACGCCGAGCGCGTCCGCGGCGTGCTCGCCGCCAAGCTCGACCTCGCCCTGACGCTCGCCGGGGACTCCCCGCACACCGCCGAACTCCTGGACGGCGGGGCCAGGTTGTTCGCCCCCGCCTGTGCCGCCTTCGGCGCCGAGCTGCGGGGCCTGCTCACCGGGCTGTTCACCGAGTGGTTCGCCGAGGCCGGACTGGCCGCCGACGCCGCCGCGCCCGCCGGTCCGGGCCGGTCCGCGCGGGTGGGGCCGGCCGAGGCCGCCGAGATCGGCCTCGCCCTGGTGCGCGGCCTGGAGTCCGCGCCGAACGCCCGGCACCTCCTCGGCCCGGCCTCCGACGCGCTCACCGCGGGCCTGCTGCGCCCCTGAACCGGCCCGGGGTGAGCGCGTCGGAGGCCAGGGGCTCAGGCGGCCGGGGCGCTCAGGCGACGACCGGGGGGCCGAACTCGCGGACGGCGTCGGCCACGATGGCGTCGAGCGTCGCGTGGTGGGCGCCCCGCCAGTAGGCCTGCCCGCAGTCGGTGCACTGCGCGAACGCGTCGTACGACCGCTCGGTGCCGTCCCGGAGCTGGTCCTGCACCGAGGTCTTGGCGACGGTGCGCAGCGTCCCGTTGCAGGTGGTGCACCTGCTCCAGGGGGCGAGCGGGGGCGCGAAGCGCGAGAGCACGTCCCGCAGCTGGTCGGCGGGCCGGTGGCTGTAGACGTAGGCGCCCGCCCAGAGTTCGCGGCGGCGCAGCAGGCCGCGGTCGCGCGACAGCATCACGCGCTGTTCGGCGGCCGAGCGGGCCGCCAGCGCGGCGTCGCCGATGTCCGGGTTCTCGTAGGCGGCGTCGACGCCCAGCAGCCGCAGCCGGCGCGCGAGCGTGCCGAGGTGGACGTCGAGCAGGAACCGGGGCGGCTCGGCCGATGCCTGCGGCCTCCGGACGGCCCGCACCGACACCAGCTCGCCGTCCCCGGGGATGTGCGCGGCGGCCACCGGCCGCCCGTCCACGAGCAGTTCGCCGACCTCGGTGAGCGGGACGCCGAGTGACTCCACCACGTGTCCGAGCGTCGCGGCCCCGTCGGTCCGCAGCGCGGACCGCTCCGCCCGCCGCCCGGCGGGGAGGAAGACGTGCAGGTCGGGGGCGAAGCTCAGCCAGATCTCCGGTCTCTCCACCCGGCCAGCATGCCAGCGGGTGGGCGGTGGCGGCCAGCACTTTTCGACGGCCGTGGCGGGCCGCCGCGCCGCCGGCCCCGGCCCGCTCCCGGGGATGCCCGGCCGCTCCCCACCCGTCGGGGGGTGGGGAGCGGCCGGGCGGTGCGGGCGGGCGTCAGCGGAAGGTCCGGAGCCGGAGGCTGTTGCCCACCACGAAGACGGAGGAGAAGGCCATGGTGGCGCCGGCGATCATGGGGTTCAGGAGGCCGGTGGCGGCGAGGGGGAGGGCGGCGAGGTTGTAGCC
>NZ_JBVHVO010000036.1:0-72138 GCF_055564815.1 Kitasatospora sp. NPDC028961 | reverse complement strand
CTTCGGACCGCCTTCCAGCGGGCCCTCCGGGCGCTTCGTTCTTTCGTGTTCCCAGCTTATCAGATGTTTTCCGCTCCGTTTTCCGGAGTTTCATTTACCTGATCGGCTTTCGCCTTTCGGCGCTCCCGAACTCTAGCAGAGTTTCTCGGGCCGTTTTCCGCCTGTTGTTCTCGAATTTCGTTCGAGAACTTCCGGCAGGCCGTCCCGTGGGGCAACCCGGAGAACATTACGCACCGGGTCGCCCCACGTCAAACTGGCCGTGGGGCGGATCAGACCTCGACGACGACCGGCAGGATCATCGGCCGGCGGCGGTAGTTGTCCGCCACCCACTTGCCCATGGTCCGGCGCACGAGCTGCTGGACCTGGCGGATCTCCAGGACGCCGTCGCCCGCCGAGCGGTCCAGTGCCTCCTGGAGCTTGGCCGCCACCGGGGCGAACGCCTTGTCGTCGATGCCGGAACCGCGGGCCTGGATGGTCGGACCGCCCACGATCTTCCCGTTGGTGGAGTCGACCACCACGAAGACCGAGATGAAGCCCTCCTCGCCGAGGATCCGGCGGTCCTTCAGGGACGCCTCGGTGATGTCGCCGACGGACGAACCGTCGACGTAGACGTAGCCGGCCTGCACCTTGCCCACGATGCGGGCGACGCCCTTCTCCAGGTCGACGCAGACGCCGTCCTCCGCGATGACCGTGCGGTGCTTCGGGATGCCCGTCGCGATGCCCAGGTCGGCGGCGGCGCGCAGGTGGCGCCATTCGCCGTGCACCGGCATCAGGTTGCGCGGCTTGCAGATGTTGAAGAAGTACAGCAGCTCGCCGGCCGAGGCGTGGCCCGAGACGTGCACCTTGGCGTTGCCCTTGTGCACGACCTTGGCGCCCCAGCGGGTCAGGCCGTTGATCACCCGGTACACGGCGTTCTCGTTGCCGGGGATCAGCGACGAGGCCAGGATGACGGTGTCGCCCTCGACGATGCGGATCTGGTGGTCGCGGTTGGCCATCCGGGACAGCGCCGCCATCGGCTCGCCCTGCGAACCGGTGCAGATCAGCACGACCTCCCTGTCCGGGAGGTCGTCCAGCTGCTTGACGTCGACGACCAGGTTGCCGGGGACCTTCAGGTAGCCGAGGTCGCGGGCGATGCCCATGTTGCGGACCATCGAGCGGCCGACGAAGGCGACCTTGCGCTTGTACTCGTGCGCGGCGTCCAGCACCTGCTGGATGCGGTGCACGTGGCTGGCGAAGGAGGCGACGATGATGCGCTTGTCGGCGTTGGCGAAGACGTTCCGCAGCGCGGCCGAGATGTCCCGCTCGTGCGGGATGAAGCCGGGGACCTCGGCGTTGGTGGAGTCCACCAGCAGCAGGTCCATGCCCTCCTCGGCCAGCTTGGCGAAGGCCGGGAGGTCGGTGAGGCGGCCGTCGAGCGGCAGCTGGTCCATCTTGAAGTCACCGGTGGCGACCACCATGCCGGCGGGCGTGCGCACGGCGACGGCCAGCGCGTCCGGGATGGAGTGGTTGACCGCGATGAACTGGCAGTCGAAGGGGCCGATCCGCTCGCGGTCGCCCTCCTTCACCTCCAGCACGTACGGGTGGATGCGGTGCTCGGCGAGCTTGGCCTCGATCAGCGCCAGGGTGAGCTTCGACCCGATCAGCGGGATGTCCGGGTTCTCCCGGAGCAGGAACGGGACGGCACCGATGTGGTCCTCGTGCCCGTGGGTCAGCACGATGCCGTCGATCTTGTCGAGCCGGTCCCGGATGTAGCTGAAGTCCGGGAGGATCAGGTCGACGCCGGGCTGCTCGTCCTCGGGGAAGAGGACGCCGCAGTCGACGATGAGAATGCGGTCCCCGAATTCGAGGACCGTCATGTTGCGGCCGATCTCGCCGAGGCCGCCGAGCGGAGTGATGCGCAGGGCGCCCTCCTTGAGGGCCGGGGGCGCGCCGAGTTCGGGATGCGGGTGGCTCAAAAGACTCTCCTCACGACGCACGCCATATGCCTGGGGTCCTCCCCGAGAGACATATGGCGTGCGTACTCAGTGTCGGTTTCCTACTGGGTAAGTACTCTCACGCCTTCGTTCCGGTCCAGCGGCGGCCCTCCTGGGAGGACCGGCGAGCCGGGGCGCGCACGTCTTGTCTGTTACAGGTGTACCCCGCCGGCGGCGAGATCCTTCTTCAATTGCGCGATCTCCTCGGAAGTCGCGCCGACCAGCGGCAGCCGGAGCGGGCCGGCGGGCCGGCCCTGCAGCTCCAGGGCCGCCTTGGTGAGGATGACACCCTGCGTGCGGAACATACCGCTGAAGACCGGCAGCAGGCTCTGGTGGATCGCCGTGGCCTTGGCCACATCGCCGCCCAGGTAGGCGTCGACCATGCTGCGCAGCTCCGCGGCGACCACGTGCCCGACCACGCTGACCACACCGACGGCGCCGACCGAGAGCAGCGGCAGGTTGAGGATGTCGTCGCCGGAGTACCACGCCAGGTCGGAGCGGGCGATGGCCCAGGCGGCGGCGCCGAGGTCGCCCTTGGCGTCCTTGTTGGCGACGATCCGCGGGTGCTCGCCGAGCCGGACCAGCGTCTCGTGGCTCAGCGCCACACCGCTGCGGCCGGGAATGTCGTAGAGCATGACCGGCAGGCCGGTGGCGTCCGCGATGTGCGTGGTGTGCCGGTACAGGCCCTCCTGCGGGGGCTTGCTGTAGTACGGCGTGACGACCAGCAGGCCGTGGGCCCCGGCCGCCTCGGCCTGGCGGGCGAGGTCGGCGCTGTGGTGCGTGTCGTTGGTGCCGACACCGGCCACCACGTGGGCGCGGTCCCCCACCGCTTCCACGACGGCGCGGACCAGCCGGGCCTTCTCCGCGTCGCTGGTGGTCGGGGACTCACCGGTGGTGCCGTTGAGGACGAGGCCGTCGTTGCCTGCGTCGACGAGGTGTGCGGCGAGGCGCTGGGCGCCGTCGAGGTCGAGCCCGCCGTCAGCGGTGAACGGGGTCACCATCGCGGTCAGGACCCGGCCGAACGGCGTCTGGGGGGTGGAGGTCGGAGCCATGCGTCCAAAACTACTCGTAGGCGGTGGGGCGGTACCCAGGCCGGTCCAGGGTTCGGACAGGTGTGGCGCGCGGAGCGGCACAAAGATGGGATTCCGGTGCTGCATGCTCGGGGGTTCACGCAGCACCGGAATCCGTGTCACGAGCGTAGGGAGCGGCTAGAAAAGCCGCAATCCAGACATGCCAGGCAAGCCGCCCATATGCCTGTCACCCCAGGTCAGGGGGCGACCCGGCCGTGCTTCTCGAAGGCCGCATGGGTGAGCGGCATGAGCCGGGCCCACTGCTCCTCCATCTGCTCGGCGACCATCTCGATCTCGCGCTGCGGGAACGACGGCACCGCGGCGTTCTCCTTCTTGGTCCGCAGCGACAGGAAGTGCATCAGCGAGCGGGCGTTGCAGGTCGCGTACATCGAGGAGAACAGGCCGACCGGCAGCACGGCCCGGGCCACCTCGCGGGCGACACCGGCCGCCAGCATCTCCTGGTACGCCCGGTAGGCGCCCTGGTAGGCGGCCTCCATCTGCTCGGCGACCACGTCGAACTGCTTCGGCGTGCCCTCGACGAACTCGTAGCGCCCCGGGCGGCCCTGCTGGACGAGCTTGCGCTCCTCACCGGGCACGTAGAACACCGGCTGCAGCTCGCGGTAGCGGCCGGACTCCTCGTTGTACGACCAGCCGCTGCGGTGGCGGTGGAACTCCCGGAAGACGAAGATCGGCGCACTGATGAAGAAGGTCATCGAGTTGTGCTCGAACGGCGTACCGTGCCGATCCCGCATCAGGTAGTTGATCAGACCGGTGGACTTCTCCGGGTCCTGCTGCAACGCCTCCAGGGACTGCTCCCCGGCCGTCGAGACCCGGGCCGCCCAGATGACGTCCGAGTCGGCGGCGGAGCTGCGGACCAGCTCCACGGTGACATCGCTGCGGAACCTGGGGGCGGTGGGTTCGTCGGTCACGCGGTACTCCTTGCGGGTTCGTTGGTGCGGTGCAGCCGGATCGCGTGCTGCATGGTCTTACGGGCGCGCGGGGTGTCGCCGGCGTCGGCGTACGCCACCGCGAGGCGGAAGAAGACCCGCCAGTCGCCGGGCGAGGCCTCCGCCTCGGCCTTGCGGCGGGCGAACACCGCGTCGGCCGAGTCCCGGTCGATCCGGCCGCCGGCGGTGCGCTTCAGCTCGTCCACCGGCAGGCCGCCCTCGGCCTCCAGCTCGCGGGCGAGCCGCTCGCTGGCCCGGCCGAAGCGGACGGTCTGGCGCAGGAACCAGACCCCGATCGGCGGGACGACGAAGGCGCACAGGCCCAGGCCGATGCCGAGCGGCTTGCCGGTGGCGATCAGCTGGACGCCCTCGCCGACGCAGACCAGGGCCACCAGCAGCAGCACGCCGGAGAGGACGAAGAAACCGGTACGGGAGGTCACCGGTCGCTCACAGGTCCAGGAAGTTCTCAAGACCCACGGTGAGACCGTGGTTCTCGACGACCTTGCGCACCCCGAGCAGGATGCCAGGCATGAAGCTGCTGTGGTGCAGCGAGTCGTGCCGGATGGTGAGGGTCTCGCCGGTGTCGCCGAACATCACCTGCTGGTGCGCCAGCAGGCCGCGCAGCCGGACGGCGTGCACCGGGATCCCGTCCACGTCCGCGCCGCGGGCACCGGGCAGGCTGTGCGTGGTCGGGTCCTGCTGCGGCGGGCGGCCGGCCTCGGCGCGGGCCGCGGCGATCAGCCGCGCGGTCCGGGTGGCCGTACCGCTCGGCGCGTCGGCCTTGCGGTCGTGGTGCAGCTCGACGACCTCGACCGACTCGAAGTACCTGGCGGCGGTCTGGGCGAACTTCATGCCCAGCACCGCGCCCAGCGAGAAGTTCGGCGCGACCAGTACACCGAGCGGCCGCGGCTCGCCGCCCGGCATCAGCCAGCCCTCCAGCTCACCCAGCCGCGCGTCGTCCCAGCCGGTGGTCCCGGTGACGACGTGGATGCCGTGGTGGACGCAGTAGTCGAGGTTGGCCATCACCGAGTCGGGGTGGGTCAGCTCGACGGCGACCTGGGCCCCGGCCCGGGTCAGCTCGTCGAGGTCCGATCCCCGGCCCAGGGCGGCGACCAGCTCCAGGTCGGGGGCGGCCTCGACGGCCTTGACCGCCTCGGAGCCGATCCGGCCCTTGGCGCCGATCACGGCGACACGCAGCGTCATGGTGAGAAGTCCCTTCAGACCAGCAGGTCGGCGAGCCGGGCGGCCCGCTTGTCGTTGATCGGACCGATCAGCGCCAGCGAGGGCCGGTGCGCGCCCAGCACATCACGGGCCACCGCGTGGACGTCGTCCAGGGTCACGGCCGCGATCCTCGCCAGCATGTCGTCCACCGAGAGGTGGTGGCCGTAGCTCAGCTCGGCCTTGCCGATCCGGTTCATCAGGGAGCCGGTGTCCTCCATGCCGAGCACGGTGGAGCCGGAGATCTGGCCGATCGCCCGGCGCAGCTCCTCCTCGGTGATGCCGTCGGCGACCACCTTGGCGAGCTCCTCGCGGCAGATCCGCAGCACCTCCTCGACGCGCTTGGGCTGGCAGCCGGCGTAGATGCCGAACAGGCCGCTGTCCGCGTAGGAGGACGAGTACGAGTACACCGAGTACGCCAGGCCGCGCTTCTCCCGGACCTCCTGGAACAGCCGCGAGCTCATCCCGCCGCCGAGCGCCGCGTTCAGCACGCCCATCGCCCAGCGGCGCTCGTCGTGGCGCGGCACCCCGGGCACGCCGAGCACCAGGTGGGCCTGCTCGGTGGAGCGGTTGAGCACCTCGACCTTGCCGGCGGTGCGCACCGCCTTGACGCCGCGGCGGGCCTCGGCGGGCTCGGCCCCGGAACGCGCCAGCAGCGCCGCGAAGGCCTTCTCGACCTGGCGGACCACCTTGCGGTGGTCGAGGTTGCCGGCCGCGGCGACGACCAGGTGCTCGGGCTTGTAGCGGCGGTGGAAGAACCCGGCGATCTGGTCGCGGGTGAGCCCGTTGACCGTCTCCTGGGTGCCGAGGATCGGGCGGCCGAGCGGGCCGCTGCCGAAGATCACCTTGGCGAAGAGGTCGTGCACCACGTCACCCGGGTCGTCCTCCGCCATCGCCATCTCCTCCAGGATGACGCCGCGCTCGGCCTCGACGTCCTCCGGGCGGATCAGCGAGCCGGTGAGCATGTCGCACACCACGTCGATGGCGAGCGGCAGGTCGGTGTCGAGCACCCTGGCGTAGTAGCAGGTGTTCTCCTTGGCGGTGAAGGCGTTCATCTCACCGCCGACCGCGTCCAGGGCGGCCGAGATGTCCAGCGCGCTGCGCCGCTCGGTGCCCTTGAAGAGCAGGTGCTCCAGGTAGTGCGTGGCTCCGTTGAGCTGGGGGGTCTCGTCCCGCGAACCGACTCCGACCCAGATGCCGAAGGTCGCGGAGCGCACCGTCGGCAGGGTCTCGGTGACGACCCGCAGGCCGCCGGGGAGGACGGTGCGGCGCACCGTGCCGGCGCCGTCCACGCCCTTGAGCAGGGTCCGGGTGGTGCCGGGGCGCTGCTTCGCCGCCGAGGCCTGGGCCACGGGGTGTACCTCCGTAGAAAGCATGTGCAACAACAGGGTGCGGCCCGCACGCCGACGGGGCGTGCGGGCCGCGGCCGCTTCTATCGAACCGGGGGGCTAGCGGCGCTTCACTCGGAAGCGGCCTCGCCACCCTCTTCGCCCTCGACGACCGGGATCAGCGAGAGCTTGCCGCGCGGGTCGATCTCGGCGATCTCGACCTGGACCTTGGCGCCGACGGCGAGCACGTCCTCGACGTTCTCCACGCGCTTGCCACCGGCCAGCTTGCGGATCTGCGAGATGTGCAGCAGGCCGTCCTTGCCCGGCATGAGCGAAACGAACGCGCCGAACGTCGTGGTCTTCACCACGGTGCCCAGGTAGCGCTCCCCGACCTCCGGCATGGTCGGGTTGGCGATCTGGTTGATCGTCGTACGGGCAGCCTCCGCCGAGGGACCGTCGACCGCACCGATGTAGATGGTGCCGTCGTCCTCGATGGTGATGTCCGCGCCGGTGTCCTCCTGGATCTGGTTGATCATCTTGCCCTTCGGGCCGATGACCTCACCGATCTTGTCCACCGGGATCTTGATGGTGATGATGCGCGGCGCGTTCGGCGACATCTCGTCGGGCGCGTCGATGGCCTCGTTCATCACGTCGAGGATGTGCAGGCGGGCGTCCTTGGCCTGCTTCAGCGCGGCGGCCAGCACGGAGGCCGGGATGCCGTTCAGCTTGGTGTCCAGCTGCAGCGCGGTGATGAAGTTGCGGGTACCGGCGACCTTGAAGTCCATGTCGCCGTACGCGTCCTCGGCGCCCAGGATGTCGGTCAGCGCGACGTAGTGCGTCTCGCCGTCGATCTCCTGCGAGATGAGGCCCATGGCGATACCGGCGACGGCGGCCTTCAGCGGCACACCGGCGTTCAGCAGCGACATGGTGGAGGCGCAGACCGAGCCCATCGAGGTGGAGCCGTTGGAGCTCAGCGCCTCGGAGACCTGGCGGATCGCGTAGGGGAACTCCTCGCGGGTCGGCAGCACGGGCAGGATCGCCCGCTCCGCCAGCGCGCCGTGGCCGATCTCGCGGCGCTTGGGCGAGCCCACGCGGCCGGTCTCGCCGACCGAGTACGGCGGGAAGTTGTAGTTGTGCATGTAGCGGCGACGCGTCTCCGGGGAGAGCGTGTCCAGCTGCTGCTCCATGCGCAGCATGTTCAGCGTGGTGACACCCAGGATCTGGGTCTCGCCGCGCTCGAACAGGGCCGAGCCGTGGACGCGCGGGATGGCCTCGACCTCGGCGGCCAGGGTGCGGATGTCGGTGACACCGCGGCCGTCGATGCGGACCTTGTCCTTGATGACGCGCTCGCGCACGACCTTCTTGGTCAGCGCGTTGTACGCGGCGCTGATCTCCTTCTCGCGACCCTCGAACTCCGGCAGGAGCTTCTCGGCGGCGATCGCCTTGACGCGGTCCAGCTCGTTGTTGCGCTCCTGCTTGCCCGGGATGGTGAGCGCCTGGGCCAGCTCGTCCTTGACCGCGGCGGTCAGGGCGGCGAGCACGTCGTCCTGGTAGTCCAGGAAGACCGGGAACTCGCCGGTGGGCTTGGCGGCCTGGGCGGCCAGCTGGGACTGCGCGGCGCAGAGCACCTTGATGAACGGCTTCGCGGCGTCCAGACCGGCGGCGACGACGTCCTCGGTCGGCGCCTCGGCGCCGCCCTCGACCAGCTTGATGGTCTTGTCGGTGGCCTCGGCCTCGACCATCATGATCGCGACGTCACCGTCGGGCAGGACGCGGCCGGCGACGACCATGTCGAAGACGGCCGACTCCAGCTCGGAGTGGGTCGGGAAGGCCACCCACTGGCCCTTGATCAGCGCGACGCGGACGCCGCCGATCGGGCCGGAGAACGGCAGGCCCGCCAGCTGGGTGGACGCGGAGGCGGCGTTGATGGCCACCACGTCGTACAGGTGGTCGGGGTTGAGCGCCATCACGGTGACGACGACCTGGATCTCGTTGCGCAGGCCCTTGACGAAGGACGGGCGCAGCGGGCGGTCGATCAGGCGGCAGGTGAGGATCGCGTCCTCGGAGGGCCGGCCCTCGCGACGGAAGAACGAGCCGGGGATGCGCCCGGCGGCGTACATCCGCTCCTCGACGTCCACGGTCAGCGGGAAGAAGTCGAAGTGCTCCTTCGGCTGCTTGGAGGCGCTGGTGGCCGACAGCACCATGGTGTCGTCGTCCAGGTAGGCCACGGCGGAGCCGGCGGCCTGACGGGCCAGGCGGCCCGTCTCGAAGCGGATGGTACGGGTGCCGAAGGAACCGTTGTCGATCACGGCTTCGGCGTAGAACACGTTCTCTTCCACCTGGAAGATCTCCTCTTTCGTACGTCTCCGGGAGAGCGCCCCCGCGCATCGCTGCCGGTGGCCCGGGGCCCTCGTGCGCTCTTGCGCAGAGGAAGGCAGTCGGGCCGGTCTTCGATCGAAGCCTCCGGTGGGCCCCGCTCGGTCTGCGGGGCTTCCGGCGGCCACTACCGAGGACCGGCGCCTCTCGGCTGCCGGGCCGGGGCGGGCGGTCCGCGTCTGGACGCTCTCTCGGATGCGGGCGGCTTCCGTTTGAAGCCTTCGTCCCGCGGGGGGGTCGGGGTCTTTCGCCCGGGTGGCGCGGTGTCGCGCCATCACCCGGCATGCCCACAACCCTACGGTGCAATCCTCGGCCACCAGGGGAGGTGCGCGCGAGTTGTTATGCGGTGCCGGGTCGCGGGTCGGCGACCGCGGCATACGCGCGAGGGGCGGCTCCCCGGTGTGGGGAGCCGCCCCGAGCGGCGGTCTTAGCGGGCGCCACCGGCGGCACCGCGGCGGATGCCCAGGCGGTCGACGAGCGTACGGAAGCGCTCGATGTCCTTCTTGGCCAGGTACTGCAGCAGGCGGCGGCGCTGGCCGACCAGGATCAGCAGGCCACGACGCGAGTGGTGGTCGTGCTTGTGGGTCTTGAGGTGCTCGGTCAGGTCCGAGATGCGGCGCGAGAGCATGGCGACCTGGACCTCGGGGGAGCCGGTGTCGCCCTCCTTCTGGCCGAACTCGGCGAAGATCTGCTTCTTGACGTCAGAGGCGAGAGCCACTGCAACTCCTTTGAGGTGGTACCGAGCGGGCCTGGTCTACGGCACAGGACTCTGCGAGAACTCGGTGTCGTGACAGAGTGCGGCCGGCGGTCGGCGACCCGCGAGGGGCGGACGCCCTGCTGCACTCGAAGGGCAAGCGTACCAGTGTGCCCGGTGCGACCGGTCAGCCGGTGGCACCGCGGACCAGGCCGTAGACCTCCAGCACGCCCAGCGCCAGCGGGACGAGGGCGATCAGGGTGAGGCTGTCGACCAGGTCCAGGATGCGCCCCCAGAACGGCGAGACGCCGAGCCGGGGCACCACCAGGGCGATCGCGGTGAGCACCGCGGCGCCGAAGGCGATCGAGGTGGCCAGCCAGATGGTGCGCAGGTCCACGTCGGTGGAGCTGGCGGCCTTCAGGATGAACAGCGGGGTGTGCAGCGAGAGGCCGACGATCAGCAGCGACAGGCCGAACAGACCGGCGATGGTGAGGCTGAAGACCTGCGCGGTGTAGCGGAACAGCCGGGCGCGCAGCATGGTGGCGATGCCGAGGGAGAGGGCGAGCAGCTCCGGGAAGAGCTCGTCGGTGAAGCCGAGGACGGCGCAGGTGCCGACGATCACCGCGGCGCAGCCGCCGACCAGGCCGACCAGCACCTCGTGGCCGCGACGGGCCTGGTGGGCGATGCGCTCGTACTGGACGGCCTCGGCGCGGCCGGCCTCCTCGTCGTAGTCCCGGCTGCGGGTCCGGGTCTGGCCGGGGGCGCTGAAGCCGACGGGCAGCCGGGCGAACCGGGCGGAGAGGCCGGGCAGGAAGCCGATCACGGCGACGGCGGCGACGCCGGTGACCGCGGCGATGTGGTTGGCCGGGGTCGACGGCAGCAGGACGGCCGCGAAGGTGGCCAGCGCGCCGGCGGCGGACACGAAGGCGGCGGCCACGAACAGCGAGTCCTTCTCCGGCAGCAGGCCGACCAGCAGGACGGCCACCACCAGGACGGCGACGCAGCCGGTGAGGAACTGGAGCCGGCCCGGGCCGTCCCACGGGTGGGCGACCGCGATGAGGCCGCTGCCGCCGATCAGGGCGTGCGGCAGCGCGCCGAGGCCGAGCGCGAGCGCGGCCCAGGCGTCCTGGTACACCCGGGCGCGGACGCCGGCCAGGGCGGTGAGCACGACGGCGATGACGCCGGACAGGACGCCGGGCAGGCCGTGCATGTCGTGGCGCAGGTCGGAGAACCAGAGCGCGAAGCCGAGCAGGGTGAGCAGCACGCCGGCGCCGATCAGGCCGAAGGCCCGCATCAACTCGGGGCTCCAGAACCGGCGGTCGGCCTCGACGGCGGTGGCGATGGCGTCGGCGACGTCGTCGTAGACGGCCGGCGGCAGCGACTCGGCGAACGGGCGCAGGCTGAGCAGGTCGCCGTCGCGGACCTGCTGCGCGGCGAGCGGCAGACCGCTGTCGAGCACGGTGCCGTCGCGGCGGACCAGGTGGAAGCCGGTCGGGGCGCCGTCGGGCTGGGTCTGCCCGGAGAGCCGCAGCACCTCGGGGTAGACGTCGGCGAGCGGGACGTCCTCGGGCAGGGCGACGTCGATCCGGCTGTCCGGGGCGACGACGGTGACGCGGCAGAAGCCGGTCGTGGCGGAGGTGCTCATGCCCCCACCTCGCGGACGCTCGACGCGTGCCGGGAACGGCGCGCTTCCCTGACGAGTGGCTCGTTCCGCTCGCTCACTGCGCACCCCTCGATCGCTCGACGCACTGGGCGCTCCCCCTTGTTGACGGTGCCGCTGTACCGGCGGCGGTTCCTGCTGGCTGCTGGCGCGGGCCGGTCGGGGCTGGAACTGACTCGATCCGGCCATGAGTTGGCGCGGCGTTACCCTACCCGTTCCGGTCCCGCCCACCGGCGCGCAGGGGCCGGTGGAACGGCGGCCGGCGGGGCCCCGGGCACCACGGGGCCGCCCTGGCTGATCCGCCGGAACGCGCCCCAGTAGGATCGGCCCCTGCGCAAGGCGACGGGGGCAGGGGCCGCGCTCCTCCCCGGGTGCCTGCGGTCGGCGGAGCGGGGGCGGCGTCACACGGGGCGCCCTCACCCGTACGTATCCAGTTTGCGTGAGGGCTGATGCCGAAGTGAACGATCAGACCGTTCGAAACCGC
This sequence comes from Kitasatospora sp. NPDC028961, assembly GCF_055564815.1. Lineage (NCBI taxonomy): Bacteria > Bacillati > Actinomycetota > Actinomycetes > Kitasatosporales > Streptomycetaceae > Kitasatospora > Kitasatospora sp. NPDC028961. The sequence goes on along the minus strand of NZ_JBVHVO010000036.1, from coordinate 60,388 downwards.
GGGGTGGGGTGCGCATGAGCGTGATCACGGTCAAGCGCCCCGCGCGGGCCTATCCCCCGGCGGTGCCGGACGAACCGGTGGAGTTGGTCACCCCGCCCGAGCTGCCCCGGTCGGGCGGCGAGGACTGGATGATGAGCCTGCTGCCGATGCTCGGCATGGGCGGGTCGGCGGTGTTCTTCTTCTCGCCCGGCGCACAGGCCCCGATGAAGATCATGGGCGGCCTGATGGTCGTCTCGACCGTCGGCATGGCGCTGGCGCAGATCGTGCGGGCGCGCAAGGGCGGTTCCACCGCCACCGCCGACGAGCGGCGCGACTACCTGAAGTACCTGCAGCAGATGCGCCGCCAGGTCCGCCGCACGGCGGAGCGCCAGCGCGGCGCGCAGCTGTTCCTGAACCCGGAGCCGGACCAGCTCTGGTCGATCGTCGCGGACGGCCGCCGGCTCTGGGAACGCCGCACGGGGGACGCCGACTTCGCCCAGATCCGGGTCGGCCGGGGGCCGGTCCAGCTGTCGACCCCGCTGGTGGCGCCGCAGACCGCGCCGATGGAGGAGCTGGAGCCGCTCGCCGCGGCCGCCATGCACACCTTCCTGAAGGCCCACGGCACGCTGCAGGACCTGCCGTTGGCGGTCTCGCTGCGCGCCTTCTACCACATCACGGTGTGCGGCGACCCGGACACCGTGTACGGCAATGTCCGGGCGATGATCGCCCAGTTGACGACGCTGCACTCGCCGGACGACCTGCTGGTGACGGTGGCCGCGGCGCCGGGCGCGGTGGAGGAGTGGGAGTGGACCAAGTGGCTCCCGCACAACCAGCACCGCAAGGACAGCGACGGGGCGGGTTCGCGCCGGCTGATCGCCACCGGCCTCGGTGAGCTGGAGTACCTGCTCCAGGACGAACTGGCGGGGCGCCAGCGCTTCGTGCGCGACGCGGCGCCGTCCTCGGACCAGCCGCACATCATCGTCGTGATGGACGGCGCGTCCGTCCCGCACGACTCGCTGCTGGCCGGCGCCGAGGGCGTGCACGGGGTGACCATCGTCGAGGTGGTCCCGGGCGACCTGGACGAGCCGACCGGCCACCTGATCGTGACGGTGACCCCGGACGAGCTGGTGCTGCGTTCTGCCTCCGGCGCGACGTACTCCGGCACCCCGGACACGCTCTCCACCTGGCAGTCCGAGGCCCTGGCCCGGCAGCTGGCGCCGTACCGGATCTCGGCCGGCGGCGACGACGAACCGCTGCTGTCCAACCTGGACTTCACCGAGCTGATGAACTCGGGCGACCCGGGCTCGTTCGACGTGACGCGCAGCTGGCGGACGCGGGCGCAGCACGAGAAGCTGCGGGTGCCGATCGGCGTCGGGGCCGGCGGCGAGCACGTCTACCTGGACATCAAGGAGGCGGCGCTCGAAGGCATGGGCCCGCACGGCCTCTGCGTCGGCGCGACCGGCTCCGGCAAGTCGGAGCTGCTGCGCACCCTGGTGCTGGGCCTGGCGATGACGCACTCCTCGGAGACGCTGAACTTCGTCCTCGCGGACTTCAAGGGCGGCGCGACCTTCGCCGGGATGGCGGACATGCCGCACACCTCGGCGGTGATCACCAACCTGGAGGGCGAGCTCACCCTGGTCGACCGCATGCGCGACGCGATCGAGGGCGAGATGAACCGCCGGCAGGAGCTGCTGCGCTCGGCCGGCAACTACGCCAACCTCAACGAGTACGAGCGGGCGCGCGCGGCGGGTGCGGCGCTGGACCCGCTGCCCTCGCTGGTGCTGATCATCGACGAGTTCTCCGAGCTGCTCACCGCGAAGCCGGACTTCATCGACATGTTCATCCAGATCGGCCGGATCGGCCGTTCGCTGGGCGTGCACCTGCTGCTGGCCTCGCAGCGCCTGGAGGAGGGCAAGCTGCGCGGTCTGGACACCTACCTGTCGTACCGGATCGGTCTGCGCACCTTCTCGGCTGCCGAGTCGCGGGCGGCCATCGGCGTGCCGGACGCGTACCACCTGCCGCCGGTGCCGGGTGTCGGCTACCTGAAGTTCGGCACCGACGTGATGGACCGGTTCAAGGCCGCGTACGTCTCGGGGCCCTACCGGGCGCCGGGGCAACAGCGGTCGACCGGCGGGCGGCTGGTGACGGCGCAGCCGGTGCTGTTCACCGCGGCCGAGGTGCCGGTGCTGGAGCCGCCGGTGCAGGAGGTGGAGCCGGAGGTCGTGGAGCAGGACGACGCGCTGGTCGACACCGTGCTGGACGTCTTCGTGCAGCGGATGGCGGGGCAGGGCCCGGCCGCGCACCAGGTGTGGCTGCCGCCGCTGGACGAGGCGCCGAGCGTCGACCAGTTGCTGCCGCCGCTGCAGGCGACCGCGGAGCGCGGTCTCACCTCGCCGGGCTTCGGCGCGCTGGGCCGGCTCAACGTGCCGGTCGGCATCGTGGACCGGCCGCGCGAGCAGCGCCGCGACGTGCTGCACCAGGACTACTCGGGTGCGGCCGGTCACGGTCTGATCGTGGGCGGCCCGCGGTCCGGCAAGTCGACGCTGGTGCGCACCACGGTGGCCGGGTTCGCGCTCACCCACACGCCGCTGGAGGCGCAGTTCTACCTGCTGGACTTCGGTGGCGGCGGCTTCCAGTCGCTGCAGGGCCTGCCGCACGTCGGCGGGGTGGCCGGTCGTCTGGACGCCGAGAAGGTGCGCCGGATGATCAGCGAGGTGCACGGGGTGCTGAACCGGCGCGAGGAGCTGTTCCGGGCGACCGGGATCGACTCGATCGCGACCTACCGGGCCCGGCGGGCCAGCGGTCAGCTGCCGGACGAGCAGTTCGGCGACGTCTTCCTGATGATCGACGGCTGGAACACCTTCAAGCAGGAGTTCGAGATGCTGGAGCCGGTGATCGGGGACATCGCCCAGCGCGGTCTCGGGTACGGCGTCCACCTGATCATCACGGCGGCCCGCTACGCGGAGGTCCGCCCGGCGCTGAAGGACCTGCTGCAGAACCGGACCGAGCTCAAGCTCGGTGACGCGATGGAGTCCGAGGTGGACCGCCGGGTGGCGCAGAACATCCCGGCCCTGCCGGGGCGCGGCGTCACCTCCGGCAAGCTGCACTTCCTCTCCGGCCTGCCGCGACTGGACGGCTCGTCCTCGGTGGACGACCTCCAGGACGGGGTGACCGCGCTGGTCGCCGCCGTGGACGCGGCCTGGACGGGCCCGCGCGCACCGCAGGTCCGGATGCTGCCGGCGGTGCTGGACGGCCACTCGCTGCCGAAGGGCTTCGAGTACCCGGAGCGCGGGGTCGCCTTCGGTGTGGACGAGGTCGAGCTGGCGCCGGCGTTCGTCAACTTCGAGACGGACCCGCTGTTCATCGTCTTCGGCGACACCGAGTCCGGTAAGTCGGCGACGCTGCGGATGCTGATCAAGCAGATCACCGAGCGGTACACCCCGGACCAGGCCGGCATCGTGGTCGGCGACTACCGGCGCGCGCTGCTCGGCGCGGTGCCGCAGGAGTACCTGGTCGAGTACGCGGCCGCGCAGCCGGCCATGACCAGCATCGTGGAGATGCTGCGCGGGGCCTGCTCGCGCCGGCTCCCCGGTCCGGACGTGACCGCCGACCAGCTGCGCAACCGCAGCTGGTACAGCGGCAAGGACATGTTCGTGATCGTGGACGACTACGAGCTGGTGGCGACCGGTTCGGGGAACCCGCTGGCGCCGCTGGCCGAGTTCCTGCCGTTCGCCCGGGACATCGGCCTGCGCATGATCATCGCGCGGAGCGCGGGCGGCGCCGGCCGTTCGCTCTACGAGCCGGTGATGCAGCGGATGCGGGAGCTGGGCGGCCAGGGCGTGATCCTCTCCGGCAACAAGGACGAGGGCGCGCTGCTGGGCACGGTCAAGCCGCAGCCGCTGCCGCCGGGCCGGGGCGTGTTCGTCTCGCGCCGGATCACCAGCGGGCAGATGGTGCAGACGGGCTGGTTGCCGTCGGCGTAGCGGGAGCGGCCGCCCCCGGTGGCGGTGACGGAAAGTGAGGGAAGGGGTCGGGTTCCGAGGAGCCCGGCCCCTTCCGCGTCCACGTGCTGAAACGTTATGGAGATCTTTCCGGCCCTGGGCTGCGGTTCCCGCACCCCCGGCGGGCGGTGACCGGCGCCGGGAAGCCGCCTGGGCGACCTTCTCCGAGCCGGTCGTCAGCCTTGGAATGAGCGCGCGCAATGCTCCGTTCACCTTGGATTCAAGCGCGATGTGGCAGAGGTAACAAGTCGGACATGCGTGACAATCACCGTCGGTGATCATCGGATCGCATGTTTATGCCCACCTTCGCAACGGATTCCGAAGCATTTCCGGCATTGACGCAGTCATTACGGCCAAGGTTCCATGACGGCCCGGGAGCGAAGGACCAGAACCCCACAGCAGCAAGCCAGCGGAGGCGATACCGCTCCCTCTCCAGGACCGCACAGAGCCGATCGGAAGCCACATGACCGACACGCTTCGCCCGCCACACGCCGTAGCCCCCGCTACGGCGGCCGAGGGCGCCGCCTCCCCCCAGACGCTCAAGCGCTCGATCGGCGTCGTGGGCGGGACCCTGCTCACGCTGTCCTGCGTCACCCCGGCCTCCACGCTCTTCGTGATCGTCCCGGAGCTGTTCTCCAGCATCGGCAGCGCCACCGCGCTGGCCATCGCGATCGGCTCGGTGCTCTGCATCGCGGTCGCCTTCTGCTACTCCGAACTCGGCACCCTGATCCCCAGCGCCGGCGGCGAGTACGCGATGGTCGGCACCCTGGCCGGGCGACTGGCCGGCTGGCTGGTCTTCGTGCTCTCGCTGATCGTGGTGCTGATCGTCCCCTCGGTGATCGCCCTCGGCACCGCCGACTACCTCGCCCCGGTGCTGCACGTCGACAAGCCGATCGCCGGCGCCGCGGTGATGCTCGCCGCCACCCTGGCCGGTCTGCTGGACCTGCGCGCCAACGCCTGGATCACCGGCGTCTTCCTGGTCCTGGAGGTCGTCGCCGCCGGTGTGGTGTCGGTGCTCGGCTTCGCCCACGCCAACGGCGACGCGCCCAGCCTGCTGCACGGGGTGGTCGCCGGCGAAGGCGGCGCCACCACCACGGTGAGCATCGGCGCCATCGTCGGCGCGCTCGGCATCGCCCTCTTCATCACCCAGGGCTTCTCCACCGCGGTCTACCTCTCCGAGGAGCTGGAGGACCCGCGCCGCAACGTCTCGCGCACCGTGCTGTGGACCCTCGGCATCTCCGCCGCGGTCATCCTGATCCCGGTCACCGCGATCACCATGGGCGCCCCCGACCTGGCCACCCTGACCTCCGGCGACATCTCCGGCATGGTCACCGCGTGGAGCAACTCCGCCGTCGGCACCTTCATCAGCCTCTGTGTGGCGCTGGCGATCATCAACGCCGGCATCGTCATGGTCATCCAGAACTCCCGGGTGCTGTTCGCCTCGGCCCGTGACAAGGCCTGGCCCGAGCCGGTCAACAAGGCCTTCTCCACCCTGGGCCGGTTCGGCTCGCCGTGGGTGGCCACGCTGGCCGTCGGCCTGCCGGGCGCCGCGCTCTGCTTCGTCAAGGGCGAGCTGCTCAGCGAGATCACCGGCGTCGCCGTCACCGGGATGTACCTGCTGGTCGCGATCGCCGCGCTGCTGTCGCGCCGCGATCAGCACAAGCACGCCACCGCCTGGCGGATGCCGCTCTGGCCGGCCGTCCCGGTGATCCTGATCGTCGTGCTGGTCTACATCATCACCCAGCTGGACACCGTGCCCCTGCTGTGGACCGGCGGCATCACCGCCGCCGCCACCCTCTACTGGCTCTTCTACCTGCGCCCCCGGCAGGAGACCCGCTGGGTGATCAGCCTGCCCGAGGACCAGCAGGCCTGACCCCGGCGGGGGCCGCCCCCGACCCCCACCCCTCCCCCACACGGCGGTGCCCGGACCACTCCCCCTCTGGTCCGGGCACCGCCGTTGCGCACGCGCCGGCCACCCCGGGGTCGGCCGGTCGGACGTGGGCCGACCGGTCGGCGCAGCCTCGCGGCCGGGGAGAAGGCTCCGGATCAGTCCGTGGGGCGCCGGCGGTGGTCGCGGAGCACCACGCCGCCGCCGATGAGCAGCGCGACGAGCAGGGCGCCGACGCCCAGGACGTAGGTCGCGGTGCGGCCGTCGCGGTCGGCCTGGGTCTCGCCGAGGCCGAGCGGCTGCGGCACGATCGGGGCGGCGGCCAGCTGGACGGGCTCGTCCGGCGTCGCCTTGTACGGCGGGTCCTCGGGTGCCTTGGTGACGGCCTTCACCGGGTCCACCACGCCCCAGCCGATGTACGCGTTCGCCTCGTGCCCGGTGCGCTGCGCGGTCTGCTCGATCCGGGCGCGCACCTGCGCCGGCTTCCACTTGGGGTGGGCGCCGAGCAGCAGCGCGGCCAGGCCGGCGACGTAGGGCGCGGCGAAGCTGGTGCCGTTGTCCACGCACTGGCCGCCCCGGGGGACGGTGGAGAGCATGTCGACGCCGGGCGCGACGACGTCCACGAAGTCGCCGTACTGGGAGAACGGGGCGCGCTCGTTGTTGCGGTCGGAGGCTCCGACGGCGAGCACGGTCGGGAACGCGGCGGGGTAGGTGTCGCCCTCCTTGCCGTCGTTGCCGGAGGAGGCGACCACCACGATGTCCTTGGCCTCGGCGGCCTCGACGGCGGCCTTCAGCTCCGCGTAGCCGCCGAAGTCGGCGTTGCCGGCGCCGCGCACGTCCTGCGAGATGTTGATGACCTTGACGCCCCGCTGGATCGCGATGTAGATCGCCTCGACCAGGGTGTAGACGTCACCGTTGCCCTCGGCGTCGTTCTGCCGGATCGACAGGATGCCGGCGTCCGGGGCGATGCCGACGAAGCCGGTCTGGTCGTAGTGGCCGGCCGCGATGATGCCCGCGACCTTGGTGCCGTGGCCGACGAGGTCGTCCTTGCCGGTGCCCTCGACCTTCTTCTTGTCCTTGTCCTTCAACAGCGAGCCGCCGTCGACCACCCGGTTGGCCAGCTGGGGGTTCTGGTCGTTGACCCCGGTGTCGATGACCGCGACGGTCACCCCCGCACCGGTGACGGTACCGCCCTGCCAGAGCTCGTCGAGCACCATGCGCTGCAACGACCACGGCACGGCCTGCACGTTCTGGGCGTCCTTGGCGCAGTCACCGGCGGCGGCGATGCCGGGCCCGTCCGCGTGGGCCGGGGCGGCCAGCGGACCGCCGAGCACCGCGAGCGCGGCCACCGTCGCGGCCGCCTTCCGGTACCTGACTACGGACACCCTGCCACCCCTCTTGTCGTCCACCCGTGTTGCGCGCCAGGGGCGGGTGCCCGGACCGGGCACCCGCCCCTTCGGCGGAATCGATCGCCCCCACGACCGGGGGCGGGATCCGTCAGCCCCAGAGCTTGGCGTTGTTGTTCTCGGTGCTGTTGTAGCTCTCGGCCGCCTTGTCCAGCGAGCCGGCGATCTGGGACAGCACCTGCTGCAGGTGGCTGGCGCGGGAGTCCCACTTCGCCTGGTGGGCCTGGTAGCCCTGCTGAGCGGCACCCTCCCAGCTGGAGGCGATCTTGGTCACGCCCGCCTTCAGCTCCTCAAGCTGGGAGTTGATGCGGTTGGCGGTGGCGCGAACCTCGCTGCCGGCGTTCCGGACAGTTTCGAAGTTGACGAGAATGTGGTCGGACACGATGTCTCCTTGTCGAGGAACCGACGCGCTCCCTCACCAGGGGCCGCCGGTGAATGACCTGGCAGAGAGGGGATCAGATCTTGCCGGCGCCGAACGCCGCCTGCTGGTCCGCGTCGGTCGCCGAGTACTGCTTGGTCGTGATCTCGATCGCGCTCTTGATCGCCTTCAGCGACTTGTTGAGCTCGACCGCGTCCTCGTTGAACTGGCCCTGAAGGGTCTTGTAGGCCGTGGCCGCCTGACCCTGCCAACCGCCGGCGATCGAACCCACCAGGCTGTCGAGCTTGCGAATCTCGCCCTCGATCTGGCCGATGACCTCGTCCATGTGCTTGGCGAAAGCCAGCATCTCCTGAGCGGTCGTCTTGAACTGACCCATGCTCTACCGTCCCCCATGAGACAGACATTGTGTCCGGACCGCCGTTCCCGGCCGGTCCGCCGCATCACCGGTGTGATGTCCAGCAGCACTGTAGTCGGCACACGCAACTCGCCCAACACCGGGGAACCGCTAGTTACCAGACCATGACACTGGGGCCAATTCCGTTGCCGGAACGGGCCGGTCAGGCGTTCTGCTGTTGGGCCGCGGTCTTCGCGTTCAGCGCCGGACCGGACGGCACCAGGGCCGACCAGGCCAGCGGCACCGGCACCGGCTGCAGGCCCTGGTAGCCGAGCCGGGCCTGGTTGCCGCCGGCCTCGTCCTGCTGCTGACCCGGCTGCCCGGCGGCCGGGTCACCGGGCTGGACGGTCGGGGTCGCGGTGACGGTCGGGACCGGCTTGCCCGGCTGGGCGGACGGCGCGGCCTGCGCCCCCTTCCCGCCGGTGGTGTTGGCGGGGACGGCGTAGCGCAGCCCGGTCTCGGTGATCAGGTAGTCGCTGCCGGAGCCGCCCGCACCGCCGTCCAGCGCGCGGTAGAAGAGGCCCTGACCGGGGGTCACATAGGCCGAACCGACGCCGCTGCTGTGCTTCGCCGGGAAGTCCGGGCCGGCCCAGACGCTGCGCCGCGGCGTCTTGCCGTCCTCGGCCATCCCGTCGAACGTGCTGCAGATCACCGGCTTCGCGTCCTTCGCCGCCTGCCAGTTGTTGGCCGGCGCCCCCGTCCTGGTCGGCCAGTCGTCGGCGTCCTTCAGCGGGGTGCTGGAGTTGAAGGCGGCGTAGTCGGCGGGCATCAGCTCGTCGATCCGCGGCGTCCGGTCGGCGTCCTGGTTGTAGAGCCCCTGCCACGCGGGGTTCTGCCGGATCAGCTCGGCCTGGAGCTGGGTGACCACGAACAGCTGGTCCTTGCCCACCACGAAGTTCCGGTCGCCGTACCGGACCAGCCGGCCGATCTTGCGGTCCTCCGGCTTCTGCAGCGCCACCGAGGAGTTGGGGCCCTTGACGTCCGGGACCAGCCCGTCGATCTTGGGGAACTGGATCACCGAGCCGGTGACCAGGGTGTCCATCCACTCCCTCTTCACCGGCTGCGGCTTCGCGCTCGCCCCGAAGATCGCCGCCATCAGCTGCTTCTTGTCGCTCTCGGAGGTCTGCGTCCCCCCGATGGCGTGCTTGCGGCCCTGCGAGTCGATCAGGTAGAGGTTCAACTTGCTCTGGTCGATCGGCGGCTGGCCCGGGCCGGGCTGCGCGGCGACCTGCTGGTCGTCGATCTCCTTCACCAGCAGCGCCTGGTCGGTGTCCAGCACCCGGTCCTTGGCGGCCAGCGTCTTGGCGTCGGCACCGCCCGCGAGGAACAGCGCCTGATTGGCCGTCTCCTGCTTGTCGTCCGGACCGGGACTGTCGCAGACCGACCACTTCATCGGCTTGCTCGCGTTCTCCTTGGTCGGCAGCCGGTCCGGCGCGTTCGGGATGCCGATGGTCGGGCCGTGGCTCGGGTACTTGTCGAGCACCTCGTCGGCGACCACCACCACCTTCGCGTCCACCGGCAGCACCAGCCGCGCCGAGGACATGTTCAGCACCTGGTGCAGCCGCTTGGTCTTGCCGTCCGGATCGGTCAGCACCACGTACCGGGTGGTGCTCTTCTTGCCCTGCACGATGTTCTTGCCGCTGTCCCAGCCCACCGGGGCGCTCGGCTTGAACACCCCCCAGACCCCGAACGCGCCGACCACCAGAGCGCCCACGATGACGCTCGGCAGGATCGCCTTCACCGGCCGCGGCGCGTCCTCGTCGCTGCCGCCCCCGTTGGGCAGCAGGAACGCGCCGACCGTTCGCTTCCGCGCGAAGGTGTAGGCGTTCAGCTCGTCCCGGCGTGATGCCATGCTCGTCGTCTCCCCTGTCTGACCGACATACCCCGTGGTCCGCACCCGCCGGGCGAGAGCGGCTTCGAACCCTCTACGATGCGGCAGCAGACGGTGAGTACGGTACGGGTACGGTTCGCGAACCGGCCAACCGGGCCGCGACAACTGATTCAGAGAGGGTCACTCGGGGGATGCCAAGCCAGACCGCTCCAGGGCGCCGCAGCACCGACGAGGGCAGGGGATCGCGCCGCTCCGGCCGACGGGCCCGGCCCGAACGGGGCCAGGTCGCCGAACCCGCGGCCGCCGTCGGGCCGACGGCCCCCGTACCGGTCCGCGTCCACCCCAGGCCCGGGCTGCTCGGCGGCCGGCTGAGGCTCCAGCAACTCGTGCTGGTCGAGGTCGCGGTGGCACTCGTGGCGGTCGGCTGGACGATCAGCAAGCCGGTGGCCGGCGGCTTCGGCGCCGTCGCCCTGGCGCTGGTCGTCCTCGCGGTCATCCCGCTGCGCGGACGCACCATCCCCGAGGCGCTGCGGGTGCGCGCCGCCCTGAAGGCCCGTCGCAAGCAGGCCCGGACGAACGTCCCGCCGGTCGGCACCGACCCGGCCATCGCCCCCGCGCTGGAGCTGGAACCCGCCCTGCGCACCTGCACCCACGCCACCGAGACCGACTTCGGCGGCCGGCCGATGCGCCGGGAGACCGGCATGGTCGGCGACGGCACCTTCCTCAGCTCGGTGCTGCTCGTCCAGGCCAAGGACCAGCCGCTGCGGCCGGTGCGCACCGCGCTGCCGCTGCCCCTGGACGTGATCTGCTCGGCGCTGCGGGTGGACGACATCACGCTGGAGTCGGTCCAGATCGTCCAGCACACCCAGCCGGCGCCGGCCCCGCACCTGCCCGAGCAGTCGCTGGCCGCCCGCGCCTACCAGGAGCTGCCCGACGGCACCGCCACCCCCGGCCTGCGGCTGACCTGGGTGGCGCTCAAGCTCGACCCGGAGCGCGCGGCCACCGCCGTCCGCGCCCGCGGCGGCGGCGAGGAGGGCGCCCGCAAGGCCCTGCAGCGGGTCACCGACCAGCTCGCCGGGCGGCTCAACAGCGCCGGCTTCAACGCCACCGTGCTGGACGAGCGCGAGCTGATCGCCGCCCTGGCCATCTCCACCTGCGCCAACCCGCTCGCCGTGGCCGGCCGCCAGGGGACCGGCAGCGGCGGCGGCAGCGGCCGCCGCACCCAGGAGAGCAACCGCTTCTGGCGGATCGACGACCGCTGGCACAGCACCTACTGGATCTCCCGGTGGCCCCAGCTCAGCCGCCCCGGCGGCGCCCCCGGCCGGATCGCCGCGCCGGACCTCGTCAACCTGATCACCGGCTCGCCCGCCCTGGCCAGCACCTTCAGCCTGACCGCCGGTCACGGCACCGGCGGTTCGGTGGCGATCAGCGGCCACGTCCGGGTGACCGGGCGCAGCGAGAGCGAGGTCGTCCAGGTCGGACGACTGGTGGAGGCCCGGGCGCAGAGCACCGGCCTCGGCCTCGCCCGACTCGACCTGGAGCAGGCCCCCGGCATGCTCGCCACCCTGCCCCTGGGAGGTGCTTCCTGATGGCGTACCAGACCTACCCGACGCCCGGCCCGCAGCCCGGTTCCACCGAGCAGCCCCGGGTCCGGCCGCGGATCCTGCCCGGTTTCGGACTGCGCGGCCCGCGCCGCGAGAAGCACGTGCTGACCACCGAGGACCTCGGCGCGCTCTCCTTCCCGGTCGGCGACGACGGCGTGCTGATCGGCGAGGACGTCCAGAAGCAGCCCGCCGTGCTCGGCCTCTTCCGGCCCAGCGCCTACGACCTGGTCCTGGTCGGCGGCGTCTGGACGGCCCAGGTCATCGCGTTGCGGGCGGCCGCCACGGGCGCCCGGATCGCCGTCGAGACCGCGCGCGGGCAGCTGTGGGGACCGATGGCGCAGGCCGCGGGCGGCGGCCAGCCGTGCGTGACCGTCCACCAGGTCGGCCGGCTCGGCCCGCAGGGTGCCTCGGTGACCTCGCCGGTGCTCGTGGTGCGCGACCTCGGCGCCCGCCCGCCGCGCAGCCGGCTCTCCGCCGCGCCCTGGCAGACCACCCTGACCCTGCTGCCCTACCTGGGCCCGAACGCGGCCCGGGTGCTGAACGCCGCCGACCTGGTCGGCGTGCAGCGGGTCTCGCCGCAGGAGGCCGAGCTGATCGGTCGGGTGCTCTCGCTCGGCCCGCAGGACATCGCCGCGCTGCCCACCCTCGGGGACGACATGACGCTCTGGACGACCCGGATGCGCCGCCAGTACGTACGGACCGTCGCCGGGCAGGCCGAGCAGCAGGTCCTGGGCGGGGCACGACGCATGGACTGACCTGCCGGGACCCGATCGCGCCCCGGGCGAGATGAGACTCCGCCTTCAACGGGGGGTGGTGCACGGCCTAGTCTTTGATGCGGCAACGGCACCGCGACGAGCGGCGGCGAACACGAGGGAGCCCTAGGTGAGCAGCGATCGGGACGGCGTCTACGTCGGCGACAACGCGGCGGAGGACGACGACGACTGGTCCGACGCGCCCGACTACACTCCCCCGTCCTGGTACGTGCAGACGGACTCCGCGGCGGCTCCGGCCGCCGGTCCGGGCCCTGGTCCGGGCGCCGGTCCGGCACCCGTCCAGGCGGGCGGAGCACCGGACGGGGCGGGCGCTCCGGCGGCGGGCGGCGGCCCGGCCGCGCCGGCACCGGCGCCCGCCGTGGCACCGGTCCCCGCGCCCGCGCCCGTGCCCGCGGCCGAATCGTTCGTCGCACCGGCCGTTCCCCCGGCCGTTCCCCCGGCCGCGGACGGTCCGGCGGCGGCGCCGGTCGCCGCACCGGCTCCGGTGCCCACGCCTGCCCCCGCGCCCGCGCCCGTCCCGGCCGTCGAGCCGGCCCCGGCCGTCGCGGCCGCCCCGGAGGCGGCCCCGCCGGTCCCCGCGCCGGCCACCCATGTCGAGGCGCAGCACGTCCCGTTCGCCGCGCCCACCGCCGGCGGGCCCGCGCCCGCCCCGGCGCCGGGCCCCGCCCCCGAGCAGCCGCAGGCCGCGGCGGCCCAGCCGTGGCCGCCGACCGACGTGGCCGCGCACCAGCAGCCCGGCCCGGCCGTGCCCCCGCCGCAGCAGCCGTACGCGGAGCCGCAGCCCTACCCCGGGCCGCCGCAGCAGGCCCAGCCGCCGGCCTACGCCGAGCCCCAGCAGCAGGCGCCGCAGCAGGCCCAGCCCCAGCCCTACGCGGACCCGCAGCCGTACGCCCGGCCGCAGCCCTACCCGGAGCCGCCGCAGCAGGCCCAGCCGTGGCCGCAGCCGGCGCCGCCGCAGCAGCCGGCCGACCCCCAGGAGCAGCAGGCCGCCGCCTGGGCGGCCGCCCAGCAGGCCGCCGCCCAGCAGGCACCCGGCCCGCAGGCACCGGGCCCGCAGGCACCGCCGGTCGACCCCCGCCAGGGCGGCTGGCCGCAGCCGGCCCCGTACCAGCAGCCGCCGCAGCAGCAGGCCCAGCCCCAGCAGCCCCAGCCCCAGCCCCAGCAGCCGGGCCCCGCCCAGCCGTGGCAGCAGCAGTCCGGCGTCCCGCAGGCACCCGCCGCGTTCCAGCAGTCCGCCGCCCCGCAGCAGGTCTCGCACGGCGCACCGCTCGGCTACACGGCCGCCGTCGAGCTCTCCTCGGACCGGCTGCTGCGCAACCAGCCGAAGCAGCAGCGCCAGCAGCCGCGCTTCCAGTTCGGCGGCAAGGCCGCCGCGGCCGAGCGCGGCCGCAAGCTGGAGGTCATCCGGACGCCGGTGATGAGCTGCTACCGGATCGCGGTGATCAGCCTCAAGGGCGGCGTCGGCAAGACCACGACCACCACCGCGCTCGGCGCGACCCTGGCCAGCGAGCGCCAGGACAAGGTGATCGCGATCGACGCCAACCCGGACGCCGGGACCCTCGGCCGCCGGGTCAAGCGCCAGACCGGCGCGACCATCCGCGACCTGGTGACGGCGATCCCGCACCTGCGCAGCTACATGGACATCCGTCAGTTCACCTCCCAGGACCTGCACTCGGGCCTGGAGATCCTGGCGAACGACGTCGACCCGGCCGTCTCGACCACCTTCAACGACTCGGACTACCGCCAGGTCATCGACGTGCTGGGCCGCCAGTACCCGATCATCCTGACCGACTCCGGCACCGGCCTGCTGTACAGCGCGATGCGCGGGGTGCTGGACCTCGCCGACCAGCTGATCATCGTCTCCACGCCGAGCGTGGACGGCGCCTCCTCCGCGTCGACCACGCTGGACTGGCTCTCCGCCCACGGCTACGCCGACCTGGTGCAGCGCAGCATCACGGTGGTCTCCGGGGTCCGCGAGACCAGCAAGATGATCAAGGTCGAGGACATCGTCGCGCACTTCCAGACCCGCTGCCGCGGCGTCATCGTGGTGCCGTTCGACGAGAGCCTGGCGGCGGGCGCCGAGGTCAACCTCGACATGATGCGGCCCAAGGTCCGCGAGGCGTACTTCGAACTCGCCACCCTGGTCGGCGAGGACATCGTCCGCGCCCAGCAGGCCGCCGCCCAGCAGTCCGGCTGGCAGCAGCAGGCCCACCAGCCCCCGCAGCCCACCGCCCCCTACCCGGGCCAGCCGCAGCCGTACGCCGACCCGCAGCAGCCCTACCCGCAGCAGGCCCAGCAGCAGCCGTACCCGCAGCCCGGCCAGGGCGGCTATCCGGCCGGCGGACCCGCGCCCGGCGCGCCGTGGGCCCCGCAGCCGGGGCAGGCCCCGCCGCCCCCGCCCGGCTACGGGTACCCGCAGGCCCAGCCGGGGGCCCAGCAGCCCCCGCAGGACTGGCAGCAGCAGCCCCAGCCGCCGGCCGGCGGGTACGGCTACCCGCAGCCCCAGCCGGGCGCGCAGCCGCCGCCCCCCGCCGGGTACGGCTACCCGCAGCAGCCGCAGCCGTAGCGAACCGAAAGGGCCCGCCGGGCCGTCCGTGGATCCAGGGGATCCGTGGACGGCCGGCGGGCCCTTCGGCATCCGCGACCGGTCCGGTCAGCCCCCGTCGGTGAGCTCGCGGGCCTGCTTCACGTCGTCGGCCATCCGGTCCAGCAGCGCGTCGATCGAGTCGAACTTCTCCATCCCGCGCAGGTAGGCGAGGAAGTCGACCGCGACGTGCAGCCCGTACAGGTCCAGGCCGACCCGGTCGATGGCGTACGCCTCCACGGTGCGGGCCGTGCCGTCGAAGGTCGGGTTGGTGCCGACCGAGATCGCGGCCGGCATCAGCTCGCCGTCCGCCGTCAGCCAGCCCGCGTAGACGCCGTCGGCCGGGATCGCGCTGTGCGGCACCGTGTCCACGTTGGCCGTCGGGAAGCCCAGCTCGCGGCCGCGCTGGGCGCCGCGCACCACCACGCCCTCGACCCGGTGCGGGCGGCCCAGCACCTCGCCCGCGCCGGCCATGTCACCGGCCGCGACCAGCCGCCGGATGAGGGTGGAGGAGAACGGCTCGCCGTCCCCGGCCGCCCCGCGCACCTGGAGGTCGACCACCTCGACGTCGAAGTCGGCGGCCCGGCCCAGCTCGGCCAGCAGCGCGACGTCGCCCGCCGCGCGGTGCCCGAAGCGGAAGTTCGGCCCCTCGATGACCAGCCGCGCGCCCAGCGCGTCCACCAGCACCTGCCGGACGAAGGTCTCCGGGGACTCCTGGGAGAACTCGGAGGTGAACGGCAGCACCAGGACGGCGTCCACCCCGAGCGCCTCGATCAGCTCCGCGCGGCGCGGCTGCGGGGCGAGCAGCGGCGGGTGGCTGCCCGGGCGGACCACCTCGCTCGGGTGCGGGTCGAAGGTGACCACGACCGAGCGGACGCCGAGCTCACGGGCGCGCTCGACCGCCCGGTTGATGATCAGCTGGTGCCCGCGGTGCACACCGTCGAACGACCCGATGGTGACGACGCTGCGTCCCCAGTCCCCGGGGATCTCCTCCAGGCCACGCCAGCGCTGCACCCTGACCGCTCCTTGTTCCCTACGGCGCGTACCTTCTGTACGCTCAAACGCTCAAACCCGAACCCCTATAGCGTGCCATGCGCCCGCCCCTGCTTCGGCACCGGAAGGCGGGTTGGGCGCACCGCCGGCTGTCCGGTCCCGGACACCGGGGTGGGAACCGGCTCCCGCGGGGTCGGCCGGTCCGCCTCCCGCCCGGCCTCGGCGGCGGCCTCCCGCGGGTCGCGCCCGGCCGCCGCCGACTCCCGCAGCCGGGCCGGCGTCTCGCCCTCCGGCCACCGGGCCAGCAGCAGCGCGAACGCCGCCGAACGGCCCGCGCAGCGGGCCAGCAGCTCGTCCGCGTCCGTGAGCCCGGCCGCGGCGCGGGCCAGCACCGTCCGGGCCCGCGCCGGGCGCTCGGCCGCGCAGTGCTCGGCCAGCCGCTCCACGACGGCGGCGAGCACCTCCTGGTCGCCCTCGGTGGCCAGCAGGGTGTCCAGGAGTTCGCAGCGCAGGGCGTCGGCCTCGGCGTCGGCCACCGGGACCGCCAGCACCTGGGCGAACGGCCGCCGCACCGCCACCGGACCGGCCGCCAGGGCGCTGCCGAGCAGCACCCGCAGCTCCAGCCGGGCGGCCGGTCCCCCGGCGGCGCCACGCGTCAGCCGGCGGCCCAGGTAGTCGAC
This sequence comes from Kitasatospora sp. NPDC028961, assembly GCF_055564815.1. Classification (NCBI taxonomy): domain Bacteria; kingdom Bacillati; phylum Actinomycetota; class Actinomycetes; order Kitasatosporales; family Streptomycetaceae; genus Kitasatospora; species Kitasatospora sp. NPDC028961. The sequence continues at coordinate 43,876 of NZ_JBVHVO010000036.1, read as the reverse complement.
GGCGACCGCGCCCGCCAGCGCCGGGCGCTCCCGCAGCAGCCGGGCCGCCAGTTCGGCGCCGCGCCGGGTGGCCTGCGGCGTCCGGGCGTCGGCCAGCACCCGCAGCGTCTCGGCGACGGCCGCGCCGGGGGCCGCCAGCCGCTGCGCGAACGCGGCCAGGACGGGCTCGGGATCGCTCTCCAGCGCCGGGGCCAGCGCCCGGGCGGTCAGGAAGCGGTCCTCGCCGTGCCGGTACGCCGCCAGCGCGGCCGGGAGGTGCCGGGCCCGGGCCCGCGGGTCGCGCACCAGCAGGGCCAGCGCGGCGCCGTGCAGGCACGGCTCCTCCTCGCGGGCGAGCAGGGCCAGTGCGGCGAACCGCAGCAACTCCGTTCCGGCCCCGCGCGCGTACGGCGCGGCGCGCAGCGCGTGCACGGCGGCGGCGACGTGCCGCTCGGGCCGCCGGTCGTGGCTCCAGCGGTCCACGGCGCGGCAGAGTGCCGACGGCTCCTCCCCGGCGAGCACGGTGAGCAGCGTGTCCGCCCGGGGGTGCGCCGCGTCGGCCAGCGCCTCCGTCAGGTCGTCCAGGGCCAGCGCGCGGTGGTGGTACAGCAGGTCGTGGGCGAGGTCGGCGACGGTGGTGCCGGGGCGGCCGGGCAGCCCGCGCGGGTCGTCGAACCAGGCGCAGAGCAGCGGCATCACCCGGGCCGGGTCGGCGCGCAGCCGCTCGGCCGTGGCGGCGAGGAACGGCCGCGCCGGTCCGTCGGCGGTGACCAGTCGGCGCAGGAGTGCCAGTTCGCTCTCGACCGGCAGGCCCAGACCGGTCCAGAAGCGCGGACCGAAGCGGCCCAGACCGGCCGCCGGGAGCCGCTCGAACCCGCCGGCCGCCGGCGCCACCTCGGCGATCCGGCCGGCCAACTGGGCCAGCAGCGCCCGGTGTTCGTCCAGATCGGGGCTGGCGGCCAGCCCGGCGGCGAGCAACCGGCCGGCCCACCAGCCGGGTTCGCTGCCCGGCGGGCGCAGGTCCAGCGCCCGCCAGAGCCGGTGCAGCCACGGGTCCAGGGCGGTGGCGCCCCAGGTCTCGGCCAGCCGCCCGAGCGCGGACGCCACCGGGGCGACGCGGTGCCGGGGCACCGTACGGGCCTCCCCCGGCGGCGGGGTGTCCTCGGCCTCGCCGAGGAGCAGCCGCAGCGCCGCGTCCAGGTCCAGGTGCAGGCCCTGGAGCCAGTCGGAGAACTCGCCGTGGGCGAGCCGGAAGCCCGGGCCCGCAGGCACGAACAGGCCCTCCGCCAGCACCGCGGCCGCCCAGTTGCCGGGTGGGAAGAGCTCTTCGAAGGCGGCCCGGCCGAGCCCGCCCTGCTCGGCGCCGAGCATCCGCCGGGCCGCCTCGTGCACCCGCCCGGCCACCGCGGCGGCCAGCCTGCGCACCCGGCCGGGCGACGGACCCGCCGGCCGCCCGGCACCCCGCCGGTGGGCGCCCGGGCGCCGGGGCCGCCCGTCGGCGGCGATCCGCTGGGCCACCCGCAGGCAGCAGAGGTCCAGGTGGGCCGCGAACAGCTCGCCGCGGCCCACCGGCTCCCCGCGCAGCCCCTGCGCCCACAGCTCCCCGGCCAGCCGGACGGCGAGCGGGTGACGGGCGTCCGCGGCCGACGTCCAGTCCGGCGGCAGCCCGTAGCGGCGGCGCACCCGGTCGGCGGCCTCGGCCGGGAGCGGGCCGAGCCGGTGGACGGCGACGCTCCCGGCCGCCCCCGCGCAGCGGCAACCGGCCCCGGCCGGCCCGGCCGTGGTGCCGCCCGCCGGTAACTCGTCACCGGCCCACGGCTCCCGGTCCCACGGCGGGCCGTCCCCGCCGTGCCGCGGACACCCCGCCGGCGCCGTACCGGGCCCGGCCGCCGCGCGGTCGTCGTCGAGGCCCGCCAGCAGCTCCCAGGCCTCGTCCCCGCAGGCGGTGAGCAGCCGGGCCCCGACCGCCGTCAGCCACTCCCCGGCCGCCCGCAGCCAGGCCCGGTCGAGCGGGACGGGCGCCTCCTCGGGGCCGTCCAGCACGATCAGCAGCGGCCGCCGCGCGGCCGCGCAGAGGGCGGCCACGGCGTCCGGCCCGGGCGGCGGCCGGGTGCCGAGGCCGGCCGCCGCCGAGGCCAGCGCCCGCCGCACCGCCGCGGCGAGCGAGGCGTCCTCGGCGCGCAGGTCGGCGCCGCGCAGCCAGAGCGTGGGAAGCGCCCGGTCCTCGCCGCCGCGCCGGACGGCGAGGGCCGCGAGCTCGGTGGTCCGGCCGGAGCCGGGGGCGCCGACCAGCGCGGTGACCGTCGCCCGCGGATCGTCCCCGGCCAGGCCGTCCGGGCGGTCCACCCGGTCGGCGGCCAGGGCGGCCACCCGGCCGGGACCGGCCCCGGCGGCCGCCACCTGGGCGGCCGCCAGCCGCAGCACCCCCGCCAGGTTGAGCGCCGATCCGTACGCGGGGACACCGGCGGCGTTGCGCGCCAGCGCCTCGGCCAGCGCCGGCGCGCCCTCGCCCGACCCGCTGCCGTTCGCCGGGGCGGCGGTCAGCGCGCCGCCCTGCTCCGGGGCCCGCAGCGCCGGAGCGGCGACGCCGATCACGGCGCCGCTGCGGGCGTCCAGCACCGGTGCCCCGGCGGGCACCGGCCCGGTACCCGTGACGACCGGCAGGTCCAGCAGCAGCACCCCGCCCAGCAGGTGGAAGCGGTCGGGCCGGGCGTAGACCGCGCCGGTGACGCCCAGCACGCCGCAGCGCAGGGCGACCGTCCGCTCCCCCTCGCCGGTGAACGCGGGCAGCAGCACCTCCCGCCCGGCGGCCACCGCGCCCGGCGCCGCGATCGGCAGCGGGGGCACCGGCAGCCCGCCGACGCCGTCGGTCCGCAGCAGGGCCAGGCCGTGCCCGGGCAGCGGCAGGACGCTGTCCGGGCCCAGCACCCTGGTCTGGCCGCCCGGGGTGTGCAGGACGATCCGGTCGAGGTCCGCGACGCTCTCGTGCGCGGTGAGGACGGTCCCCTGCGGGTCCGCGACGAACCCCAGCCCGCGCAGTCGTCCGTCGAGGTCGCGGATCCGCAGCAGGTAGCGCCCCGGATCGTCCGCCACCCCGTCGCCGTCCAGTGCTCCCGGCATGCGTGCAGCCCTCCCGGCAGGGCCGAGCGGCCCGGGAGGCGGACGCGTCGCGGCGACCTGCTCGCCGCCTGGGAGCCTGCCCGGTGCCGGGCGGGCCCGACCGCACCCGCGCCGCTCACCACCGGGGTTCACCTCGCGCGCTCCCCCGTGCGGGTGAACCTCACCGGCCCCGCTCCGCCAGGTGCCCGCGCGGAACGCCGAGAGCCCCCCGCCGCCCCGGGCGGGGGCGGCGGGGGGCTCGACCGGCACGCGGCCCGGAGCTCCCGGCGTCAGCCGACGAAGACGGCCACCGGCTTCGCCTGACCGCCGTGCTCCTCCACCAGCGCGAGGAACCGCCCGTCCGGCCCGTAGACCGCGATCGGACCGGCCACGCCCATCCCGGGCGCCTTCAGCCGGGCGCCGTGCGACAGCACCTTGGCCTGCTCGGCGTCGAGGTCCCAGCGCGGGAAGGCGGCCGCGGCGGCGTCGCCGATCGGCAGCACCTCCAGCGGAGCGCCGGCGTCACCGGTCACCGCCTCCTCCAGTTGCTCCAGGGTCCGGGCCGACTCCACGCCGTAGGGGCCCACCCGGGTGCGCCGCAGCGCGGTGAGGTGGCCGCCGACGCCGAGGCCGGCGCCGAGGTCGCGGGCCAGCGCCCGGATGTAGGTACCGGAGGCGCACTCCACCGTCACGTCGAGGTCGATCACCGGGGTGCCGTCCTCGGCGACGGCGGCCCGCTGCTCGTGGACGGTGAAGGAGTGGATGGTGGTCGGCCGGGCCGCGAGCTCGAAGTCCTCGCCCTCGCGCACCCGCGCGTAGGAGCGCTTGCCGTCGATCTTGATCGCGCTGACCTTGGACGGCACCTGCATGATCTCGCCGGTGAGGGCGGCGATCCCGGCGTCGATGTCCTCCCGGCGCACGCCGTCGGCCGGCACGGACGCGGTGACCTCGCCCTCCCGGTCGTCGGTGACGGTGGTCTGGCCGAGCCGGACGGTCGCCTCGTAGGTCTTGGCGGTCAGCATCAGGTGGCCGAGCAGCCGGGTGGCCCGCTCGATGCCGATGACCAGCACGCCGGTGGCCATCGGGTCCAGCGTGCCGGCGTGGCCGACCTTCCGCGTCCCGGCCAGCCACCGCAGTTTGGCGACCACCCCGTGCGAGGTGATGCCCTCCGGCTTGTCGACGATGACCAGGCCGTCCGGGCCGGTTCCCTTGCGCTTCATCTGTTCTTTTCTCTGGAGGCTTCTCTGGAAGTGGTCAGCTGACGGGCCGCAGCGCGCCCCGGAACCGCTCCACCGCGTCGGCCACGGGCTCGCGGGTGGAGAATCCGGCCGCGAAGGTGTGCCCGCCGCCGCCGAGCCCGGCGCAGGCAGCCGCGACGTCCACCGCGCCCTTGGAGCGCGAGGAGCCCCGCAGCGTGCCGTCCGGGTCCTGCTTGAGCACCAGCGCGACCTCGGCCTCGGCCGGGCGGCGCAGGATGTCGATCAGGCCCTCGATCTCCTCGACGGTGACGCTGAACAGCGCCAGGTCCTGGTAGGGGACCCAGGTCCACACCAGGCCCAGGCCGCCGGCCGCGTCCGGCTCGTAGACGGCCCGGTCGAGCGCGGCCGCGAGCACCTTGAGGTAGCCGAAGGACGAGGTGTCCCACAGCTGCCGGGAGATCAGGTCGTGCCGGATGCCGGTGGCCAGCAGCCGCCCGGCGAGTTCGTGGGTGGCGGGCGTGGTGGCCCGGTACTTGAACGAGCCGGTGTCGGTGGCGACACCGGTGTAGAGGCAGGTGGCCAGGGCCTGGTCCAGCTCGACGCCGAGCCGGCGCAGCAGCTCGTCCACCAGGACGGCGGTGGCCGGCGCGCTCGGGTCGATCAGCTGGTGGGTGCCGAAGCCGGGGTTGGAGGCGTGGTGGTCGATGACCACCAGCACCGGCGCGGCGAAGGCCTTCTCGTGCAGCAGGCCCAGCCGGCTCTCGGCGGCCACGTCGAAGCAGAGCACCAGCTCCGGGACGGCGGGCACCTCGGAGGCCGGCACGATCAGCTCCTGGCCGGGCAGGAAGGCCAACGACTCGGGCACGATCTGCGGGTCGTCCCCGAAGGAGACCCGGACCTCGTGGCCCAGCCCGCGCAGGGCCAGCGCGGCCGCCAGGGCCGAGCCGAGCGCGTCGCCGTCCGGGCAGATGTGGCAGATGAGGTCGATCGACCGGGCGCGCCCGATCTCCGCGACCACCTGCTGCCAGACCAGCTCGAAGCCGGGCGCCTCGGCGCGCGGCCCCGGAAGCACCGCGAGGGCACCCTCCACCGTGGTGGTGGAGGACGCCCCCGCGACTGCTCCGGCCGTCGAACCGGTCGACGCCGGCTCACCTGCCATGACTACTCGTCCTCGTCGTCACGCTCGGACGCCGGGACCTTGTAGGGGTCCGCGTCACCGGCGTACTTCGCGCCCGCCGCGGTGGTGCGCACCGCGGCGTCGATGGCCCGGGCCCGGTCGAGCAGGTCGTCGATGTTCCGGGCGTTCTCCGGCAGCGCGTCCGCGACGAAGGTCAGCGTCGGGGTGAAACGCACCCCGATCTTGCCGACCTCGGAGCGGATCACTCCCTTGGCGCTCTCCAGCGCGGCGGCCGAGGCCTCGCGCTCGGCTTCGTCACCGAAGACGGTGTAGAAGACGGTGGCCTCGCGCAGATCGCCGGTGACCCGGGTGTCGGTGATGGTCACATAGCCCAGTCGCGGGTCCTTGATCCGGCGTTGCAGGGTCTCGGCCACGACCACCTGGATGCGGTCTGCGAGCTTGCGCGCCCTAGCGGTGTCGGTCACGTTGCCTCCTCGTGCAATGGGCCGGGTAACTCGGGCGTACTGCCTGCCCGTCGGGGCCCACGCCCCAAAGTACCGGCCCGCGCCCAGCCTTGTGGGCGCTCTCGGTCCTGATCTGTGTGAGAACGGCGACTCGCGCCGGTCCGTTCCGCAGACCTCATTCGTCGTCGTCGTTGTGGTAGCGCCTCCTGGCGGAGAGCAGTTCTACCTCGGGGCGGCCGGCGACCAACCGCTCACAGCTGTCCAGGATCTCGGTGACGTACCCGGCTTCGCCGGACACCACCGCCAGGCCGATCTCGGCCCTGCGGTGCAGATCCTGGTTCCCGGTCTCGGCAGCGCACACGCTGTACTTGCGCTGCAGTTCGGCCACGATGGGCCGCACGATCGAACGCTTCTCCTTGAGCGAATGTACGTCGCCCAGCAGCAGGTCGAAGGTGAGTGTTCCCACGAACATGTGTGACAGGTCTCGCCGACCTGGAGGCCTCGGGGGCAGCCCTGGACCGGGCTGCTGCTCGTCATCGCTGACTACCCCAGGACCCTACACAGCGAGACCGGGGCCGGTCGACGGAAATACCACCCGTCGACCGGCCCCGGACAACCACCCGCTTACGCGCGCGGCTTCTCGCGCATCTCGTAGGTCTCGACGATGTCCTCGACCTTGATGTCGTTGAACGACCCCAGGGTCACACCGGCCTCGAAGCCCTCGCGGACCTCGGTCGCGTCGTCCTTGAAGCGACGCAGACCCTCGATGGTGAGGCTCTCCGCCACGACCTTGCCGTCGCGGATGAGGCGGGCCTTGGCGTTGCGGCGCAGCAGGCCCTCGCGGACGATGACACCCGCGATGTTGCCGAACTTGGAGGAACGGAACACCTCGCGGATCTCCGCGGAGCCGAGGCGCACCTCCTCGTACTCGGGCTTGAGCATGCCCTTGAGGGCGTTCTCGATCTCCTCGATCGCCTGGTAGATGACCGAGTAGTACCGGACGTCCACGCCTTCCTTGTCGGCCGCGGCGCGCGCACGGCCTTCGGCGCGCACGTTGAAGCCGATGATGATGGCGTCCGAACCCATCGCCAGGTTGACGTCGGACTCGGTGATCGCACCCACACCGCGGTGCAGGATGCGGAGCTCGACCTCCTCGCCCACGTCCAGCTTGACGAGGGCGTCCTCGAGGGCCTCGACCGAACCGGAGACGTCACCCTTGATGATGAGGTTGAGCTGCTCGATCTCGCCCGCGGCGATGGCCTTGTCGAGGTCCTCCAGGGACACCCGGACCCGGCGCTGCGCGAAGGCGGCGTTGCGGTCGCGGGCCGAGCGCTTCTCGGCGATCTGGCGCGCGGTGCGGTCCTCGTCGACGACGATGAAGCTGTCGCCGGCGCGGGGCACCGAGGTGAGACCGAGGAGCAGCACCGGGCGGGACGGGCCGGCCTCGGCGAGGCTGTTGCCGTTCTCGTCCAGCATCGCGCGGACGCGGCCGTAGGCGTCGCCGACCACGATCGAGTCGCCGACGCGGAGGGTACCGCGCTGCACGAGCACGGTCGCCATGGCGCCGCGGCCCTTGTCGAGGTGGGCCTCGATGGCGATACCCTGCGCGTCCTGCTCGGGGTTGGCCCGCAGGTCCAGCGAGGCGTCCGCGGTCAGGACCACGGCCTCCAGCAGCTGGTCGATGTTGAGGCCCTGGCGCGCGGAGATGTCGACGAACATGGTGTCGCCGCCGTACTCCTCGGCCACCAGACCGAACTCGGTCAGCTGACCGCGGACCTTGGTCGGGTCGGCGCCCTCGACGTCGATCTTGTTGACCGCGACCACGATCGGCACACCCGCGGCCTTGGCGTGGTTCAACGCCTCGACCGTCTGCGGCATGACACCGTCGTTGGCCGCGACCACCAGGATCGCGATGTCGGTGGACTTGGCACCACGGGCACGCATGGCGGAGAACGCCTCGTGACCCGGGGTGTCCAGGAAGGTGATCGGGCGCTCTTCGCCGTTCACGATCGTGGCCACCTGGTAGGCGCCGATGTGCTGGGTGATGCCACCCGCCTCGCCGGCCACCACGTTCGACTTGCGGATGGCGTCCAGCAGTCGGGTCTTACCGTGGTCGACGTGACCCATGACGGTGACGACCGGCGGGCGCGGGGCCAGCTGGTCCTCGTCGCCCTCGTTGGCACCGAAGTCGATGTCGAACGACTCCAGCAGCTCGCGGTCCTCGTCGTCGCGGCTGACGATCTCCAGGATGAAACCCATCTCGCCGGCCAGCAGCTCGAGGGTCGCGTCGGAGACCGACTGGGTCGCGGTGACCATCTCACCGAGGTTGAACATCACGGAGACGAGCGCGGCCGGGTTGGCGTTGATCTTCTCCGCGAAGTCCATCAGCGAGGCGCCGCTGGACAGGCGAACGGTCTGGCCGTTGCCGCGGGGCAGCATCACACCGCCGACGGACGGGGCCTGCATGGCCTCGTACTCCTGGCGCTTCGCCCGCTTCGACTTGCGACCACGGGCCGGACGGCCACCGGGGCCACGGCCGAAGGCACCCTGCGTGCCACCACGGGCACCCGGGCCGCCGGGACGGCCGCCGAAGCCACCGGGACGCGGACCGAAGCCGCCGCCACCACCGGGGGCACCGCCACCGGGACGGGGGCCGCCGAAGCCACCGGTCGGGCGCGAGCCCGGACCGGCCGGACGACCGGCGAAGCCCGGACGGGCGCCACCGGCGCCACCCGGACCACCGGGACGGCCGCCGGGGCCACCGGGGCCACGGCCGCCGGGGCCCGGACGCGGGCCCGGAGCCGGACGCTGCGGCATCATGCCGGGGTTCGGACGCGGCATGCCGGACGGGCTCGGGCCACCGGGACGCGGACCGGCCGGACGGGGCATGCCGTCGGGACGCGGGGCGCCACCGGGGCGCGGCGCGCCACCGGCGCCGGGGGCACCGGCGGGACGCGGACGGTCGCCACCGGGACGCGGACGGTCACCGGCACCGGGGGCACCGGCGGGACGCGGACGGTCGCCACCGGGACGCGGACGGTCACCGGCACCAGGGGCACCGGCGGGACGCGGACGGTCGCCACCGGGACGCGGACGGTCACCGGCACCAGGGGCACCGGCGGCCGGACGGGCACCGGGCGCGGCCGGACGGCGGTCGCCGGGGCGGGCCATTCCGGTCGCGCTGCCCGAGGTGAACGGGTTGTTGCCCGGGCGCGGGCCGGCCGGACGCGGGCCCGGACGGGCACCACTGCCGGCGGCGGGGCCGGCCGGGCGCTGGGCCTGCGCGGCCGGGCGCTGGGCCTGGGTCTCCTCGGCCGGGGCCGGGGAGGAGAACTCGGCCGCCGGAGCAGCCGGGGCCGCGGGCGCGGCGGCGGGGCGAGCCGCCGGGCGCGGGCCCGGGGTCGGCGCGCCGGCCGGGCGCGGAGCGGCCGGGGCGGCCTGGGCGGGTGCGGCCGGGGCGGCGGGCGCCGCGGCAGCGGGGGTGGGACGGGGTCCCGGGGTCGCGGCAGGGCGCGGACCCGGGGTCGGGGCACCCGGCCTGGGTGCGGCCGCACCGGCGGCGGAACCGCCGGCGGGCTGGGGCGCCGCGGGCTTCCGCGGGCCAGGCTTGGCAGCGCCACCGGTGGGGGCGACTCCCAGCGCGTCAGTCAACTTGCGTACGACCGGCGCCTCGATGGTCGAGGACGCCGAACGGACGAACTCACCCAGCTCGGTCAGCTTGGCCATCACGGCCTTGCTCTCCAAACCAAGTTCCTTGGCGAGTTCGTAAACCCGGACCTTAGCCACTTCACTCCTGATCTATGAGTCCGGGGTGTCTCGTCCGCCGGACCGTCGCTACTTCATGGGCGTACCCATCGCGTACTCATCGCGTACTCATCGAGTGCTCATCGCAATCTCGACCTACTTCCACATCGCGAGGTACCTGACTGGTGGCACGGCGTGCGGCTGCCCGCGCACTGTGCTTGGTGCGGTGGTTCTCCGCCGCGTGGAGCGGCGGCCGTAACGGGGAGGTGCCCGCCGGAGGCCTGAGGAAGCTCAGGGCGCCGGGGTGTCGCCTGCCCGCTCCCCGATGTACTCGCGGAGCCGCTCGGTGTCGAGTGTGCCCTGGAGCCGGAAGGCCCGGGGGAACGCCCGACGGCGGACCGCGAGGTCGAGGCAGGCCGGATCGGGGTGCAGGTGTGCGCCCCGGCCCGGCAGCGCGCCACGCGGATCGGGGACGCAAACGCCCTCGACCGCCGTGACACGCAACAGCTGGTGCTTGGCCGCGCGCTTGCGGCAGCCCACGCAGGTGCGTTCCGGGCGTGCTCGGACGTGCGTCCGGCCAGACGAAGGCAAGTCTACCCCTCCGAAGGGACATGGCGCCGCCCCGCCGATCCGGGGTGGAACGGCGGGGGGCGGTGGAACGGTGGCGCCGGGGCGCGACTACTCGGCCGAGGACTCCCGGCCGCCGTCGTCGGACTGCCCCTCGGTGTCCGGGCGGATGTCGATCCGCCAGCCGGTCAGGCGGGCGGCCAGGCGGGCGTTCTGGCCCTCCTTGCCGATCGCCAGCGACAGCTGGTAGTCCGGCACGATCACCCGTGCGGAGCGCTGCTGGAGGTCCACGATCTCGACGCTCGTCACCCGTGCGGGGGACAGCGCCGCGGCGACCATCTCGCGCGGGTCCTCGGACCAGTCGACGATGTCGATCTTCTCGCCGTGCAGCTCGCCCATCACCGCGCGCACCCGACTGCCCATCGGGCCGATGCAGGCGCCCTTGGCGTTCAGCCCGGACCGGCGCGACCACACCGCGATCTTGGTGCGGTGACCGGCCTCACGGGCGATCGCGGCGATCTCGACGCTGCCGTCGGCGATCTCCGGCACCTCCAGGGCGAAGAGCTTCTTCACCAGGCTGGGGTGGGTGCGCGAGAGCGTCACCGACGCGCCGCGCACGCCGCGGCGCACGGCCACCACGTAGCACTTGAGACGGGTGCCGTGCCGGTAGTCCTCGCCCGGGACCTGCTCCTGCGGCGGCAGGATGGCCTCCAGCTTGCCGATGTCCACCAGCACGTTCTTCGGGTCGTTGCCCTGCTGGACGACACCGGTGACGATGTCGCCCTCCTTGCCCGCGTACTCGCCGAAGGTCTGGTCGTCGGCGGCGTCGCGCAGGCGCTGCATCATCACCTGGATGCCGATGCTGGACGCGATCCGGCCGAAGCCGCTCGGGGTGTCGTCGAACTCCTTCGGCTCGACGCCCTCGTCCAGCTCGGCCGGGTCCTCGGTCGCCCAGACCGTCACGTGGCCGGACTTGCGGTCCAGCTCGACCCGCGCGCGGCGGCGCGAGCCCTCGGTGCGGTGGTACGCGGTGAGGAGGGCCGACTCGATGGACTCGACCAGCAGGTCGAAGGGGATGTTCTTCTCGTTGACCAGCGTGCGCAGGGCACTCATGTCGATGTCCACGGCTACGCCTCCTCGTCTTTCGTCACGTTCGTCATGGTGCGGTCGGTGGGCAGGTCGTCACTGCGCACCGTCGTCCCCCTCCTCGGCGCCGTCGTCCGCCGAGTCGTCGTCCACGAAGTCCTGGGCCTGGTCGAGGAGCTCGTCGTCCTTGCGGTTGAACTCCACCTGGACGCGCGCCCGGGACACCTCGGTGTACTCCAGGCGGCGCTCCTTGGGCCGGCCGCGGCCCTTCACCGGCTGCACCTCGACCAGCGCGCCGTCCTCGTCCGCCTCCAGCACCCGGGCGACGATCTCCCCGCCGTCGACCAGGTGGATCGCGGCCAGCCGGCCCTCGGCCCGGCGCCAGTGGCGGGGCTCGACCAGCGGGCGCTCCGCGCCCGGCGAGCCGACCTCCAGCACGTACGCGCCGGCGCCCATCACGTCGGAGGTGTCCAGGGCCTCGCCGACCACCCGGCTGAACTCCGCGATGGCGTCCAGATCCACGCCGCCGTCGGCGTCCACGTCGATCTGCACCTGGCGGCGGCTGCCGGCCTGGGTGACCTTGACGTCCTCCAGGTCCAGGCCCGCCTGGGCGGCCAACGGCTCCAGCAACGCACGCAGCCGGTCGATGTGGGTGGTGCTCATCCGGGTGGACTCCTCGGCCGCGTCTGCTGTTGTCAGAGGGCGCACCGCGCCGTCCGGCGCCGCTCGGGCGCAGGCCGGGTCGCGGCAGCTCGGCCCAAATCCTATCCGGTGAAGTCGCCAACCACCGATTCCGGACCACGTGCGGGCGCCCGGGCGCCACCCACTGCGAGCAAGGTCACACCGGTGGGGCGTGGTCCGGGGCCTGGGAATCCGGGGCCGGACCCGTGAGGATTCTGTAATCATTCACGCCAACGAGGGCACGCAGGCCGTCCTCCCGCACACGCCCCGGAGTGACCGCGATGCAGCCGCCCAGCCGACGGACCCTGCTGGCCCTCGGACTGTTCCTCGCCACCGGCGGCGCCCTCGCCGCCTGCACCGGCTCACCCGACGAGGGCGGCGCGGGCGGGGGCGAGCACCGGCGGCCCGACCCGGACGAGCCGGTCCGGCTGCGCGCCGTCGAAGCCACCGACGCGCTGCTGGCCGGGTACGACGCCCTGCTGGCCGGGGCCGGGGCCGGGCAGGCCGGGCAGCTCCAGCCGCTGCGGGCCGAGGTGCTCCAGCACCGGGCCGCCCTGGCCGCCGGGCTCCCGGGCCCCTCCGCCTCCCCGTCCCCGTCGCCGTCCGCCTCCCTGTCGCCGTCCACGTCCCTGTCGCCCTCCGCCGGCGGGTCCGGGCCCCCCTCGGGATCCCCCGGGTCGCCGTCCGCCACCGCCCCGGCCCCGACGGTGACGACCGTCGCCGCGCTCGCCGCGCTGGAGCGGCAGACCGCGCAGACCCGGCTCGCCGACCTCGGCGCCGCCTCGCCCGGGCTGGCCCGGCTGCTCGCCTCGGTCTCCGCGGCCGGGGTGCTGCACGCCGTCGCCCTGGGCGACACCGCTCCGGCCGCCGCCCCGCTGCCCGGGCCCACCGACCCGCCCGGCGGGCCCGCCACGCCGTCCGGCACCGCCCCGGCCTCGCCGGACGCCTCCCCCGCCTCCCCCGCCGCCTCCGGCGGCACGGCGGGCACCGCCCCGGAGGCGCTCACCGCGCTCCAGGGCGCGCTGGCCGCCGAGCACGCCACGATCTACGGCTACGGCGTGGTCGGCGCCCGGCTCCCCGAGGACCAGCAGCGCACCGACGCGCGGACCGCCCTGGCCGCCCACCAGGCCCGCCGGGACGCCTGGCAACGGCTGCTCGGCGGTGCCGGGGCCACCCCGGGCGCGGCGGCGGCGGCCGGCTACCAGCTGCCCTTCGCCGTCACCGACGCGGCCGGCGCCGGGCGGCTGGCCGCGCACCTCGAAAGCCGGCTCACCGCGGTCTACGCCGACCTGGTCGCCGCCGTCGCCGCCCCGCAGCGCGGCACCGCCGCGGACGCGCTCCGCGACTGCGCGCTGCGCGCCCGCCGCTGGGGCGCCGCCCCGACCGCGTTCCCCGGCCTGCCCGACCCCGCCGGGACGCCCGCCACGACGGGCCCCGCCACCTCCGGCCCCGACCCCGCCGGCCCGGCCGCCTGACCCCCGGCACCGCCCTGACCTGCGGACGCGCCGCCACCGCTGCCATCCCGGATCGCTGACCTGCGGTTTCACCGCCATGGCCGACAATGGACGGGTAGCACCACGGGGGAAGCACAACCGGAAGGCCGGCATGTCGGGAGCACCAGGGCAGATCACCGTCCCCGCATGGCTGGCGCGCAGCGTCGGCGCGGACGAGGAGGGCCGGCACTGGCTCACGGGCCTGCCGGCCCGGGTCGGCGCCGGGCTGGCACGCTGGGACCTCACCCTGGAGCGGGTGGCCGACCCGGGCGGCAGTCTGAGCCTGATCGCCTACGTGCACCGCGACGACCTGAGCCCCGCCGTCCTCAAGACCGGGCTGGTCACCCCGGAGACCGACCGGGAGCACGCCGCCCTCGCCCAGTGGGCCGGCCGCGGCGCCGTCCTGCTGCTGGCCGCCGACCCCGCCGAGGGGTCGCTGCTGCTGGAGCGGCTGCACGGCGACATCCCGCTGCGCTCGCTGGCCGAGCCGAAGGCGATGCTGGAGGCCACCAGCCTGCTCCACCGGCTCTGGGTGGAGCCGCCCGGTGACCACGGCTTCGCCACCCTCGCCGACCGGACGGCCACCACCGCCGCCGGACTGCGCCGGCGCGGCGCGCTGCCGGGCGCCGCCGAGGCCGCCCCGCTGGTCACCGAGGCGCTGGCGGCCGCCGAGGGGCTCTGCGCCTCGGCCGACGAGGAGGTGCTGCTGCACGGCGACTTCCACCACGGCAACGTGCTCGCCGCCGACCGCGCGCCCTGGCTGGCGATCGACCCCCGGCCGCTGGTCGGCGAACGCGCCTACGACCTGGCCCGGCTGGCCCTGGACCGGGCGGACACCCTGGTCGGCTCCCCGGGCGTCCCCGCCGCCGTCCGCCGCCGGCTGCACCAGCTCGCGGACGCCCTGGACGTGGACCGGGACCGGCTGCGCGGCTGGACGCTGTTCCGGGCGGCCGACCTCGGCCTGCGCGCCCTGGCCGCGGGCCGCCGGGAGGACGCCGAGCTCTACCTGGAGTTCGCCGGCGCGCTCTGAGCCGGTCCGGTCCCCCGCAGCGGCAGCTCCGCGCCCATCACCGCGTACAGGCGCTCGGTGTTGGGGAAGTGCACCGCCCGCGCGAGGTCCCGGTAGCCGAGCGAGCGGTAGAGCCGGCGGGCGGGCGTCTCGGCGTCGATCGCGGAGAGGATGGTGCGCGACAGCCCGGAGCGCGCGCAGAGGGTCCTGATCAGGGTGGAGCCGATGCCCTGCCCCTGGAAGTCGGGCAGCACGTGCAGTTCGGTGATCGCGAAGACATCGTCCAGCCACGCGCCGTGGCCGCCGGCCTCCAGATAGGGCTGGATGACGGTGCTCCACCAGTGCTCCCGGCGGTTCGGCATGCCGTAGCCGAAGCCGACCAGCCGGCCGCCGCTGAGCGCGCCCAGCGCGAGCACCCCGGGCTGCTGGGCGTGCCGCCCGACGATGTGCAGCCGGACCAGGACCTCCTCGGGGGTCAGCCCGAACGCCACCGCCTGGACGTCGAGCGCCTGCGGAGCCCATGCCGCAAGGTCGATGGCCTCGATCGTCACCCCGGTCAGCTGATCCATGCCCCGGACGTTACTACCCGTCCGGCCCCCCACGCGGGCGGAGGCGGCAAGGAGCTCAGAACAGCACGCTCATGAACGCCCCGACCTCGCGGAAGCCGACCCGGCGGTAGGCGGCGCGGGCCCGCAGGTTGTAGTCGTTCACGTAGAGCGAGACCACCGGGGCGACCTCGCGCAGGGCGATGTCCAGGACGGCGGCCATGCCGGTCTCGGAGAGGCCGCGGCCGCGGTGGGCCGGGTCGACCCAGACGCCCTGGATCTGGCAGGCGCCCTCGGTGACGGCCCCCACCTCGGCCTTGAAGACGACCTGGCCGTCCTCCGTGAAGCGCGCGAACGAACGCCCGGTGGAGATCAGTTCGGCGACCCGGGCCTGGTAGAGCAGCCCGCCGTCACCGGCCAGCGGGGAGACCCCGACCTCCTCGGTGAACATCGCCACGCAGGCCGGCATCAGCGTCTCGATCTCGCTCCGCCGCACCCGCCGTACCAGCGGGTCGGGCGCGATCTCGGCGGACGGCACGGCCGTGGCGAGCAGCGGCTGGTGGGCGCGGACCTCGCGGGCCGGCCCCCAACTGCGTTCCAGCAGGGCCCAGAGGGCGGCGGTGGCCTCGGCCGGGCCGACGATCGAGGAGCAGCGGCGGCCCTGGCGGCGGGCCCGTTCGGCGAAGGCCTGCACGGCCTGCGGGCCGGCGTCCACGAGGACCAGGTTCGCGCCGGCGTAGCAGAGCGCGTCCAGCTCACCGCGCTCGTCGTACCAGCCCCACATCTCGCCGCCGAGGCGCCAGGGGTCCAGCCCGACGGCCTCCACCCTGGTCGCGACGAAGGCGTTGGCGACCGGATCGCGCCGGAGCACCGCCAGGGTGTCCGCGAGGTCGGAGGCCTCCAGGACGCGCGTGGTCGCCAGGGCGCGGACGGCCTGGAACGAGCTGGGGAGCATCACACCTCGATCGAGCATCGAGACAGCACCTCACTGAGACGACTCTGGCCGCACCCTACTCCGTGGCCCCACCCGGCTACGGCCGCGGGGCCGTCCGCGCACGGACGGCCCCGCTTCCGGAAACTACTGCCCGCCGGTCACTCCGCGGCGGTCACGGTCGGCGCACCGGACTCGACGCCCTCGGCCTGCATCTGCTCGGCCAGCTTGAGGGCCTCCTCGATCAGGGTCTCCACGATCTTGGACTCGGGGACGGTCTTGATGACCTCGCCCTTGACGAAGATCTGGCCCTTGCCGTTGCCGGAGGCGACCCCGAGGTCGGCCTCGCGGGCCTCGCCCGGACCGTTGACGACGCAGCCCATGACCGCGACGCGCAGCGGCACCTCCATGCCCTCCAGGCCGGCGGTGACCTCCTCGGCGAGCTTGTAGACGTCGACCTGGGCGCGGCCGCAGGACGGGCAGGAGACGATCTCCAGACCGCGCTGGCGCAGGCCGAGCGACTCCAGGATCTGGTTGCCGACCTTGATCTCCTCGGCCGGCGGGGCCGACAGCGAGACCCGGATGGTGTCGCCGATGCCCTCGGCGAGCAGCGCGCCGAAGGCGACCGCGGACTTGATGGTGCCCTGGAAGGCGGGACCGGCCTCGGTGACCCCGAGGTGCAGCGGGTAGTCGCAGGCGGCGGCGAGCTGGCGGTAGGCGTTGATCATCACGACCGGGTCGTTGTGCTTGACCGAGATCTTGATGTCGCGGAAGTCGTGCTCCTCGAAGAGCGAGCACTCCCAGAGCGCGGACTCGACCAGCGCCTCGGGGGTGGCCCGGCCGTACTTCTCCAGCAGGCGCTTGTCGAGCGAGCCGGCGTTGACGCCGATCCGGATCGGGACGCCGGCGCCCTTGGCGGCCTTGGCGATCTCGCCGACCTTGTCGTCGAAGGCCTTGATGTTGCCCGGGTTGACGCGGACCGCGGCGCAGCCGGCGTCGATCGCGGCGAACACGTACTTCGGCTGGAAGTGGATGTCCGCGATGACCGGGATGCCCGACTTCTTCGCGATGATCGGCAGGGCGTCGGCGTCGTCCTGGGACGGTACGGCGACCCGCACGATCTGGCAGCCCGAGGCCGTCAGCTCGGCGATCTGCTGCAGCGTGGCGTTGATGTCGGAGGTCACCGTGGTGGTCATCGACTGCACCGAGACGGGGGCGTCGCCGCCGACCGGCACGTTGCCGACCATGATCTGCCGGGAGACTCGGCGCTTGGCGAGCGGCTTGAGCGGCAGGGACGGAATACCGAGCGAGATCGCGGTCATGTGCGCAGGGTTCCCCGGGGTTGAGGTGTGGTCGGTCCGGCCGTTCGACGGCCTGGGCCGGGCGCGCCGATGAAACGCGCACCCGGCCCCCAACGGTACGGCACGGTGGTGGCCCCGGGCACACCAGCCGTACCGGGCGACTAGCTGATCTTGACCGGGTTGACCAGGTCGGCGACCAGGACGAGCAGGGTGAACCCGATGAAGACGCTGGCCACGACGTAGGCCAGCGGCATGAGCCGGGCGACGTCGAACGGACCGGGGTCGGGCCGCTTGAACAGGCTTGCGAATCGGCGGCGCACCGACTCCCACAGGGCGCCGGCGATGTGGCCGCCGTCCAGCGGGAGCAGCGGCAGCATGTTGAACAGGAAGAGCGACAGGTTGATGCCGGCCAGCAGGTTCACGAAGTACGCGATCCGCTGGGTGCCCGGGATGTCGAGCGAGAAGACCTCGCCGCTGACCCGGGCGGCGCCGACCATGCCGATCGGCGAGTCGACGTCGCGCGGGGCGCCGTCCACCACCGAGTTCCACAGCCCCGGGATCTTGCCCGGCAGGGCCACCAGCGACTTCACACCGCTCTCGGCCATGTCGTACATCCGGTCGAGGGATTGCCCGACGCCGAGCCGGACGACACCGCTGGTCGGGGTGAAGCCGAGGAAGCCCGCCTGCACCGTCTCGCCCTTGACCGGCATGCCGTTGCCGTCGTACTTCTGGACGTCGTTGACGGCGATGGTCGGGGTGAGGGTGAGCTGCTGCCCCTCGCGCTCGACCACCACCGGCACGGTCTTCCCGGCCGAACGGCGGATGTCCGCCTGGAGCTGGTCGTAGTCGCCGATCCGGTCGCCGTCGAAGGAGACCACCTTGTCGCCCGGCCGCAGCCCGGCCTGGGCGGCGGGGGTCTTCGGCGCGTCGGCCGGGCAGCTGTCGGTCGGCTGGCCGGCCTTGACCACGCACTGCGCGACGGTGCCGATGGTCGGCACCGTCATCGAGACGCCGAAGCCCATCATCACGGTCAGGAAGAGCCCGAAGGCCAGGATCAGGTTCATGAACGGCCCGGCGAACATGACGATGACGCGCTTCCACGGCTTGCGGGTGTAGAAGAGCCGGCTGTCGTCACCGTCCTGGAGCTCCTCGTAGGAGGCCTCCCGGGCGTCCTCGATCATGGTCCGCCAGGGCGAACTGCTGCGCTTGGTGATCCGCCCGTCCGCACCGGGCGGAAACATCCCGATCATCCGGATGTACCCGCCCAGCGGGATCGCCTTGACGCCGTACTCGGTCTCGCCCTTCTTCCGGGACCAGACCGTCGGACCGAACCCGACCATGTACTGCGGCACCCTGATGCCGAACAGCTTGGCCGTGGAGAGGTGGCCGAGCTCGTGCCAGGCGATCGAGATCAGCAACCCGATCGCGAAGACCAGGATGCCGACCACCGTCAAAACCGTTGCCACCGCAGGCCCTCCGTCATTGCTCTCCGCTCGTCGTCCGGTCGTCCGCCGGAGCCGTCAGCCCGACGCCAGCTCGCGGGCCCGGGCGCGGGCCCAGTCCTCCGCGTGCAGGACGTCCTCGACGGTCAGAGAAGTTCCCGCCGCGGCCCGCCCGCTGTCGTACTGTCCGTGCTCGGCCACGACCTTGGCAACAGTGTCCACGATTCCCGTGAAGGCGAGCCGGCCCTTCAGGAAGGCCTCCACGCACTCCTCGTTCGCCGCGTTGAACACCGCCGGCGCCGTCCCGCCGAGCGATCCCACCTCGCGCGCCAGCCGGACCGCCGGGAAGGCCTCGTCGTCGAGCGGGAAGAACTCCCAGGTGGCGGCCTTCGTCCAGTCGCAGGCGGGCGCCGCGTCCGGGATCCGGTCCGGCCAGCCCATCCCCAGCGCGATCGGCATCCGCATGTCCGGCGGGCTGGCCTGCGCCAGCGTGGAGCCGTCCGTGAACTCCACCATCGAGTGGACCACCGACTGCGGATGGACCACCACCTCGATCCGGTCGAAGGGCACGTCGTACAGCAGGTGCGCCTCGATCACCTCCAGGCCCTTGTTGACCAGGGTGGCCGAGTTGATCGTCACCACCGGCCCCATCGCCCAGGTCGGGTGCGCCAGCGCCTCCTGCGGCGTCACCCCCGCCAGCTGCTCGCGGGTCCGGCTGCGGAACGGGCCGCCGCTCGCCGTGACCACCAGCTTGCGCACCTCGGCGCGGGTGCCGCCGGCCAGTGCCTGGAACAGCGCGGCGTGCTCGGAGTCCACCGGCACGATCTGCCCGGGCTTCGCCACCGCCTTCACCAGCGGACCGCCGACGATCAGCGACTCCTTGTTCGCCAGCACCAGCACCCGGCCCGCCCGCAGCGCCGCCAGCGTCGGGCGCAGGCCGATCGACCCGGTGATGCCGTTCAGCACCGAGTGGCACTCCATCGCGGCCAGCTCGGTGGCCGCGTCCAGGCCCGCCAGCACGGCGGGCAGCGGACGCCCCGCCGCCTTCGCGGCCAGCGCCTCGCGCAGCGCGGGCTCGGCCGCCGGGTCGGCGACCGCCACGGTGTGCACGCCCAGCTCCAGGGCCTGCTCGGCCAGCAGCTCCACCCGCCCGCCGGCCGCCGACAGGGCGACCACGCGGAACCGGTCCGGATTGCGGCGCACCACGTCGATGGCCTGGGTGCCGATCGAACCGGTCGAGCCGAGGATCACCAGCTCCCGAGGAGCGGAGGGGTCCTTCACCACGGGGGTGAAGCGCAGCTGCGGGTGGGCGAGCGAAGTCATGCGCCCATTGTGTCCTGCCGGCCGGACTCCACAGGACGCCGGGACGCGTCCCGGCTACCGTCGGAGCCATGCGTACCGTCATCGCCGGAGGCCACGGACAGATCGCGCTCAAGCTCGAACGGCTGCTCGCCGAGCGCGGCGACCGCCCCGCCGGCCTCATCCGCCGCCCCGAACAGGCCGGGGACCTGGCCGCCGCCGGAGCCGAGCCGCTGCTGCTCGACCTGGAGAGCGCCACCGCCCCCGAACTCGCCCGGCTGCTGGCGGGCGCCGACGCCGTGGTCTTCGCCGCCGGCGCCGGCCCCGGCAGCGGCGCCGACCGCAAGAACACCGTCGACCGCGACGGCGCCGTCCTGCTCGCCGACGCCGCCGAACTCGCCGGGGTCCGGCGCTACCTGATCATCTCCTCGATGGGCGCCGACGCCCAGGCGCACTACCCGGCCGACCCGGTCTTCGAGACCTACCTGCGGGCCAAGGGCGCCGCCGACGACGCCGTGCGCGCCCGCACCGCGCTCGACTGGACGGTGCTGCGCCCCGGCCGGCTCACCGACGGCGCGGGCACCGGCCTGGTCCGGCTCGCCCCCTCGGTCGAACGCGGCGCGGTGGACCGCGCCGACGTGGCGGCGGTGCTGGCCGAGCTGCTGCACGAGGCGGGCACCGCCGGGCAGACGCTGGAGCTGGTCGCCGGCAACGCCTCCGTGGCGGAGGCCGTCGCGGCCGCGGCCGGCCGGGTCTGAACCTCCCCCGGACACACCGAGGGGCCCGGCACCACCGCAGCGCGGCGGTACCGGGCCCCTCGGGCCGTTCGGGCCCCTCGGCGTGCCGGGAGCCCTTCGGGATCGTTCGAGATCGTTCGGGATCAGAGGTCGAGGCCGGTGAGGACCAGGACCTTCTCCACGGTGTAGTCGTCCATCGCGTACTTGACGCCCTCGCGGCCGACGCCGGAGTCCTTGACCCCGCCGTACGGCATCTGGTCGGCGCGGTAGGACGGCGCGTCGCCGATGATCACACCGCCGACCTCCAGCTCCCGATGGGCGCGGAAGGCGGTCTGCAGGTCACGGGTGAAGACACCGACCTGCAGGCCGAAGGCGGAGTCGTTGACGGCGGCGAAGGCCTCGTCGGTGCCGTCCACCCGGTGCAGCGACAGCACCGGGCCGAACACCTCGGCCTTGGCCAGGATCGCGTCGGCGGGCAGCTCGGCGAGCACGGTCGGGGCGAAGGTCGCGCCCTCACGGGTACCGCCGGTGAGCACCTTGGCGCCCTTGGCCACGGCATCGTCCACCCAGGACTCCACCCGCTTCGCGGCGTTCTCGTCGACCAGCGGGCCGACGTCGGTGGCGTCGTCGTTGGGGTCGCCGGTGACCTGCGCCTCGACCTTGGCCACCACCTTCTCCACCAGCGCGTCGTACACCGACGCGTCGGCGATCACCCGCTGCACCGAGATGCAGGACTGGCCGCCCTGGTAGTTGGCGAACATCGCGATCCGGGTGGCGGCCCAGTCGAGGTCGGCCTCGGAGGACCAGTCGGCGAGCACCACGGCCGCGGCGTTGCCGCCGAGCTCCAGGGTGGTGTGCTTGCGCGGCACCGAGTCCATGATCTGGTAGCCGACCTTGTCCGAACCGGTGAAGGAGATCACCGGCAGACGCGGGTCCTGCACCAGCGCGGGCATCCGGTCGTTCGGCACCGGCAGGACGCTCCAGGAGCCGGCCGGCAGGTCCGTCTCGGCCAGGATCTCGCCCAGCACCATCGCGGAGAGCGGGGTGGCCGGAGCCGGCTTGAGGATGATCGGGGCGCCGACCGCGATCGCCGGGGCGACCTTGTGGGCGACCAGGTTCAGCGGGAAGTTGAACGGGGCGATGCCCAGCACCACGCCGCGCGGGAACCGGCGCACCACCGCGAAACGGCCCACGCCGCCCGGGTCGGTGTCCAGCCGCATGGTCTCGCCGTTGGTCCGGCGGGACTCCTCGGCGGCCCAGCGGAAGACGGAGACGGCACGGCCGACCTCGCCGCGCGCCCACTTGATCGGCTTGCCGTTCTCGGCGGTGATCAGCTGGGCGATCTCCTCGGTGCGCTCGGCCAGGCGCTTGGCCACGTGGTCCAGCGCGGCGGCACGGACGTGCGCGGGGGTCGCGGCGAACACCGGCAGCGCGGCCACGGCGGCGTCCAGCGCCTCCTCGACCTGGGCCTCGGTGGGGACGCTGACCTTGCCGACCAGGCGGCCGTCCCAGCTGTTGTGCACCTCGAAGTCGGCGTCGCCGCTCGCCCGGCGGCCGGCCAGCCAGAAATCGTACGTGGTGGTCACCGTGGTACCGGCCCTCTCCTCGTCGTCCTCACGGCCCCACGGACGTGGAACCAGAACCGAGGGTAGGGGCGGCGGCGCGCCGACCGGGTTGGCCACGAAGTAGCGTTCGCCCCCGCGCTCACTCCATCCCGTCCAGCGGACGGGCCGGGTTCCGGTGCTCCACCGCCCGGGGGGGCGGGCGGACGTCACCCGCCGGTCGGCTGCTCCGCCACTGCTCCGCTGCTCCTCGCCTACTCTTCGCCGGAGCGAAGGGCCAGCCAGAGCTCCATCCGGACGTCGGTGTCGTCCAGCGAGCGGCCCAGCAACTCCTCGACCCGCCGCATCCGGTAGCGCAGCGTGTGCCGGTGCACGCCCAGGTCGGCGGCGGCCGCGTCCCACTGGCCGTGTCTGGAGAGCCAGGCGCGCAGCGACGCCACCAGGTCGCCGCGGGCGGTCCGGTCGTGGTCCCGCAGCGGGCGCAGCAGCCCCTCCGCGAACGCCGTCACCGCGTCCTCGCCCAGCAGCGGCAGCAGCGAGCCGGCGCCCACCTCCTCGTGGTCCACCGCACGGCGCCCGCCGCGCAGCGCCACCGCGAGCGCCCGCTCGGCCTGCGCGTTCGCGGTGCCCGCCTCCTCCAGCGCGGCCGGCGCCGAGACCCCCAGAGACAGGCCCTCGTGCTCCTCCACCGCCCCCAGGCAGGCCCGGTGCACGGCACCGTTGTCCAGTGCCAGCACCATCAGCCGGGGCCCGTGCGTGCCGCCCTCCTCGCGCGCCACCAGCAGCTTCTCCCCCACCCGGGCGCCGGCCTGCTCGGCCCGGTCGCCCAGCTCGCCGAGCGCCTCCGTGGCGTCCACGCCCTGGCCGGCACCGGCCACCATGACCCGGACCGTCCCCTCCGGCAGACCGCCGAAGAGCCCGGCCGCCACCTGCCGGGCGGTCGCCACCTCGCCCGCCAGCACCATCCGCAGCAGCGCCGCGCCCATCCGCTCCTCCGCCTGGCGCAGCTCGCGCGAGCGCTCCAGGGTGAGGGTCAGCAGCGCCACCGCCGCGTTCAGCACGTACCGCTCGGTCGGGGTGATCCGGTCCTCGGTGCCGACCGCGAGGAAGCCCCGGGCCCGGCGGTCCGCCCCCAGCGACTGGACCACCACGTAGTCCTCGTCCGCGGTGTCTATCCCCGGCGAACGCCCCTGCAGCGCGGCGCTCGACGGCGCCGGGCGCCGGCGCAGCCGGTCCACCTCGGCCGCCAGCCGGCCGGCCCGGCGGGCCGCCCAGTCCGGGGCCACCACCGAGAGCGCGCCCGAACCGTCGTACAGCGCCGCCCAGCCTCCCAGCCGCGCCGCCAGCCGGCGCACCACGGCCGTGGTGCCGTCCTTGCCGAGCGCCGCCCGGGTCAGCTCCTCCTGCGCCTCGAAGCTGGTGGTGACCGCCTCGTACTGCTCGGCGGCCAGGGCCGCCGACACGACCTTGCTGATCGCGATGAACGGCGTCGGCTCCGGCACCCGCAGCAGCGGCAGCCCGCGCTGGGCGGCCGCGTCCACCAGGGGCTGCGGCACCTCGGTGTGCGACAGGCCGACACCGAGGCCGAGCCCCACCACGCCCGCGTCGGCCAGCCGGTGCACGTACGCCTGCAACCTGGCCGCGGTGCGGCCCAGCTTGATCCCGGTGGTGAGCAGCAGCTCACCGCCTTCGAGGAAGGGCGTCGGGTCGTCCAGCTCACTGGTGTGCACCCAGCGGACCGGCCGCTCCAGGTGGTCCGCACCGGCGAGGACCGTCAGATGGAGCGAGGTGTTGCGGACGACGGAGGCGAGTGTGGGAGGCATGGCACCTTCGGGGGACGACCTGACCGCGCCGTTGCGGCCGGGCGAGGAGAGGGCTGGGGAGTCTGGCGGGGGTCTCTCCCCTCATTATGGACGCTCCGGACAACCGGCACTGCCGAATCCACCTCGGCGGCGAGCTTCAGCCCCGCAGGTCCACCAGCAGCGGCGGCACCTGCTCGCCCGAGACCGCGGTCAGCGAGATCACCGCATGGCCCGCCGGCAACGCGTGCGCCAGGTCCGACGGCGACCAGCGCAACCGCTCCACGTCCCGGGTGGTCACCGACTCGGTCTGCGCCGTCGTCCCCGACAGCGCCTTGCGCCCCAGCCGCCCGGCCCGGCGGACCAGCCCGCCCGAGGTGTCCGGCGCGTGCGTCACCGCCGTCTCCCGGACCAGGTGCGTGCCCCAGGCCTCGGAGAACATCCGGCCGTCCCACGGCGCGATCCCCGGGAACACCATCCGGCAGCCGACCGCCCCGAACAGCGGCGCCCGCAGCGCCTCGGGCAGATCGACCAGGGTCCGCAGCAACAGCACGGCGCCGGCGTTGGCCGCGCGCAGCCGCTGCAGCCCCCGGACGATGTGCGCGTCCAACGCCGTCGACGCGTCGTCGACCACCAGGCCGGCGAAGAGCGAACGGTCCTCCCGGGCCGCCGCGGCCTGCACGAACTGGCCCACCAGCAGCCGCGACAGCATCCGCGCCGCCTCAGGGTGGCTGCGCTCGGGCAGCTTCACCCGCACCCGCAGCGGGTGGTCCAGCACCCGCATCGCGAACGGCGGCCGGCCGGTACCGTCGGTCGCGAACGCCCCCTCGAAGGCCGGCCGGTCCAGCAGGGCCAGCCGGTCCGCCAGCAGCGCCCCCGGGTCGTCCGCCCGGCCGCGCTGGCGCTCCCGGTACTCCAGGTCCCGCTCGTACGCCGCCAGCCGGCCCGCCGCGCGCAGCGCCTTCACCAGCGCCTCCAGGGCCTCCGGCTCACCGCCGAGCAGCGCCCGCAGCTCACGCACCGCCGGGTAGCGGCCGAACCCGGCGCGGAACGGGCCGACCACCTGCTGCAGCGCCGTCCGGGCGGTCTCCGCCCGGGCCGTCAGCTCGTCCGGCAGCAGAGCCTCGGCCAGCCGGGCGGCCGCCTCGTCCGGATCCTGCACCGCCCCGTAGAGGTCCAGCCCGTACGCCGAGCCCCGGTCCCCCGGCGCGATCACCACGTCGTACCAGGCGTCCGGCCCCAGCTCCGCGTCGGCCGCGCCGATCACCACCGCGCACGCCGTACCGGCCAGCGCCTGGAGGCAGAGCGCCTCGGCGACCGGCCGGGCCAGCCGCGCGGTCTTCCCGGTGCCCGCCGGGCCGACCGCCAGCAACGAGGTGCCCAGCAGCGACGGGTCCAGCGCGAAACCGGCCGCCCGGTGCGTCAACGGGTTCTTCGGCACGTCCTGCGCGGTGCCCAGCCGCACCTGGCCCAGCAGCAGATCGTGCTGCTCCTCCCGCCCGGCCAGCTCGCGCGCCTCGGAGGGGTGGGCGAACGCCGCCGCGCCCCGGGCGGCCACCTGCTCGACGAAGGCCGGCACGAACACCGGGTCGGCCTGGGCCGACTCCCAGGCCCGCTGGATCCGCACGTAGTCGACGTCCCCGACGGTCTCGCCGTCCAGCCGGCCCGCCGCCGTGGCCGCCCCGCCGAGCCGCAGCGCCGCCCACGGGTCACGCGCCCACTCGGCCTGCGCCGCCACGCCCTCCTCGGCGGGCTCCTCCGTGGTCACCGTGCGCGCCATCAACGGCGCCACGTACCGCCGCCACACCTCCGGCCAGCGGCCCATCCGGCCGAACACCTTGATCACGACAGCGAGCACGAGCACGTTGACGATCAGCAGGGTGAACACCGCTTCGGACTGCGACGGTTCGGCCAGCGGACCGATGCCGGTCTGGCCGCCGAACCAGACCAGCACGTACGTCGTCAACTGCGTGCCGTAGAGATAGGCGAACCATCCCACCACCGCGTTCAGCCCCGCTCTCAGCAGCAGGGGCCAGGTCGGGACCTTGGCGTCCTCCGCCCGGTCGGGGTCGACCTGGTCGTAGCCCTGCCGGTAGACGCCCGGGGCGGCGTCGGGGCGGGGGGCGGCGACCCAGGCTGCGAGGTCGAAGGGCGGGGGTGCCGCGGGGCGGCCGGGACGTTGGTGCGGCATGGGTGTCGCAGGTGCGGCGGCGGTCCGCTCGCCGTAGCCCCGTGCCCCGTCCAGTCCCATGTACGGCCCCGCTCCCTCGCCCGCCCGGCCCGACCACCGTCGGTCCCGCCATACCCATGCCGCCGCACCGGCGACACGCCCGCGCTCAATGTAGTGGAGCGTGGGCTGCCGGTAGTCGCACTCCCTGCGCTGGCCGCCCCGGACAAGTCGGACGGCCCAGTGCTACCGAGTGGCGCATGCCCGGCCGGGGAGGGCCGCCGTAGCCTGCGAAGCACCGAGCCGAGAAGTCTGGAGAAACCCATGAGCGCCGCAACGCCGCTCCCGCAGGAGCGCCGCCTGGTCACCGCGATCCCCGGTCCGAAGTCGCAGGAGCTGCAGGCCCGCAAGCTGGGTGCGGTGGCGGCCGGCGTCGGCACCACCCTGCCGGTGTACGTGTCCCGTGCCAACGGCGGCGTGCTGGAGGACGTGGACGGCAACTCGCTGATCGACTTCGGTTCCGGCATCGCCGTGACCAACGTCGGCAACAGCGCCGAGGCCGTGGTGGCCAAGGCGACCGAGCAGCTGGCCGCCTTCACCCACACCTGCTTCATGGTGACCCCGTACGAGGGCTACGTGGCCGTGGCCGAGCAGCTGAACGAGCTGACCCCGGGCGACCACGACAAGCGCACCGCGCTGTTCAACTCGGGCGCCGAGGCGGTCGAGAACGCGGTGAAGATCGCCCGCGCCTACACCAAGCGCACCGCCGTCGTGGTGTTCGACCACGGGTACCACGGCCGCACCAACCTCACCATGGGCCTGACGGCGAAGAACATGCCGTACAAGCAGGGCTTCGGTCCGTTCGCGCCGGAGATCTACCGGGTTCCGGTGGCCTACCCGTACCGCTGGCTGACCGGCGCGGAGAACTGCGCCGCCGAGGCCGCCGCCCAGGCGATCGACATCATCAACAAGCAGATCGGCGCCGAGAACGTCGCCGCGATCATCATCGAGCCCATCCAGGGCGAGGGCGGCTTCATCGAGCCCGCCAAGGGCTTCATGCCGGCGATCGTGGAGTACGCCAAGGCCAACGGCATCGTCTTCGTGGCCGACGAGATCCAGACCGGCTTCTGCCGCACCGGCCAGTGGTTCGCCTGTGACGACGAGGGCATCGTCCCGGACCTGATCACCACCGCGAAGGGCATCGCCGGCGGTCTGCCGCTGGCCGCGGTGACCGGTCGCGCCGAGATCATGGACGCCGCGCACGCCGGCGGCCTGGGCGGTACCTACGGTGGCAACCCGGTGGCCTGCGCGGCCGCGCTGGGCGCCATCGAGACCATGAAGGAGCAGGACCTCAACGGCAAGGCCCAGCGGATCGGCGAGATCATGCTCGGCCGTCTGCGGGCCCTGCAGGAGAAGTTCGCCCACCACGACTCGGTGCGGATCGGCGAGGTCCGCGGCCGCGGCGCGATGATCGCCGTGGAGCTGGTGAAGCCGGGTGGCAAGGAGCCGAACGCGGAGGCCACCGCGGCCATCGCCAAGGCGTGCCACACCGAGGGCCTGGTGGTCCTGACCGCCGGCACCTACGGCAACGTGCTGCGCTTCCTGCCGCCGCTGGTCATGCCGGAGCACCTGCTGAACGAGGGCCTGGACATCCTGGAGAACGCCTTCGCCACCGTCTGAGCCGGCGGCGCCCCCACCGGGCCGCCCGTGACCGGGTGACACCGACCCGCCGGAGGGATTCCGGACAGCATCGAACGGCCCGTGCGGACACCTCGTCCGCACGGGCCGTTCGGTCGCTACGGGCGGTTTCGTCCGGGTGTGCGGGGCGGGCCGCCGCACCGCACACCCGGGGTGAAGATGCTGTGCTGAATCGCTGAAGCTCCTCAGTGCGCCGCGGCCGTTGACGTAGTGTCATGACAGATGGACAGCGAGCCCCAGCCATTGGCGGACCCGTCCGCGGCACCGCCCCCACCGGCGGATCCGCAGGTCGCCCGCGAGGACAACCAGGCCGACCCGCAAGGGCCGGCGCACACCGAAGGCCGATCGACCGACCGTCCGACCCATACCCCCCGGGGCGCGCGGAACGGCGATCATCAGAGCCGCCCCGGAGCTCTCCCCCCTGCTCCGGGGCGGCCACTTCGCGTTCCGGAGCGCCTAGTGGGCCCGGCCGGACCGGCGGCCCTGCCGGTGGCGCTGGCCACCGTGCTGGTGCTGATCTCCTGGCAGGTGGCCGTCGACGGACCGCTGCTCGGACTGGACCGCTGGGTCCGGCACGGCGTCCGGGAGACCCGGCACGACCTCCACAGCACGCTGCTCAACCATCTCGGCGAGGCCCTGTCGGACCTCGGCAGCTCCGTCCCGGCGATCCCGGTCCTGCTGGCCGCCGGGGCATCGGCGGCCTGGCGGTCCCGCCGGGCCGGGGCGGCGCGCCCGTGGCTGCCGGCGCTGATCGCGGTGCTGACGGCCGGGCTGATCCCACTGCTGGTCGTCCCGGCGAAGGCGGCGTTCGCCCGGCCGGGGCCGTTCGGGATGCCCCTGGCGCCGGACCAGTGGGGCTGGTACCCGTCCGGCCACACGGCGACCGCGACCCTCTCCTACGGGGTGGCCGCCTTCCTGCTGGCCCGCACAGCCGGCGCCCGCGCCCGCCGCCGCCTGTACGCGGCCGCCGCCCTGCTCGCGGCCGGCGTCGGCCTCGGGCTGGTGTGGAGCGACTACCACTGGCTGCTGGACGTGGTGGCCGGCTGGTGCCTCGGCGGGCTGGTGCTCCGGGCGCTCGCCGGGCTGCCACCGACCCGGAACGGCCGCGGCTCCCGGCACCACCCCTAGCCCTCGGCGGGCTCGTTGGGCTCGGCGGGCTCGTCGTTGCGCTGGACGAGGCCGGGCTCGCCGTTGTCGCGCTGCCAGCTGACGACCAGCTCGTCGCGGGCGCCGAAGCGGACCAGGTGACGGCCGACCACGTCCTCCAGGCCCGGCAGGTTCTCGGTCTCGCCCTCGACGGTGAGCAGCAGGGCGTCGGGGGCGGCCTCCAGCGTGGCGGTGCCGCGGCCGAAGGTCAGGGTGCCGCGACCGGTCTCCTCCGACCAGTCGGCTTCGATCTTGCGCCCCATGTGGGCGGCGAGCTGCTTGGCGTAGCGGGCGGACCGGTCGGTGGCGACGCGGGCTTCGGAACGGGGCACGGGCCCTCCAGAATCACGGGAGGGAACTTAGGTTGCCCTCACTCGGAACCAAGCTAACCCAGATAGTGAGCCAGACTCAACAACTTTACGGAGCCCTCGTCCGTGGCGCGTCCTGCCCTGCTCCCACCCCCGGACCGGCCGATACCCTTGGTCGACACCTGCCGAGGAGAGCCCCCATGACCACCACGCCGACCGACGACGCGGGGAGCTCCTCCACCGGCCCCGGCACCGCCCGGGACGGCGCCGCGGCCCCGGACCTCACCGTCGCGCCGGACGGCACCGCAGTGCAGGACACCGCGGCCCAGGACACCGCGGCGCAGGACACCACCGCCGAGCTCGCCGACGCGATGACCAGGGCGATCAAGCGGATCCGCCGCCTCACCAGCGAGCGCCTGGAGCCCTTCGGCATCACCCCCGGTCAGGGCCGCGCCCTGCGCACCCTCGCGCACGCCCCCGGTTGCGAGCTGCCGGACCGCGCCATGCGCCTGGGCGACCTGGCGGAGCGGCTGCACATCGCCCCCCGTTCGGCCACCACCGTGGTGGACGCGCTGGAGGAGGCGGGGCTGGTGGAGCGCACCCCGGACCCGGCCGACCGGCGCGCCGTCCGGATCGTGCTGACGACGGCCGGCCGGTCGGCGGTGGAGCGGATCGGGCAGGTCCGGCACGAGGTGGCGCAGGAGTACTTCGGCCCGATCAACCCGGCCGACCAGGACGCCCTGCTGCGAGCGCTGCGCTCCGCCGAGAGCGCGTACGCGGCCACCATGCCGCCGCGCCGGACAGCGCCCCCGGGCGCAGCGCGGTGATCCCGATCCCGGCGATCACCAGCAGCGCCGCGCAGCCGGCCACCGGGCCGATCCGCTCGCCGAGCAGCAGCCAGGCGGAGGACATCCCGAACACCGGGACCAGCAGCGAGTAGGGCGCGACCGTGGTGGCGTCGTAGCTGCGCAGCAGGAAGCTCCAGGCGACGAAGCCGAACAGGGTGGAGACCAGTCCGACGTACCCGATCGCGCCCAGTCCGGCCGGGGTGAGGTCGCGCAGTGCCCGCAGGTCGGCGGCCGGGCCCTCGACCAGCAGCGAGAGCCCGAGCAGCGGCAGCGGCGGGACGGCGCTGACCCAGACCATCCAGCGCAGCGCGTCGCGCGGGGCGGCCTTGCGGGTCAGCACGTTGGACAGCCCCCAGGCGACGGCGGCGAGGACGACCAGGACGAAGGCACCGACCGGGCCGCCGACGCCGTGGTCGACGGCGCTCAGTCCGATGCCGGCGAGCGCGATCCCGAGGCCGGCCAGGCGCTGCGGGCCGGGCCGCTCGCCCAGCAGGACGGCGGCGAACAGTGCGGTGAAGACCGCCTGGCCCTGCAGGACCAGCGAGGAGAGCCCGGCCGGCATCCCGGCGTGCATGCCGAGGAAGAGCAGTCCGAACTTGACCACCCCGAGCACCAGGCCCACCCCGAGGACCCACCGCCACGCCACGCGCGGCGGGCCGACGAAGAAGACCGCCGGGACGGCGACCACCGCGAAGCGCAGGGCGCAGAAGAGCAGCGGCGGGAAGTTCTCCAGGCCGACGTGGATCAGGACGAAGTTGAGGCCCCAGACGGCGGCGACCAGGACGGCCAGCGCGATGTGACGCGGCCTCATGCTGCCGCCGGGGGCGGCCGGTGTTGCGGTCATGGGTCGAGGATGGCCCCCACCGACCGTGTAGCACCAGCGATGAATTCTGAAGGGCGGGCTTTAGCATTGCTGCATGATGGATCTGGGACGCCTGCGGGCGCTGCACGCGGTGGCCGTACACGGTTCGGTGGGCGGGGCGGCGGCCTCGCTCGGCTTCACGCCGTCGGCGGTCTCGCAGCAAATCGCCAAACTGGAGCGCGAGACCCGGACGGTGCTGCTGGAGCGTCAGGGCCGGGGCGTGGTGCTGACCGACGCCGCGCGCGAGCTGGCCGTCACCGCGCAGGCGGTGCTGGGCCTGGTGGAACAGGCCCAGGTGCGGCTGGAGGAGCAGCGCGGCCGGGCGGTCGGGCGGCTCCTGGTGGCCGCCTTCGCCACCGGCGCGCGCGGACTGATGCCGGGCGCGCTCGCCGACCTGCGCGAGCGCTGCCCCGACCTGGACGTCCGGCTGCTGGAGAGCGACCCGTACCCGGCGGCCGAGCTGGTGGCCCGGGGCGAGGTGGACCTGGCGCTGGTCCAGGACTGGCCGACCGTGCCGCTGCCGGTGCAGGAGGGCCTGGTCCGGCTGGACTTCGGCCCGGATCCGGTGGACCTGCTGCTGCCGGCCGCGCACCCGCTGGCCGGGGAGGCCGTGGTCCCGGTGGAGCGGCTCCGCGGGCAGTGCTGGATCAGCGTGCCACCGGGCAACATCTGCCACGACTGGCTGGTCCGCACGCTGCGCGAGGTCGGCGAGGAGCCCGACGTGCGCTACCAGGTCGGCGAGTTCGAGACCCAGATCGCGCTGATCGCGGCGGGTCTGGGGATGGGGCTGGTGCCGCGGCTCGGCCGGGGCACCCTGCCGCCGGGGGTGGTCGCCCGGCCGGTCCTGCCGGAGCCGGCCCGGCGGGTGGTCGCGCTCTGGCGCGCCCAGGCCTCCCGGCGGCCGGCGATCACCGAGGCACTGGCCGCGATGCGGGACCGGTGGGCCGCCCTGGCGACGTGAGCGCGGGCCCGGCCCGGATGTGCGGCCACCCGGGCCGGGTGTGCGGCCGCCCGGGCTGCCCGGGTCCGGCTGTTCAGCCGGCGAACCCGATCACCAGCCACATGAAGCCCACCCCGAGGATGGTGCAGAGCAGGGTGGCGCGCGAGGGGTGCGGGCTGTGCGCCTCGGGGAGGATGTCGGAGGTCGCCAGGTAGAGCAGGAAACCCGCGAAGAACCCGAGGTAGAGGCCGAGCAGTTGCTCGGGGATGGTGAACAGCAGGGTGATCGCGGCGCCGGTCACCGGTGCCAGCGCGTCGGCCGCGAGCAGGGTCAGCGCCCGCCGGCGGTCGTTCCCGTACAGCCGGGTGATCGTGTAGGTGTTGAAGCCGTCGGCGAAGTCGTGGGCCACCACGGCGACGGCGACCACCGTCCCGACGGTGGTCCCGGCCTGGAAGGCCGCGCCGATCGCGAAGCCGTCCATCACGCTGTGGCCGACCAGGGCGAGCGCCGCGGTCAGCCCGATCCCCGGCGCGGACGTTCCCTCGGCGACCGCCGGTTGGGCGTGCGCATGGGTGTGGACGTGCTGGTGGCCGTGGGTGTGCGCGGCGTACTCGCCCTCGTGGCCGCGGTGGATGGCGACCGCCCGCTCGACGACGTGGATCGCCAGGAACCCGGCCGCGAACATCAGCAGCGCCTGCGGGACGCCGTGGATCTCCCCGGGTGCCTGGTGCAGCGCCTCCGGCAGCAGGTCGAAGGCCACCACCCCGAGCATCAGCCCGGCGGCGAACCCGAGCACCAGATGGCGCCGGTCACCGGTGCGCTGGGCGACGTAGCCACCGATGAGCGTCATCAGGAAAGCGCCGGCGGCGACCAGGATCGCGGTCATCCCACCTCCCCCGTACCGGAGACCCTACGCATCCCCTCGCCTCCCCCGTGTCCTGAGCGTCCCGAGCAACCCCCGGGCGTCCCGGCGTCCCGTGCCCCGGTGGCTCGCCGGGGCCGATCGCCGAACGGTGCCGGACGACCCGGGCCGGGCACGCCCCGGCGCCGGTGCCCCCAGCCTCGCCCGGTGCCCGGGGCGCCGCCCGCCGGGCGGTCCGTGAGGGTGAGCCGCGAGAGCACCCGGGCACCCGTCGGGCTCGCGGCCCGGCCGGCCCGTTCAGTGACCGGAGGCGAGCGGCAGCCCGAGGTGGGTGCGGGCGAGCTCCCGCACGCCGTCGCCGTCGACCAGATGGATGTGCTGGTGCCCGTCCTCGCCGGTGAGGTCGAGCGCCTCGTCGGTGAACCGGCCGGTGGTCAGCCGCAGACCGCGCTCGGCGGACTCCTCGCGGACGGCCTCCGCCAAGGTCCTGATCTCCTCCTCGCCCACCGCCCCGGACCCGCGGGACGCCCAGACCACCCAGCGCCCGGGCAGCGCGCTGCCCGCCGCCCCCTCCCCGGTGGCGACCAGGCCCGCCGGGCCGCGCAGTCGTACGCTCCACTGCTCCAGCCCGCCGCGGGTGAGCAGCTCGCGGACCAGGTGGGCGAACTCGTTCGCCGAGAGGTCCGGCGCGGACGGCACGGTGGCGCCCGCCAGGGCGGCCGGTTCGACGCCCGCCCTGGCATAGGGGTCCGGGGTCACGGCGGCGCCGAGCTGGCGCAGCCGGACCAGTGCCTCGTCCTGTTCGGCGTCCGCGTAGACGCCCTCGCCGTCGTGCTCCTCGAAGGGGGCGGCCGCCGGCAGCAGCCTGGTCCGGGCGAGGGCGTCGCGGTCGGCGTCCACGCTCACCAGGCAGAGCGGCTCCGCTCCGGCGGACTCGCGCAGCCAGCCGTTCAGCACCACCCCGGCCAGTATCTCGTCGGTGTCGACGGCATCGGCGGCCTGCAGCGCGCGCAGGGCCAGCCGGGCGACCAGCCGCAGGTAGTCGGTGGCCCGGTCGGCCGGCGGGCGCGGCACCGGGAGTATCTCGCCGTCCGGGGCGAGCCGGTACCCGGTCAGCGACGGCACCAGGTCGAGGGACGGCAGGTCGAGGTCGAGCACGGCGGTGCGGGTGAGCGGGCGGAAGACCGCCCGGCAGGGCGCGGGTACGTCCTGGGTGGCCGTCTCGGCGGCCGCCAGCGCCCGCTCCAGCAGGGACTCGACCGCGGCCGGCTCGGCCAGCCGGTACGCCCGCCGGCACTCCTCCAGGGTCTCGTTGTACTCGCGGACCGCGCGGGCCCTCGCCTGCTCGGCCTGCTCGTGGACCCGCCGCGACTCGTCCTCGGCCGGGCGGTCGGCCCCGGCCCGCCGGGTGCGCCACTCCCGGAGGGCACGCTGGTGGGTGAGCCGGGCCTGGGCCAGCTCGCGCTGGAAGCCGGAGTCCAGCAGTCGCCGGGTCGGCGGCTCGTCGGGGTCGGCCCCGGCCGGCCGCTCGGGCGCGTAGTCCTCCCAGCGCGGTTCGGCGTCGGCCTCGCCGCTGCCCGGGCCGGTGGCCGGGTAGGGCCTCGGCTCGTAGTGGCGGAGCTGGCTCTCGAAGTCCATCGCCGAGACGGGCAGCGCGGCCCGCCGCAGGAGGTCCGCGAGCCGCTCGTGCTCGGCCCGGACGGTGTCGGACCGGTGGTGGGTCAGCGCGGCGGCCCGGGTGTGCGCGGCGACCGCCTCGTCCGCGCCCTCCGGGCCGGTCAGGCCGGCCGCGCCGCTCAGACCGTCCGGGCCGCCATGACCGTCGGCCGCCCGGTCGGCCGGGCCCGGCGAGCCGGGTGGCCCATCGGGCCCGTACGGACCATCAGGCCCGTCAGGCCCGGACGATCCGTCGGATCGGTCCGGACCGTCCGGGCCGCTGACGCCGAGGTCACGGAAGACCGAGGCCAGAAAGCCGGGTTGGGGGGCCATCACGGCGCCGTCGGGCTGGCCGTCTGCTGAGTGCTGCATCGGTCGCGGTTCCCCCATGCTCGTCCGGCGCCTGCCCGGGGCGGCCGGCGAGCCTACGGGCCGCCCCTGCCGGACATTGTCCACCGAACGGGCGCACCGGTCAGCCAAGCCTCTCAGTTGGTCCGGGTGTTGGTCAGGTGCAGGCCGATGTAGCCGACATAGATCCGGCCACTGCCCGAACAGTCGTCGAGGTAGTGCAGCCGCGGGGCCGTCCGCCCACCGCCGATCCGCAGGTGCGCGCCCATGAACGCCCGCCGGGAGGCGTCCACGCACTCCGGTACCGGAAGTATCCGCTCGCGCTTCCACTTGGTGTGGCTGAAGACCGTCCGCGACTCCCCGCGCACCGCCTTGCGGGGCGGGAAGCGGTGGCGGCCGGCCGGGGTGTGCTCGCACCACTGCTTGAAGTCGCCGCCCGCCTCGCCGCGCACCGCCGCCTCGGCGTACTCCTGCAGGGACGTCAGACCGCCCCAGGTGAGCCGGGCCCAGCCGGCCCCGGCGCACCGCAGGTCGTCCAGGGCGAGCGCGCTCTTCTGGTCCCCGGTGAAGGTGAGCAGCGGGAACTCGTCCAACCGGGCCATCAGTTCGGTGAAGCTGTCCGGCACCGCCCGGAACCCGGGAGCGCCCGGTGAGCCCGGTCTGCTGCCCGCCCCGGGCGCGGCCGGGCGGCGCCCCGCCGAACCCGGGCCGACGCAGAGCCGACCGGCCGGCCCCCGGGACTGGACGCCCCGGCGCGGCCCGGTGACCGACCCGCCCGGCGGCTCGTCGGCCGCCGACGGCACCCGGCGGCCCCGGCGGCGCTCCCGGCGCAGGCTGTGCCGCACCCGCTCCAGCTCGTCGGCCCTCGCCTGCTGCTCGGCGTGGTCCTGCTGCTCCTCGTGGGCGAGCGCCGCCCGCTCGGCCCGGGCGGTGGCGTCCTCCGGGCCGGTGCCCGGGCGGGCCGCGGTCGCGGGCACCCGCAGCACCGGGACGGCGGCCAGCGGTGCCGGCAGCGGCAGCTCGGCGGCGAGCCGGCGCGGTTCGCGGGCCAGCAGCCCGGCCGCCCGGCGGAGGTCCTCCTCGATCCGGTGGCGGGCCAGCACCGGGTGCCGCGCGGCGTCCGACCGGGAGGCCGGATCGACCTCGGGCTGATAGGTGCGCACCGCCCCGCCGTAAACGGTGTGGTACTCCAGTGCGACGTTGAACTCGGTACGGGCGCCCGGATCCAGGACGTAGGCGGTGGCGAGGCCGGGGAGTTGGCGGCAGAGCGGGCGGACGACGTCCTCCACCCAGCTGTCGAGGTCGTGGTTGACCGGGACGCTCGCCACCACGACGGGCAGCCGGCGCTCCGGATCGCAGAGTGCGTCGATCAGGCCGTCGACCTCGGCGGCGGTCAGCACCCTCGGCGCCGACTGGACGGCGGCCGGGCCGTCGGTGGCGTCCAGCAGCGGCAGCAGGCTGCAGGTGAGTTCGGGCACCGGCACCCGGCACGGCGTCCGTACCCCGGTGCCGGTGGTGTGCGTCTCGGCCTCCAGCCGGACCCAGGTGCGGCCGTCGGCGCCGGTCGCCGTGGTCAGCGTGAGTTGGTGGGTGCCGTGCGGGGCCGGGGTGCGCAGCCGGCGGCGGTCGTAGCGCCCGGCCCCCGGGCCGCCCCGCAGGGGGCCGCCGTCGCGGTCGAGCAGGACCCGGTCGCCCAGGCGCAGGCGTTCGGCGGGGACTTCGGCGGCCTCGGCGGCGACGGACCGGTGGGCGGCCGGCGGGGGCTCCTCACAGCCTTCGTGTTTCAGCCAGGCGGCGAGGCGCTGGTCCGCCAGGGCCACGGCGTCGGCGTGCGGGAGCGCGGTGGTGACGGTCATCCGATAGGGCGTCGCGAGGCCCCTGGGGCCGGGCAGACCGGCGCGGGCGGGCGACGAGGAACGGTCTGAGGTCATGCGCATACCTCCGTGGTGCGGTGGTGGGGTCTGTCGTCCTCCATCGATGGGGGTGTGTTCGTCCGGTTCTTGCCGGATCCTTGCCCAGGAAACGCCACAGCCCGGAGCGGAAGTTCCAACTCCGGGCCACGTCAATACGTTCGAGTGAATCTGCTCAAGCCGACCGCCGGACCGGGCCGGCTTCTGCTGCGGCCGGTCTCAGCCCTCCGCGCGGCCCGCGCCGCTGCGGCTCCACTCCGGTTCGGCGACCGGCACCGCCAGCGGGCAGCCCTCCGGGGCGTCGTAATCGGCGATCAGCACCACGGGGACGGTCCCGTGGTTGCGGCCGACGTGGACGTGGACCGGCCCCGCCTCCTCGACCAGCGACTCGCCCGCCCGGCTGACCTCGACCCGGCCGTCGTGCAGGGTCCGCGTCAGCGTCCCCGACAGCACCACCACGTCGACCCGGCCCGGGTGGTAGTGCCAGCCGGTACTGGCGCCCGGGGGCAGGGTGATGGTCTGGACGAGGGACATCTCGGCTCGGCCTCCTGGTCGGCGATCCGCCCAGGCTAGGCAGGGTGCGGGAGGACGGGAACCCGGCCGGACCCGATCTGGCCGAAAGTCGGTCCGGCCCCCGGCCCGGTCGCTCCGCGAACCCCCGCCCGAGCGTCACCCCCGCGCCGCGGGGAACCCGCTCAGACCGGCACCTCGACATACGTCCGACCCGCCGCCACCGCCACCGCGGTACCGCCGGTCGCCTCGGCCAGCCAGGTGCGGAATTCGGCCACCTCCGGCTCCGGCACCCCGACCTCGATCCGCACCCCGGCCGCCTCGTACGCGAGGTCGCTCACCGTGTAGCCGGCCGCCCGCAGGTCGTTCTCGACCCGCCCGGCCCGGGTGTGGTCCGCCGCGACCGCGAGCAGCGCCACCGGCCGCCGCTCCAGCAGCCCGACCGCGTCCACCGCCTCCGACACCGCGCTCCCGTAGGCCCGGACCAGGCCGCCCGCCCCGAGCTTGATCCCGCCGAAGTACCTGGTCACCACGGCCGCGGTGTCGGTCAGCCCGCGCCGGCGCAGCACCTCCAGCATCGGCACCCCGGCTGTACCGCCGGGCTCCCCGTCGTCGCTGGAGCGCTCGCGCCGCTGCTCGTCGCCGACCACGAAGGCGGTGCAGTTGTGCCGCGCGTCCCAGTACTGCTTGCGGATGCCCGCGATGAACGCCTGCGCCTCGTCCTCGTCGGTGACCCGGGCGAGGTGGCAGATGAAGCGGGACTTCTTGATCTCGATCTCGTGGCTGCCCGCGTGCCGGATGGTCAGGTACTGCCTCGGGGTCGGCTCCGGCGTGGCGGACATGGTGCGGCGGTTCTCCCGGAAGACGGCGAAGGCTGGCGGCGGCCCCACGTGGTTCCGGGGCGCCACCGCCAGCCTAGGCCCTGCCCGTTCGGTCACCGGTCCGAGCCGGAGAGCGCCGGGTCGGAGCAGGGACGAGTCGGAGCAGGGACGACTCGGGGCGGGGCCGGGAGGGCTCAGCGGCCGGCCAGCGCGTCCAGCCGGGCGCGGTCCAGACCGGTGAGCGAGAGGACCTCGGCGAGGTCGACCGCCCCGCAGTCCAGCCCGCGCAGCAGGTAGCCGCTGAGCGCCCGGGCGGTCGCCGGCTCGTCCATCACGTCGCCGCCGGTCTTGGCGACGTACGCCGCCAGCCGGGCGGCGGCGGCCGCCAGGCCCTCGCGGTAGAAGGAGTACACCGCGACGTAACGGGTCGGCAGGTGCGCCGGGTGCATGTCCCAGCCCTGGTAGTAGGCACGGGCCAACGAGCGGCGGACCAGGTCGTGGTGGAGCTTCCAGGCGGCGTGCACCTGCTCGGTGGACCCGGTCGGGATGACGTTGGTCGACCCGTCGGAGAGCCGGACGCCGGTACCGGCGGCGGCCACCTGCATCACCGCCTTGGCGTGGTCGGCGGCCGGGTGGTCCATGCTCTGGTAGGCGGCGCCGACCCCGCAGGCGGCGCTGTAGTCGAAGGTCCCGTAGTGCAGACCGGTGGCCCGCCCCTCGGCGGCCTCGATCATCCGGGCGACGGTGGCCCGGCCGTCGGGGCCGAGGATCGCCTGGGTGGTCTCGATCTGGATCTCGAAGCCGATCCGGCCGGCCGGCAGCCCCGCCGAGCGCTCGAAGTCCGCCAGCAGCCGGACCAGCGCGGTGACCTGCTCGGCGTAGGTCACCTTGGGCAGCGTGAGCACCAGTCCCTCGGGCAGGCCGCCGGAGGCCAGCAGGGCGGTCAGGAACAGCTCCAGGGTGCGGATGCCGCGGTCGCGGACGGCCGCCTCCATGCACTTGATCCGGATGCCGATGTACGGCGGGGCGCTGCCGTCCGCCACGGCGGCCGCGATCAACTCGGCGGTCCGGACGGCGGCCGCGTCCTCCTCGGCGTCGGGCCGGGGGCCGTAGCCGTCCTCGAAGTCGATCCGCAGGTCCTCGACCGGCTCCCGCTCCAGCTTGGCGCGGACCCGGGCGTGCACGTCGGCGAGCAGCGCGTCGTCGGCCACGCCGAGCGCGCCGGCCAGGGCCGCCGGGGTACCGGCGTGCGTGTCGAACGCCTCCAGCGCCTGTCGGCCCCAGTCGCGGACGGTGTCGGCACCGAAGGCGTCGGCCGGGACGTAGACGGTGTGGACCGGCTGCCGGCTGCCGGAGTCGCCCGGGTAGCGGCGGGCCAGGTCGGCGTCGACCGGGGAGAGCAGCGCCTCCACCGCGGCACGCGCCGCTCCGGAGAACGAGGCTCCGCCCGCCGGACCGGTACCGTCCACCTCGACCTGCGACATCCGTACTCCTCCGTGCCGAACCAGCGCTTCAACAGTTTGTTGAGGCGAAGGTAGCCCCGCCGGGGTCGGGCGTCAATGGCCGACCGAGCGGCGGACGGGCAGGCGGCAGGCGGCTCCGGCTCCTGGGCGGGTCCGCCGCTCAGTCCCTCCCGGCGGCGGCGTAGCGGTCGCGCAGCTCGGGGAAGAGCTCGGCGACGTCCTTGTGGTGCACCGAGCCGTCCGGCCGGGTGCCGGTCACGCCGTACTCCTTGGTCAGCCAGTCCGCGAGGCGCTGCGGGCTGGGCTCCTTCTCGAAGGTGTCGATGTAGCTGACCAGCGCCGTGTAGCAGAGCTCGGGGTCGAGCCGCGACGGCGCCGGGCGGGAGGCGGAGTCGTACGGGCGGCCGGAGCCCTCGGCCGCGTCCGGCTCCGGGGCGAAGCCCTCCTCCTGCGGGTAGTCGGCCTCGCGGACGTACTCGGCGTCCTGCGCGTAACCGGCCTCCACCGGGAGGTCCGCGTAGCCGGCGCCGTCCGGACCGGTGTGGACCTCGGACTGCGCGACGGCCTGGGCGGTCGCCGCTCCGCCGGGACGGGCGGCCGGGCGCGCCGCCGGCTGCGGCTCGGGCTGGGCGGCGGACGGCCGCGGCGGCTTGAACCACGGCGAGGCCTGGCCCGGCACCCGGCCGCCCGGGGAGCCGTCGCCCTGCGGCCCGGTGGTCCGCACCGGCCGCTCGGTCCAGACGTTCAGCTCCTCCCGGGGCTGCGGCGGCGCCTGCTCCTCCTCGGCGGCCGGCTCCTGCGAGGCCCGCAGCCGCACCGCGGCCAGCTTGGCCAGCATCGGCGCGGCCACCTCCGCGGGCACCGGCGCCACGGCGGGCACCGCCGCCTCGGACCGGACCTGCTCCACCTGGAGGCCCTCGGGCCGGGCGTTCTCCGGCCGGGCGTCCGCGGGCTGTGCCTGCGCGCGCGGCTGCGCCTGCGGCTGGGTGCCGGCGGCAGCGGCCACCGGGATGGCGGCGGCCGGCGTCCGACTCTCCCGGAGCTCGGTGGCCGTGCGGGACTCCTCGTCCAGCCGGTCCAGCAGCGCCGGGTCCAGTGGCACCCCGTACTTGGCCAGCTTCAACGGCAACAGCGCCTGGATCGGCGCCGAGCGGCGCCAGCCGCGCCCGTACCGGAAGCGCAGCTGCGCCCGGTAGACCAGCCGGTTCTGCTCCAGCCGGACGACCTCGTCGTAGGAGCGCAGCTCCCAGAGCTTCATCCGCCGCCAGAGCCGGAAGGTCGGCACCGGGGAGAGCAGCCAGCGCATCAGCCGGACGGACTCCATGTGCCGGTCGGCCGTGATGGCGGCGATCCGGCCGACCGCGTGCCGGGAGGCCTCGACGACGACCACGAACAGCACCGGGATGACGGCGTGCATGCCCATCCCGAGCGGGTCGCCCCAGGAGGCGGCCGCGTTGAACGCGATGGTGGCGACGGTCAGCAGCCAGGCGGTCTGCCGCAGCAGCGGGAAGGGTATGCGGAGCCAGGTCAGGACGAGGTCCAGCGCGAGCAGCACGACGATACCGGCGTCGACACCGATCGGGAAGGCGTAGGAGAAGGCGCCGAAGCCCTTCTCGGACGCCAGCTCCCGCACCGCGTTGTACGAACCCGCGAAGCCGATGCCCGAGATCAGGCAGGCCCCGGCGGCGACCAGCCCGAGCAGGCTGCGGTGAGCCTTGGTGAGCGGAGGGCGTGCCATAACGTCTATCAACCCCTGGGTGTCGGCTGCGGCCGTGCGCTGCCTCGGCGCCGGTTCCCGGTGGTCGGGGCGCCGGACGACCGAGCAGCCGCCGGGCTCGGCCCACCGGAGTTTACTCGTACAGCTGTTTCAGCTTCCTCGCAGCCCGGGGTGGAACCGGCCCCGGCGGACACCGGGCGCGGGCCCCGTGTCGACCGGGTGTCGGCCGCGTGCCGATCGGGTGCCGACCGGCCGGGCGGGGCGTCAGGCCGGTCGCCCCGCCGTCCCGTTGAGATAGGCGAGGACGGCCTGGACCCGGCGGTTGGCGTCGTCGGCGGGGGCCAGACCGAGCTTGGTGAAGATGTTGGCGATGTGCTTCGCCACCGCGCCGTCGCTCACCACCAGCCGGGCCGCGATCGCCGAGTTGGAGCAGCCCTCCGCCATCAGTTCCAGCACCTCCCGCTCGCGCGGTGAGAGGTGGTGGAGCGCGCCCGGCCGGCGGGAGGTGCGCTGCACCAGCTTGGCGATCACGTCGGGGTCCATCGCGGTGCCGCCGGCCGCCACCCGGCGGACCGCGTCGATGAACTGGTCCGCGTTGAAGACCCGGTCCTTCAGCAGGTAGCCGACACCACCGGTGCCGTCCGCCAGCAGCTCCCGCGCGTACAGCTGCTGCACGTGCTGCGAGACCACCAGCACCGGCAGGCCCGGGATCTCCCGGCGCGCCTGGAGCGCGGCCTGCAGGCCCTCGTCGGTCAGCGTCGGCGGCAGCCGGACGTCGACCACGGCGACGTCCGGCCGGTGCGTCAGCAGCGCGTCCAGCAGTTCGGGGCCGGTCTCGACCGCCGCCGCGATGGTGAAGCCGTGCGCTTCCAGCAGCCGGATCAGGCCTTCGCGAAGGAGGTAGAGGTCCTCGGCGAGGACAACTCGCACGGCAGCTCCAAGGTGATGGTGGTCGGACCGCCCGACGTGCTGTCGATGGCCAGGACACCGTCGAAGGTACCCAATCGCC
Source organism: Kitasatospora sp. NPDC028961 (assembly GCF_055564815.1). Lineage (NCBI taxonomy): Bacteria > Bacillati > Actinomycetota > Actinomycetes > Kitasatosporales > Streptomycetaceae > Kitasatospora > Kitasatospora sp. NPDC028961. Next base: position 1,557 of record NZ_JBVHVO010000036.1, on the reverse strand, counting down.
GCTCGATCCCGCGCAGGCCGGTGCCCCGGCTGGGATCCGCCACACCGACGCCGTCGTCCGTCACCGTGACCCGCAGGTTGCCGGCCCGGTAGAGGATGTCCACCCAGACCTGCTCCGCGCCCGAGTGCTTGGCCGCGTTGGCCAACAGCTCGCAGATGCTGAAGTAGACGGCGGCCTCGACCGGCGCCGGCAGCCGGTCCGGGAGGCTCACGCACACCTCGGTCGGCAGGGCGCTGTCCAGCGCCAGCAACTGCACCGCGTCGCCCAGTCCGCGCTCGGCGAGGACCGGCGGGTGGATGCCGCGCACGAGGTCGCGCAGCTCCTGGAGCGCCCGGGCCGAGGACTGCCGGGCCTCGGAGAGGAGTTCGCGGGCGGCCACCGGGTCGGTCTCCAGCAGGTGTTCGATCGTGCCGAGGGTCATCCCGATCGCGACCAGCCGTGCCTGGGCGCCGTCGTGCAGGTCCCGCTCGATCCGGCGCAGTTCGGCCGCCTGGTTGCCGACCGCGTCCGCCCGGGTCTCCGTCAGCTGGGCGACCCGCTTGGTCAGCTGGGCGTGCGAGGCGCGGCCGTCCTGGTCCAGCACGCGCCGGGCCAGTTCTACGTAGCCCCGCACCGCGTACGGCGCCAACACCACGCCGAGTGCCATCAGCAGCAGCCCCAGGACGACCGAGACCAGCGGGGAGGCGCCGGCCGGATCGATCGGCCCGTACTCCCGGTATTCCACCGGAGCGGTCACCGCGTAGCCCGCCCCGCCCACCAGCAGACCGGCCACCGGCAGGGCGAGTACGGCCGCAGCTGCCGGGCTGATCACCAACCAGGCGATCTCCGACCGGGTGGCCCGGTCCCGGGCGGCCCAGTGCAGCAGGTGGGCGAGCTTCGCGACGCCGTGGGAGCGGTGGTACGAGTACCCCGTCCACCAGTGGCCGCGCTCGTCCCGCTCCAGCGCCGGCCGGGGGTCGTACTCGACCGGCAGCCGCATCCCGTACCAGCGGGCGAGTTGACCGCGCGTCCGGTTCGCGACCCGGCGCACCAGGAGGCCGGCGGTGGCCGCGCCCGCGAGGGCCGCCGCGAGCAGGGTGAACACGGTGCCCAGGTCATAGAGGTCCAGCATCGAGTTCACCGCACCACCGGCGAAGGACGCCGCCACGATCGGCAGGGCGACGGTGGGTACCGCCCCCAGCGCCACCAGAGCCAGCCGCACCAGACCGCGGCCGCCCGCCAGGAAGGCCGCCTCCGTCTGAGCGCGTACGCCCGCGCCGCTCGATCGGTTCGCTGCTGTCACGGATGCTCCTGGGGCCGGTACCGGTCGTCGTCCACCCAGTGTCGCCGGGTGGCAAGGGGCGGGGCACTGGCTGTCGCACCCCGATTCCGGGGTGGACCTAGCACCACCCCGGAGCGGCACTCCCTCCCGCCGGGCCTGGCGATCGCCGGCGAGCCGCAGCCACCCACCGCGAATGCCGCCGGAAACGCAAAGAACCCCCCGATCCGTAAGGATCGGGGGGTTCTTTGGAATGATTGTTCGGCGGCGTCCTACTCTCCCACAGGGTCCCCCCTGCA
>NZ_JBVHVO010000035.1:25566-75444 GCF_055564815.1 Kitasatospora sp. NPDC028961 | reverse complement strand
GCCCGACCGACCCGACCGACCGACCCGCACGACCGACCCGCACGACCGACCCGCCCCGGGGACAGCCGAAGCCCCGACCGCGCCCCGACCCCGCCTGCCGTAGCACGGCCGCCCGGGCGGGGCGCGTCCGCCGCCCGACCGGCTCGGGAGGGTGCGGGCGGGACCGGCCGGTCGCCCGCCCCGCCCGCACCGTGTCGGACGACGGTCAGGTCAGTGCCGGCCCGCCTTGCGGCGGCGCATGACCAGGACGGAGCCCGCCCCGACCAGCACGACGGCGGCGAGCAGGGTCAGGCCGACGTTCGCGCCGGTCGAGGCCAGGCGGTCCGAACCACTCGCCGCCACCGACCCCGAGGGCGAAGCCGAGAGCGAGGGCGGGGCCGACTCGCCCGCGGTCACGCCGGTGGTCGAACCCGTCGAGGGGCCGACCGTCGCGGTGGGGCCGGAGGAGGCCTTGCCGGTGGGCGACGCGGAGATGGAAGCGGTCGTCGTGGCGACCGGCGAGGTGGAGACGCTCGGCGAGGTGGAGGCCGACGGGGTGTTCGAGGCCGACGGAGTGGTGGAGGCGGACGGCGTGGGCGTGGACGGCGTCGGGCTCGCGGTGGTGCGCACCGCCGGGCAGGTGTGCGAGAGGTTGAACCACTTCACCTCGCCGCCCGTCACCTCCGCGCTGGCCGAGGTCAGCTTGGCGCCCGGGGCGGATCCGACATAGGCGTGCTTGCCCGTCGGCGGCCCGAACACGGTCACCACCTGCGGCGCGCCGTTGTCGAAGGACACCGTGAGCTTGACGAAGTCCGTCGAGTTCCCCGGGAGGACGAAGTGCCAGCCGTCCTGGTCGGCGCCGATCGACCCGCACTTCGCCTCGTGCTCGCCGAAGCCGGCGGCCGTGACGGGAAGGTCCTGGTGGACGGGGACGGTGTAGGTGCCGGCGGTGGCGAAGGCCGAAGGCGCGGTGGGGAGGATCAGGAGGCCGGCGGCCGCCGCCGTGAGAACGGCGCGGGTAGTGAGGGAAGCGCGCATGGTCACCATTCGCTGTCAGAGGTGGTCGCAGAGGGGACGCCGACCGGTCCGACCGGACCGGTCACGGTCGTCTCATGTCCCTCAGCGCCGTCGCCGTCCCACGCGTCACACCCCGGACGTAACAGTTCGGACACCACCACTGTGAGCGCCGACCGCCGCATCGCCCCCGACTACGGGGCGCCACCGACCACCGGGGCCACCGACGGCCGGACCGCCGAGCCCTCCGGCGCGATGCGAGGGGCCAGCGGGTGGGCTGCCCCCCTGCCGAGGGCCGTGCCTCAGGGGGCCGTCCGCTCGGCCGGTTCCTCCAGACCGAGCACGGCCAGGAGCAGCTGCTCGTCCTCCAGGTCGCGGGCGTAGGCGGAGATGACCTCGCGGGCCCGGTCCGCGACCGTCCCGTCCGGGGGCCGGGCCACCCGTTCGAGCGAGCCGCCGAGTGTGGAGAGGTCACGATTCACGACTGACACTGCTACCTCCTCGTTGCCTTGTTCGGAAGCCGACCGCCCACGCTACTGCGGCCGGCCGGCGCGGGCACGTCCGGCCGCCTCGCCCCCGCACCCCGGCGCCGAGCGGAACGGACGGTCCCCGCCCCGCCCCCTCGGCGGGACCCGGGCCCGGCCCGGCCGGGGGACGGCGCGAACCAGGGCGCGCGCGGGCGAAGGCGATCCACTCGGATGACAGCATGTGTCCGCGCGATGACTGGATGTCACGTTCAATGGGTAGTCCACGAACAGTCAAGCGAGGAGAAGCCGGATGAAGGGCACGACCCGGATGAACAGCACGACCCCCCGCACGGCGCTCCGCCTCGCGGCCGCCGCCCTGACGATCGCCGCCGCGACCGCCTTCACGCCCGGCACCACCGCGCGGGCCGACCAGGCCGCCACCGCGTGCGCCCCCTCCCCCACCTACCACCTGCAAGCGCTCAACCGCTACGGCGACTGGGAGCGCGCCGCGGAGGTGGACGCCTCGCTCAACGCGTGCGCCTTCACGCCCGCCAACGAGTGGACGTTCGACGTCGCCCAGGCCGCACCGAACCGCGGCTACGGTCTGGCCGGCTGGAGGATCCGCGCCTGGTTCCAGAACCAGGACCAGACGCCCGACTACCGGACCGTCGTCCTGAAGATCCGCGTCGACCACTGCTACCCCAGCGGCACGTGCGCGAACGACCTCACCGCGTTCGACGTGAAGCACCGGCTCTTCCGCGACTCCTACACCCGGCAGGTCATCACCGACACCTCCACCGAGGTGATCGGCGACCCCCGCGGGTGGCGCATCGACCCCCGCTCCTGAGCCCCGGACTCCCAGAACAGGAATCGAGGCAACGATGCGCTCGGACCGCCCCACCCACCGCCGGCCCCGCCGGCGCGGCGCCGTGACCGCCCTCGTCACGGCGCTGCTGACGCTGGCCACCGCCGTCGCCGTCACCCCCGCCCGCGCGGCGGGCGCCGGCGACGCCGCCGCACGCCGGGACTACGTCCTGCTGGCCCCCGCCCACGTCCCCCTGACCGAACCCGGCCACGAACAGCCCCTCGACCAGCTCCTCGGGCGCATCCGCGCCATGGAGCCCGGTCCCCACGAGAACCACGCCCCCCGCACCGCCAAGCGCTCCGGCCAGGACGACCTGCCCGCCTACGAGTGCCGCGAGCAGGACGCCGCCTTCCACGACCAGGGGTACGGCAAATCGCGGTTCGCCACCTGCCAGGCCTTCCACCTCCACCCCACCCACGTCACCTGCTGGTGGATCTTCTGCTCCGTCACCGGCAGCGCGGACGCCGAGATGACCGACGTCCAGTACGGCCACAACGTCCGCCGCGAGGTCGACGTCGTCCAGGTCCTCGACAACTGGCGGCTCGAAGGCGACATCGCCGAGGTACCGCTCAGCGTCGACGTCACCTGCACCGCCCGGCCCGGGTTCGGCCCCTGCGTCGTCGACAGCGGCTTCGGCGGCCCCTACGTCCAGCCGATCGGGCTGTGGGCCGCCGAGGGCTCGGTCACCAGCCGCTACTACTCCTTCCGCCAGGACTCCGCCGGCGGCATCGGCAGCGCCCTCATCAGCTACGCCGACCTCGCCGCGCACGTCTCGGTCATCGGCGAGGGCGCGGCCAACCCCTACGACGGCCCCAACAGCGGCATCCGCTGCGACTCCGCCTCCTACCTCGTCAGCACCGCCTCCGGTGAGGGCTGCGTCTTCCCCTGGGTCACCGAGACCCTGCACCTCCACCGCGCCGACCACCCCGAGTCCGCCGACCACATCGTCACCGCCCAGTACCACCCCGACCAGACCGTCCCCGAAGCGCCGAACAAGCAGATCCCCGGCGCCCCCGGCGCGGCCCCGCTGCACCGCGTCGCCGACCAGAGCGCCATCGACGCGCACCGCGTCGTCGCCGTCGCCGCCTGCCTGAAGTACTTCCCCGACTACGCCCACGAAGGCCTGGACTGTGACGAGTACCCCTTCGCGTCGACCCTCGAAGGCGCCGACGACAACCTCAAGAACTACAGCGTCGAACCCATCCACGACTGGGACAACCGCGGCTCCGGCGGCCGGCTCAGCGGCTTCTACCAGAACCGGCGCATCCTCGGCAGCGACTTCACCAATGACCCGTTCCACGTCCAGATCGACCCCTGACCCGCTCGTGGACCCGCGCGCCGACCGGCCCCCGGCCGCACCCGTCGGCGAACCCGCCGCCAAACTCGCCGCCAAACTCGCCATCGAGGTGCGCGCGGAGAACCACCTCTTCCACCTCGTCGACACCGCCGCCCCGCCCAGCGGCGACGCCGACGACCGGCCGCCCACCCCGGGCCCCGGCCGGCTCGCGACCACCGCGGGCGGCACCGTCACCTTCAACAGCGCCCTGTCCGACCACTACCCCCACGTCACCCTCCAGTACTGGACGGCCCGGCCCCCGGCCCCGCCCGGCCACTGGCCCCAGCACATCCGGCTCACCGTCGACCTCGAAGGCGGCCGCCTCGCCCTCACCTCCGGTGTCTCCCACCTCGCGGCCGCCGCCGCGCTGCCGCTCCCACCCGGCCGCTACACGCTCGCCGCCCACCGCGGCGCCCTCCACCCCACCCCGTCCCTCCTCCCCCACCGGGCCGAGCACTGGCTGCTCCAGCTGTGGCCCCACCGGCACCCGTGATGATCCTCGTGCGCACCGCCCGGGCGGCTCGCGGCAGCCGGGGGCCGTCCGGTGGGCGCCGGGACCGGTGACCGGCGACCCGAGGCGCGGCGCCGCTCCGCCGTGCGAGCAAGTCGACACGTCGGGTTATATCGTCCCTCCATGAGCGATCGTCAGTCGGGGCCGGGCCGGGCGCACCTGAGGGGCCCCGGCGGAGTTCTCACGGAGACCGCCCCGGTGCGAGTGCCGCAGCGGCGGGGGCCGTCCGACGGTTCCGCGTGGCCAGGGGCCGGGCCGGGTGAGGCGACCGGCGCCCGGGCGGCCCGCCGCGGCCGGCCGGGCGGGCGTGGATCCGTGCGGCCGGGAGCGCGGCGGTGACCGCCGACGCCCTGGTGATCTTCGGCATCACCGGCGACCTCGCGCACAAGATGACCTTCCGATCGCTCTACCGCCTGGAGGCGGCCGGCCTCCTGGACTGCCCGATCATCGGCGTGGCCCTGGAGGACTGGTCGCACGACCACCTGGTCGCCTCCCTGCGCGAGGCCCTGCGGACAGCCGGTGAGGAGGTGGCGGCCGGGCCGCTCGAACGGCTGGCCCGACGGCTCTCCTACCTGCGGGGCGACTTCACCGACCCGGCCACCTACCAGGCGCTGAACGCGCTGCTGGAGGGCGCCGCCAGGCCGCTCTTCTACCTGGAGATCCCGCCCTCGCTGTTCGGCCCGGTCGTGGAGGCGCTGGCGGCGGCGGGCCTCACCGCGCACGCCACGGTGATGCTGGAGAAGCCCTTCGGCCATGACCTGGCCTCCGCCAGGGCCCTCAACGCACGGCTGCACCGGGTGCTGCCCGAGGACCGCATCCTGCGCATCGACCACTTCCTCGGCAAGCAGCCCGTGCTGGACATCCAGTTCCTGCGGTTCGCCAACTCGCTGCTCGAACCGGTCTGGAACCGCGACCACGTGGCGGCCGTGCAGATCACCATGGCCGAGGACTTCGGCGTGGAGGACCGGGGAGCGTTCTACGACCCGGTCGGCGCGCTGCGCGACGTGGTCCAGAACCACCTCCTCCAGGTGCTCGCCCTGGTCGCGATGGAGGCGCCGGTCGGCCCCGGCCCGGACGCGCTGTGGGACCGGAGGGTCGATGTCTTCCGCGCGACGGCGGACGTCGATCCGGCGCACTGCCTGCGCGGCCAGTACGAGGGCTACCTCGACGTACCCGGCGTCAAGTCCGGCTCGGTGACCGAGACCTACGTCGAACTCGGCCTGGAGGTGGACAACTGGCGGTGGAGCGGAGTGCCCTTCTCCATCAGGGCCGGCAAGGCCCTGGCCGCCAGGGCCACCGAGGTACGGGTGGTCTTCAAGCGCCCGCCACGGCTCGCCTTCCTGGACCAGCCCGCGCACCCCGACGCCAACGAACTCGTCCTGCGGATCGACCCGGACCCGGCGCTGCGGCTGGGCATGCTCTCGAAGGAGGCATCCGGCCGCTCGGCCCGGAGCGTCCACCTCAGCCTGTCCTTCGCCGCCGAACTCGGCAGGCCCCCCGAGCCCTACGAGCGGCTCCTCAACGACGCGCTGACCGGCGACCGTTCGCTGTTCACCCGGCAGGACGTCGTGGAGGAGACCTGGCGGGTGATCCAGCCCCTGGTGGACCACCCGCCGGCGCCCGTGCCGTACGCGCGCGGGACCTGGGGACCCACCCCGGGCCTCGGCCGCACCACCTGGCGGCCGCCCTGGCTCTCCAGCCCCCACCCGTAGGTTCACCACGCGCCGCACCGCCGGCCGGCCGGTCGGCGGTGCGGCGCGTCCGAACTGCGGTCCGTCAGAGGATCTCGATGGACTTCACCTTCGGCGGACGGTTCGGGAACGTGATGTCGGTCCACCGGTTGATCCTGACCGAGTCACCGTTGGCGTCGTAGTAGATCAGGTCGTTGTTCCCGGTGGAGATCCGGTCGACCCACCAGCTGCCGAAGTCGGTGCGGCCCCCGTTCGCGTAGCAGTCCACGCTCTGTCGCCCGTCGAGGTGCGACCAGATCTTCAGGAAGTTCTCGCCTCCCCGGCACTCGACGTGGTCGATGGCGTACGCGCTGGACGGCACCGCCACCGTCAACGCGGCCGCCGCGGCGAAGGTGGCGGCCGCGGCACTCACGAACTTCCTCGTTTTAGAGATCACGAATTCTCCTCGGACGAATCGAAAACCGAATCGGATACGTACAACTCGACCGATCTCCGGTTGAGTCGTACTCGACCCAGCATTGGGGCGGCCGGCGGCGTGGTCAATGACGGCCCTGACGAACTGACCGCGTATCGGTCACATCCCTCCGGCTTTCCTCGTACCGGACGGGGCCGTCGGGACCGCTGGGACATGAGTGGTGACCGGCGGCGCGCCACGGCCGCCCCCCGCGCGACCGGCACTCGCGTCGATCCTTCCCGCCCGACCTGGGGAAACGGGAGCGCCACCGGCCGGCCGGACCGGGCGGTGGGACGCGGGGCCGCGGCGGCCGGTCGATGGATGAGTGGAATCCGCCACCGCCCGTCCGCACCAGAGGCGTTCCGCAGACGTACGACCTATCCTTCACATCTTCGCCGCGAAGCCATTCCACGGAACAGCGGGAACACCGGGCGAAAACGGACCGTCAAATGCCCGGAATCGGCCATCTTCCCGCCGGCCACCCCTGCCGACCGGCTCCTCCGGCGGCCGTGCCGGCCGGGAGCAGAGTACGGAGGAGCGCCGTCGCGGTGAACCGGGAGCGTCCGTGCCACCGTCCCTGACCCCCCGGGGCCCCGGGTGGGAAGCTCCGCCGCGCGGATGTCAGTGCCCACCGGTAGGTTCTGCGGTGGTCCCGAGAAGACCAGGTCGGCCCCGGCAGGGCACTGCCGGGGCCTGCTGGTCTTCGGGGCTTCCGCACCGAAGCGGTCCACGTCCGACGGCGGGGCCGCCCGCGAGGTCAGAACTGGGTGCTGACCGTGACGCCGCTGAAGTCGGTGACGGCGTACAGGCTGAGGTAGCGGTAGCCGGCGGTCGGGTTGGTGACGGTGAGGGACTGGGTGGTCCCGGTGCCGGTGGAGGAGGCGGTGAAGGCGCTGGGCGAGGCCCAGGTGCCCGGGTTGTAGTACAGGTGCGTGGTGCCGGTGCCGCCGGAGGTGGTGACCTTGAGCGTGGAGGTGCCGGCCGGCAGGTAGACGTACAGGTAGTCGGTGCTGCCGGCGGTCGCGGCGCGGCCGGTGCGCGAGCAGTTCCGGCCCATCGCGTCGGCGCGCTGCTCGGTGCAGTTCGGCAGGGTGACCGGGGCGGCGGTCACGGTGACCGAGGCCGGGGTGGTGGCGGCTTTGCCGGTGGTGTCGGTCGCGGTCAGGGCGACCGTGTAGGTGCCGGCGGTCGCGTAGGTGTGGCTCGGGTTGCGCTCGTCCGAGGAGGTGCCGTCGCCGAAGGTCCAGTGCCACGCGGTGATCCGCCCCGGGCCGGTCTGGACGGACCGCTCGGTCGCGCTGACGGTCGCGCCGTTCACCGACGTGTCGAACAGCGCGGTCGGGCCCGCCGCGTAGCAGGCCCCGGCGGCGCAGGCGGTGAGCCAGGCGTCGAAGTCGGCGTCGTAGGAGGTGCCGAGACCGTTGTAGACCGCGTAGCCGCCGGTGTAGTCGCCGACCCGGAAGCGGGCCAGCATGGCCTGGACGTCGGCGGGGTGCTTCTCCAGCATGTACCGGACCGCCAGGTAGCCCCAGGCGTAGACGCGGGTCGAGTCCGAGTTGCCGTAGGTGTTCTGGAAGACCGTGCTGAGCTTGTAGGTGTGCGCGGCGGCCTGGGCCATCGCGTCGGTGTCGGTGGTGGCGCGGTAGCTGTAGGACATGTACTCGGCGAGGCCCTCGACCCACCAGATGTCCGGGACGGACGTCTGGGTGGCGAAGCTGCCCTTCATGTCGTAGATGCCGTCGAGGTAGTGGGTGTACTCGTGGTTGAGGTTCCACACCCGGGCGGGGTCGCCGTTGTTCCACGCCTTCTGGTACATGACGTTCGCGGCCCGGTTGTTCGGGTCGGTCGGGTCCATGACCGTCTGGCCGCCGTTGTCGGTCGAGTTGCCGAAGATCGCCCACGAGTAGGTGGTGTAGTCGGTCTTGTTGGCGAAGACCCCGAGGGTGACGGTCTTGTCGTACTGGTTCGGGATCGGACCGTTGTCCTTGACCACGTTGTGGAAGAACGCGTCCTCGTTGCGCAGGCTGGCGCAGACGGTGGCCAGCTCGGCGGCCGACAGCGCCTGGGTCTGGATGGTGCGGTTGTCGCAGACCAGTTGGTGCGGCAGGACCACCGCGGTGAGCTTGGCGGGCAGGTCGCAGATGCCGTAGTACGAGCACTGGCCGTTGTCGTAGACGGTGGCCTGGAAGGCCGTGTGGACGTACAGCGGCGCGTCGGCCGTGAGGAGCGGCGCGGCGTCCAGCACCCGCTTGACCAGCGGCTTGGCCACCGCCTCGACGGTGGCGCTCGTCCCGGCCATCCGGGCCAGGTCGTTGCCCGCGTTGGTGTCGAGGACGGCGTTGGGGCCGCTGAGCAGGTCCTTGTGGTTGACCGCGAAGTTCGCGAGGGAGGTGACGAGGCGCGGGTCGGCGCCGAGCGCGCTGACGAAGGCCGGGTTCGTGTTGCCCCGCCAGAGCGGGAACCGCAGCACGGAGTTGACCGCCCCGACCATCTTCGGCACCGCGTTGTAGGAGTTGTCGAAGTCGTCCAGCACCCGCTGGTAGACGCTCAGGTAGGCGCCCTGGACGTTGGCGCTGTCGGTGAGCGTCAGCACCTCCCTGAGCACCTCGCCGTTGTTCTCGGTGACGTCGTGCCAGCGGGCACCGGCGAAGAAGGCGTCCAGGCCGGCCTTGACGCCGCTGGTGAGCGTGGCGTCGTACGGGCCGGTCGCGTCGGGGTAGTACGACTGGATGTAGTAGCCCACCCGCAGGAAGAGCACCAGTTGCAGGATGCCGGTCGAGTTGTCGCCGGTGTAGCCGGCCGCCAGGTCCTTGAACGCGGTGGCGACGGGCAGCATCCGGGCCTGCTTGAAGATGCCCGGGTCGGCGCTGCCGTTGCTGAACAGCGAGGAGACGCAGTCCGTGGTCGAGCTCTTGAGGAACGCGACCAGGTCGGCACCGGAGCGGGCGGCGAAGTCGGCCGGGGTGCAGCTCTGTTCGGCGGCGCCCGCGAGCGCGGCCGAACGGGAGCGCGCCGCCACGGAATCGGGGCGGGCCGGGGCCGGCTCGCCCATGAGGGTCTCGCTGAGCAGCGCCGGGGATATCGGGACGGCGGGGGCGGCGAGGTCCTCGGACCGGGCCGTCGTCGCGCCGGGGCCCGAGGGGCCGGCCGGCTTCGAGGCGGCCGCGGCGGCCGGGGTAGCCGTCGGGGCCGGGCTGGCCGTCGCGATTCGGATCGGTCCGTCGGCGGCGGGTGCCGCGAAGGCCTGGGCCGGGAGCACGGCGGTGGCCGTGGCGCAGCAGGCGATGACGCCGGCCGCGAGGGTGGAGAGCCGTGTGCGCAGTTGCACGCTGAGTCCTTCTTCGAGTGGGGGCAGCCTGACGTGAGGTCGGGCTGAACGAAGGAAATCGACACGGATCCTGCCACCGAATGGGCATCAGAACAATGTCACAGGTCATATTGCGCGAAGGATTCCAGCCAATACCGGGGGCGGCCACCTCTCCCCGCCGCCGACGGGGCCCACGACGGGGAGAGGTGGCTGTCGGTCACCGGGACCGGGAGGATGGGAGGTTCGTGTCCGTCCGGCTGCCGCACGGGCGGGTGCCGACGGCGAAAGGCCGGTGCCCGGGTGCGCCGTAGCGCACCCGGGCACCGGCCTCGGGGGGGGTCAGGCCTGCGGCTTCGCCGCGTCCCGGAGTGCGAAGTACTCCGTGACGCCGGCGACGAAGCGGCACGCGCCGGTCTCCCGGTCCACGATCACCGGGAGGTTCCCGCCGACCCGCAGTCGCCCGCGCGCGTCGGGGACCGTCGGCAGGTAGCCGAAGACGTAGGCGCCCTCGACCGCGACCGTCTCGTCGATCCGCAGCCGGTACGCGCGCTCGTCCCAGCCGCGGACCCGCTCGCGGCAGTACGCGTCCGCCGCCAGCCGGGCCGACTCCTGGTCCATGCTCACCATCCGCTTCCTCTCCTGGCTCACCACCATGTGATCATCATTTCGAGATTCTCCCACTGCGAGGTCACGGCGTGCGTCTCGCTCTGGTAGTCGAGGAACTTGATCACACCGGCGTCGTTCACCACGTTGAAGTAGTGGCCGACGTCGACGCCGTCGGTCCAGCCGAACACGATGCCCCGGGTGCCGTAGCCGAGCACGGTCAGCTGGTGGCTGATGTCGTCGACCCCCTCGGTCATGTGGAACAGGGAGTCGTACTTGTACTCCAGTTCCTCCGGGGCGAGGATGCCGCTGTCCCAGGCCGTGGCACCGTCGTGGGTGCCCGCGAGACGGCTGTCGCCGGCCTGGGCGCAGGCGCCGCAGTTGTCGGTGTAGCCGCCGGGGTTCGCCCCCGCCAGGGTGTCCTCCGCCTTGCCGGGCTTCGGCCCCTTGGTACCGGTGCCGCCGCCCCCGCTGTCGGGCGAGCCGCCGCCGCTGGGACGCCCGGCGTCCTTGCCGGCCGCCGGCGTCTCGGAGGCCGGAGCGCCCGGGTCGTCGCCGCCCTTGCCGGTGCCGGACTTCGGGCTGCTCGGCTTCTCCGTCTTCGGCGTGGTCGGAGCCGGGTCCGCCTTGGTGGTGGTGGGCAGGTCGCCGGAGAGCAGCTTCTTGACCGCGCTGACGACGTCCTCTCCCTCGGACACCGCCGTCTTGATCGCCTTGACGGCCTTGACGCCGCCGCTGATCGCCTTGACCGCGCCGTAGCCGTCGATCGCGAACGAGCCGACCACACCGGTGACCTGGCCCGCGAAGTACGAGGTGGAGCTGGTGTCCACCTCGAACAGGTCCGCCAGCGGCGTGTCGTCGACGTACCCGGTGTGGCCGAGCCTGAACGGGGACTCGTTGGAGTACCCGAACATGTCGTTGAACACCTGGTTGTCGCCGTTGGCGATGTCGGCGAAGGAGTTCCAGCAGTCGGAGAGGGTGTTGACGCTCCACTGGTACGGGTCGCCGACGATCGAGTCGCCGACGCCGGTGAAGAAGCTCCCGACGTCGCCCCAGCTCCACCAGAGGCCGTTGGGGTCGCTGCCGGAGGTGGGGTTGCCGGCCGCGTACCCGTAGCCGCCCATCTGGTTGGGATCGCCCGACTCGAAGACCGGGTCGACGGTGAGGAACCGTCCGATCATCGGGTCGTAGACGCGCACCCCGAGCAGGTCCAGCCCGCTGGTGGCATCCGTGGGCTTGCCGAGGTAGCCCCGGTTGTCGGCCCAGGCCGCGGGCGCGGCGCCGCGCGCGTTCCCGTACGGGTCGTACGCCCGCCGGACGACGGCCAGGCTCGCGCCGTCGACCTGGAGCTGGGCGGTGCCGTGCGGGGTGGTCGGCTGGTAGCTGACGGTGCCGGCCGAGGAGCGGACGATCACCGTGCCGTCCGGGCTGTGGTAGTACCGCAGGCCGGTGACGGTCTTCTTGACGGTGTCGAGCCTGAGCTGCTCCGCGCCGCCGAACAGGTAGAGGAGGTTGGTCCCCGGGTTGCGCTGGATCAGCAGGCTGCCGTCGGCGTCGTAGAGGTAGCCCGCCTCCGTGCCGTTGGTGGTGACCGCCTTGGTGCGGCCCTCCTCGTTGTACTCGAAGGCCTGGCTGGTGCCGGGCCCGGTCCGGGTCTTGGTGTTGCCGGCGCTGTCGTAGTCGGGCACGACGGTGGTGCTGCCGGACGGCCCGGTGGTGGTGACGGCACTGGCCGCGTTGGGCTTCTTCGCGGGAGCAACGCCGGCGCCCGGGTAGGTGATGGTCTGGGTGACGTCCTTGGTGGCCGCCCCCTTCACATCGTGGGCGACCTGCTGGGTCCGGTCACCGAGCTGGTTGAACTGCCAGTCCAGCCAGTACGGGGACGGCCCGCCGATGGTGCCCGGCGACGGTGCCGCCGTGGCGCACTTGGTGAGCTGCCCGGCCGTGACCGCGCCCAGGCCCTTGGTGTCCGTCCAGGCGGTGGTCAGGCGGTTCTGCGCGTCGTAGCCGAAGCACTGGGTGTCGGTGACCCGGTCGGTGCCGCCGCTGGACTGGACGTCGGAGACCGCGGTGACGCTGCCCGCCGCGTTGTACCCGTAGGTGGTCGCCGAGATCGGGTTGGCCGTGTTGCTCTGCAGCGTGACCCGGTTGGTGGCCAGCCGGCCGGTGGCCTGGTCCCAGGTCTGCGCGGTCCGCAGCTGCTTGCTCGGTGTCCCGAGGGTGGTCTGCAGGACCTGGCCCTGCGGGCTGTAGGCCACGGTGGCGATGTACGGCCGGCTGGGCGTGCCCATCGCGACCAGCTTGCCCTGGAGGTTGTAGCCGTAGCCGACCGTCTCCGCGGGAAGGCCCGCCTCGGTGCCGAAGGTGGTCGACGCCAGCAGGCTGACCGTCTCGGTGTAGGAGGCCGTCGTGCTGTAGCTCCCGGCGAGGTTGCCCTCGACCGCGGGGATCACCGTGGTGGTGCCGGTCGGCTGGCCGACCGCGTTGTAGCCGTTGACCTTCTTGACGTAGGCGCTGCCGCTCTTGCCGCCCACGTAGCGGGTGGACGAGACCGGCATGCCCTTGCCGAGCGAGTCGTACGTCCACTCGGCGAGCGCCTTCGCCGGGTCGCCCGGCGTGTCACCGGTGTACTCCGCCGTCTTGCGGCCGAGTTCGTCGTAGCTGTACGACAGCACCTGGCCGCGGCCGTCCTTGACGGTCAGCACCCGGCCGAGCGGGTCGTAGGTGCTGCTGGAGCTGCCGCTGTCGGGGTCGGTCTGGGCCACCACCCGGCCCTGCACGTCGTAGGTGTAGGACCAGGTGTTGCCCACCGTGTCCTTGACCGTCTCGACCTGGCCGCGGGGGGTGTAGCCGAAGGTGGTGGTGATGTCCGCGGCCGCGGTGCCCGCCGTACCGGCCGACCAGAGCTGGGTGTTGGCGCCGTCGTACATGACGGCCCGGCCGTCGCCCTGCACCTTGAGGTAGCCGCCGGTGTGCCCGCCGCTCGCGCTGGTCCAGAGCGTGGTCTTCCCGGTGGTGTCCAGCACCACGAGGCTGCCGTCGGCGAGGACGCTCGCGTACGCGCCGGGGTGGCCGGCGGTCCCGGAGGACCACAGGGACTTCCCGTCGACCAGCGCGGTCAGCACCAGGTTGCCGTCGGCCTGCATGGCCAGGCGGACGCTGCGGGAGACCACCGAGGTCCCGGAGGCGATCACGCTGCCGCCGGTGAGCTTGCGGTCCGGCGTGGTGTCGCGCACCACGGTCGAGCTCCGCCGGCCGAGCGCGTCGGTGTACGCCGTGGTCGCCTTGCCGCCGGGCGGCGGCGTGACGTCCACCCGGTCCACGCCCCGGTAGGTCGTGGCGGTCTGCCAGAGCGTGCTCGCGAAGGACACCTGCTGGACCGTGACCGGCCGGCCCTGGCCGTCGTACGACGTCCGGGTCACCGCCGGGCCGGTCTTGTTGGTCTCCGCCCACATCGAGGTGCCCGGCGCGTTGGCCGCGTCGTAGTAGCTCGCGATGGCGGAGACGGTCCACCCGTGGGAGTCGTAGAAGGTCGAGGAGACCAGCCGGCCCACCGAGTTGTCCGCGGTGGTCGTCTGGGTCTGCCGCGCCTGCAGCGTCCCGTCGTAGAAGGTGACCTCGGTGCTGTAGGTGCCGTCCTCGCGCAGCGTCCTGGAGGTGACGGTGGACGGGTCCGGGCTGTCCCCGGCGCCGTGGACCGCGTACGCGAAGGTCCGGTCGGGCGACTGGGTCGCCTTGTTCCGGCCCGGCATCCACACCTTCACCCGGCGCCCGAGGGCGTCGTAGGCGGAGTCGGTGACCCGGCCGTTGACGTCGGCCGCGTGGGTGATCGAGCCGCGGCCCGGCGAGACGGTGCTGGTCGCCTTCCACTTCAGCGGGTTCTCGGTCGACACCGCGGTCGGCAGCAGCCCGGTGGCCGGCGTGTACGTGGTCGTGGTGGTCCGGCCGGCCGCGTCGGTGCTGTCGCTGACGCGCCCGTAGCGGTCGTACGCCATCGCGCCGAGCACCTGGAACTGCGGGTTGCCGGCCTTGTCGTAGCCGGTGACCGACTCGGTGGCGGTCACCAGGCCGAGCGAACCGGAGCGCTGGCCGAGCCGGCCCAGCGTGCCGGGGTTCGTGACCGTCCCGTCGCCGTCGTAGTAGACCCGCTTGTGGCTGAGCGTGGTGCCCTTCCCCGGCTTCGTGTCGCACGAGCCGGCGAGGCTGAGCGTCTCCTTCGGGTAGACCAGCATCATCGGGTTGGCCGACGGCGCGTCGGCGTAGGTCGTGACCGTACAGGTCCGCTGGGAGGGCACGGACAGGTCGCCCTGCTCGTCGGCCTTCCAGATCCGGCCGAGGTCGTCGAAGGTGGTGCCGCTCCGGGAGGTCCGCCAGGTGCGGTCGTCACTGAGCAGGCCGAGCGAACGGCTGCCGCTGGAGCGCACCCGGCGCGACGTCAGGTCGGGCAGCGTCGAGAGCTTGTCCGGCTTCGGGTCCTCCGAGGTCCACGCGGTGCGCCCGGCGGTCGCCACGACCACCGAGTCCGGCACGTCGGTCAGCGTCTTGGTGACGACGGTGCCGCCGGCCTTGGTGAAGCCCTGGCTCTCGAACGGGGTGCCGGCCAGCCAGGCGCTGTCGGTGATCTCCTCGCCGAGCGAGTTCGTCACCTTCGCGCTGCGCCGGGTGCCGTCCTTGCGGTAGTCGCCGTCCATGCCCTGGAGGTAGGAGACGGTGCTCTGGGTGGTCGGGTCCGGGGCGGCGCCCGTGGTGGTGGTGACGGTCCGGTAGCCGCGGAACTCGTTCCACGTCCGGTGCTTGTCGTCGGTCAGCTCGGAGTCGTCGCGGTGCCAGGCGGCACCGCCCGAGTAGCTGTAGTCGGTCACCTTGGCGGGCGAGCCGGCCTTGGTCCGGTCGCTGGAGGTGACCTTGGAGACCAGGGTCTTGTGGAACCAGTCCTCGATCGGCTCCACACCGCCCGGGGTGTTCCAGAACACCGGGTAGCAGGCCATGGTGTTGGAGTCGGCCGAGGCCGGCATGGTGTTCTTCTCGCGCGAGCACTCCGGCGCCCGGTAGGTGACCGCCACGGACTCGCCGGTCTCGGTCTGCACGCTGGAGATCCGCGGGTGGAACAGCGGCGGGGCGGCCGGGGTGAGGCCGTCGACCCGGTTGTCCGTCTCGATGCCGACGAACGTGACCGGGTCGAGGGAGATCGGGTCGTCGCCCCCGGCGGAGGTGTCCTTGCCCGTGTGGACGATCTCCGAGAGCCACATCACCGACTGCAGCGAGCCGCTGGACTTCGGGTCCTGGGTCTTGCCGGTGACCGGGTCGTAGGTGCCGCCGGCGTCCGAGAAGACCTGCTTCAGCTCGTAGCTGTCGACGTCCTGCCAGCCCGAGGAGGTCCGGACCTTGGTGTCGATGCCCTTCAGCCGGTACGTCTGCCAGAAGGTGGGACCGCTCTGCAGGCAGACGCCGTCGGTGTCGCCCTCCTCCCCGATCTTGGTCTTCCAGTCGGAGGGGCAGTTCAGGTCGTACGGGGTGTCCGGCCAGTTGGCGGCGGTGTCCGAGGAGAGGTTGCCGTCCTTGCAGACGCTGTCCGAGGTGGTGCAGCGCTGCGCCGTGCGGAAGACCACCTTGGCGGCCGGCTCACGGCCCGCCCGGGCGTCCGCCAGCTGGTAGCCGTAGGAGATCTGGGTGAGGTGGCCGCCCCGGGTGTACTGGGTGAGGGTGCCGCCCTTGTCGTCCTTGTCCTCGTCCGGGATCTGGCCGAAGCCCATGTTGTAGTAGTTCGACTCGGTCGACCAGTCGTAGCGCTGCACGTTGCCGTGCGGGTCGACCACGAAGTCCAGGTTGAACCGGTAGCCGACCGGCTTGTCGCACTGCGAGTCGTCGCCCTTGTCCGAACTGTGGCAGGGATCGTCCGACTTGGGGTGGTAGACCGGGATGCCCCAGGCGCTGCCGGTGGCGTCGTCCGTGCTGCCGCCGGGAGCGTGGTTGAGACCGAGGTAGTAGGCGGTGCCGTCGGTCGTGGTGACCTTGAAGTACTCGCCCTGCCAGAGGCCGTTGGTGGCTCCGGTCAGCCGCTCGATCCTGGTGCCGTCGTCGGTCTGGAGGTGGTACGTCCCGTCCGAGTCCCGCAGCAGCTGGCCGTTGTGGGTGCCGAGCGAGATCGTGGCGTTCCAGCCGGCCCAGCAGGAGTCGCCCGAGTCCTCGATCCCCTGGTCCTTGCAGGTCTTGTACGAGCGCTCGATGAAGCCGGGGCTGTAGGACCAGCCGTCACCGACCCAGGACGACTGCGAGTTGCGCGCGGAGGTCTCGCCGTCCACCGACTGCGAGTCGTAGGCGAGTCCGACGGTCGGCGCCGCGCCACCCAGGGACGGGGGCGCGGTGATCGGGTACCGGTACGTGAACGCGCCCGAGGCGGACGCGGACCAGGCACCCGAGGCGGACAGCGACGTCGCGCCGTAGTCGCCCTGGGACCCGCCGCTGCTCGCCACGGCGGCCACCGCGACCCCGCCGGACCGGGCGGCCGCCAGCGCCGCCGGGGCGGCGAAGGCGCTGCCCGGCTTCGCCGCCCCGGCGGCGCCACCGGCCGCCGCGAGCACGACCGTACCGCTCAGCTTCCGGCCGACCGGGTCGTTGACCGCCTCGATCGGCGTGCGGGTGCGGCAGGCGGCGAGCTGCGGCGTGGTGAGCGCGCACGCGGGCATCGCCACCAGCTGCAGCCGGGAGGCCCAACCACCGCCGTACGCCTGCTCGATGCCGCCGTAGTCGAGGGAGACCGCGACGCTGCCGCTCTCCGCGCGGGCGTCGGCCCGGTCCAGGCCGACCAGCAGGCCGTCCACGCCGGCCCGCTTGGCCCGGCCCCGGTCGGCGAGGTCCACCCGGACCGAGGAGACGGCGCTGAGCGGGGCGACCGACGGCGCCAGGGACTTGGCCCGGGCACCGAGCGCCACGGGGGCGGCGGGCGAGACCGAGACCGGCAGGCTGCCGGCCTTCGCCTTCCCGGCGGGCGCCGCCAGGCTGCGCACCTCGGGGGTGTTCCCCAGGTCGACGGTGGCGGTCGCGGCCGCCGGCCACTGCACGGGCTTCACCACGTGCGGGACCAACTCACGTGCACCGGGCGGGATCGCGGGGGCCGGGACGACCGCCCCCCGGCCGCTCACCGGGCTGCCCGGGACCTTCGCCTGGTCGGGGAGCGGGTCCGCGCCCCAGAGCTTGTCGGTGTACTGATAGCCGCCGACGACGTCGGCGACGGCGAGCGGGGTCGCCAACGAGAAGACGGCGGCCGTCGCTATCGCGACGGTCGCCCGTTCCATCCAGGCCCGTTTCCGGGCACCTCGAATTCCGCGCGGTCCTGCGCGCATGCGTATTCCCCCTGAAGGCACATCAGAGAGCTGGTGAACTGACGAATCACCAGCTGACGGCACGTTCGGCCGACCGGAACCGTATTGCCATGGCAGGGTCAGAGCAATACCCTTCCCCAGCAGTCACTCTGTCCCCTTCCGTCACACAGACCCCAAAGAGTCTTCACAGGCGGCGCCAGGGGTGAGTAAAGACCGCAATTCCGACACGTGGCGGGGGGCCACGGGGGTCCGTTCTGTGATGAGGAACACAACGGCGCCCGGGTTCGTCCGCCTCCGGTCCCTGAAAGGGCGATCCATGGGGGAGCACCTCCGCGTCCGGAGAAATCCGGCGCGCACACTGACACGCCGTCTGGCGCTGTCGGCGGCCGTCACCGGCCTGCTGCTCGGCAGTGCCGGACCGGCGCTCGCGGACGATCCGGCCGCCGGATCCGCGAGCACGACGACGGGCCCGGCCGCCGACTCGCCGCTGGCGGCCGCCAAGGCCGAGGCCGCGCGCACCGGCCGGCCGGTGACCGTCGACAGCCTCACCACCGAGACGTCGCGGACCGTCGCCAACGCCGACGGCACCTTCACCGCCACCACCCACCTGCAGCCCGCCCGGGTGCGCGAGGACGGCCACTGGAGGGACGTCGACGCCACGCTGACCAGGAACGGCGACGGCACCCTCTCCCCCGCGGCCACCCCCTCCGGGCTGGCCCTCTCCGGCGGGGGCGACGGGCCACTGGCCACCCTCACCGACCCGGACGGGCGACGGCTCTCCTACACCCTCCCGTTCCCGCTCCCCGCTCCCGTGGTGAACGGCAGCACCGCGCGCTACGACGGCGTCCTGCCGGGCGTCGACCTCAAGGTCACCAGCACCGACCAGGGCGGTTTCCACGAGGTCCTGATCGTGCGCGACGCCGCCGCGGCCGCCAACCCCGCGCTCGCCTCGCTCAAGCTGACCACCACCGTCGGCGGAGGCCTGTCGCTGACGGCCGACCAGGACGGCCGGGTCGCGGTCACCGCGCCCGACGGCAGCGCGGTCTTCCGTTCGCCGACCCCGCTGATGTGGGACTCGGCGACGACCGCCCCGGCCGGGGCCGCCGCGGACCCGGCTCCGGCCGCGAAGGCGGCGCCGAAGACCGCACCGCAGGCCGCGCCGCGAGCCGCACCGCAGGCGGAGGCCCCCGCGGACGGCGCCCCCGCCACGGCGTCGACTCCCGAGGAACCGGGCAGCTCCGCCCAGGTCAAGCGGATCGCGGTGACCCACGCGGCCGACACCCTGACGCTGGTCCCCGACGCCGGCCTGCTCCGCGGCGCCGACACCGTCTGGCCGCTGTACATCGACCCGTACACCAGCCCGGTCACCAGCAAGAAGAGCCACTTCGTCACCGTCAAGGAGGGCTGCGCGAGCCAGAGCCCGTACGACGACGCGCAGGACAACGGCGAGGGCGTCGGCTACCAGCGCTGGCAGGACTGCTTCGGCCTGAACCGCGCCTACTACGAGCTGAACATCGCCGGCCTCGACAAGAAGATGGTGATCTCCAAGTCGGTGGTCCACCTGACCTCGACCTACGGCGCCTCCTTCGACTGCGACAACGAGACCGGTGTCCGGCTCGCGACGGTGACCCCGATCAGCGGCTCCACCAGCTGGAACAACCAGCCGGACATCACCGGCGACGGCTACATCGGCGGCACCCAGCAGGTCAAGAGCTCCAACATCAGCCAGAAGTGCGGCAACCACGACGTCAACTTCGACGTGACCGGCCAGATCAGGAAGCTCTCCGGGGTCAAGGACAGCTGGACCTTCGGGCTCTGGGGCAACGAGTCCAAGTCGACGAGCAACAACGACTTCGTCCGCTTCGCCAACAACCCCTACCTGACCACGGTGTTCGACATCGCCCCGGAGACGCCGGACAACCTGGGCACCACCCCGGCCACCCGCGCCCCCGCGAGCAACGGCTGCGCCGGCGCGGCCGACGGCTGGATCGGCCAGTCCGGCCTGGCCGGGGACGCCTCCGACATCACCCTCAACGCCCACCTCACCACCGACATGAGCGGGGTCAACCTGCGCGCCCGGTACGAGGTCTGGGACACCAAGACGGCGGCCGCCGACGGCGGCTCGACCGACAAGGGCGCCCCGGTCAGCAGCTGGGTCAGCAACGGCGGCACCACCCGGGTCAACATCGGCTTCAAGGTCGCGGACGGCCACCAGTACGGGTGGCACGTCAAGGCCGAGGACGGCACCCTGGCGAGCGGCTGGACCGCCAACTGCTACTTCAAGACCGACCTGAGCGCGCCGAGCATCCCGTCCTTCACCGACTCCCCGGTCTTCCCCCCGCTCGGCGGCGACAAGGCGCCCACCGGCCACGCCGGTGACACCGGAGTCAAGATCACGGTGACCTCCAACGACCCGACGCCCACCGGCTGCACCCGCGGCAGCTGCGTCAGCAGCGGCATCGACCGCTTCGAGTACTCGCTGGACGCCAACATCCCGGCCAACGGCGCGGCGGCGGTCAACGCCGTTCCCACCACCGGCGGCAACGCCACCGGCGACGTCCCGATCGTGCTGAGCGCCGCCCAGTGGGGCGCCCACACCCTGTTCGTCCGGGCCGTCGACAACGCCGGCAACACCCAGGGCACCGTCGGCCAGTACAGCTTCTTCGCGCCCTGGAACCCGGCCACCAAGGTGACCGCCGGCGATGCCGACGGCGACGCGGTGCCCGACCTGCTCGCCCCGACCACCGACGGTGACCTCGTCCTGGTCCGCGGCAACGCCGACCCGGCCGGACCGCCCGTCAGCGCCTCCGCCAAGGCCCAGAGCCCGGACGGCACGGGGTGGGACAACTACCTGGTCGCCCACCGGGGCACCGCCACCGGCACCAACGTCGACGACCTGTTCGCCTACTCCAAGGCGACCCACGAGCTGTACCTCTACCAGAACGACGCCGTGACCCCCGGCGGCGTCACCGGGCACTTCACGCTCACCCAGAACGTGATCCCGATCCGCAACTCCTCCTCCTGCCCGGCCAAGGGCTCGGACGGCACCTGGAAGAACGTCACCCAGCTGCTCGCCCCCGGCAAGCTCGCCCAGTTCGCCGACGCCCCCGACCTGGTCACCGTCGACAAGGGCGAACTCTGGTACTACCCGGGGACGTTCCAGGCCGGCTGCAACCTCGGGGCCGGCGTCCGGATCGGCACCGGCGACTGGTCCGGCACCACGCTGCTCGCCCCCGGCACCGTGGGCGGCGTGCCGACCCTGTGGGCCCGGGACAACGCCACCGGCGCGGTCAGCAGCTTCCCCCTGACCTTCGACGCCGGCCTGCCGACCACGAAGATCGCCGCGCCGACCCACGCCCCGCTGGTCTCCGGCGTGCTGGACACCGCCAACAAGAACCTCTGCCTGGACATCGCCGGCGGCAAGACCGTCAACGGCACCGCGGCCCAGATGTACACCTGCAACGGCACCGACGCGCAGCAGTTCGCGCTCGGCGCCGACGGCAGCATCCACGCGCTCGGCAAGTGCCTGGACGTGCAGAAGGGCGAGACCGCCAACAACACCCTCGTGCAGCTCTACCAGTGCAACAACACCGGCGCCCAGCAGTGGGCCCCCGGACCGTACCCGGGCACGCTGAAGAACCCGCAGTCCGGCCGCTGCCTGGCCGACCCGGCGAGCAACCGCAACCCGCGCACCCAGGTGATCATCTACGACTGCATGAACATCGCCGACCAGAAGTGGGCCGCCACCACCGGCAACGTGCTGCCCGCCGCGCAGAAGGTGCTGCCGCTCGGCGTCGGCGACCGGGACGCCCCGACCGTCGCCTCCCCGGGTGACGTGCAGGGCACCGGGTACCCGGCGCTCTACGCCGGCTCCCGTTCCGGCCGGCTGACCGAGTACCCCGGCGCGGCACCGGCCGGCGGCCTGGCCCAGTTCGGGAACCCGGTCGGCATCGGCAACGTCCGCCAGCCCTCGGCCTGGTGGAAGCTGGACGGCACCGCCGACAGCATCCGCCCGACCGGTGCGCTCACCCTCAACGGCGGCGCCGCCCTCGGCACCGACCCGGCCCGCGGCGGCGTCCTGAACCTGAACGGCTCCACCGCGTACGCGGCGGCCGCCGGTCCGGCGGTGGACACCAGCCGCAGCTACACGGTGTCGGCCTGGGTGCGGCTCACCGGCCTCACCGCCAACTCCACCTTCGTCTCGCAGTCCGGCACCAGCGCCAACGCCCTCCAGCTCTACTACTCCAGCGGCGCCCACGCGTTCGCCTTCGGCCACGCCCACGCCGACGACACCGCCGGCGCCTTCACCAGCGCCTACGGGCCCACCACCGGTGCCCTCGCCCCGAAGACCAACACCTGGTACCACCTGGTGGGCGTCTACGACGCGGACTCCGCCGACCTGCGCCTCTACGTCGACGGCTCGCTCGCGGGCACCGCCGAGTACGCGGGCACGGTCTGGAACGCGACCGGTCCGCTGCAGCTCGGCCGCCGCCTCTACATGGGCGCCTACGGCGAGTACGCCGCCGGCCAGATCGCCGACGTCCAGCTCTTCCCCGAGGCCCTCACCCCGATCGGCGTCTCCTCCCTCGACGGCAGGCGCCCCGTCCCCACCCAGCTGAGCTGAGGCATCCGCCCCTCCGACAGGCCGCGGCCCGTCCACCCCACCCGGGGTGGACGGGCCGCGGCCTTCCGGGCTGCCGGGGTGTCGGGGGCGTCGGGGGCGTCGGGTATCGGGGAGTGGACCACCGGCGCCGACACCCGACCGCGGCCGGTCAGCTCGCGCCGGCCGCCGCTCGCAGCGCCGCCAGGACGCGGTCGGTGTCGGTCGCGGTGGTGCGCCAGTTACTGAAGGCGGCGCGGACCGCGGGCACCCCGTCGTACACCGTCGGTGTCAGGAACGCCTCCCCGGAGGCCGCGACGCGGCGCAGCAGGGCGTCGACGTCCTGCTGCGCGGGCCGCCCGGCGAGGGTGAAGCAGACCACGTTGAGGCGCACCGGCGCGAGCAGCCGGAAGGCCGGGTCCCCGGCGAGGGACGCGCCCAGCCGGGCCGCCTCGGCGCAGTTGCGCTCCACGATCTCCCGGTGGCCCGCCCGGCCGTAGGCGGTGAGCGCGAACCAGGCCGGCAGGGCCCGCAGCCGCCTGGAGTTCTCCGGGGCCAGGTGCACCGGGTCCGGGTCGCCGGTCGGGGCGCCGAGGTACGGCGAGGCGTTGTGGAAGGCGGCCACCTGGAGGTCCCGGCGGCGGGTGAACTGCACGGCCGCGTCGTACGGGACGTTCAGCCACTTGTGCAGGTCGACGCAGACCGAGTCGGCCGCGTCCAGACCGTCGACCAGGTGCGCGTGGGCCGGCGAGAGCGCCGCGAAGGCGCCGAACGCGGCGTCGACGTGCAGCCAGAACGGGTACCGCTCGCGCAGCGCGGCGATCGCCCGCAGGTCGTCGAAGTCGACGGTGTTGACCGTGCCGGCGTTGGCGACCACCACGGCCGGACGCCCGTCCAGTGCCGCGAGTTCGTCGGCGAGCGCGGCCACGTCGACCGCCTCCCGCCCGTCCAGCGTCCGCACCTGCCGCAGGGCGCCCCGGCCGAGTCCGAGCACGGACAGCGCCTTCCCGATGCTCGAATGCGCGGCGCCGGACAGGACGTCGACCGGCCCGAGGGCGGCGAGGCCGTCCTGGGTGACGCTGACGCCGCGCCGCTCGCCCACCCACTCACGGGCGACGGCGAGGCCGACGAGGTTGGAGGTCGTCGCGCCGCTGACGAAGACGCCCGCGTGGGCCTCGCCGAGGCCGAAGAGGCCGCGGAGCCAGCCGATGGTCTCCTGTTCCAGGTCGGCCGCGGCCGAGCCGGTCCGGTTGCTGACGTTCTGGTCGAAGGCGGCCGTCAGCCAGTCTCCGGCGAGCGCGGCCGGGGTCGCCCCGCCCGTGACGAAGCCGAGGTAACGGGGGCCGGCGCTGCCGCTGAACCCTGGCTCCCAGCGTTGGGCGAACAGCTTCAGCGCGCCGTCGGTGCCGCTCCCCTCGTCGGGCAGCGGCTCCACGGGCCCGGGCGCGCCGGGCGTCACCACCGGCCGGTCCGCGAGGCCCGCGAGCACGTGCGCGGCGCGATCGCCGACCGCGTCGAGGAGTTCGGGCAGTCGGGCGAGGTCTTCACCGAGGCGAGGATGCATGCGGACAGCCTAGGCTCGGGCCCGGCCGGGGCCAACGGCCCCCGGGGCGGGACGCGGCCCGCGGCCCGCGGGACGGCCGCGAGCTTCTGCCGGTGCCGCCGGCGACGCCCGACTCCCCCGCCACGGCGCGTACTTCAGGGGCGCCGACACCTGCGGCTCTACCCGCCGGTGAGCGGAGGCGTCCAGCGCCCCGGGGCCCTGCCCTCAGGGCTCACCGGCCGGGCCGACACGTCCAGCGGCGTCGCACCGGGTGGGGCGGGCGCCCGCCGCGACGCGGCGACGGGCAGACGGTTTCCGAACTCGACCGCGGTACAGGGGTTTGCCGCACGCGATCGGGGTCAGAAGTGCCGCGGGGCGTCGCGCCTTCCGATCGGGGCCATCCCCCCCGGACCGGTCGGGACCGCGCGCGACGCCCGTGCGGTTCCCAGGGTCCGCCGCCACTCCCCCTCCCGGCGGCGGACCTGGGCCCGCTCCCCACCTCCGTCGTACGCCGGGTGTGACCCTTCGGGTCCGCGGCCGCCGACACCCCCGTGCCCCGTCGTACAGCTGAACCCACCTCAGCGGCCCACCACGGCCGGGGCGGCGCCGTGAGGGCCTCGGCGGGAGCGACCGGTTTCACCCATTCTCTACAGTCCTGTAGATTTTGGCTGGCAGCGGGCCGAACCGGCCCGGCCGAGGCGCGACCTGGTGGCGACACCGACGCGCCCGTGCCGACGCAGTGCCGATCGAGTGCTCCGGGGGAAGCGACCGTGGATCCACCGCTCAGACTCCGCCCGGAGGGCCGGGTCGGTGGCGGGCACGTCCTGGCCCGGGGTGCCGGTCGGCGCACGCGGATCGGCAGCCGGGAGCACCGCGGCCGTGACGGAGCGCGAACTCTGCGGCCGGCGTCGGCAGCGCGGGTGGGCGCCGCCGCCGGGGTGGCGGAGGCTCCCTGACGACGTGCCACCGCGCGCTGTCCGGACGCCCGCCTCTGACGGAGCGTGCCCAGGCCGAGAGCCGCGCCCGCAGGACACCATGGAAAACAGCAGGAGGAACAGTGAAGTCGCGCATCATCGCGAGAGTCGTCCCCGCCCTCGTTCTGGCCGGCCTGATGCTGGGCTCGCCGGGCGTCGCCGCGGCCGCGCCGGCCGCGGTCCACGCGGCCGGGTCCGTCGCCCGGCCCGCGGAGCCCGGCATCGACCGGGCGGGGGCCGGAGCGGCGCCCGCCGTCGCGCAGCCGGTCGAGAACCGCTCGGCCCGGGCCGCCGCGCTCGCGGCCGACGACAAGAAGGAGAAGAAGAAGGGCGGCTTCTTCAAGAAGCTCGGCATTGCCGTCCTCGTCGTCATCCTGTTGATCGTGCTGTTCGCCGTCGGGCTCGTCATCGCGATCGTCTTCGCGATCCGCGCCGTCTTCCGCCGCCGCCGGGAGGCGTGAGCACCGGCCCGGGCCAGGACGAGTGCGCCGGGCCACCGCCTGCGGGCGGTGGCCCTCCCCCAATTGGTGCGCGCAGACGTCTTGGCAGAAGGAGGGGGCCTTCCCTACCGTCGAGTAACGCAATCGACCGACGCCCACCCCCCACTCTGCGCGTCTGCGCGAAGGAGCGGCGATGTCCCCGCACGCGTTATCGTCCGACGCCCGCCCGTCCCGCCGGTCCCGGCCCGTCAGGGCCGCTGTGGGCGCCCTCGCGGCCGCCCTCGTCCTGCCCCTCGCCGCCGTCGCCCCGGCCGCCGCGACAGCCGGGCCGGCCCCCGGGCAGGTGCGCGCCCTGCGCGAGGTGATGTTCGTCGGCAACAACTGGGACGGCACCGCGGACGTCATCCGCTCCACCGGTGACCTGGCCAGGATCGGCCGTGTCAACGTCGTCCCCGACAAGGACCAGCGGCTCACCGAGATCTACCTCAACCCCGTCAAACTCGCCTACTTCCTGGGCATCCGGCTGGGCCCGGGCGAGGGCCACGACCAGTTCGTCGACGACATGTACTCCACCCCGGACGGGTCCGCGGTGGTCGTCTCGCGCCCGAGCTTCGCCGACGTCGTCTCCATCGACCTCGCCACCGGGCGGATCAACTGGCGCTTTCCCGTGTCGGGTTACCGCTCGGACCACATGGCGCTCTCCCCGGACGGCACCCGCGTGGCGGTCTCCGCCTCCACCTCCAACACGGTCCATGTGCTGGACGTCCGCACCGGCGCGCAACTCGGCTCGTTCGCGACCGGGGACAAGCCCCACGAGAACCTCTTCACCGACGGCGGACGGCGGATCTGGAACATGTCGATCGGCGAGGTCAACACCGCCCTCGACGCGCCGTGGCTGGACTGGACGAAGGGCGACCGCCGGATCACCGTGGTCGACGCCGACACGTTCGCGCCGGTCAGGGTCATCGACATGCGGGAGCGGCTGGACGCCGCCGGCCGCTCGGACCTCTCCGACGCGATCCGCCCGGCCGCGTTCACCCCGGACGGGTCGACGCTCTACTTCCAGGTGTCCTTCTTCAACGGCCTGGTCGAGTACGACGTCGCCGCCGACCGGATCACCCGGGTCAAGACCCTGCCGAAGAACCCCGCGACCAGCGAGGACCGCACCACCTGGGTCAACGATTCGCGCCACCACGGCCTGTCGATGAGCCCGGCCGGTGACAAGCTCTGTGTCGCCGGCACCATGGACGACTACGCGACCGTGGTCGACCGGGCCACGCTCCAGGAGGGCCCGCTGGTGCCCGCCTCGAAACCGTACTGGGCCACCGTGAACGGCGACGGCACGGCCTGCGTGATCTCCGAGAGCGGCGCCGACCAGGTCACCGCGATCGACTTCGCGACCGGACGGAAGACCGTCTCCGTACCGGTCGGCGACCACCCGCAGCGCGTGCGCCTCGGCCACGTGCCGGCCGACTGGACCGGCCCCTCGGGGACGTGACCCGGGCCGGCCTGGGCGTCCGGCCGCCCGGACGTCCGGTCGGCCCCGCCGCCCGGTCGCCGCACCGACACTGCCGGGACGGACGCGGTGGAGCGGCTACCGGGCCAGCGCCCGGTCCGACGGGGTGCCGGTGTCCGCTCCCGGACCGGGGCGGCGCCGGACCAGCCGCAGCGCCACCGCGACGGCGCCCAGCAGGACGCAGGTGCCCAGGGCGGCGTGCAGGAGCAGCGCGTCGAGCCGGTCCGCCGCCAGGTAGGCGCCGACGGCGAGCGCCACCAGGGCGCACACCCCGCGGTCGATGATCGACTCCAGGGACAGCAGGGTCGCCCGGTAGGGGGTCGGCGGGATGGCCGCGTTGATCAGGTAGCGCTGGACCGGGTAGGCGAGGCCGGTGGCGGCGGCGAACACGCACAGCCACGCGATGGTCGCCGCCGCACCGGACAGGGCGGTGGCGGCCAGCGATCCGGCCATCACGAGGCTCAGCACGGTCACGGCCGCGGTGTCCGAGAGCCTGGCCCGGATCCAGCCGGGCCGGGAGGAGCCCAGCGCCTCGGCCACCGTCATCGCGGAGAGCACCGCGCCGTGGTCGGCGACCGGGACGGCCCTGGCCAGCAGCAGCGGCTGGAACAGGTTGACCTGGCAGATCCGGGCCAGGGTGAAGATCGCCACGCCCTGGACCATCAGCGGTCCCAGGGCCCGGGAGGTCCGCAGCACCTTCCACGCCTGACGCACGGAGTCCAGGAACCCGCCGCCGGCCACGGCCGCGGCCGGCGCGCCGTTCCGGGCGCCCGCCCCGGCCG
This sequence comes from Kitasatospora sp. NPDC028961, assembly GCF_055564815.1. Taxonomy (NCBI): domain Bacteria; kingdom Bacillati; phylum Actinomycetota; class Actinomycetes; order Kitasatosporales; family Streptomycetaceae; genus Kitasatospora; species Kitasatospora sp. NPDC028961. Next base: position 48,040 of record NZ_JBVHVO010000035.1, on the reverse strand, counting down.
GCGGAGGCACCGAGGGCGCCGAGGGCAGCGCCGGCAACGCGGCGGCGCAGGCCAGGGAGCCGAGGGTGCAGGCGGCGGTCAGCAGGTAGGGCGCCTGGTGGACCGTGCTCATCAGCACGCCCACCAGCGGCCAGCAGGCGATCTTCGCCCACAGGCCGAGGGCCCGCGCGGTGCCCTCCGCCTGCACGTAGCGCTCTCCGGCGCCCTCGGCGTGCAGGTACTCGTAGAGGTAGGCGCTGGAGGCACCGGAGACCAGGGAGCGGGCGGCGGCGATCGCCAGGAAGTGCAGCAGGAAGCCGGTCGCGGAGGGCAGCGCCACCGGCACCAGGTTGGCGGCCGTCATCACCGCGGCCCCGAGCCGCAGGCAGGTCCGCTGCCCGATCCGGTCGGCGATGAAGCCGGTGGGGACCTCCAGCAGGCAGAAGGCGACGTAGTAGACGCTCTGGATGCCGAAGATCTGGCTGTCCGACAGGCCGGCCTGCCGCTGGTACTCGTAGAAGACCGGCATCCACCACAGCAGGTTGAACAGCAGTTGGAAGCCGTTGTTCAGGCGGATCACCCGGCGGACCCCGGGCGGGGCGGCGGGACCGCGCTTGGCTCGGCCGAGCAGGGACACGAGCGTGCCTTCCTTCACGTCGGGGGGGTGGTTCCGCAGCGCGCTCAGCCGTTGTAGGGGCGCAGTTGCAGCAGGTGGACCCGGCCGCCGGGGGCCAGCAGCCACTCCACGTCGAGGGGTGCGGCGAAGGTGTAGTCCGCGGCGAAGTGGGACTGGAGCAGGCGTCCGGCCAGGGCGAGCCGGCCGAGGTGTGCCCGGGTCTCGGCGTCGAGGTCCTCGGCGGCGGCGCCGAGCGAGAGCGTCCGGCCGCCGCCCTCCACGGTGTTGTAGAGGTACTGCAGCGGCAGCGCGGTGCCGTCGACCACCGCCGAGGTCGAGCCGGGCGCGCAGTTGAGGTAGACGTTGCGGAAGTCCGCCCGGTTGGTGGGGTTGCAGGTGACCATCACCCCACCGAGCGGGGACGGCTCGTAGCGCTGGACGATCACCCCCATGAATGTGTCGTCCAGGGAGATGCCGGCCTCGTGGCGCAGCCGGACGCTGCGCGGCGACAGCAGTGAGGCCCACACCTGACGGATCGCGTCGAGCAGGCCCGGCAGGTCGGTGACCTTGGTGTGCGACTCGTAGATGCCCGCGGCGGAGAAGCCCGGCAGGTCCTCGGCGTTGGAGGAGGAGCGCACCGCCAGCCGCCCGGCGCCGGCGAGGTGGCGCACCGCGTGCGCGTCCAGCGCCCGCACCAGGTCGTCGGGGACGGGGGTGGCCACGATGAGGTGCTGGAGCTGGACGCAGACCGAGTCGACCGCGTCCATCGCGCCGAGTTCGAGCGCCATCTTCAGCTTGCCGATGCTCTGCTGCACGGCCCGGGAGGAGTCCAGGAAGCGCTGCTGGACGGCGAACGGCACCGCGATCCCCTCGGGCGCGCTGACGTGCCGGGACAGGAAGTCCGCCGCCGCCTGGACGAGGTCGGCGTCCGCGGCCACCCCCAGCCGGCCGGCCAGGTGGCCCAGCAGGTCGGGTCGCGGCGCGCGGGGCACCGAGTAGTAGCCGGTCAGCCGGGCCGATCCGTGGCGCAGCACGTGGTGGAGTTCGCCCAGGTTGGCCGCCTTGGTGCCGTAGCCGCGGCGGTCCCCGGCGCGCAGCCGGGAGAGCGGCACGATCGGCACGTCCTCCACCCGGGGGGCGTCGATCCGGATGCGCTGGGTGTGCCAGACCGGCTGGGTGAGGTCGGCCGGCTCCTCGGCCCGCTCGATGGTGACGCCGTCGGCGCCGACCTCGTAGCGGACCCAGCCGCCGTCCAGGTCGTCGGCGGCGATCCGGTCGAGGGCGCCGCGCACGATGGCGTTGGGTATCCCCCAGCCGGCGGCCAGCATGTTGGTGTGCGACAGCGGGGTGGTGGGCAGGGCGTTGACCAGGCCGGCCAGCCGGGGGATGTCGTCGGGGACGACCGGCATGGCCACGATGTCGTACCAGGTGAGGTCCGCCCGGGCGGCGCGGTACGCGTCCGCGTCGGCGAAGGCGCGCAGCCGGCCGGTGGCCGAGCCCAGGGTGAGCGGGACGAAGGGCCGCGCGGCGAGCAGCGCGTCCGAGCCGGTCCGGGGCAGGACGCTCTCGGGCACGGCCGCCAGGGCGTTCTCCTGCGCGTGGTTGGCCGGCTTCACCAGCAGGGCGAGGGACTGGTCGAGGTGCTCGCGGACGAAGCGGTGGAACTCGGTGAGCAGGTCGGCGCCCATGGTGTCGGCCTCGGTGGTCTCCAGGACCATGAACGGCTCGGTCGACTGGTTGGGTCGGTCGGCCTGGCTGGGCCGGTTCGCCTGGTCGCCGGCGTGCAGGGAGAGCACGCCGAGCAGGAAGCGCCGGTCCGGGTCCTGGTAGACGCTCCGGTTGAAGCCGTCGAGGTCGGCGTCGAGCTCTTCCAGGGTCAGGCCCTCGATCGTGGTGGCGATGTAGTCGACGTGGAACGGGTGCACGGCGCTGTCGAGGATGTGCCACAGCGCCTTGTGCCGGTCGACGACGACCTTGACGTAGGGATGGCCGCCGAGCGTGCCGCAGAGCCGTTCGAAGAGCGGCATGGTGAGACGCGCGCCGATCACCGCACCGGTCTCGGTGCCGGTGTCCGGGTCGCTCTCCGTGTCGCTCTCCGTGCCGAGCATCGCGTCGGTCCCCGTGCCGAGCGGCGCGCCGTCCGGCGCCGCGTTCGTGGCCTCGACCGTCGCCTCGTTCGGCGCCTCGTCCGTCGGCGGCCCGGCGGCGCCCGCCGACGCGCCGGGGTGGGCGGTCACCGGCCCGCTCCGGTCGTCAGGCGGGCGGTCAGGGCCTTGGGCAGCGCCTCGATGATCCGGGTGCAGTCCGCCACCAGGACGTCCGCCGACCTGGCGGTCAGGAAGCACAGGGCAGCCATGGTGTTGGCGCCCTCGGCCCGCTCGTACGCGGGCATCGGGGTGCCGGCGGGCAGGCTGCGTTCCCGGACCGGTTCGATCGTGGAGCCGGGGCTGAGCAGGTCCGTCCAGTCCACGGCGTCGAAGTCCCAGCGCGGCTGCTCGCTCCAGGGCTCGCCCGCGCGGTCGGCGGCGAGGATCACCAGGGAGCCGGCGGCCCCGGCGGCCCCGCTGCCCCCGGCGCCGGTGAGCATGGCGGGCGGGTAGGCGACGGGCCGCCCGAGCAGTTGGCGCGTCAGCATGCCGATCATGTCGAGTCCGAAGACGGCCTCCACCTGCCGGGTCGTCATCACGCCCCCGAACCGGGCGGCGGTCTCGATGAGCCACATGTCCCGTCCACCGGGGGCGAGTTTGATCTCGGTGTGGGTGGCGCAGGTGTCCAGACCGAGCGCGTCCACGGCGGCCCGGGAGGCCGCCTCGATCCGGCGCTGGAGGGGCTCGGACAGGTCCGCCGGAGCGATGCTCGCGCGCTCGGTGAAGGGCGGGACGGTCGGCAGCCGGCCGGTGAGGCACAGCGGGTGGTAGACGCCGCCGGCGACGATGCCCTCCACGCTGACGTAGTCGCCCCAGCCCAGATCGGCGAACCAGCCCCGGGTGCCGCCGGTGACGATCTCCTCCAGCAGGAAGTCGCTCACCCCCTCGTCGGCGGCGTGCAGTTCGGCGTAGCCCTCCTCGGCGGAGGAGGCCATCACGGACCGGCCGAGCCGCCAGGCGCGGCCCGCCTCCCGGGCGTCGCGCACGGTGAGGTGGGCGGTCGATCCGGCGCTCCACGCGGCCTTCAGCAGCAGCGGCGGAGTCAGCCGTCGGAACGCCTCGTCGATGTCGGCGGCGCCGTGGATCTCGGCGAAGCCCGGGACGGGTACGCCGGCGTCCCGCCAGATCCGCCGCATCAGGCGCTTGTCGCGGGCCGCCTCGACGTGCTCCCCCGGGCCGGCCAGCCCGAGCCGGCGGCAGGCGAGGGCCACGGCCACCACCGCGTACTCGGAGAACGTCAGCACGGCCTGCGCCGCGACGCGTTCGGCGTGGTCGGCGATCAGCTCGACCAGCGCCGTCCCGCCCGAGGGCGGCGCCTCGGTGACCGACGCGCAGGCCGGCCGCCAGGTGTCCACCGTGACCTGCGGCAGTGGCGCGAGCGCCAGCAGATGGACCTCGCCGTGCGCCGCCATGCGCGGCACCGCGTACTCCAGGGGCGGACCGCCCCTCGCATGCACGAACAGGATGCTGCTCATCTCGCTCCTCGGGGTTGGGCGGACAGGGACGTTGCCTGTCGTGTCGGGTGCCCGGTGGCCGGCCCGTCCTCGGGCACCCGGACCACGGCGGGGGCGCGGCGCCCCGGTGCGGCGTGCACCGCACCGGAGGACGGATGCCCGGTTGTACCGTTGCCAACAGCAGCGGCTGACCGGCCGTCATGTGCCTTCGGCCTGACGTCGGCAGTGCCTCACCGACTCGGGCCGGGCCTGTCTCTATCCTCAGCAGCCATGCTTGTCATGCACCAATCGGACTGGACCCCGACCGAGACTTTCCGCCACCCGGCACAGGCCACCGGCACCGGGCCCGGTCGGCAGCCCGACCCCGCCCGGACACGCCCGCACGATCGGGGCCGCGCCCGCACCCGCCGGGCGCCGCACTCCGCTCCCCCGCGCCGACCACGACCGGCGGAGTCGCGAGCGGGCGGCACCGGAGAAGCGCCGGTACGCGGCGGCGGCGCCCGGAAAGGCCTCGGACCGCTGGGCCCGCCCCCGCATGCCGTGGGCACGGCGGAGCCAGGTGCCGGGTCGGCTCGACACCCGGCGCGGGATCCTCCACCGGCATCGTGCGGGGCCGTCGGACGCCGGTCCCCACCAGCCCGTGCCGCCCGCCTCGCCGCAGCCGACGATGGCCGGAATCGTCTCCCACCCGTGGCGGGTCGGGCACCGCTCGGCCCGGCGGCTGCCGGCCCGCCGTCCCGGGAAGGGCGTGGCGCTCCTCTCCGCGGGCGAGCGGCTCGACCTCCGCGCCACCCTCAGCAGGGCCGCCGGGACGCGCCCCCGCCGACCGTGCTGCTACTCGGCCCGCCAGTGCACGAAGCGGGGCGGGACCGCGCCGCAGGTGACGACGGCACCGACGGACTCCCCTACGGGGTGGTCTCCGGGGGGATCACCCCGTCGCCGAGACCGTCAGTCGTCCAAGGGACGCTCGTGCATCCAGTCCAGGCAGCCCGGCATCAGAAAGCACGCGTAGAGGACCTGGAGGACCACCAGCAGCACGGCCGGCCAGGACCCGAACACGAGCCCGACCAGCAGCGGGAGGGCACTGGGCACCAGGGCGACGACGGCTCCCACCCCACCACCCCGGCCCGCCCTCGGCGCCACCGCCAGAAGGAGCACGAGGGTGGGGAACGTCACCAGGCAGGCCACGATGGACAGCGGCCACACGTACGTCGCGAAGTCCGCCCGCGCGAACCCGTCCCATCCCCGTCCGCCCGACGCCAACAGCCCCAGTACGACGAACACCAGAGCCGGTGGAACGAAACAGCAGGCGAGGTAACGCACCATCGCCTTTCCCACCCAGTGAAGCTCACGCCTCCACTGCTCCGCCGACCGGCCGGTCGCCAGCCGGGCCACGAGGATCAGTACGGCCACCCCCACGACCGCCTCCAGGAAGACGATGGTCCCGTGCTCGGCGGGCAACCACACGACCACCCCGACCGGCAACGCACCGAGCAGTACCACCGCAACGGCCACGAACACCGTCCGGACCGAAGCACTCCGCTGGCCCAATCACTCCACCCCCAGGATTGAACGCGTTCAAATCATCCGGGCGCACTCTCCCACACCCGCCCGGCAACGACCCGAGCGAGGGTCGAGCTGCCCGGCCGCCAAGGGGCCGGCGGGTGGTCGGGGGCGAGGGGGACCCTTCTATCTCCGATCCGCGTTGTTCCTAGAATGGCGGGGTGAACGACATCGACGCGATCGCGCTGTTGCAGGATCCGGTGCGGCGACGCCTGTACGAGTACGTGGTGGCGCAGGGCCGCGAGGTCGGCCGCAACGAGGCCGCCGAGGCGGCCGGGGTGGCGCGCACTCTCGCCGCGCACCATCTGGACCGGCTGGCCGAGGCCGGGCTGCTGGAGAGCGGCAGCCGGCGGCTGTCGGGCCGCTCGGGGCCGGGGGCGGGCCGTCCGGCCAAGGTGTACACGCGGGCGCCGGGCGAGCGCTCGGTATCCCTGCCCGCCCGTGACTACCGGACCGTCGCCGAGCTGCTCGCGGAGGCCGCCGAGCAGGCCGGGCTGGATTCCGGGCTGTACGCGGCCGCGCGCCGCCGGGGGGAGGCGCTGCGCGGCTCGGCGGAACCCTGCGGCGGTCTCGCGGAGGCCATGGAGTTGCTGGCCGCGCGCGGGTACGAGCCGCGCCTGGACATCCCCGAGGAGGACCGGGGCGCCGAGGGCGACGACGCCGCCGACGGCGTCGAGGAGGCGACCGGGGCGGCGGCCGAAGCGGGGGTGGTCCGCATGCGCAACTGTCCCTTCCATGCGGTCTCCGAGCGCTTTCCGCCCCTCGTCTGCGGCATGAACCTGGCCCTCCTGGAAGGGCTGCTCGGAGTGGACGGCCCCGTCCGCGCCCGGATGGACGCCCGGCCCGGGGACTGCTGCGTGATCGTCGAGCCTTCTAAAACCAATACTGATTGACATAGAAAAGCGAGCCGTGCTGGGATGAGGCCATGACCTCCTCCACTCACGCCCTCCACCTGGCCCAGCTCAACGTCGCCACCCTCCGGCACCCCCTCGACGACCCCCGCACCGCACCGTTCGTCGAGCTGCTCGAACCGATCAACACCGCCGCCGACGGTGCGCCCGGCTTCGTGTGGCGGCTCACCGAGGACGGCGAGGCCGACGCGACCGGACTGCGCCCGGCAGGCGAGAACGTCATCGTCAACCTGTCGGTGTGGGAGAGCCAGGAAGCCCTCTGGGACTTCACCTACCGCAGCGGCCACCTGGACGCGACACGGCGGCGGCGCGAGTGGTTCCACCGGCACGCCGAGGCACACCTGGTGCTCTGGTGGATCCCCGCCGGTCACCTCCCCACCGTCGGCGAGGCCTTGGCACGACTGGCCGACCTGCGGGAGCACGGTCCGTCTCCCCGCGCCTTCACCTTCGCGTCCTCGTTCACGCCCACCGAGGCCGCCCCGCAGCCCGCGCCGTGACACCGGCTCCGCAGCCCGCTCCGTGACACCGGTTCCGCCCTCGACGGCGGTCGGCGGCCGGGCCCCCGGTCCGGGGCGCCGCCTGCCGGGTCAGTCAGCGGCGGAGACGGTACCCGGCCCTGCGGGCAGTCGTGCGTCGACCTCGATCTCGATCTTCATCCGGGGGTCGGAGAGGCCGCATTCGAGCATCGTCGCGGCCGGTCGCACCGCCCCGAAGGTGCGGCGCAGGGCGGGCCAGCACGGCGGGAAGTCCTCGCGATCGGGCAGGAGGTACCTGACCCGGACGACGTCCGCGAAGGTGCAGCCCGCCTGTGCCAGTGCCTCCGAGATGTTGCGCAGGCACTGCTCCGCCTGCTCCACCACGTCGTCGGAGATGGTCATGGTCGGGTAGTCGAACCCGGTCGTCCCCGACACGTGCACCCGGTCGCCGTCCACCACCGCCCTGGCGTAGCCGATCTCCTCTTCGAAGGTGGAACCGCTCAGGATCGCGCGTCGCTCTGTCATGCGGCGAAAGCTAGGCAGCCAGCGGTGATATGTCCAATAGCACGAGAACCATCGTGTGATATCTCTGGCGGTATGGATCGCCCGGAACTCGGACTGCACCAACTCCACGCCTTCGCCGTGCTCGCCGAGGAACTCCACTTCGGACGCGCGGCGGAGCGGCTGGGCATCGCACAACCGCCGCTCAGCCAGCAGATCCGCCGTCTGGAGGCGAAGGTCGGGCACCCGCTGTTCACCCGGGCGCCGGGCCGGGTCGCGCTCACCGCGGCAGGACAGGAGCTCCTGCCGGCCGCGCGGCACGCGCTCGACGAGGTCGCCGCCGCACTGAGCGCGGCGCGGGCCGTCGCCGACGGCGAGGCCGGTCGCATCCGGATCGGCTTCTCCGGGTCACTCGCGCTGAGCATCCTGCCGGGCCTGCTGCGCAGCTACCACGACCGGTACCCCGCGGTGGAGATGGAGATCCGGGAGATGACCACGGCGGTGCAGGTGACCGCCCTGCACGAGCAGGTGATCGACCTCGGGCTCCTGCGGGAGCCGCCGGACGAGCCGGGGCTGATGAACGAGATGATCCTGTCCGAGGAGTTCGTCGCCGTCCTGCCGCGGTCCCACCCCCTCGCGGCCCGACGCGTGGTCCCCGTCGAGGCGCTGGCGGGCGAGCCGTTCGTGCTGCTGCCCCGCAGCGCCGGACCGACAGTGCTCGACCGGATCCTCCACCTGTGCCGCGACGCGGGATTCGAGCCGCGCCTCGGACAGCAGGCGGTGGAGTGGCAGACGGTCTCCGCGCTCGTGGAGGCGGGGCTCGGCGTCTCGCTCGCCCCGGCGAGCATCCGCCGGATCCGGCTGAAAGGCGTCGCGTACCGCCGGATCGAGCCGAACACCACACGCACCACCGTCGCGATGAGCTGGCGGCGCGTCGACCGGAACCCCCTGGTCGCGCGGTTCCTGGAGGAAGCCCGTCGCGAACCCTGAACCCGTTCGGTGGGCCGGTGGCGGCACGCTCCGGCTGGGGGCCGGCCGGTGGTCGGGGCGGCCGGGCTGGGCACGGTCCGGCCGCCCCGACGGGCGGCGCCGTACGAGCTCGGCGCCGCGGGGGTGCACGTGTCAGGAGTCGCTATGCCGCGCCGGTGATCCCGGGCGCGACGTACCGGCGGTGGAGCGGGGCGAAGGACACCTTCGGAGCCCCGCTGATCCCGGCCTTCGCGATCGCGGGGGTGAGGCGCTGGGCCATGAACGCCTCGAACGCCTCCCGGGACTCCCACACATCGGTCACGTGGAGGCCCCGCGCGTCGAACCAGGCCACATGCAGCTGTCCCCCCGCCCCGGGGACCTGCTCCCAGTCCACGGCGTCCCGCACCGTGTCGTACTGCTCCGGCGTCGCGTCGGCCCAGAGCATCGACATCACCACGGCCATGACCAGTCCTCCTTCATCGGCGTCCAGGTAACCACCCCGACCAGCCAACCCCCGGCCGCCACCACGCGCACGCCGTGACAGCCGACCGGACCAGCCGCCTCTCCGACCTCTCCGGCATCGACGGGAACGAGGGCGGCGACGGGGGCGCAGGCAGAGCTACGAGCTACCGGCACAGGTACGGGCTCGTGGTGGCCTCCCGGCCGACGCCGCCGCTCAGCCGGAGTGCACCCGCCGCTGGGCGTGCTCCGCCCAGTCGACGATCTGGATCGCCGCGCCCGCGGCCTCCTCGCCCTGGCAGCGGGTGTGGTGGCGGCGGGCGATGCCGTCCAGATCGAGGTGGCGGCCGAAGGCGGGGTGTCCGGCGAGCCGGCGGGCGTGGGCCCACACCCGGGAGTGCTCGGCGATGCGATGCACGGCGGTGGCGTCCAGGTGCCAGCGGTGCACGGTGTCCAGCCGCACCAGGGTCACCCAGAGCTCCACGTCCGCGAGGGTCAGCTCCTCGCCCAGCAGGAACTCCCGGGTGGCCAGGCGGTGCTCGATCGCGGCCAGCCCGTCGAGCAGGCTCCGCAGGGCCGTCGCGCGCTCGGCCGCGGTGGCGTCGGCCCGGCCGGCGCGTTGGGCCGGGGCGTTGATGCTCCGCTCGCACAGCTCCCGGACCGCCTCGATCGCCGTGTCGAGGCCGCAGGGGTGGAGGTCGGGGCCGGGGAACCGCCGGGCCAGGTCGGTGAGGATCTCGGTGGTGTCGGTGCTGACGATCCGTCCGCTCCAGCTGTCGCTGAGCACCGGCGCCACGGCCGGTCCGGGGTACTGGTGCGCGCTCGCCTCGTACAGCGGCCGCAGCGCCAGGTACCCGCCGGCGCCGTCGTCCGGCAGCGCCGGCAGCAGGGTCACCGGGAGGGTGTCGTCGAGGCCGAGCAGGCTGTGGGTGACGGCGATCTGCAGACAGTGCGGACAGGACAGCGTGAGGTGCAGCCGGTAGCGGTGCGGCACGGCGTAGTACCCGCTGCGGGCGTCGCGGCCGATCCGGCCGCGGAGGGAGGGGACGGCGGAGGAGGAGGCGTCGGACATGGGTCTCCCAGGGGTCGGGGGTGCGCGCACGCGCGTGCGACGCATCGGGTGCGGGAGGAGCGGGCGAGGGCGGAACTCGGGGCGGGCGAGCGCCCGGTGGGGAATCAGACGGCGAAGGCCGCCGGGCCGTGGGGAGCGGGCGCTCCTGCCAGGCTGCTGCAGACCCGCTGCAGGTCGATGTGGCGGCGGCACGTCAGCACCGGGCGCAGCCGGACAGCGTGGGCCACGCCATCGACGACCGGCTCCACGTGCCTCACGGCTCTCCCACCCACGTTCGAGGATTCCTGCTCCGGAGTGTCATCCCGGATCCGCGCCGCGTCAAGGGCCCCGGCGCCGGAGGACCGACCGTCCCGCATGGTGGGACGCGCGTCCCGCTCCGGCCGGACCGGCGCGCCCGCAGAAGACGGCGGCTCGTAGCGAACGCCGGTGCGCCGGCCGTGGGTTCGCCCCCGGGTCCCGGCGGGGCGGCCGAGGAGCGGTGCCCGGCCGGGACCCCCTGACTTCACGTCAGGCGCGCCGCGGGGACGGCCGCGGCAGGGGTGTCTCAGTGCGCGGGCCGCCAGCCGAGCGCGGGGCCGAGGCCGGTGGCGATGTCGGTGAGGATCTGGACGTAGTCCTCGAAGTCGAAGGAGAACGGCAGTGCGAAGACGACCTCGTCGACCTCCCGGAACCCGGCGTGGGCGTAGAGCTGCTCGGCGATCTCGGCGGACGAGCCGATCAGGTCCGGGGCGAAGAGCATCCGCGCCGGCCCCTGCGGGGCGGTGGTGCGCGGGATCCGACTGCGCACGTAATCGCGGTACTTGGCGCGCTGCTGCGCCGAGGCTCCGTCGGTGGGGATGACGACCAGCCCCTGGGAGACCCGGGCGCCGGCACCGGCGGGGTGGTGGGCGCGGAAGGCGGCGATCTGCGAGCGCTGGATCTCGGCGAAGTCCTCCGACTCCTCGGCCCGCACCACGCTGCTGGTGAGCAGGCTCAGCCCCTGCTCGCCCGCCCACCGGGCCGAGCGCAGGCTCCCGCCGCCGTACCACAGGCGGTCCGCCAGACCGGGCGCGACGGGCTGGACGCGGTCGGAGTACACCTCGATGCCCTCGGTCCCGCTGAAGTCGGTGGCCCGCTCGCCGCGGACGAAGTCCAGCAGCCGGCGCACCCGTTCGTAGCTGAAGTCCTCGGCTTCGGCGGTGTCGGGGTAGAGCGCGGGGGCGATCCGGTCGTAGTGCCCGGGACGGCCCACGCTGACACCGGGGTTGAGCCTGCCGCCGGACAGGAGGTCGACGGTCGCCAGGTCCTCGGCCAGCCGCAGGGGGTTCTCCCACCCCAGCGGGATGACCGCCGTGCCCAGGTGGATGCGGCTGGTGCGCTGGGTGGCCGCGGCCAGCACCGCGAGGGGCGAGGAGATCCCGTACTGCAGGTGCCGGTGGCGCAGCCAGGCGCTGTCGAATCCCAGGCGCTCGCCGAGTTCGACGAGCCGCAGCGTCGACTCGTGCCCGTGGCGGGGATCGGCCGGGTCGAACAGGCCGATGGTCAGGAATCCCAGCTTCCGAAGCGGTTGCGAGGGCGAGGGCACCGGTTCCTCCGTCCTCCGCGACGGGCCCGGTCGGAGCTGCGCGGTTCGACTGTCACGGCCCGGATTTCGATCACCGGACGTCGGCCCCACACTCACACAACGCCCGGCGGCGCTCAAGTGCTCCACCGCAAGCGCAATCCGGGGAAACACGCACGTGACGCGCCCGTCAAGGACCGCGCGGTCCGGGGGCGAGAGACGTCGCCCGGTCGGTTCCGCGTGGGCCGCCGCCCGCGCGCAGAGCGGCGGCCCGCCGGGGAACCGTCAACGCGTCAGAGGATCTGGATGTCCTTCACCTTCGGAGGGTTGTTGGGGAAGGTGATGTCGTGCCAGCGGTCGATCCGCACCGAGTCGCCGTTGGCGTCGTAGTAGATCAGGTCGTTGTTCCCGGTCTGGATGCGGTCGACCCACCAGTTGCCGAAGCTCGTCCTTCCGGCGTTCGCGTAGCAGTCGACGCTCTGGCGCCCGTCGAGGTGCGACCAGATCTTCAGGAAGTCCTCGCCGCCGACGCACTCCACGTGGTTGATGGCGTAGGCGTTGCCGCTCGGCAGGGTGATGGTGAACGCGGTGGCCGTGGCGAGTGCCACGGCCAGGGAACGCGCGAGCCTCATCTTCTTCGAAAGCACGAGCTCTCCTTGCTGGGGGAAACCGACGCATGGTGCCCGGCCCCGTCGGCGGTGTCGCGCCCGGGCGGAGTGTTGAGGTCGCCGAGGCACGGGACCGACGGAAGACCGCCCCGGGCCCCGGCCGGGGCCCGGGCCGAGGGGGTCCGGGACAGCCAACATAGCGACCGCCGTTCCCCCGTCCGGCGGATATGTTCCGGACACGAATGACCCGGGAGGAATTTCACCCGTTCGTGGAGATCGGCTCCCGCGGGGCCGGCCGAGGAGCCGGGGATTTCCGGACCCGGAGCCAGTCGCGACGGCGCGGCACCCGGCGGCCGAACAACCGGGGTCAGACCTCGTGCGCGGGCCCGGTCGCCGGCGGGGCCGCCGCTCGGAGCCGGGCGGTGATGCCGGTCAGGATCAGGTCGATACCGGTGAGGAACTCCTCGCGGTCGTCGTGCTCGCGCATCTGGCCGGCGACGGTGCGGACGAACGCGAACTCGTCGGGGTCGAGCTCCGCCCAGGCGGTGGAGGTGGCGGCCAGGAAGGCGGTCCGGCTCGTCGGCGGGCGGTGGGTGGCGGCCGCGACGGCGTTGGCGGCGTTCTGGTTGCTCACCCCGAGGATGTAGTGCAGCAGGGCGGACGCCGAGCCGAACAGCTCGGGTTCGGGGACGCCGAGGGCCTGGACCTGGCGGCCGAGGCCTTCCATCAGGCGCAGCAGCGGCGACGGCGAGAAGGGCCGGGCGAGCTGGGCGCCGACCCAGGGGTGGGCGTCGATCGCGTCGAAGACGCCCAGCGCCAGGGAGCGGACGGCCTGCTGCGGCGTGCTGCCGGGGGCGGCGGCGGTGAGGGCGCCGGTGAGGACGGCGGCGGTGGCCGCGCCGAGGAGCTCGTCCTTGTTCGCGATGTGCCAGTAGATCGCGCCGGGACCGGTGGCGAGCTGCTGCGCCAGGGCGCGGAAGGTGAGACCGCCCTCGCCGGACCGGTCGAGGAGTTCGACGGCCGTCTCGACGATGCGTTCGCGGGAGAGCGGCTCCTCCCGCCGCTCGGCGCGGCGCGCGCTGGTTGCCATGCCTCCATCCTGGCACACCTGGAACGACGTTCCAGCTTGACAGGGCTGGAACGGTGTTCCAGTCTGGCCCTGGAACGACGTTCCACGGTTCGGCCCGGGCCGAGACCGCCCGCGAGCAGAGAGGGCACCGCCATGACCACCGCACCGACCGTGCCGAACGCACCCGGCACTCCCGTCACGATCATCGGCGCCGGGCTCGGCGGGCTGGTGCTCGCCCGCGTCCTGCACGTCCACGGCATCCCCGCGACGGTCTACGAGGCCGAGCCCTCCCCGCAGGCCCGGACGCAGGGCGGCCAGCTCGACATCCACGAGCACGACGGGCAGCGCGCGCTGGCGGCGGCCGGCCTCACCGAGGAGTTCCGCGCGATCATCCACGAGGGCGGCGAGGCCTCCCGGGTGCTCGACCGGCACGGCACGGTGCTGCTGGACGAGCCCGACGACGGCACCGGCCGGCGCCCCGAGGTGCTCCGCGGCGACCTCCGCCGGATCCTGGTCGAATCGCTGCCCGAAGGGACGGTCGTCTGGGGGCGGAAGGTCGCCGGGGCCCGGCCCCTCGGCGGCGGCCGGCACGAGGTGGCGTTCACGGACGGGTCGGCCGTGACCACCGGACTGCTCGTCGGCGCCGACGGCGCCTGGTCCCGGATCCGGCCCCTGCTCTCCGGTGCGGAGCCGGAGTACCTCGGCACGTGCTTCGTCGAGACCTACCTCTACGACGCCGACGAGCGGCACCCGGCGGCGGCCGCGGCGGTCGGCGCCGGGTCGATGTTCGCGCTCGCCCCCGGGCAGGGGATCTCCGCACACCGGGAGGCCGAGGGAGTGCTGCACACCTACGTCCAGCTGACCCGCCCCGCCGACTGGATCGCCGGGATCGACTTCACCGACGCGGACGCGGCCAGGGCCGCGGTGGCCGCGGAGTTCGAGGGGTGGGCCCCGCAGCTCACCGCGCTGATCACCGAGGGCGAGAGCGCACCCGTCGGGCGCGTCCTGCACACGCTGCCGGCGGGTCACCGCTGGGACCGCGTGCCCGGGGTGACGCTGCTCGGCGACGCCGCACACCTGGCGCCCCCGGCGGGCGAGGGCGCCAACCTCGCGATGCTCGACGGCGCCGAGCTCGGGCGGGCGATCGCCGCGTACCCCGGCGACACCGAAGCGGCCCTCGCCGCGTACGAGGCGGAGCTGTTCCCCCGGAGCGCGAGCGCCGCCACGCGTGCGTCCGCGATCCTGGACCTCTGCATCGGCGACCGGGCACCGTACGGGCTGGTCGAGTTCTTCACCGGCGGCGGACCGGTGGGGTGAGCCGCCGGTCCGGTCGCCCAGCCCCGCCCCCGCGGACCGCCGACCACCCCAGGAGCCGCGCGCCCGGCGGTAGGTGGACGCAGAACGGATCCCGCGCACACGAGCACGGATCCGGCAGCGAGCCCCCAGCACGCCGAGCGCGACGAAACGTAGCGCGCGCCGGGTAGTTACCTGCAAGACCGCTTACTTCCCTCTGGAAAGCCACCCGCCCGACCGTTCAGGTACCGGACACGCCGGCGGTACAGCCCACGGCGGACCAGCAGTCAGGCCGGGGCTGTCGGCTTCGGGCTGCCGTCCTTCGGTGGACGTTGGTTTCGGACAACCCCGAAGACGCGGGCGGGGGCCGGGCCATGGCGATCCGGGCGTCGGACCGGACGGGCGGCGCCGGTTCCGGCCAGACTGAACACTCGTGCCGTTGTGTGCACGACACGTCACGCTTAGTGTCGGTGATCGCCGTGCGCGGGGAAGCGCACGGACCCCACCCTGCCCTGCCCTGTAGAGGAGTCCTGCCCGTGACCGACAGTTTCTCGCCCGTGCAACCGACCGCGTACGTCGTGCAGCAGAACGAGGCCGGCACCAAGCAGGTCACCGGTGACCCGCTGGACTTCCGGGATGCCAACCGGGGCCTGGTCGCCACCTTCCCCAACCCCGTCGTCGCTCGCCGGGACGGCAAGGACATCGCCTGGAACTGCGAGGCCTTCGACTTCGTGCAGGCGGACCGCCCGGGCTCGGTCGCGGCCCCGGTCTGGCGCCAGGGCCAGGTGAACAACGCCACGTCGGGGCTGTACCAGGCGGCGAACAACCTCTACCAGGTGCGCGGGTGCGACCTCGCCAACATGACCATCGTCGTCGGCACCACCGGCCTGGTGGTGATCGACCCGCTCGGCTCGTACGAGACGGCCCGCGCGGCCATCGAGCTGTACCGCAGCCACGAGAACGACTACCGCGGGCAGTCCCTTCCGGTGCAGGCCGTGGTCTACACCCAGAGCGGGGTGGACCACTTCGGCGGTGTGCGCGCCCTGTTCGGCGACACCGTGCCCCCCGGCCTGCAGATCCTGGCGCCCGACGGGTTCCTCGCCGATGCCACGATGCGCCAGGTCACCGAGGGCGCGCACAACGCCCGCCTCGTCGACTACGCCTACGGCACCCGGCTGAGCGCCTCCCCGCGTGGCCTCGTCGACTCCGACCTCGGCCGGACCGTCGCGGTCGGCTCCCCGACCTTCCTCGCCCCGACCCGCACCGTCGGCGGCCCGCTCTCCGCCCCGACGTCCAAGGCCGACTGGCCCGCCTCCACCGGCATCGCCTGGCAGCAGGGGCTGTACCTGGTCGAGGCCGCCGGGATCCAGCTGGTGCTCCAGCCCGCGAGCGGGCACGCCTCCCCCGCCGAGCTGAACGTCTACCTGCCCGCGCACAAGACCGTCCACCTCGCCGGCGACGGTCTGCTGGGCTCCCCGGGCAAGAACCGCGCCGACCTGCTGAACGCGGCCGTCACCGCCTTCGCCGCCACGGCACAGGTCGGCACGTCCGCGTACGGGCACCCGGTGTGGGACCTGGATGACGAGGGGAAGACGGGCCGGGTGTCCGTCTGGCTGTCCGCCCGCCGCACGGCCGCCACCGCCGTGCCGGACGCGGGCGCCGCCACCGCACTGCTCGCCACACCCGGCTACCTGGACACCCCGTCCCGCACGGTGCGCGAAGTGTGGGCCCGCCTGACCGGCACCTCCCTCGGCGCGCCCCAACTGGCCGCCACGGCCAAGGCCGGCCTGCTGCTGCCGGGCAGCGCGGGCAAGGCGGTGGACGCCGCACAGAAGGCGTACGACGACGCGGTGCCGGACTACGCGAAGGCCGTCCTGCTGCTCGACCCGGTGATCTCCGCCTCCGCGATCCCGCTGGCCGTCCCGGACAAGACAGCGCAGCAGGCCCGCGCCCTGCAGTCCAAGGCGCTCACCCAGCTCGGCTACCTCGCCGCCCAGGCCCGGCTGCGCAACGCGCTGCTGACCGCCGCCGCCGACGTCCTCACCCCGGGCACGGTGGTCACCCGCTTCGCGCAGACCGTCGCCGATCTGGCCTCCTACGCCAACCCGCTCGGCTAGGACCGGATTCGGGCCGCCGGGCGGGACAACCGCACAGCCCGTTTGGAACGGGCCGGGGAAGCACCGACCCCGGCCCGCCGTCGGCGTGCGGCCGGCGACCTCCGCCGAAGCCGAGGCCCGCACCGAACGGATGCCGCTGACGGCGTTCCCCCACCTGCGATTCTGGCGATCGGTCAACTCACAGGCCAAGGAGAGACAGGCCGCGAAGGGGATGCGCGGTCCCCGGCCGGCCTGTCGTCCCTTCCGGTCGATCGACCGCAACCGTTCGATAACGGCGCGGGCTCATCGCTTCGTGATCGAGGAGCAGGCCGTCCACCCGATGCCCGGCGAACGCGCGCCCGGCTACGACGCCGCCGAACGGGCCGAGCGGATCGGCTCGGCCCACCCGCTCGCGGCCGACGCCGGTGCGGACCGGTTCGGCGGGTACGACCGGCGGTTCGAGCGCGGCCCGGCCATCCTCGTCGCCGGCATCGCCGCCCGGCCCGGGAGCTGAACAGGGCGACGACGAGCTCGGCGGACCGGCCGCAGCCTCACATCCGGGATCTCAGCACGTCGACCTCGCAGCCCGGCGCGAAGGGGTCGAAGCCGTGCTCGATCAGCCAGCGAACCGCCAGCAGGCTCCGCAACGACCACCACCCGTGGATCACGTCGAGGTCGAGGTCGGTGCCGTAGCCGGCGACGACGTCGTCGAGGTGCTCCTCGTGCCCGAGCGTGAAGGTGGCCAGGTCGTACAGGGCGTCACCCCGGCCCGCCTCGGACCAGTCGATGATGCCGGTGACCTCGCCGCCGTCGACGAACACGTGCGCGATCTGCAGATCGCCGTGCGTGAACGCCGGAGTCCACGGCCGGAGCGCGGCCTCGGCGACCTGGCGGTTCCGGGTGACCAGGTCGGCGGGCAGGACGCCGTTCACCACGAGCGCCTCGCACTCGGCGTCGAGCTCCGCCGCCAGCGCGACGATGCTCCGGCCGGCCCGGCCCGTTCGGGGCGGCAGCGGCGCGTCGTGCAGCTTCCGGATGGCGGCGCCCGCCGCGGCCCACGCCGCCGGCGACCCGGTCGACGGGCCGCCGAGGCGCCCGAGCGTCGCCCCCGGGAGCGCGGCGACCGCGAGCACGGGCGGCTTGCGCCACAGGACCTTCGGGGTCGGGACCGGCGCGAGGGACATCGCCTCGACCTCGACGTCGATGCGCGACTGATCGGCGTCGACCTTCAGGAACACATCGCCGACGCGCAGGGTCGCGCGCTCGGAGTGGGCGACCACGACTTCGACCTCATCCATGGCCGACCAGTATCCCGGGGACGCCCGCCGATGTCGCCGGATTTGTCGTGTGCGGGGACGTGCCCCGCCCGGCTGCGTCCCGCTGCCGAGCCGGGCGGTCCGGCTCGCCGCACGCCTCCGCCCGGCTGCCCCGGGCGGGGGCCGGTGGAAGGCTGGAGGTGTGCACGCGCGGGGCGGCCGTGCCGCCGCTCACGCCGCCCGTGCCGCACCGACCTCGGGGAACGGCCACCGCCGGCCCGCGCTCCCGTGCCGGGGCACGGGTGATCGCCGGGACGGCCGCCACCGTCCGGCGCGCGGCGAAAAGGGACCACCATGACCGGGACGAGGATACCGAGCGGCCGCGACACCATGAAGAAGCCGGCCAGGCTCGGCAGGCAGGAGATCGCCTCCGAGGAACGGACGTTGGACGACCTGCGACAGGACCTCGGCGCCCTGCGGGGCTCACCTCGACGCCACGGCCGCCCACCTCGCGCTGCTGCGACAGCGGATCACGCCGGGTGGATGAGGCGGGTGTCGTAGGCGAAGATCACGGCCTGGACCCGGTCGCGGAGTTCGAGCTTCTGCAGGATCCGCCCCAGATGGGACTTCACCGTCCCCTCCGCGAGGTGCAGGGTGGCCGCGATCTCGCTGTTGGACAGGCCGCGGCCCACCTGGACGAGCACCTCGCGTTCACGGGCGCTGAGCCGGCTCAGCCGGTCGTCGCCGTCGGTGCCGCTGCCGCCGCCGGGGATGTGCGGGCGGAAGTTCTCCAGCAGGCGGCGGGTGATCCGCGGGGACACCACCGCGTCGCCCGCGGCGACGTTGCGTATCGCGGTGAGCAGTTCCTCGGGCCTGGTGTTCTTCAGCAGGAAGCCCGAGGCTCCGGCATTGAGTCCGGCGAAGGCGTATTCGTCCAGGTCGAAGGTGGTGAGGATGAGCACTCTGCTCTGCGGGGCGATCTCGACGAGCTGCCGGGTCGCCTCGATCCCGTCCGTCCCGGGCATCCGGACGTCCATCAGGACGACATCGGGGCGCAGCTCCCGGGCGAGGCGCACGGCCTCGGCGCCGTCGGCGGCTTCGCCGACCGGCGCCATGTCGGGTTGGGCCTCCAGGACGGTGGCGAAGGCCATCCGGAGCAGGGCTTCGTCGTCGGCGATCAGGATGCGGATGGTCATGCGGACGCCGCTCCGCCGCTGTCGAGGAGGAGGCGGGTACGGACTCCCCAGCCGCCCTCCGGGAGAGGCCCGGCCTGCAGCGTGCCCCCGTAGGCGGCCGAGCGCTCGCGCATGCCGGGGATGCCGTGGCCGGACGGTGCGGCGGCGGGCCGTGGCCGGCGGGGGCCGCTGTCGGTGATGTCCACGGTGACGGACTCGGTCGAGCACCGGATTCGGACCGTCGCGCGGGTGCCGGCGGGGGTGTGCTTCAGGGTGTTGGTCAAGGCTTCCTGTACCAGGCGGTAGACGGTGAGTTGCGCGGTGGCGGGGATGTGGGTGCGGCCGCCGTGGACCTCCAGGACGGTCGGCAGCCCGGCGGCGCACATCTGGTCGGCGAGCGCCTCCAGTTGGGCGATGCCGGGCAGCGGGTGGCGCTCCGCGTCCGGCTCGTCGGTCCGCAGGATGCCGAGCGAGCGCCGCATGTCGGTCAGGGCCTGTCGGCCGGTCTCGGAGATCTGGAGCATCGCGGCGGTGGCCTTGTCGGGCGAGCGGTGCTGCGCGTAGACGGCGGCGTCGGTGAGCGCGACCATGACGGACAGGTTGTGGGTGACGATGTCGTGCATCTCCCGGGTGATGCGTGTCCGCTCCTCGGCGACGGCCAGGCGCGCCTGCTGGTCCTGTTGCTGTCTCAGGCGGTCGGCCCGTTCCTCCAGGGCCGCGAGGTAGGCGCGCGTGGTCCGCACGTTCACACCGAGCACGGCGGCGGCGACGACCATCGCGGTGACCGCGACGAAGGGGGTCAGGAACGCGCCGTGCGGCGCCCAGCGGAGGCAGGCCAGCAGGGCGCCGGCCTCGACGAGGGCACCGGCGACGAGCGTCCCGCGGCGGCCCGAGTTCGCGGCCGCCGTGTAGAGCGCCACCAACAGGGCCACGTCGGCCGGCAGTTGGATGCCCATCAGCCACTGGACGAAGGCCGCGGCCGTCACGGCGGCGAACACCGTGAGCGGGGCCCGGCGCCGCCACAGCAGGGGCAGCGCGAGGGCGGCGGTGAGGGCCACCGCCGCCGGGAACTCGTGCGACCCGTCCGTGGTCACGATGTTGAGCAGCAGGAGCGCCGGCAGCAGCGAGTCCCAGACCAGGGGTGGCAGCCGGACGCCCCGGCGCCAGGCGGCGGATGTCGGTCGCGCCGCCCGCCCGGTGGCCGGGTCGGGGTGCCGCGCCGGCCGCAGGGCCGTACGCGCCCACCGCCCCCGGTCGCGGCGGCGCACCGGGTGGGTGGCGCCGGGTTCCGCGGCCGCCTCGGTCATCACACGTTCCTGTCGATCCAGCACCGGCGTGGCCCCGGCCGGGGCCACGTCCGCGTACCGCCCGCAGCCGAGGCGGGTACGGGAAACGTCCGCCTCGCGCCGCACGGCAGGTACCGCGGCCCTGTTCACGGTAGGTCACGGGCCCCGCGACGCACATGAGTCCAGCGACTGATCGGCACCGGGCCGCATACGACCACAGGAGGAGCCGCGCCACCTCCCGTGGTCGCAGGCCGGCCGCTGGTCCGGCGCAGTCGGTTGCCACCGCGGTCGTACGGGGCCCGCTCCGGACGACGACCGCGGTCGTACCCGGCGACGACCCGGGATCGATGTGGCGGCGCAGGCCCGGCGCCGACGATGGGCGGGTGACCGAGATCATCACGGGGCTGTCCATGTCCCCCCTGGAAATAGTTGTCCTGCTGGGCGCCGTCGCACTGGTGGTGGCGCGCTGGCTGCCCCCCGCCGCCCGCCCGCGCGTCACGATCGCGGCCGGGGCGGTCGAGGTGCTGTCCGCGATCCTGCTGGCCGTGGCGGGAGTCCGCTGGCAGATGCTGCCGGTACTGGCGGGCGCCGCCTTCGCGTTGCCGTTCGCCGTCCTTCCCCTGCGGCGACGCCGTACCGGCCGGCCCGCGTGGCGGGCCCGCTGGTGGCTGGCGCTGCCCGGATCACTGGCCTGCGCCGGCCTGATCGCCACCGGCCCGGCGGCCGCCTGGGCCTTCCCCGTACCCGTCTTCCCCGAGCCGTCGGGCGACTTCGCGGTCGGCACCCGGGTGGTGCAGTGGACCGACCCGCTGCGCCCCGAGACCTTCACCGCCGACCCGGACGACCGGCGCACGGTCGTGGTCCAGCTCTGGTACCCCGCGCAGAGGAGCCCCTCGGGCACGCGGCGGGCCCAGTACCTCGGACGGACGGAGCAGGAGGCGCGTACCGTCTCCGGCGCCCTCGCCGACGGGGTCGGCCTGCCGGGCTTCCTGATCGACGGCGTGCCGCGCGCCCGCTCCCACTCGGTCTTCGACGCCCCGGTGGACGGCGGCGGGGGCCGGTTCCCCCTCGTGCTGTTCTCTCCCGGGTCGGGCGGGGTGCGCACCCAGAACACCGCCTGGGCGGAGGAACTGGCCAGCCACGGGTACGTGGTCGCCGCCCTCGACCACCCGTACGACTCCGCCGCCGTCGTCCTCGCCGACGGCCGGACGATCACGACCGAGACCGCCTCCAGCGGCGACCCGGACGAGGACGAGAAGCTCGCGGCCGGGTGGACCGCGATCCGGGCCGCCGACCTCGGCTTCGTCCTCACCCAGTTGGACGGTCTGGACCGCGGTGCGATCGCCGACCCGCTGAACGGACGCCTGGACACCGGCCGGGTCGCGGTGGCCGGCCACTCCATGGGTGGGGCCGCGGCGCTGCAGGCGGCCCGGCAGGACCACCGGTTCGACGCCGTCATCGACCTGGACGGCTTCCCCCACGGCCCGACCTCGCCGTCCCTCGTCCAGCCGGTGCTCGCGCTCACCCAGGCCATCACCCCGGCGACCGACGCCCGCTACCTGCCCCGCCTCACCGAGGCGCTCGGGTCCAGTACCGCGACGAGCTACCGGCTCACCGTCCCCGGCGCCGCGCACCTCACCTTCATGGACGGCCCCCTCTATCTGCCGCCCGTGCCCTCGATCGTCGGCACCCTGGGCCGCACCGAGAGCCCGCGCGTCGTCGCCGCGGCCACCCGCGCCTTCCTGGACGCCGTCCTGCGAGGCGCACCCGGCGACCAGGCCGGCGACCTGGCCGCCGTCCTCCCGGCGTACGGCGAGCTCAGCGTCCACCGCCCCGGATAGCCGCGCCGAAGAACCGCTGAGCAGCGTTGGCCGGCGGAGCCGGGCGAGCGTGGAGAGCTCGTGCGGGGTCGGGGGGGTTCCTCAACAGAACCTCAACCCCCCCCACTGAGGTGTACGGGTTTCGACCTGCCCCCTTGCGAAGGGTCTCCCCTCCCATTCGCGC
>NZ_JBVHVO010000035.1:7843-25556 GCF_055564815.1 Kitasatospora sp. NPDC028961 | reverse complement strand
CGGCGACTCTCCCCCCCCCTCCGGACGACAAAGGAAGAAACCCCAGTGAGTGGTTGGGTAGTGTGGGTTGCGTGGACTTCGGTCCTTTTGGCGTTGTTCCCCCCCCCCCCCCCCCCCCCCCCGACCCCGTACCGGTGGGTGGCGCGGGTCGTAGACTCCCTGCGTGGCGGGCGGCTTCCGCGCCGGTGAGGTCGAGGACCTCGGGTGGCCTCTCGCCGTCCCGCCCTACTCAGGATTCCCCGGGGGTGGACGCCATGGCCGCGGCGACGACGATCGTGAACGCCAAGGTGTTCGACGGCACGAGGTCGCGGGACTGGACTTCGGTCCGGTTCGCCGACGGGCTGATCACCGAGTGTTCGGCGGCCCCGGCCGCCCGGGACGGCGACGACGTGGTCGACGCCGGTGGCGGAACGGTGTTCCCCGGACTGATCGACGCGCACGTGCACCTCGTTCCCGGCGCCCTCGCACAGTCGTTGACCTTCGGCGTCACCACCGTTCTCGACATGTTCAGCAAGCCCGACCTGGTGGCGCGGGCCAAGGAGCAGGCCGGTTCCCGTCCGGACGTGGCCGATGTGCGTTCCTCGGGTGTCGGTGCCACGGCGCCCGACGGACACCCGTCGCTGATGTACGCCCCGTTCCCGACCCTGACCGCCGCCGACCAGGCCGAGCGGTTCGTCGCGGAGCGGATCGCGGCGGGTTCGGACTATCTGAAGATCATCTCCGGCACCGGCGGTCTCTGGCCGTCGCTGGACTCCGGGACCGTCACCGCGCTGGTCACCGCCGCGCATGCCCGCGGCCTGCTCGTCGTCGCCCATGTGAGCTCGGTGGCCGGCGTCGAGGAGGTGGTGGCCGCCGGTGTCGACGTGCTGGCCCACGTCCCCGTGGACGCCGAGCTGGACGAGGCTCTGGTCGGACGCCTGGCCGAGGCCGGGATCGCGGTCGGTCCGACGCTCGCCACCATCGAGAACACCCTCGGTGAACCGGGTGGCGCGGCCGTGGCGGGCGACCCGCGGCTCGCCGGGCCGCTCGGCGAAGCCTGGACACGGCGGTTGACCTCGGCCGCCCCGGGCCGGCGCGGCCGGGCGATGCCGCCCTACTCCCGGGCCGAGGAGAACGTACGGCGGCTGGCCGACGCGGGGATCACGCTGCTGGCGGGCACCGACGCCCCGAACCCGGGGACCGTGTTCGGGGCGAGCCTGCACCGGGAGCTGGAGCTCCTGGTCCGGTGCGGCATCGGCCCGGCGCGGGCCCTGGCCGCCGCCACGGCCGAGCCGGCCCGGGTCTTCGGCCTCACCGACCGGGGACGCATCGCGGCCGGGCGGCGCGCGGATCTGGTCCTGGTGTCCGGTGACCCGTTGACGGACATCACCGCGACCCGCGCGATCGAACGGATCTGGCGCGGGGGCACGGCCTGTGACCGACGCACCTTCGTCGCGAGCCCCGCCGAGGCCGAGCAGCTCGACGCCTTCGACGTCCAGGTCGCCAGGGCGGTGGCGGCCGTGCGCGAACGCCGGTCCCCCTTCGCCCCGAGGAGGGCCCGCTGACCGCGAGCCGGCACGGCGCGCGGTCCCCGGCCGCTCCGACCGGCGCAGCCTGGTCCTGGCAGGGTGTCAGCCGGGACCGCTCCCGGCCGCCGCTCTCGCGGCGGCCCTGATCTCCTCGGTCGACAGTCCGGCCTGTTCGCAGAGCGTGGCGAGGTCGAAGTAGGATCCGCTCGCCCGCCATCCGGCCGTCCTTGAACGGTGCGACGTTGGCGAACGGCACCACGAACGACCCGCCACCCGGCGGGACACCGAGCCAGGGGCCGCCGCTCGTGCCGCGCAGCTCGCCCCAGACGACGATCACGTCGTCGCCGAAGGTCATGCCCTGGTCGACGGGCACGATGTCGGGGAAGGCGGTGAAGAAGGCCGCGTAAGCGGCGCGGGTGGCCGCCTTCCCCTCGACCCGGCGTCCGAGGGCCACCGTCTCGAAGAAGCAGTCGTCGGTGAAGGTCGCGAGCACGGCATCGAAGTCGCGCGCTCTCTCGGCTTCGCGGTGGACCTCGAAGAGGTGCAGCATCTCGTCACGTTGCATGACAACGTTCTCCCGTCGGCCGGGCCCCGCCCAACGCAAGAGGCCCGTTCATCAGCCGTTCGGCCCCCGGCGTCACGCGACGGACCGGCGGACCGGCGGGCGCCGCCCGAGCCCGTCGAGTTCTCCCCGGTGGGCGCGGTCCGGGCGACCTCCCGCCGGACGCCCGCCGGGGCCGACGTCGGGGGACGGTCCCGGCCCTGTCACACGCGCGCAACAGGGCGTGCTCGGTCCGGTCCTGCGGGCTCTTCTCCCACGTGACGCACGACGGCGAACACCGGTGTCCCCGACACCGCCTCGTTCGCAGTCCATGCCGACCAGGAGATTCACCCGACCCGTCCGCTTCGGACCGGCGTGGTGCTGGAGGTCGCGCCCGGCTCGCCGGACCGCCCCCGCCACCCGGTCAAACCCCAGGGGGGACCATGCTCGACCTCGCACGTAGAACGGTGCTGAGCGCCACCGCCGAAGCCGTCGTCCTCCGGACGGCCGTCGCCTGCTCCGGCGCCTCGTCCGGATCCTCCGGATCCTCCGGATCGGGTGGATCGGGCGGATCGGGCGGGCCGGGCGGGCCGGGCGGGGTCGGCGCCAAGCGGCCGGCCCGGTCCGGCCGGGCCCGTTCGCTCCGCCCCTCGGCGGTGCGGACCCGGCGCGGGGGCCTCCGGGTCGTCTGCGCCGCCCTGTTCGTCGCCGCGGTCACCGCGTGCGGGCCGGCGCAGAGCGGCATCGTGGGCCTGCGCATGGGCGCGAGCGCGCCCGGGGCCGCCCCGGCGAGCGGAGCGGCCTCGCCCTCGGCCTCCGGGGTGCCCTCCCATCCGGCCACGCCGAGCCGTCGCCCGACCGGGTCCGCCGCCGCGAGCACGACGCCCGCGGCCGCCCCGAGCTCGGGCGCCCCCGTCGCCCTGGTCCGGTCCACCGCGAAGGGCGGCCGGACGGTCGCGCTCACCTTCGACGACGGCCCGGGCCCCGCCACCACCGACGTGCTGGACGTGCTGGCGCGGTACGGCGTCAAGGCGACGTTCTGCGAGATCGGCCCGCAGGCCACCGCGAACCCCGCGCTGGTCAAGCGCATCCTGGCCGCCGGGCACCGCCTGTGCGACCACACCGTCCACCACCTCCAGCCGTTCGCCGCGCTCTCCCACGACCAGCAGGCCGACGAGATCGGACCCGCGAAGGACATGATCGTCCGGGCCGGCGGACCGGGCACCCGCGTGCCCTGGTTCCGCGCCCCGGGCGGTGGCTTCACCTCGGCCAACGAGCAGGTCGCGGCCGCCGCCGGGATGCGCTCGCTGACCTGGACGGTGGACAGCCTCGACTGGACCAAGCCGGGCGTGGCCGCGATCGTGGCGAACGTCCAGCGCGAACTGCGCCCCGGCGGTGTGGTGCTGATGCACGACGGCGGTGGCGACCGTACCGAGACGGTCGCGGCGCTCCGGCAACTGCTGCCCTGGATGACCGCGCAGGGGTACGGCTTCGACTTCCCCGCAGGCTGAGGACCCCGATCAGGACAGGGGCCGGCGCGGCCCGCCGAACAGCGTGGGCCGCGCCGGCCTCCCGGACGGAACGCCCCGGGTGTGGCCGGGGCACCTCCCCCGGCCCGATCGTCGCGCCGAGGACGGGGCGCGGCAGGGCCCGAGGGGCGACGGGCGGTGCGCCTCGTTCGTCGGCGGCGCCGGGGCGGGACCTGATGTCGCGTCACCTGGGCGTCCAGGGCCAGGTCGAAGCGGGCCCGGTGGTCGGCAGCGGTACCGGCCCCACCGGCGAGGTCTCCCCCGGTGGATCCCACGCCCTCAGACCGGTTCGGAGGGGCGGCAGTAGCGGTGGATGAGCTCCTCGTGGCCCGGGAAGCGGGCCAGGAGGTCCGCGGGCCGGCCGAGGGTCATGTCGGCGAAGTCGAAGCCAGGTGCGACCGCCTCGCTGATCAGCCCGTGGTCGCCGGACGTGAGGTGCGAGGCCTTCCAGACACCGCCCGGGACGGCGAGCGTGAGGAGCTGCCCCCGGGCCGGGTCCGGGCCGAGCACGGCGGTCTCCGCCGTTCCGTCAGGGAGCAGCAGGTGGTACGTGATCGGGTCACCGTGGTGGTGGAAGTGCAGGATGTCGGACCGGTTGAGGTGCCAGTGGCCGATCGGCGACCAGGACGTCAGCAGGTAGTGGATGGAGGTGAGGGTGTACCGCTCACCCGCCGGCGTGCGCACCCGGGCGCGGTGGTCCGCCTGGAACGTACGCCGGAAGTACCCGCCCTCCACATGCGGCTCCAGCCCCAGCAGCTCGATCCACTCGCGCGCCGTCGTCATCCCACGCTCCCTCGCCTCGGCACCCCATTGTCGGCCCCTGAACGTCCACCGTCCGCGCGCGAGTTGGACGGGCCATCGAGTGCGAAGGCCCGCCCCCGACCGCCCGCAGGGGCCACCGCTCCCGTCGGGACTCCCTGGCTCGGTCCGTCAGCTCGGTGTCCGCTCGGGAGGCCTCAGCCCTTCGCCACGGTGCGGTCCAGGAGTGGGAGCAGCCGGTCCCAGTGGCGCTCCAGCCCGGACGGGCTGAAGGCATCGGTGTCGGCCATGGTGAAGCCGTGGAGGGTGCCGGGGTAGATCTCGGAGGTGTGGTCGACACCCGCGGCGTCCAGGGCCCGGTTGAGCTCGGCGAGTGCCTCGGGCGTCATGTCGCCCTCGGCATGGCCGAGGTGGACCTGGGCGGTGAGCCTGGAGAAGAGGCCGGGCCCGTCGGCGCCCACGGGGCCGTGGAGCGCGGCGACGGCGGCCACCCGGCCGGGGTGGGCCGCGGCGGTGCGCATCGCCAGGAGACCGCCGATGCAGTAGCCGGTCACCGCGACCGGACCGTCGCCGACCTCGGGCCGGGTGGTCAGGAACCCGAGGTAGGCCTCGGCGTCGCTCAGGGCGCGCTCGGCGGTGTGCGCCTCGATCAAGGGCATCAGCTGGGCGAAGACCGCCGGCCGGGCCTCCGCTCCGATGTGCGCGGGAAGGTCGAGCACCGGTGTCGGGCCGTGCCGGTAGAAGACGTTGGGGACGAGCACGTAGTATCCGTGCCCGGCCAGTTCGAGGGCCAGCTCCCGCAGCACGGGCCGGATACCGAAGCCGTCGGCGTACATCAGCACCCCGGGGTGCCGCTCGCCGTCGTCGGGGAAGGCGGCGAACGCGTCGGCCTCGCCGTCCGGGGTGGGAATCCGCAGCGTCTCGATGGGCATGAACTCTCCTGTCGTGGTTGAGGTGTCGAACCCGTGGTCAACACGACAAGGGGCGGAGCCCGGGCGGCGGCGCCGGGTGCGGGCCGAGAACCCGGGCGCCGCGACGCGCCGGGCGGGCCGCTCCTCGGCCGGCCGGGCTGCCCTCGCTCGAACAGCGGTCCCGTACCAGCCCGTTCGGCGCTCAGGAGAGCACCGGGTCGCCGATCCGTGTGTGGCGCGAGGCCGTCCCGGTCGTCATGGTCACGAAGCGTAGTCCACCGGACCGGGCCGCCGCCGGGACGGCATGCCGACGTGGCGGTTGGCAAGGATGATCTCGGCCAACGACGCGGGGGCGACCTGGCGGCGTCCGGCCCACCGCCGCTCGACCGGGCCGGACGGGATCCGGACACCCGCCGCGACCAGGGCCGACGGGATCCGGTCACCCACCGCGATCAGGGCCGCCCGGCCCCGGCGGTGCTCTCGGGTGTCCAGGTGTACTCCATCTGGCGGGCGGTGCGGCGGG
This sequence comes from Kitasatospora sp. NPDC028961, assembly GCF_055564815.1. Classification (NCBI taxonomy): domain Bacteria; kingdom Bacillati; phylum Actinomycetota; class Actinomycetes; order Kitasatosporales; family Streptomycetaceae; genus Kitasatospora; species Kitasatospora sp. NPDC028961. Next base: position 19,785 of record NZ_JBVHVO010000035.1, on the reverse strand, counting down.
CGAGCCGTTCGCCGAAGAGCCGGCCCACGAGGTGCAGGCTGGCGTCGATCCCCGCGCTGATCCCGGCGGAGGTGACGATGTCGCCGTCGTCGACCCACCGGACGTCGGTGCGCACCCGGATGCCGGGCCAACGCCGGGCCAGCTCCTCCTGGTCCTCCCAGTGGGTCGTGGCCGGGCGGCCGTCCAGCGCTCCGGTGGCGGCGAGCAGGAAGGCCCCGGTGCAGATGCTGAACGTCACTGCGGAGGTCTCCCGGCGCCGGGCGAGCCAGTCGATCACCTCCCGGTCCGCCTCGACCGCCGTGGTGACACCGCCGGGGATCACCAGCACGTCGAAGGGCGGATCCTCGTCCAGGGTGTGATCCGCCAGGATCCCGAGCCCGCCGCGCGCACGGACCGGGCGGTCGCCGGCCGCGACCGTCACGACGCGCAGCAGGGGCCTGTCGTCGGCGGTGCGGGCCAGCCGGCCGGCGGTGCTGAAGACCTCGAAGGGGCCGCCCATGTCGAGGACCTCGACCTCGTCGAAGAGGAGCATTCCGAAGGTGAGCGGTGCGGTGCTGTCGATTGGCATGCCGCCAGGTTCGGGCCTCGCGGACCTCGCCGGGCAGTGTCGGAAACGACGCGTGCCGCTAGGATTCCGCCATGCGTAGCCACCGGATCGCCTGCCTGGCCTTCGACGGCATGGCCCCGTTCGAACTCTCCACGGTCGCCGAGGTGTTCGCGGTCCCCCGGCCGGAGCTGGCAGTGGAGTGGTGGTACCGGTTCGAGCTGTGCGCCGAGACCCCCGGACCGCACCGGGTCGTCGGGGGCTTCGACATCGTGGTGCACCACGGGCTGGACCGCCTCCGGTACGCCGACACCGTCATCGTCCCGGGGGTCGCGGACGTGCGCCGCGAGGTCGCCCCGGCCGTGCTGGAGGCGCTGCGGGACGCGCACGCGCGAGGAGCACGCGTGGTGTCCATCTGCAGCGGCGCCTTCGCCCTGGCCGCCGCCGGCCTGCTGGACGGGAAGGAGGCGACCACGCACTGGCGGCACGCGCGGCTGCTCCAGGAACGTCATCCGGCGGTGGCGGTCGACGCGTCGGTGCTCTACGTCGACCACGGGTCGGTCGTCACCGCCGCCGGAACCGCCGCCGGCATCGACGTCTGCCTGCACCTCGTCCGCACCGACCACGGCGCCGACGTCGCCGCCCGGGTGGCCCGCCGCATGGTCGTGGCCGCACACCGCGAGGGCGGCCAGGCCCAGTTCGCGGAGCATCCGGTGGGCAGGGCGCCGTCCGACGATCCGGTCGACACCGCCATGCGGTTCGCGCGGGACAACCTGCACCGGCGCCTCGCCGTCGAGGAACTGGCCGGGCTCGCGCACCTGTCGGTCCGGCAGTTCGAACGCCGCTTCGTCGACGCGGCCGGTCTGCCGCCGGGACGCTGGATCACCCGGGAGCGGATCCGGGCCGGCGCCGTCCTGCTGGAGTCCGCGGACCAGCCGATCGAGGGGGTGGCCGCCCGGGTGGGACTGACCGTCGCGGGCTTTCGCCACCACTTCCGGGAGACGATGGGCGTCAGCCCCGCCGTGTACCGGCGCCAGTTCCGGCGCTGACCGGCAGGGTCGACGCCTCCGGGCGTCACGTGGTCCTGGTGGCCCCGGCCCGGCGACTCGCCGGGTGGCCGGTCCAGGTCGCCAGCCCTGCCGCGCCGGCGAAGCGAAGTCGCCGGAGAGAGGTCGCCGGAGAGAAGTCGCCGGAGTGAAGTCGCCGGAGTGAAGTCGCCGGAGAGAGCGCGGCGAACGCCCGGGTGATCGGGCGGCCGCCGCAGGTCAGGACCGCGCGGCGGCACGCACGGAGCCGGTCAGATCTGCCGGTCCGGGTCGGAGAAGGTCAGGCCGCCGACGCCGAGCGGGCGCCGCACCGGGGCGGGCTCGTCGACGGTCTCGGTGGGCGGCTGGCGGAAGTCGGCGCCCTGCTCGACCGGCAGCAGTCGGCGGCCGCCGGACTGGGCGGGCACGGCGGAGGCATCGGCGACGGGCTCGGAGAACGCGGGCAGCCCGAGGCTGCGACGGTCAGGGGTCATGATCCCAGTCTCGCAGCAGAGCGGCCTGAACCAAAGCACGATCGACGTGACGAAGATGAGCGGCGGACGACGGCTTCGACATCGGTCTCGGCGGGGAGCTCCGTCCAGGTCTTCACCAGCGGGACCGTAGCCGCCCTCCGGCGCCGGTCCGCGCCGGGCGGCCGACCGGGGCACGGGCGGGCTCGTACGCGGGCCGCTGTCCCGGTCCCGGAGGGGGTGACCGGCACCTCGGCCGTCACCCGCCGTGGCCGAGCGCCGCCCCCACGTCCGCGGCCTCGCGGGGGGCCTGGCCGGCCGGGGAACTATCGGGCCGACTCGTCTAGCATCGGTGGTATGGCAGAGCGAGAGTTCGCGCTCACCGCGCCGCAGCTCCTCATCGAGACCGACAGTGACTCGCAGGTGATGAGCCCGGGGCACAGCTATGCCGTCGGGCGTGACCCCACCAGCGATGTCGTGCTGGCCGACCCGAGGGTGTCCTGGCACCACGCCGTCCTGCACGTCGACGACGGCCACTGGATGCTCGATGACGCCGGCTCCACCAACGGCACCTTCTGCCAGGGCCACCGCGTCCAGCACCTGGACGTCGGCCCCGGGTACATCCTGCGGTTCGGCAACGCCTCCGACGGCCCCTGTTGCACCCTGAGCGCCCTGCACAAGCCGACCGTGGTCAGGGACCCGCAACCCTCCGCGCTGACCGCCATCACCGGCCTGGACCGGCCGCCGACCAGCGTCCGCCGGCTGCCCGCCAAGGTGATCCGGATCGGCCGGGCGCCCGACAACGACCTGGTGCTCGGTGACCTGTCCGTCTCCCGGCACCACGCCGAACTGCGCGCCCATTCCGACGGCCGGTACGAGATCGCCGACCTGGACAGCCACAACGGCACCTACCTCAACGGCCTGCCGATCCGGCAGGCCCTGGTCGGTCCCGCCGACATCGTCGGCATCGGCCACTCCGCCTTCTGCCTGGTCGGCGACCAGTTGCAGGAGTTCGTCGACACCGGCGACATCGACCTCGACGTCGAAGGCCTCACCGTCGAGGTGGGCGACGGCCGCGTCCTGCTCGACCAGGTCTCCTTCCCGGTCGGCCAGCACTGCCTGCTCGCCGTCGCCGGTCCGAGCGGCGCCGGCAAGTCCACCCTGCTCAACGCTCTCACCGGCCTGCGCCCCGCCGACCGCGGCACCGTGCGCTACGACGGCCGCGACCTGTACCACGACTACGCGGAACTGCGGCACCGCATCGGCCTCGTGCCGCAGGACGACATCCTGCACACCCAGCTGACCGTCCGCCGGGCCCTCGGCTACGCCGGTGAGCTGCGCTTCCCCGGCGACACCGCCCCCGCCGAACGCTCCGCCCGGGTCGAGGAGGTGATCACCGAACTCGGTCTGACCAAACGCGCCGACCAGGTGATCTCCACCCTCTCCGGCGGCCAGCGCAAACGGGTCAGCGTCGCCCTCGAACTGCTCACCAAGCCGTCCCTGCTCTTCCTCGACGAGCCCACCAGCGGCCTCGACCCGGGCATGGACCGTTCGGTGATGCAGATGCTGCGCGGCCTGGCCGACGACGGGCACACCATCGTCGTGGTCACCCACAGCGTGCTCAGCCTCGACCTGTGCGACCGCCTGCTGCTGCTCGCCCCCGGCGGGCGCCTCGCCTGGTACGGGCCGCCCGGCGAGACCCTCGACCACTTCGGGTTCAAGCACTGGTCCGAGGCCTTCGAGGCGTTCGAGAACGAGACCGACCGCGACTGGGCGGGCCAGTACCGCGCCTCGCCGCCGTACAAGCGCTACATCGCGGGCGCGACCGCACGACCGCCCCAGCCCGGGCAGCTCGGACCGGCCGGGCAGCCCGGCGGCGCCGCTCCGGCGGCCGCCGTGGTGCCGCCCCTGCCCAAGCCCAAGCCGCGCGGCTGGAGCAAGCAGGTCTCCACCCTGGTACGGCGGTACGCCACCGCGCTCTCCGCCGACCGCACCTTCCTCGCCGTCATGATCGCCCTGCCGTTCGTCATGGGCGCCCTGACCCGGGCCCTGGCCGGCAGCCGCCTCGACGACTCCACCGCCCTCAACACCCTGCTCATCCTCTGCGTCAGCGGCGTACTGATCGGCGCCGCCAACGCGGTGCGCGAACTGGTCAAGGAACGCAGCATCTACCAACGCGAGAGAGCCGTCGGCCTGTCCAGATCCGCGTACCTCTGCTCGAAGATCGTGGTGCTCGGAACCATCACCGTCGTCCAGTCGGTGGTCCTCACCATGGTCGCCCTGGCGGGGGTGCAGCTCGGACCACCGGGCACCGAGGGCGTCCTGCTGCCTCCGCTGCTCGAAATCACCCTCGCCGTCGCCCTGCTCTCGGTGACCGCGATGATGCTGGGCCTGGTGATCTCGGCGCTGGTGAAGAAGGAGGAGGTGACCATGCCGCTGCTGGTGCTGGTCGCCATCGTCCAGGTCGTCTTCTGCGGCGCGCTGCTCCAGCTGAACGGCGCACCGGTGCTCAACCAGCTCTCCTGGCTGGTCCCCTCCCGCTGGGCCTTCGCCGCGATGGCCGCCACGCTCGACCTCGGCGCGGCCTTCCCGGCCACCTTCAGCGACGACCCGCTCTTCACCCACTCCGTCGGCACCCTGCTGCTCGACCTGGGCATGATGGTCGTCCTCTCGGTGCTCTGCGGGGTGCTGGTCAGCCGGCTGCTGCGCCGCCACGAACCCGCCATCATGCGCGGGTAGCCGGAGCCGCGCGGGCGCCGCGCCGCCCATGACGAGGGCCGTCCCCGCTGCCCGGGGGGACGGCCCTCGAACGCGGCCCACGCCCACCCCTCCGCCCGGCGGAGCGGGGCCCGGCGGAGCGGGGCGGAGGGGTGGGCGGGGTCGGGACGCGGGGCCCCCCGGCCGGGCGCGCCCCTACGACCGGGTGGCCGCCTACGAGCAGGTCACCGGTACGAAGGCCGCTCCCCCGCCGGGCGGTTCGAGCACACGGCAGCCGAGCCGGTGCAGCCGGTGCAGCACCGCGCGGGCCTCGCGGTCGTTCAGCGAGAAGACGAACGGGCCCGGTATGAGCAGGGTCCCGATCCGGCCTTGCTCCACGTGTCTTTCGAGCCGTTCGAGTCCCGGCAGGCCGTCGGCCGGGCGGCGGCCGTCATCCAGATAGGTACAGGGCTCCGGCAGCCCGTGGTCCCGCGCGAGCAGTTCCAGGGCCTGGCGCCGGCAGTCCGTCCCGGCCGGGTCGCGGGGGTAGCAGCGGAGGTAGAGCGCGGTTCGCGCAGGATCTACCGGCCTTCCCTTGCCAATGAACATGCCACTCACCTGCCAGTGATCTCGGAGGAACCCTGTGCGGACCGCCGACTCCACTGGACACCACGGAACAGTGCGGGATACATGGTGGCCGGTACCTATTCCGAGCGAACATTCCCTACGTATCCGGCCCCACGAAAGGGTGGGGGCGGCCGGGTCCCGCGGCCGGCGCGGTGGCCGGGCGGGCCGTTCTCATCGGGCCGACCGCGGTTACCTCCCCGACGAGGTGGCAGGATGCGTGGCATGGACATTCGCCGCAGGAACAACGTGAGATTCGCCGGCCCCGCCGACGGGCCGGTGGTCGTGCTGGCGCACGGGTTCGGCTGCGACCAGAACATGTGGCGCCTGATCGTGCCGGCCCTGGCAGAGCGGTACCGGGTGGTGCTGTTCGACTACGTCGGCTCCGGTGGGTCCGACCTCTCGACCTGGAGCGAGGAGCGGTACTCCTCGCTCCGGGGCTACGCACAGGACGTGGTGGAGGTGTGCGAGGAGCTGGACCTGCGCGACGCGGTCTTCGTCGGGCACTCGGTCAGCGCGATGGTGGGGGTCCTGGCCGCCGAGGCGGCACCGCAGCGGATCGGCGCGCTGGTGATGGTGGCCCCCTCACCGTGCTACATCGACGGGGAGGGCTACCGGGGCGGCTTCAGCACGGAGGACATCGAGGAACTGCTGACCTCCCTGGAGTCGAACTACCTGGGCTGGTCCTCCGCCATGGCACCGGTGATCATGGGAACCCCGGAGCGGCCGGAGCTGGGGCAGGAGCTGACGAACAGCTTCTGCGCCACGGACCCGGACATCGCCCGGGTCTTCGCCCGGACCACCTTCCTCACCGACAGCCGCGGGGACCTCGCGAGCGTCCGGGTGCCGACCCTGGTCCTGGAGTGCTCCCAGGACGTGATCGCCCCCCGCGAGGTCGGCGCGTACGTGCGGTCCGCGATCCCCTCCTCGCGCCTGGTCACCCTGGACGCCACCGGACACTGCCCGCAGCTGAGCGCGCCCGAGGCCACCGCCGAAGCGATCCTGGCCTTCCTGGAGGAGCGCCGGTGATGACCCGCCCCGGTGACGGACCGGAGCGGGCGGGAGCCGGCGATCAGGCCGCGACGACGGCCGCTTTCAGCGCACTCCTGGAGGACAGCGCCGAGGACCTGTACGAGTCCGCGCCCTGCGGCTACCTGTCGACGCTGATGGACGGCACCATCGCCAAGATCAACACCACCCTGCTCGACTGGCTCGGCCTCGAACGCGCGGAGGTGGTGGGCCGGATGCGCTTCGCCGACCTCCTGACCGTCGGCGGAAAGCTGTACCACGAGACGCACTTCGCGCCGCTGCTGCAGATGCAGGGCGAACTGCACGGCATCGCGCTGGAGATGAGGACCGCGGCCAGGGGCCGCCTGCCGGTGCTGGTGTCCTCCGTGGTCAAGCGCGGCACCGGCGGGAAGCCGCTGCTGATCCGCAGCACCGTCTTCGACGCGTCCGACCGGCGCGCCTACGAGGCCGAACTCCTGCACCGCCGCCAGGACGCCGAGCGGGCCCGCGCCGAGGCGGAGCGGGCCCAGGCGGCGGCGGAGCGGGCCCGGGCGGAGGCCGAGCGGGCCGGCGCCGAGGCCGAGCGCGCGCGGGCACAGGCCGAAGCCGCCCTGCGGCAGGCCGAGGCCGACCGGCAGCGGTTGGCCGAGGCCCTCACTGTCCTGCAGAAGTCCCTCGTCCCCTCGTCACTGCCCGCCGTACCGGGGCTGGAGGCCGCCGCCTACTACCACACCGCCTCCCCCGACCGGCTCGGCGGCGACTTCTACGACCTGTTCCCCCTCGACGACGGCCGCTGGGCGTTCTTCCTCGGCGACGTGTGCGGCAAGGGGCCCCAGGCCGCCTCCCTCACCTCGCTCACCCGCTACACCCTGCGCGCCGCGGCCCTGCACGACCCCGAACCCGCCATGGCACTGACCACCCTCAACGCCGTCCTGCACGAGCACTACGCCGCCGCGGGCGACCCGCGCTACTGCACCGCCGTCTTCGGCGTCGTCGAACCCGCCGACGACGACGGCCGCGTCGGCGTGCGCATCGCCTCCGGCGGCCACCCCCCTGCCCTCGTCCTGCGCGCCGACGGCAGCACCGAGTACCTTCCCACCCCGGGCGGCCTGCTCATCGGTATCCTGCCCGACGCCCCGTTCACCACCGCCCGCACCACCCTGGCGCCCGGCGAGACGATCCTCCTCTACACCGACGGCCTCACCGAGGCCCGCACCGGCCCGACCCGGGAAAGCCTCTTCGGCGACGACGCCCTGCTCGCGTTCGCCGCCGACCACGCCCCCGCCCCACCCGACGAGACGATCAGCGCCCTCACCGCACTGCTGAAGAGCTTCGGCGACGGCCTGGACGACGACACCGCTCTGCTCGCCCTCGGCGTCCCCGCCACCGAGTCCCCCATCCGCCCGACGACGAACCCACGGCGATGAACCCACTGAACATCACCCACCGCGACGCGCCCACCGGCCCCGCTCTGCAGGTCGTCGGCGACCTCGACTACGAACACGCTCCCACCCTGCGCGCGCGCGTGGAGTACCTCGCGCTGCTCCCCGGCCAGTGCCTGGTCATCGACCTGTCCGGCGTGGAGTTCTGCGACTCCAGCGGCATCACCGCCCTCCTCGCCGCCCGCCGCCACACCCAGGCTGCCGGTGCCGAGCTGACCCTGACCGCCGTGCCCGAGAACACCCTGCGCATCCTCGCGATCACGGGCCTCACCCAGATCTTCACCATCGTGTGAGGACGGGGCACCGAGCGGGCGCGGCCGGCCGCCCCGGGGCCGGGGACGGCTCCGGGACGGTTCCGCGCGACGGCTCCGGGATGGCTCCGGGACGGCGAGTCCGAGCGCACGCAGCGGTTCGTCGGGCCACTCGCCCTGCGTCGACCACGTCCGCGGCGCGTACGACCGCGCCCTGGGCGTGGGGAGCGCCGGAGCGAGCCGTCGTCAGGCTCCGGAGCGAGCGGCTGTCAGGCGGAACCACCCCGGCGGGAGGGCCTGGCGTGCCTCGGCCTGCGGATCCGGTCGTCCCGGACCACCGCCGCCCGTGGCCGCCGGTGGTGGTGCGCCGGAGACGGAGCCGTGGCGGCCAGGATCGCCGCCAGCACCAGCGGGCCGAGCAACAGCACGAGGTTCACGGTCATGTGCGCCTCCCAGGGGTTCCGGAACGGACACCGGCCGTCTGCCCCACGCCCCCGGCCCCATGCCCAGCCGGCTCAGACTCCCCGCTGCCCGCCGTACGCGGCGCACCGGGCCGCCGTCACTGCTGGAACGGACTCGGCTCCCAGGCGTGCCCGCCGATCGGGTAGACGAACAGCGGCCGGCCCTTCACCGCGCTGGTGCGAAACGGCGTGCCGTGGCCCAGGTCGACCGGGACCGTCCCCTTCCGGTCGCCGCTCGACCACTCCAGTTCGAGGTACCAGCTCACCTCGTGCGAGGTGGTCTCGGCGGAGACCTCGATGACCTCCGGGTCGCTCTCGCTCACCTTGACCGGCAGACCGGTGCTGCCCTCGGTCACCACCGCCCACGGGCGGGCCGCGTCCAGATCGAGGTCGTAGGAGTGGACGTCGACTCCGCTGCCGCAGCCCTCGCCCATGGAGTAGGCGTTCCAGGCGAGGGGAGGCCCGATCCGGACGACCCGGACGTTGAGCTTCGAGAGCACCACGGTGTCCTTGCCGGTGCCCTGCACGACGACCTCGATCGACTGGTAGTGACCGGGAACCGCGCCGACCCGGGAGACCCAGCCCGCCACGTCCGGCAGCTCGGGCGGGCGGGGGACCTCGGACGGCGGGCGGTCCACCAGGTACTGGTCGCAGGCGCTGTCCCGGCCGGACGGCCGGACCGAGACCGTGAACGGGGGGCTCGTGTCCGCCCCGCCGGTCGGCCCCGGCGAGCCCGGACCCGCTCCGGCGGACGGGGAGGCAGGGGCGGAGACCGGGGCCGAGGCGGACGGCGAGTCGTCAGCGCCCGGGGCCGGGGAGCCCGCGGACGACTTCAGCCCCGTGGCGACGGCCCCGACGGCGGCCAGCACCGCGGTGACCGTCACCGCGGCCAGGATTCCCCGCCGGCGGACCCGCCTGAGCCGCTGCGCGGCCCCGGGAACCGGGTCCGGTCCGACGCGGTCGGCGACCACCGGCCCCACCTCGACGGCACGTCCCGGGTCCGGAGCCTCCGGCGTCGCGGAGATCACCGGGGCCTCCGGCGTCACCGAGGTCACCGGTGCCACCGGAGCGACCGAGGTCGTCGCTTCCGTCCGAGTCTCCGCCGGATCCGCCGGTCCGGACTCCGGTGACGTCCTGCTCCCCCGCGCCGCGTGGACGATGACCCACAGTCGGTACAGCTCGACGAGTTCCCCCGGCGTCGCCCTGCACAGCCGCGCGAGGAGGTCCAGCGGGGCGAACTCCGTCGGTACCACGTCGCCGGTGCAGTAACGGTGGAGCGTCGAGGTGCTCAGATGCAGCCTCTTCGCCAGCGCCCCGTAGCTGAGCCCCGAGCGGCTCTTCAGCTCCCCGAGCAGCCGGGCGAGCTCGTCCCGCTCCCCCATCTCCCCCAACCCCTCCGCCACCGTTCCTCCGCCCTGCTCTTCCCTGTCCGCTGCGCTCGCGCCGTACGGTCTCCGGCCGCTTCCGGCGGTCGGACTCGGCGCTGTGGCGCCCCGCCGCGGCCGGATCGCCGTGAAGCGATCTCCGGAAGAGAAGCACGCCGCTCACCGTCCCACGGTTCCCGAGGCCGGTCTCGCCGTTGCGCCGTCCCGTGGACGCGTCCCAGGAAGGTTACGTCCCCCCAGCTCAAAGCCGGTAAAGCCGTCCCCGCGTCCCAGATCGCCCGGCTGCCGTTGCGGCTGGGACGAAGCGGCCGAGAAGCTTCCGGCGAACACCGAAGAGGAGCACAAGTGAGCACTGTTCAGGCACCCCGGACCGCGATACGCCCCGGCGACCGTTTCAACCGCGGCGCGGTGGCGCTGACGATGGGCGGCATCCTGCTGCTGACCGCGGCCTGCGGCGACGACGGGGGCAAGGGCGACGAGGCCCCCCGGGCAGCGGGCACCGCCGCCGCCGACGGGCCGGCGGCCACGGCCACGGCCACGGCCCTGCCCAAGACCTCGGCCGCCGTGCTGGACGTCGCGCCGAAGGACGGCGCCCGGGGCGTCGCACCGGACGCGCTCCAGGTGTCCGTCTCCCACGGCAGGCTCACCAACGTCGACGTGACCGACAAGAACGGCAAGCCCGTCCCCGGCTCGATCAGTGCGGACGGCACCGGCTGGAAGCCCGCCGCCGCACTCGCCCCCGGCACCGCGTACACCGTGAACGCCCAGGCGCTGGACGCCGACGGCCTCGCGGCCGCCTCCACGAGCACCTTCACCACCCGCACGCCCGACAAGCAGGTCTCCACCAACGACAACATCGCCGACGGCCAGACCTACGGCGTGGGCATGATCGTCAAGGTGGAGTTCAGCAAGAAGATCACGAACAAGGACGCCGTCGCCAAGGGCATCACCTTCGAGACCGACAACGGCACCGAGGTGAAGGGGCACTGGTTCGGCGACGACCGGCTGGACTTCCGCCCCGCCGACTACTGGAAGCCCGGTACCAAGGTGACGATCCACTACCGGCTGAAGAGCGTCGAGGTCTCGCCCGGCGTCTACGGCGACGTGGACAAGGACGAACCGTTCACCGTCGGCCGCTCCCAGGTCTCCACGGCCGACTCGGCCGCCCACACATTGACGACCGTCCGGGACGGCAGGAGCACCACCGTGCCCGCCACGCTCGGCGACGACAAGCACCCCTCGTGGGGCGGCACCATGGTGATCATGTCCAAGGAGAAGGTCACCCACATGAACTCCCGGACGGTCGGCCTCGGCGACGAGTACGACATCCCCGCCGCCCCGCACGCGATGCGGCTCACCAGCAGCGGCACCTACCTCCACGGCAACTACTGGTACAAGGGCGACCCGTTCGGCAAGGCGAACACCAGCCACGGCTGCGTCTCGCTCAAGGACGTGGAGGGCGGCAGCGACACCTCCGTCGCGGGGGCGTTCTTCAACAACTCCCTGATCGGCGACGTGGTCACGGTCGTGAACACCAAGGAGAAGACCGTGACGCCCGACAACGGCCTGGGTGGCTGGAACCTCCCCTGGGCGAACTGGTAACCCCGGCGGCCGTTTCATCCCCCCAGGGAATCGCGTGCGCTGCGCACGGTCGTGACCGGCGGCTCCGTCGAGGTCCACGACGAGCTCGACGACGGCGACCGGTACTCCGACCGCCACACCATGGAGATCGTCAAGGCCGACGGCTCCGTCCTCCGCACCGAGGTCTACGCCTTCGCCGAACTCGCCCCCGACGGCCGCTTCCGCCGCATCGAGGAGACCACCCTCATGCTCGAAGGCGCCGACGGCGACCGGAACCCGGGCAGCGCCCGCTGACACCCCGCGCCGACCCTCGATCGTCTCGCCGGGACCGCGGACGCGGGCACCGCCCCGGGGGGGGGGGGGGGGGGTGTGGGGGGGGGGGGGGGGGGAGGAGGGGGGGGGGGGGAGAGGGGGGGGGGGGGGGGGGGGTTGTGTGTCTTGTATAGTCACCCTA
>NZ_JBVHVO010000035.1:0-7833 GCF_055564815.1 Kitasatospora sp. NPDC028961 | reverse complement strand
CCACCCCCTTCCCCCCCCCCCCTCCTCCCCCTTGTTCGCCGCGACGGAGCAAAGGCAATACCACCCGCCGGGGCGTCCCCCCCCCCCCCCCCGCCCCCCCCCCCCCCCCCCCCGGGCCCGGTCAGCCCGGGATGGTGTCGCGCAGGCGCTTCCTGTCCGGCTTGCCCACGGGGGTGAGCGGGATCTCGGACACCAGGTGCAGGGCCTCCGGGGCGTAGATGCGGCCCTGGCGGGCGGTGACGAAGGCCCGGATCTCGTCCAGCTCCGGGTGGTGTCCCGGGGCGGGGACGACCACGGCGTGGACGTGTTCGGCCTGCTGGGCGTCGCGCAGGCCGAGGACGACGCACTCGGCGACGGCCGGGTGGGTGAGGAGCAGGTCCTCCAGCTCGGAGGGGTAGACGTGCCCGCCGACCACGATGATCTTGTCGGTGAGGCGGTCGGCCAGGTAGAGGAAGCCGTCCTGGTCGAGGTGGCCGATGTCGCCGGTGTTCAGCCAGCCCTCGCGCAGCACCTCGGCGGTGAGGTCGGGCCGCTTCCAGTACCCCGCCATGAGGGTGCGCGAGCGGACGTGGATCTCGCCCAGCTCACCGGCCGGCAGCTCGGTGCCGTCGCCGGAGCGGATCGCCACCTCGACGCCCGGGAGGGGGCGGCCGACGGAGAGCCGGCCGCCGTGCCCGACCCGGTCGTGCTCGTGCGGGCCGAGGGCGGCGATGTTCTGCGCCTCCGACATCCCGTAGCCGCTCGCCAGGATCGGCCCGAACACCTTGATCGCCTCGCGGACCCGGGTCGGTGAGGCGACGCAGCCGCCGTACAGGATCCGCTCCAGGCTGGACAGGTCGGTGCCGGTGATCGCCGGGTGGTCCAGCAGCCGGTAGAGCAGCGGTGGCAGGACCCACAGATCGGTGATGCGTTCGCGCTCGACGGCGGCCAGCACCTCCCCGGGGTCGAAGGAGCGCTGCAGGAACACCGAGCCGCCGTGGTACAGCGTCAGATCGGCCAGCACGCCCGCGAGATGGGCCAGCGAGGTGGCCGCGAGGAGGCGGCGCTTGTCACCCTGCGGGCCGAACGGGACGTCGAAGACCCTGCGGTAGGGGCCGTGCAGGCTGAGGATGCCCTTCGGGATGCCCGTGGTACCACCGGTGTGCCGGATGCCCAGGTCGTCGTCCGGGCCGACCCGCACGGCCGGGGGCTCGGCGGGCCGGCGGGCGGCGGCGGCGATCACGTCCTCGCCGATCGACCCCGGGCCGGGGCCCAGGGTCAGCACGGTCGGTACGTCGGCCAGGGCGAGCAACTCGGGTGCGGTCGCGTACCGTTCGGCATCCACGAGGAGGACGGCGGTGTCGACGCTCGTGACGATCTCGGCGAGCACCGGGGCGCTCATGCCGTCGTACAGGTTGACCAGCCGGGCGCCGGCGAGTCCGGCGGCGTAACGGGCGCTGAGCGCCTCGGGTGTGTTGCCGGTGAGCAGCGAGACGGTCGAGCCCCGGGTGACGCCCCGGGCGAGGAGTTCCTGGGCCAGGCGGTAGGTGGCGTCGACCAGTTCGCCCGCGGTGATCGTGGCACCGTCGGCGGTGGTGACGGCCGGCCGATCGGGGTCGCGGGCGAGGGACCGGAGGATCAGCGCGGGGGCGCTGACGAACTCCGCGTCGTACATGGCCACTTCTTCTTTGTAGTTTGCAACCATATCGACAGGCTAACCCCAACCCGGCTGCCGCGATGCCGATTCGGGGACGGCCCGCACATGCCGAGTACCACCCTCGGCTTCTACCTGCACGTCGGCACCGCCGAGTCCGGGGCGACCGCGTACGACTGGCTGACGGTGTCGGCCGACGGCGCCACGCCGGCCGCCTTCAGCAACCTCGACGCCGCTCCCGGCTACACCCTGCGCGGCTACGACCTGTCCGCGTTCGCCGGCCGGACCGTGACGGTCACGTTCACCGGTACCGAGGACCCTTCGCTCCAGACCACCTTTACCGTGGACGACACCCTCGTCCGCACCTCCTGACAGCCGCCGGGTGGGCTGCGGCCCGGTCGCGGCCCAGCCGACCGTCCGCACCCGGCGCGGCGGACGGGCCGCGGGACTCGGCCGGGCCGCGCTCTCACCTGCCGTGTCCGCTCCCTCACCCTCGGCGGCGGCTTGCTTCATGAGTCGAATGATCGACAGAGAAGGTGCTGCGGAATCCTTCGGAATCGGCGGGCCCTGGCGTACCTTCAAGGAGGCAGAGGCCAATCGAACAGTTTGTTCGTCCACTTGTTGAACTCAAGGCCGAGGCAGTCAGAGGAGGGTTCCATGGTCAGCAGTACCGGCGACGGCCCGGCCCGCGGCGGGAGGCCCGCGGCGAGGTCCGGCCGGACGACGGGGCGGATGTGGATCCGCACGTACCGGGTGGACGCCGACGGGCGGCCGCTGGACGCCGTCGAGCGGCGGGACGAGTACGCGCCCGTGGCCCCGGTGCCGCTCGCCAGGAGCACCTGGCCGCCCTGCGCGTGCCCCCGGCACAGCGCTTCGCGGTCCGCATAGCTCCCCGGGGCCCCACCCCGGCGACGCCGGCAGCGGCCGCCGGGCAGGCCGGCCGGCGACCGCCGCTCACGAGGTGCGCCCACAGCGGCAGGCCTCCGGCCCCGCGCCGGGTTCCGCAAGATCCCTTTCCGGCTCGGGCGCCGGCTCAGTACTCGTTCTTGATGACGAAGTACGATCCCCGGATCGTCCCGGCGAGCTTCGACTTCTGGCGGGCGAACTTGAACCGCTGGGCGAGCTCCTCCGGGACGTCCATCCCGTCCGAGAGCTTGAACCCGACCGCTCGCTTCCCGGCGTCGTCGACGGTGTACATCACGTTGACCGAGAGTCCGCTCTCGTAGAAGACGTAGGCCATCCGGATGTCCTCGACCTGGAAGGACGTGGCCTCCAGGGGCCTGGACGCGATGACGATCTCGCGTTCCTCCCGCAGGATCCGGTGCACCCAGTCGACGACCTCCGCGGCCTGGTCCGCGGGTTCCACGGTGAAGACGTGGTCGTACTTGTTCTTGAAGTAGCGGGCCTCGTTCGCCCGCAGGCCGGCGAGTGCGTCCGCGACGGGCGACGACTCCAGACCGACGGTCGATACGGTGCCGAAGTCCACGGCGTAGGTCATGGCGGATTCCTTCCCAGGGGCACGGGCGGACGGCAGGGGCTTGGGGCGTTCCGCGCGAAGGGCGAGGTCACGCCCCCGAAGCGGCGCGCAGCGGCTCGACCGGCGGGCGTGCCGTGCACTGGTTTTCGCGCGCGGCTCCGGCGACGGAGGCGGGTCCTCGGCGGGCGCCGTCCGTGGCTCCGCCCCGCACCGCTTCACCGGCGCCGATCGTACTGGTCAGGCAGGCTGTGGGCCCGGAGCGACCGACCGGCGTGTCCAGCGTGCGGCTGAGTACCGTTGATGCCGACGCCGCCGGAGTCGCGGGCCGGGATCTGCCCCGGGCCGCCGGGCGACGAAGCGGACCGTGCGCCGACGACGGCCCCCGGCGCGGGGGGCAGGAGGCCGGCCGGACCGTGACGGGGCGGGGTCGAACTCGGTCGGCCGACGGGGTTTGCCCGACGTGATCGGGGTCAGAAGAGCGTCAGGGCGTCGCACCTCCCGACCGGGCCATCCCCCCGGGTCGGTCGGGGTCAGCGCGCGACGCCCGTGCGGTTCCCAGGACCGCCGCCATCCCCCCGGTGGCGGCCCTGGGCCCGCCCTGCCCGGCTGCCATGCGTCGGGCGTGGCCGGGGTGGCACGCCCCCCCGGCCACCGATGGCCGACGCGTACGCGGACGGCCGACGGTCTCTCCGGTAGCAGCGGGGTTCGCGGGTGGGCCCAAGGTCCGGCGGACGGCGTCGCGCAGCCAGTGGTGGGCCCGGTCGGCCGCGTGGCGCGGGTGCCACGCCATGCCGATCGTCACGGGCGGCAGTGCCAGCGGGATGTCCAGCAGGCGCAAGCCGAGGGCGAGCGCGTCGTCGGTGAGGGGCGAGGGCGCGGCACCGGGGAGTGCGGCCGGTACGAGGCAGACGACGTCACTGCGGGCGGCGAGGGTCATGGCGGCCAGGTGGCTGGGGAGGACGACGCCGACCCGCCGCTGGAGGTCCTGCTCGGCCAGGGCGGTGTCGAGGGGGCCGGTGAACCGGCCCCGGCGGCTGACCGCGACGTGCGGGGCGGCGGCGAGCCGAGCCGCGGTCAGGGGTCCTTCGGTCAGCGGATGGCCGGGCCGGACGGCCGCGACCATTCGCAGGCCCACCAGTTCCTCGACCCTGGTCTCGGGGTCCACGTGGTCGATGGACCCGACCTCCAGGTCGATCCGGCCGTCGCGAAGGGCCGGGCCGGCCTCCAACTCCTCGGCCAGGAGCCGGAACGAGACTCCCGGGGCCTCCCGCTCGGCCAGGCGCAGCAGCCCGGGGGCCAGGGCCGCGCCGACCAGGTCGGCCGCCTGGAGGGTGAAGGTGGTGCGCAGGGTGGCGGGGTCGACGCCGACCCCGGGGCTGAGCAGGGCTCCGAGGCGCTGCACCACGGCCGCGGCCTCCTCGCGCAGGGCCTGGGCGCGCGGGGTGGGGACCATGGTCTGGCCGGCCCGGACCAGCAGCGGATCCTGCAGCGTGCGGCGCAGACGGGCCAGCGTGCGGCTCATGGCGGCGGGCGAGGTGTGCAGCCGGGCGGCGGCGCGGGTCACGCTGTGCTCGGCCAGCAGGGCGTCCAACGCGACGGCGAGATTGGCGTCGAGGACCGGATCCGGGCTGCTCACCAGCATCATTCCATTTCAGTCAATGATTGTGTGCCGAAGTTCCCATTGTGGCAGCACTGGAGTCCTCAGCAGGATGGGGGCCTACCGACCGGCACGAACCACGAGGTTTTCATGATCGTCATTACCGCTCCCACCGGCAACATCGGCCGTCCGCTGCTGTCCCGGCTCCTGGAGTCCGCCCCCGCCGCGGGCGAGGAACTGCGCGTCGTCGTGCGAGACCCCGCCCGGCTTCCGGACGCGGCGCGCGGGCGCGTGGAGGTGATCGTCGGCTCGCACGGGGACGCCGAGGTCGTCGACCGGGCCTTCCGGGGCGCGGACGCCGTCTTCTGGCTCGCCCCGCCCGACGCCTCCCTGACCCCCTACGACGCCTACAGCGGCTTCAGCGGACCCGCCGTGCGGGCGCTCGCCGACCACGGCGTCGGCCATGTGGTGGGCGTCTCGGCGCTCGGCCGCGGCACCCCGCTCGCCGACCGGGCCGGCCTGGTCACCGCCTCGCTCGCGCTGGACGACCTCATCGCCCACAGCGGCGTCGCCTACCGGGCCCTGGCCAACCCGTCCTTCTTCGAGAACCTGCTGGAGGAGGCCGACTCGATCCGCGAGACCGGCGTCTTCACCGACGTCGTCGACGCCGACCGCAAGGCCCCGTGGGTCGCCGCCGCCGACATCGCGGCCGTCGCCGCCGGTCTGCTGCTGGACCGCTCGTGGACCGGCAGCGGCAGCGTGCCCGTCCTCGGGCCGCAGGACCTGTCCCCCAACGACCTGGCCCGCATCATGACCGAGCAGTTCGGCCGCCCGGTCCGCTACGAGCGCCAGGCCTTCGACGACCTGTACACCACCCTCGTCCACTACGGCCTCAACGAGGCGTTCGTCCGGGGCATCGTCGACATGAAGCGGGCCAAGGACCAGGGCCTGGACGCCGGTGTCGTCCGTACTCCGGACACCGTCTCGCCCACCGGCTTCGAGCAGTGGTGCGCCCGGACCCTCAAGCCCGCTGTCCTCTCCTGAGGCCCCGCCGGCCTCTCCCGAGGCCCACCGTCCGCCGCCGGGGCACCCGGTGGCGCGACGCACCGAGACCACCTGCCGCTCTGGAGGCACCCCGATGTCCGCTGAAGTCACCGAACCGCCGGTCACGGCGTTCATGCTCGTCAAGACCACCCCCGAGTGGCTCGCGCTGACCGTCCCGCAACGCGTCGAGGCCTTCACCACCCAGGTCCTGCCCGCGATCGAGGCCAGGACCACCGGCGTCCGGTCCCGCTTCTACGACACGGAGTTCTACTCCGCGCGCGTCACCGACGTCTGGGTGTGGGAGGCCGACAGCCACCACGCCTACCAGCTGCTCATCGACGCACTGCGCGAAACCCCGTTCTGGGACCGCTACTTCGAGGTCGTCGACCTTCTCGTCGGCACCGAGAACGGCTACGCCCGCAGCTACGGTCTGGAGCCCGTCGCCACCATCGCCACCTGACGGACCGGCCACCCCCGCGCCGCCCTCCGGCCATCACCGACCGTCACCGGCCGGAGGGCGGCGCGGCCGCGTCCCCGGGCCTGAGGCCGCTCCCCCACACACCCGCCCCGGCCCACGCCCCCGACAGGGGTGTGGGCCGGGGCGCGGTCACCGCGGCCGGGCGCCGATCCGGGACGAGCCGCCCACCGGGCGGCGGCGCCACCGGGCCGCGACGGCGAGCGGATCACGCGCCCGCGCGGCCCGCCACGGGTGTCAGGTACGACGGACGGCCCGGCGGCCGGCGCCGACGCTTGTACGGCGACGCCGGGGGGTGAGCGCGTGGGTGAGCGTCAGCACGAGGACGGCGGCCTCGCAGGCGAGCGCGGCCGGCCCGAACCGGCCCTGCCACTCGATGATGCCGACCGCCACCCGCACGGGGACCATGGTGTCGAACAGCAGGTAGCCGGCGAACGCGGCCGCGGCCGGCACGACGCCGGCGATCCACGTCCACGGCGTGCCGCGCACGCCGAGCGGGACGGCGAGGAGCAGGCACAGGGCGCTGAGGGCGGCGACCACCGAGACGTCCGGGTTCTGGCCCCAGAGGGCGGCCACCAGCGGCACATGGAGCGCACCCGTCATCACCAGGGCCGCGGCGGTGGGCCACCGGAGCGGCGGGCGCTCCTCGCGGGGCCGTGCCCTCGACAGCACCCGCGCCGGCGGCAGAGCGGCGGCGTCGGGGGGCGCCTGCTCCGTGGCGGCCGCCAGGGGTTCCGTGTCGTCACCGCTCGTCGAGGGCCCGGCCGGCCGGTCCGCGACCGGGGCGGGCCGGAGCAGTTGGACGAGGTGGGCGACATCGGCCACCGGGCGCAGCGACGCGGCCGCGTGCAGGGCCGCCTGGATGCCGCTGTCGGCTTCGGCCGCGAGCAGGGCGGTGAGGTGGGCGACGTCGCCCGTGGGTCTGGTGAGGACGGCGGCGCGCAGGATCTGGTCGGCGCCGGTGCTGTCGCGGGGTCTCAGGAGGATCAGGAGGCGGACCAAGTCCTCGACCGGGCGGGCGGCGACCGCTCCGTGGAGGACCGGGGCCAGGGTCGGTGTGTGGGCCGGGTTCAGGTGGCAGAGCAGATCGGCGACTTCCTCCACCGGGCGGCTGGCCGCCGCGCTCATCATCGCCGCCGCGAGGTCGCCGCCGAGCGGGACGGGGGACGGCTGGTTCACCCGCAGGGGAACGGGGGTGAGGTCGGGGGCGGCGGTGTCGGGTACGGAACCCGACCCCGAGACAGGCAGGGTTATGGTCAGGGGGCGGGACATCGAGGTCTCCTGGATCGGGGGAACGGGCCGGCGCCGGGCCGGGCGGGCGAAGGAAGCAAACGGATCTGCCCGGTTCAAGCCTGGCCCGCATTACGCCGACTGCCACTCCAGGCGATCATTCGGGCGACGCCCGAGCCGCACCGGTGCGGCGGGCCGGCGTTCCCCTCCCCGGGGAGCCGTCCCAGCACGGCCGCCTGCCGCGGCGACCACCCTTTCGGGGAGGACCTGGTCCGGACACGCGGCGGGGGGGGGGGGGGGGGGGGGGGGGGGGGGGGGGGGGGGGGGGGGGGGGGGGGGGGGGGGGGGGGGGGGGGGGGGGGGGGGGGGGGGGGGGG
>NZ_JBVHVO010000034.1:0-78590 GCF_055564815.1 Kitasatospora sp. NPDC028961 | reverse complement strand
TCCACGCCTACAACTACCATCGCAGCCACACCGCACTCGGAGGACAACCCCCGATCACCCGCGTGAACAACCCTGCGGGTCAATACAGCTAGCGGAGGAGGGAGCGTTCGCCGGCGGCGCGGGTTCAGGCCCTGCCCGGGTGGGCAGGGCCTGGGACCTCTGTCAGGCGGTGAAGTTGGGGGAGTGGGCTTCGACGGCCTTCACGAAGGCGCTCCACTCGGCCTGGTCGAAGGCGAGGTGGGGGCGGGTGAGGTCCTTGTCGTCGCCGAGCCAGACGTCGCCGTTGGGGAAGCGGGCGATGATCACGCAATCCCCGTTGCCGTCACCGGAGAAAGGGGACTTGACCCAGGCGGCGGTGGCGGGATCGTGGTCGTAGGGGTTGTGCTTCTCGCTCACGTCAGCTCTTCCAACTTACGTTCAAGGGCGGCGATGGTGTCCTCCGGAGACAGCGCGTGCCGCTTGACTCGGCCGATGACTCGCTCGGCCCGTCGTACGTCACGTCCCGTTCTACGCGGGAGCATACCGCCGACGGCCTCGATGAATACGAAACCGTTTTCGGGGTCGTCAGGGAAGCGCATCAGGGTGATTCCGGACGAGAGGATGCCGGGGCGCCCCGCGCTCAGAGGCACCATGCACAGGGCGACGTTGGGGTAGCGGGCGACCTTGATCGTGTGTCGGATCTGCTCGGTCAGGGTTGCTCGATCGCCGGCCACGAGAAGGGCGACTTCGCCGAAATAGGCTTCGAACGTCAGCACCGGATCCTGCGTCAGGCGACGTTGGCGAAGGATCCGGACCTCCGCTCCCGCCTCGACGCGTTCCTCATTCGGAGAGTCAAGCCCGGCGGCGATCATCTCCTTTGCGTAGCGCTCCGTCTGAACCAGGCCGGGGAAGGCCGAAGGGAAGTAGTTCAGTATGTGCGACGCGTCGGCTTCGAGAGCAAGGTACTCGGCGAAGGCCGGGGTGATGGCCTCGGCGTAGTCGAGATCGCGCCACCACTGCTTGGGCGGTCCTGCGCCAAGGAGGTTCTCGAAGTCTTCCCTCTCCTGGCCCGTGACGCCGACGTGGTCCAACAGTGTGGCCAGGTCGGCGGCCGTGATCTGTTGCTGGGCCCGTTCGATCCTGCTGAGCCGACCGGGGCTCCATCCCTTCAGGCCAGTCGTCATGCCGGTCAACGTCTTGTTGTTCTCCAGCCGCCAGGCGCGCAGTTCATCGCCGAGGCGGATCTGCCTGATCGCTGACAGGTCCTTGCTCAAGTCGCGCCCCTCCGTTCGGGTGTGGGCGACCAGTCTCACCAGATGGAGGGTGCGGACTCAAGTCCATTTCAAGATCAATTAATTTCTTCGAGCATTGCGGTTGCGGTTTCGAATTCGCATCCCCCACACTCAACGTGACCGCACGAACACGCTCCTGACGGGGTGTTGAGATGCGAAGGGGCGAACTATGTCCACTTTGAGCAGACCTGTCCTCCAGACCTGGGAAGCAGCCCTCACCGAGCACGCGGGCTCGGTGCGGACGGCTCGCCATCAGGTCCGTCAACGACTCACCGAGTGGGGGTGGCAGGGCGAGCGCGTCGACGATCTCGTCCTGATCACCTCGGAACTCGTCACCAACGCCGTGGTGCACGCCTGCCAGGGCCACGGCGAAGTCCGGCTCTACCTCCAGGAGTTCGGCGGCGATTGCCGCCTGGAGGTGTGGGACCCGCGTTACGACCTGCCGCTCCAGGAGCGGCGGCCGCGCCGCTTCAACGAGGGCGGGCGCGGGATCGAGCTGGTCCGGGAGCTGGCCTTCGACTTCGGCGTGGTCGTGCGTCGCGGAGCGGGCAAGCGCGTCTGGGTGCGCGTCCTGCTCGCGGACGCCGATCCTCCTCCCCTTCTCAGGAATTGAGCACCATGCACTGCCGAGCGAAGCACCGCCGCTGTCCCAAGCACCGCCGCCGCATCCTCACCGGACGTGATCACGCCTCGCGCGAAGGTCATCCGGTCCCGCGAGCCGGCTCCGCCGATCGCCCCGCCAACCGCCCCTCGACCGCCGAACTCGTCGCCGTGGCAGTCGTGTTCGTCATCAGCCTCGGGCTCGCCTTCGTCGCCGCGGCCCTGGTCGGCCCCGGTGAGCCCGCCACCGCCCGTGTTGTCTGGTGGACGACCCTCGCCGCCGCCCTGATGCGGGGCGTCACCTGGTCGGACACCCTCCTCGACCGCCGCCACCAGGAGAGGGGGTAGCCCGTGGAGCCGTGCATGTCCGACACGCAGCTGCCCACCCGGGACGCGGCGGTCGTCGTCGCCCGTCTCCTCTGCACGGTGGCGCGTACCTGTTCTTCTCCGGCGGGCGCCAGGAGCGTGGGGAGACCCCCGAGGGGTGCGCGAGGCGTGAGCTTCGCGAGGAAGCCGGGATCACCGCCGAAGCGTGGCGCCCGCTCGGCTCGTACGCCATGGTGCCGGGCTCCACGGCGCGGCTCCACCTCTTCGAGGCCCGTGGCTGACCGTCGGCCCGCAGAAGCCGGTGCCCGGTGAGGGCGGGTTCGAGCGGATGTGGTGGTCGACGGCGGACGCCCTCGCCGCCGTCGGCGAGGGGCGGTTGCTCCTCCAGGGCGGCCCGCCGGCCCTGCTCCTCGCCGACCGGTCGCCGGTGGCGGCCGGGGCCCGGTCGCCCGGTGCCCGTCACCCTCGGTGAGAGCTGCGGCGGTGGGACCCGGGGAGGGGCCACCGCAGGGCGGGAACAGCGCTCCGTCACCGTCTCCCGGTCGGGGCACGGTGTTCGGTCCGCTGATCCGACCGGTGCCCACACGGGTGTGTCAGGCTTGTCGGAGAGGGGCTGGAGCACGACCGCGGTCGGGAGGCTCGCGATGGCCGAGATACAGGTGAACGGGGTGTCGCTGTACTACGAGGCCCGGGGTGCCGGGCCGGGCGTGGTGCTGGTCCACGGGTCCTGGAGCGACGCCGACAGCTGGGCGCGGGTGGTGCCCGGCCTGGCCGAGCAGGCCACCGTGGTCGCCTACGACCGGCGCGGGCACAGCCGCAGCGACGACCTGCTCACCCAGGGCTCGGTCCACGAGGACGCGGCCGACCTCGCCGGGCTGATCCAGGGCCTCGGTCTCGCCCCCGTCTTCGTCTGCGGGGACTCCTACGGCTCGCTGATCACGCTGCGCCTCGCCGCCGC
This sequence comes from Kitasatospora sp. NPDC028961, assembly GCF_055564815.1. Lineage (NCBI taxonomy): Bacteria > Bacillati > Actinomycetota > Actinomycetes > Kitasatosporales > Streptomycetaceae > Kitasatospora > Kitasatospora sp. NPDC028961. The sequence goes on along the minus strand of NZ_JBVHVO010000034.1, from coordinate 75,434 downwards.
CCGCCCGGACCTGGTGCGCGGCGTCGCCGTGCACGAGCCGCCCGGGACGTCGATGCTGCTGGCCGACCCGGACCTGCGGCCCATCGCCACCGCGTTCGCCGGCCGGATCGCCGACGTGCGGGAGCTGCTGGAACAGGCGGAGTCGGCGGCCGCGGCGGAGCTGTTCGTGGAGACGCTCGCCTTCGGCCCGGGGGCGTGGGCCCAGCTGCCCGCGCCGATCCGGCACACCTACATCCGCAACGCCCCGACGTACCTGGACGAGCTGCGGGACCCGGACGCGCTGGACCTCGACCTGACCGCGCTGTCCCGTTTCACCGAGCCCGCGCTGCTCACGCAGAGCGATGACAACGCGCCGATGTACGGCGAGGTGCTGGACATGATCGATCTCGCGCTGCCGAAGGCGGAGCGGCACCTGTACGCGGGCGCCGGTCACGCTCCGCATCTGTCGCAGCCGGAGGAATGGGTGCGGGTCACCCTCCCGCGCATCCTGGGGTGAGGCGCGCGTGGGGGGCGTGCACCCATAGCGCACACGCCGGGCTGTCGACGAACCTCCAGCGCCGGGCCCCCTGATCGGTGCCGGCCGGCGCTGGAGGTACACCCGGTGGCTGTCGGCGGGACGGCCGTCGGTGCTGCCCCGGACGCGAGGGAGGCCCTGCCGGAACGGGCGTCCGGAAGGGCCTCCCCGGCGACGGGACAGTCGTCAGGTGGTGCCGGCTGAGCGCATCACCGCACCAGGAGCCGATCGGCGATCGCCACTTCGGGCCAAATCTGGATCGACAGCTCGCCGGCCAGTGACTCCGAATGGAAGGCGGCGGTGATCAGCTGACGTCCATGGCCGGATTCGAGCCGGACGAGCGTCGCACCTTCTCGAAACAGGTCGAGGATGGTCTTCGACCCCCGAATCCACTGGATCCGAATGGAAGCGCCTGGGACGTCGAACGAGAACACGACCCTATCGTCGTCGCCGGAATCGAGCGTGATGGTCCGACTGGAATCAGCGGCGTCCGACGGGGTCGGCTCTTCGCCGAAGGCCTCCAGGAATTCGGAATCCGCAGGAACAGTGAAGTTCTGGTATGACATCAGGGCCCCCCTCGGGGAATGATGGTGGTCAGCCGGGGACCGTTCTCGGTTATCTCCCAGGTCGACTCTACATGCAGGAATCCGCCCGGCCCGGCGAGGAGGCCATCCCTGACCTCGTACTTCCCGTACTGACTCGTCCACTCCTTCAAGACGTTGCCGGAGGTGGAGAACTGCTTGTCGAAGAACTCCATGATGATCTTGCGGCCCTCGGCGTTGTCATGAATCCCGATGCGTGCAAGCTGTGTCAGATTCTGCACGGACCTCGGTCCGTTGTGGACTCCGGTCACCCGGCCGAAGAAGTAGTCCCACTTGCCGGGGTCCACAGTGACGCCGCAGCCGGAGTTGTGGACCAGCACGGGCGTGGAGCCGGCGACCACGTAGTACGTGTGGACGGTGTCGATCGTGAGGTTGTAGGCAGGCTGAAGGGTCTTCCAGTGCCGGGTGGCCGTTACCCGCGCGCTCTCGCCGGTGGCCGTGTGCAGGGTGTCGTCGGTCGTGAGGTCCGCGGCGTCGGCCCAGACATGCCGGTTCTCCACCCAGAAAGGGTGATGGTCGGTCGCGGTGACGGAGGCGGTGGCACCGTCCACCGACGCCACGGTGAGGTCGGTGAAGTCGCGGTCGTCGGGCGTGTAGATGGTGGCGTCGACGCGGTGCGAACCGGTCCTGCCGGACGTGGGATCGGTTGCCCGCACGTGGTCACCGGCACGGATCCGATCGATCGGGCGGGTCGATCCGTCGGCCATCAGGACGGGCGTGCCCGCCGGGAAGCTGTTCGGCACCGGGCAGGCCTTGGCCACCCAGTTCAGTCGTGACGCCTTGGCCACCTCCTCAATCGTCTTGGCCTTCTTCGCGAGCTGTGCGAGCTTCAGCACCTTTCCGGCTGGGAAGAAGCTGACAGCGAGTTCGGCGCAGGCACTGACACTCTTGTCCTTGATGCACTCCTCGGCGGTGTCCACGCCGAGGACGGCCTTGACCACCATCTTGAAGAGCTGGGCCTCGTCCTGGAAGTGGGAGCCCCACTCGCTGAGTGTTCCCACGATGGTGCCGGGTGCGAATACTCCGCCCGGTCCGTATGCGCCGTTCGCCCCTGCCATCTTGCAGTGGTTGACGAATTCGAGCGGTGTGCCGGGAGTGATCCAGAAGCAGCTGAACTGACTGTAGTACTTAGCCTTGGCGATGTCCCTCCGGATCTGTGTCTCCAGCTCCTTCATGAACTCGTCTTCGACCTGCTTGGCCTCGGCCTGGCGCTCTGCTTCCTCGGCGCTCATCGCGGCCGCGCGTTCCTGGCTCTCCTTCGCGGCGGTGATGCTCCAGGCCTCGTCCGCGGCGACCTGGGCCTGGCCGGCGTCCTTGCCCGCTGCGATGGCGGAAACGCGGGCGCGGTCGGCGGAAGCGCGGGCGGAGTTGGCGGACGACCGGGCCAGGGAGGCGGAGGCCCGTGCGCGGGCGGCGTCGGCGGTGGCCTTGCCGGCGTCGCTCGCAGCCGCTTGGGAGGCGCTGCGGGCGGTAGTTGCGGACTGGGCGGCCCGGGTGGCGGAGGTCTGGGCGTCCTGGGCGGACGTCTTGGCCTCGGCGGCGTACGTGCCGGCCCGGTCAGCCGCGGCGCGGGCCTGGGCGCGGGCGTTGTCGGCCTCGCCGGAGGCGTTGGCGGCCACGGCTGCGGCCTCGGTGGCCTCCCAGGCGTCCTGCTGTGCCTTGGCCGCGGTCTGCGAGGCTTCGGCGATCAGACGGCTCATCTGCGCCGCGTGGGCCGCGGCGAGCTGGTCCTTGCGGTCGGCCATGAACCTACCGGTCTGCAGGAACGAGCTGACGAGGTCGGGCGACCCGGCGAGCGCGAACTTGGCCGCGGACTGGACCTCGGGGCCGCCTGTGGCGAGCAGTTGGGTGGTCTGGACGCGCTCGTCGATCTGACGGGCAGTGTACTGGCCGGTCAGCAGGAAGCCGGCGACGGCCTTGGCCGAGCCGTCCCGCAGGGCCTTCTCGCCGGCCTCCTTGACGCTGGTGCCACCCGTGGCGACCAGTTGGTAGGCACGGACGCGGTTGTCGGTGATCGCCGCGTCGTGGCGGCCGGTTGCGTAGAACGCCTCGATCTGTTGGGTGTTGCCCTTGAGCGCCGCGGTGGCGGCGGTGCGGACGGCCTCGTCGGGGCTGTCCTGGGCGATCTCCTGGACGCTCTGTCGCGTGTCGTCCTGCTCGGCCTTGCGGCGGCCGGTACGCAGCCACTCCATGACGGTGTCGTCGGTGCCGGAGAGGGCGAGCGTGGCCGCCTCCTGGCTCCAGGGGCCAGCGGTCTTCATCAGCTGGAGCGCGACCTTGCGGCCCTTGGCCGCGAGTACCTTCGGGTCCGCGCCGGGGCGGGCGGCCTCGGCGGCCAGACCGGCGATCTCGTCGTCCTGGGCTCGCCATTCGGCAAGCACGGTGCCGATGTCCGCGGTGGCCTGGTCGTCAGCCTGCTTGATGATCCGGGCGGTCTCGACGGCGGCGGCGGTGCGGGCTGTGAGGTCCTCGGCCTCGGTCCTGCGGGCGAGCGCGTAGACAGTGCTCGCTGTCTGCACCGCGTCGCTCGCCGTTGTGGCGGCCTTGCGGGCTTCTTCGGCCTGGCGGGCGGCTTCGGCAGCGGATATCGCGGACTCGCCCGCGTGCTGGGCGGCTTCGTCCGCAGCGGTCGCCGCGTTCTGGGCGTGCGCCGCGGCGGCCTGGGCGGCGTCGCGGGCCCGGAAGGCGGCTTGGGCGGCCTGGGCGGCCAGCGCGGCGGAGGCGGTCGCGGCTCGGTCGGCCTCGTTCGCCTGGCGGCGGGCCTGGTCGGCCGCTGCCTGCGCACGGTTGGAGCCGGCCCCGGCGGCGTTCGCCAGCCGGCCGGCCTTTTCCGCGGAGCCGGCCGCCGCGGTGGCGTTGGCGCCAGCGCTCTTGGCATCGTCCGAGGCCTCGCCCGCCGCCTGGGATGCGGCGCCGGCGTGGTCCGCGGCCTGCGCGGCGCGCTCGGCGTCCCTGGCCGCGTTGCGCGCCTCCTCCGCGCGCTGACGGGCCTCGGCGGCCTTGCCCGCGTCGGAGGAGGCGGCGCTCGCCGCCCTGCGGGCGTTGCCCGCAGCCAGGGCGGCGCCGCTCGCCGCCGAGGCGGCCTGAGCCGCAGCGCCGGACGCGATGCGAGAGGCCTGGTTGGCCGCTCCAGCGGCGGTGGCCGCCTGGTTGGCGGCAGCGGCCGCATCCTGGGCCGCCGTGGCCGCCTGGTCGGCGGCCTCCTTGGCGCGGGTCAGGTCCTGGCCGGCGGCCTCGGTCTCCCTGGCCGCGGTCTCCGCGGCCTCCTTGGCCTGACGGGAGGTGTCGACCGCGCGCGCGGACGCGGTCTTGGCGGCGTCCTTCGCGGCCTGTGCCTGCGCCCCGGCCTGCTCGGCCTGGTCGGCGAGTTGCGAGATCGTGGAGCGTTCCTGATCGCGCGCGCGGGCGACGAACTGACCGACCTCCAGGAACTCGGTGATGTCGGAGGGCGTGCCGCGCAGCGCGGCCTTGGCGGCATCCTTCATCGCCGGGCCGCCGGCGGCGAGGAGCTGCATCGTCCGTGCGCGGTTGTCGGTCTCCAGGGCGTCGTACCGGCCCTGGTCGAGGAACTTCCGGACGTCCTCGGGCGTGCCCTTGAGGGCGGCGGTGGCCTGCTCCTTGACACTCACGCCGCCGGTGGCGACCAACTGGAACGCCTCGACCCGCCGGTCCTGCTCCAGCGGGGTCTGCCATCCGTCTCTGAGAAAGGCACGCAGGTCGTCCGCGGAGCCCTTCAGAGCCTTGGTCGCGGCCTCCCGAACCCCGGGTCCGCCGAGGCCGAACATCTGGAAGGCCGAGACCCGGTCGTCGTGGTACTCCGCGAGGTCCCGCTCGGTTGCGAGGAACTTCCTGACGTCCTCGTCGGAGCCGGTCAAAGCGGCCTCGGCAGCTGCCTTCACGCCTGGTCCGCCGGTGCTCCAGAGACCGACGACGTATCCGCGGTCCGTCAGCTCGGGCAGATTGAAATCAGGGTCGGAGTCATTGGCCAGGGCGGGTGCAGCCCCGAGCAGACCGGCCGCGAGGACCAACGGCAACAGGACTGTGCACGTACGGCGCACTCCGGTTGGTCGGCCCTTCGGACGTCGCGTCTTCCCGACGACTCCCTGTGCTCCCAGGGAGCGCAAGGGGAGGTTCACAATTCATTCCTCTCTTGGAGCATCTGTGAGAACGTGAACGGATTACGGGCATCGGAACTCGGCACACGAGGGCGCGGGGACGATGCCGCCGTCGAATCCGGCACGAGACTTTGCGTCGTCAGCACCCGTTGGGCAGAAGTTCCTGCGCGATTGAACAGGTCCCGAGGTGTGACGTTTCCTGGTATCTTACGCACGCTTTACCTGCGCTCAACACGTAACCGGCGCACAGCGATCACACTGGCGCCGCATCAGAAACGAAGGATTCGACGTGTCCATACCTCGCTCCCGGAAGACGCTTCTCGCTTGTACTGTCGGCGCTCTGACGGCAGGTGTCGCATTCGTGTCGCTCTCGGTTGCGCAGGCCGCTTCCGGTGCGGGCGCGGAGGACGCCGCCATGTCGGCCGCCGTCGAGGACTTCCGGCATCCCGGTGCCGACCGCCTCCTCGCGGAGCGGCAGATCACCCTGAAGCAGGGCGATGGGCACATCTGGCTCAAGGAGGGGCCGGGGAACGCCGTGCCGACGGACTGCCAGGCGTCGAACGAGATCTTCATCGAGTCCCGCCTCGACAAGCGGGGCTACTGCTTCACCGTCTCCGGTACGACCGGTTACCTCGCCATGGAGTTGCCGGCCGTCTATGGCATCTGGACCGAGGACCGCGCCGTCAGCGCGCAACTCGTCGCGGCCGGCCAGGCGACGCAGGTGAACGTCGCACCGAACTCGGTCGAGCCCGTCGGCGAGAGCCTGCCCAGCGGCAAGCGCTCCGTCCTGGTCGAACTGCGCGTCACTGCCTGACCGCTGGTCCCCGCTAAACCACGCTCTCTTTCGACCAAGGACGGAACTCATGCCTGACACCACTTCACGCCCCGCGTGGAAGTCAGCCCTCCTCGCCACCGCGATTGCCGCCGCCACGCTGGCGACCTTCTCTGCCGCTCCCGCCGGCGCCGTCGTCGGTGACCCGGCGGCGGACGGCGCCTACGCCTACACGGTCAAGCTGACCATCGGCGACAATGTGCGTGCCTGCACCGGCGCGCTCGTCGACCGCAACTGGATCATCACCGCCGCCAGTTGCTTCGCCGCCGACCCCGCCCAGCCGCAGGCCCTGGTGGCCGGCGCGCCGAAGTGGAAGACCACCGCCACCGTCGGCCGCACCGACCTCACGACCGGTGCCGGCAAGACCGCCGACATCGTCGAGCTGGTGCCGCGTCAGGACCGCGACCTCGTCATGGCGCGGCTCTCCGCTCCCGTCGACGGCATCGCCCCGCTCGTCCTCGCCACCACCGCACCCACCGTCGGCGAGAGCCTGCGCGTGCCCGGCTACGGCCGCACCAAGTCCGAATGGGTGCCCGACAAGCTCCACAGTGGCACCTTCTCTGTCGACGCCGTCACCACCGGCGCGGTGAGCACCACGGGCGTGAACAGCGCCTCGATCTGCAAGGGCGACACCGGCGCCCCCGTGCTGCGCGAGGTCAACGGCAAGACCGAACTCGCCGCCGTCGCCTCCCGCTCCTGGCAGGGCGGCTGCTTCGGCAGCACCGAGACCCGCACCAGCGCCACCAACACCCGCGTAGACGACCTCGGCACGTGGGTGAAGGACATCAAGGCGTCGCGACCGGGCAGCCGACTGTTCGCCGTCGGCGGCGACAGCAACATCTGGACCAACGAGGGCGCCTACACCCCGAACACGTGGGGCACCTTCGACGCGGTGCCGGGCGGCAGCGGAGTCCAGCAGGTCAGCGCGGTGACCATGGGCCACATCATGCGGCTGTTCGTGGTCGGCAGCGACCGGCGGATCTGGACCGCGAGCCGCGACAACACCGCCGACACCTGGACCACCTTCGAGCCGCTCCCCAGCAGCGGCATCCAGCAGGTGACCGCGGTCGCGACGGGCAACACCGTGCGCCTGTTCGCCGTCGGCGGCGACGGTCGGATCTGGACCGCCGCCGGCGACTACACCGCCGGCACCTGGACCACCTTCGAGCCGCTCCCCAGCAGCGGCATCCAGCAGGTGACCGCGGCCGGAGTCGGCAACACCGTGCGCCTGTTCGCCATCGGCTCGGACCAGCGGATCTGGACCACCACCGGCGACTACACCGCCGGCACCTGGACCACCTTCGAGGCCCTCCCCAGCAGCGCCATCCAGCACATCGCCGCGACCGCCGTCGGCAACACTGTCCGCGTCTTCGCCGTCGGCGGCGACCGGCGTGTCTGGACGACCGACAGCACCAACGGCGGTTCCTGGACCACCTTCGACGCCGTCCCCGGTGCCGCCGGTGTCAAGCAGGTCGCCGCCACCACGATCGGAGACACGATCCGCCTGTTCACCATCGGCAGCGACGACCGGATCTGGAGCGCCGACAAGCAGCCCGCCGGGGCCTGGACGGACATCTCCGCCATCCCGAGCAGCGCCATCCAGAGCATCGCCGCCGTTCCCGCCGGCTGACCCACCCCACCGAGGACAAGCACGAGGGGCGGGTGCCCGGCCAGGTCACCCGTCCCACCCGGACTTTTACCATCCCGGACCCGGAGGGACCTCCATGCTCGCACCATGTCGGCGCGCAGCAGCCGAATGAGGTCACGGGTGACGGTGTCGCCGGTCGCTCGTCGCCGTGCGGGCCCGGGGTCGGAATCCGGAGCTGAGCCGGCCGCTGTGCGCGGCCGGCGCACCGACGCCTACTCGTCCTCCACCTTGACGGTCCTGAAGACGGTGAACGCGCTGCTGTACACCTCGCTGGCCGGCCGGAGCCAGGCCTTGCCCGACGTGGGGTGGCAGATCATCCTGCGGTTCGGCTCCTCCAGCTTGAAGCCGGTGCCGTCGGCGACCATCTTCCACGCCGTCGCGCAACTGTCCGCCTTGGCCAGCTTGATGCCCTTGTCGGTCGAGCACCAGGTGTCGTAGCCCGGGTAGTTGGAGCTGGTCGATCGGATCGTGTAGCGGTCGGCGCCCGACTTCTCGAAGACCACGGCGGTGCCGTTGCTGTTCTCGTCGTTCGTCAGCAGAGCCCAGTCGGTGCTGGAGGACACCTCGAAGGTCGCCCCGCGGTTGCCGTGGTTCTGGGCGATCAGGTAGTACTTCTGGCCGGTCTCGATGCTCTCCTCCGGGGTGGCCGAATTCGCGGCGGGCGCCGTGAGGCCCAGCAGCGCCGTCGCGGCGAGCGCGGCACCCCATGCCCTGCGGGCGGGACGGCGACGGGAGGCGGCCGGGGCCGGGTTCTGCATGCTTCGTCTCCAAAAGGTCGTACGCACCGGAACTCGGTGCCGGGAGAAGAGTCGCAGGGTGCTGCGTCCACGAACAGCTGACGGGCACTGGTTCACCTGATGGAGGGAAGGATGTTTGCGGTCCCGCCGGAACTCCGCCCCCGTGGGTGGGACTCGGCGGAGCGCCTCACACGGCTCCGGGTGTCCTGCGGGTAGCGACGTTCATCCGGTTCCAGGTGTTGACCGTGAAGATCAGCGCGATGAGCTGGGCCAGCGCCTTCTCGTCGAAGTGCGCGGCCGCCTCGTCGTAGACCGCGTCGGAGACGCCCTGCGGCAGCAGCGTCACCGCCTCGGTGAGGGCGAGCGCCGCGCGCTCCTCGGCGGTGAAGAGGCTGGAGTCCTCCCAGGCGCTCAGCTGGTAGATGCGCTCCTCCCGCTCGCCCGCCCGGCGGGCGTCGCCGGTGTGGTACTCGATGCAGTAGGCGCAGTGGTTGAGCTGCGAGGCGCGGATCTGCACGAGTTCGACCAGGACCGGGTCGAGGCCCTGGCGGGAGGCTGCGTCCAGCGCCAGGACGGCCTTGAAGACCTTCGGGGCGACGGCGGAGAGGTTCATGCGCTGGGGGATCTGAACGGGTGTCATGCGTCCGAGCCTAGGAGCGGATGCGGCCCGCGAGATGGTGCTTTCCACAGGGGATTCGGTGGGTCAATTCTGCGCGGAAGTCCCGGCTTCGCCGCCCCGCAGCCGGTCGCGCTGCACCCGGTGGGCGAGGGCGCGGCGCACCGAGGCGGAGGCCATGGCGGCCTTCGGTGAACCGGCGGGGGGTGCGGTACGCGCGGCGGGGACGTCCAGGGCCCGGCTGATCGCGTCGTAGGCCGCGCGGTGGCCGGCGGGCAGCCGCTCCCGGTGCACCCGAAGGTCCTCTTCGAGCAGCCGGCGCAGCTCGTCGACGCCCTGGGGGGTGAAGCGCCTGCGGCCCCGGGCGAGTGCGGTGACGTGCCGGGTGCAGTGGGCGCGGTCGTCGAGGGTCTCGGAGACCTCCTCGGCGAGGCCCCAGAGGCGCCCTTCGAGCCAGGGCGTGTCGTGCTGGTCGAGCGAGACGTCCAGCGGGGGGTGCGGCTCGCCGCTCCCGTGCCTGGCCACCTGCTTGGAGACGGCCGGCTGGCTCATCTCGGTGAGCCGGGCGATCCTGCTCTGGCTCCAGCCGAGGCCGACGAGCACCTGGATCATCTCGGTGCGCAGGCTCCGCATCTCCTCGCCTGCCCGGATGACCTCGTTCATGCCGGCGATGATCCGCTCGGCCTGGTCCTCGGTCAGGGCCTCGTACGTCGGGTGGGTGTCGCGGTCGCCTGCCATGACTCGGTTATACACCTGCGGCGGCGCTGCCCATAACCGGGTTGTATAACCTGGTTATGAGTGCCATGATCCCTGCCATGCCCACCTACTCCGCACCCGACGGCACCCGACTCGCCTACCGCGTCCACGGGGACGGCGACCCGCTGCTCTGCATCCCCGGCGGTCCGGCGGACTCCCGCTACCTCGGCGACCTCGGCGGCCTGTCCGCGCACCGCCGGCTGATCGTTCCGGACCTGCGCGGCACCGGCCGCTCCGCCCTCCCGGAGGATCCCGCCTCCTACCGCTGCGACCGCCTCGTCGACGACATCGAGGCCCTGCGCCGCCACCTCGGACTCGACCGGGTGGACGTGCTCGGCCACTCCGCCGGCGCGAACACCGCCACGCAGTACGCGGCCCGCCACCCGGCGAACGTCCGCAGGCTGGTGCTGGTCGGCCCCGGGACGCGGGCCGTCGGCATCGAGATCGACGGGGGGACCCGGCGCGAGGTGGCGCGGCTGCGCAGCGGCGAGCCGTGGTTCCCGGCGGCGTACGCCGCGCTGGAGGCGATCACCGAGGGGACCGGCACCGACTGGGCGGCCGTCGACCCGTTCTTCCACGGGCGGTGGGACGCGGCGGCGCGCCAGGTCCAGGAGGCCGGGCGGCCCGGCAACCCGGAGGCCGTCGCGCGGTTCGCGGCCGACGGCGCCTTCACTCCCGGGGCGACCAGGGCGGCGCTCGCCGCCTTCCCCTCGCCCGCGCTGCTGCTGACCGGGGAGTTCGACCTGAACAGCCCGCCGCGCCCGGTCGCGGAGTTCGCCGCACTGTTCCCCGACGCCGAGCCGGTCGTCCAGCCCGGGGCGGGCCACTACCCGTGGCTGGACGACGCCGACCGGTTCGTGGCGACGGTGGCCGGCTTCCTGGGGTGACGGGTCGGCGGGTGGTCCGGGCCGGGCTTCCCGGGGTGGCGTGGGCCGGCTTCCCGGGGTGACGGGCCGGCGGGTGGTCCGGGCCGGGTGCGGGCCGGTGCGGGTCAGCGGCAGAGGGCCGTGCGCACCACGTCGTCGACGCGGGACCGGGACGGCTGGTCGGTCAGCTGGACGGTCACCGCCACGTTGGCGGCCCGGCCGTCGGTGGTGACGCCGCCCCGGGTCTCGAACCCGGGGAAGCTGCCGCCGTGACCCCAGTAGACGCCGGGGCCGCACGGCAGCGGCATGCTCACCAGGCCCAGTCCGTAACCGGCGCCGGGGCCGAAGGTCTCCTCGGCGGGAACGGTGTCCTGCATCTGGCGGAGCTGCTCGGGCAGGAGGAGGCGGCCGGGGGTCAGCAGCGCGCTGTAGAAGCGGTTGAGGTCGGAGTTGGTGGAGACCAGCTGACCCGCCGCCCAGCCCCAGGAGGGGTCCATGTCCGTGATGTCGACCAGGGCGCCCGCCTCGTCCCGGTAGTAGCCGTGGGGGTGGGCCTCCCGGATGGTCGCGTCACCGGGGGCGGGGAAGTAGGTGTGGCGCAGACCGAGCGGCTTGATGATGCGCCGCTCGATCTCCGTGGCGAGCGACCGGTGGGTGACGCTCTCGACGATCAGGCCGGCCAGCACGTAGTTGGTGTTGCTGTACGCCCAGCCCTTCCCCGGGTCGAAGTCGGCCGGGTGCCGCAGCGCGATGCCGACGAGCTCGCGGGGATCGTAGTAGCGGACGTCGTCGTCGAGGTACTTGCTGTAGTTGGGGAGTCCGCTGGTGTGCTGGAGGAGCTGGCGGACGGTGATGCCGTTCCCGTCGATGCCCGCCCCGGCGCCCTCGCCGCGGACCAGGCCCGGCAGGTAGTCCTCGACCTTGGCGTCGAGGTCGATCCTGTGCTGGCCGACCAGCTGCAGCACGACCGCCGCCGTGAAGGCCTTGGTGTTGCTGCCGATCCGGACCTGTCCGTCGTCGGGCACCTTCGCGCCGGTCGTCACGTCGCCCACCCCCGCGGTGTAGGTGCGGGTGCGGCCGTACCGGTCGGTGACGCTCGCCAGTGCACCGGGTGCGCCGTCCGACTGCAGCAGCGCGGTCAGCCCCTGCTGGACGGCGTCCGGCCGGGACGCCCCGGAGGCCGCGGACGTCCCGGAGGCCGCGGAGGCCGCGGGCGCCGCGAGGAGCCCCATCGTCATGGCGCCCCCGGCCACGGCGGCCGCGGCCCGCAGGGCCCTGCGCCGGCCACCGCCCTGCTGCCGGTCGGAAGAACGGAACCTCTGCGATGCCTGCTCGCGCACGGGGCAACTCCTGGGTGATCGTCGGGAATCCAGCGGTAGGTGCTGGTCCCAGCATGTCCAGGGGCGACCGTCCGGGACGATCCTGCTGTCCGCCCAGGTGAGGGTGGGGCTAACCCCCCGTCATTCCGGTCCGATCGGGCAGCGGTGGAGAGGGGGCGGAGGCCAGGTGCGGGGTGGCGGCGTCAGTCGGGCGTGCCGGGCGTGCCGGGCGTGCCGGGCATGGCGGGCTTACCGGGAGTGTCGGGGACGGCGAGGGCATCGGGGACGGCTCGGGTGTCGGGCGTTCCGGGGGTGGCGGCGGCGGTTCCGGTGGGGCTCGGTCTTCTGCACATGAGGGGCTCTCCACGGTTCGACGGCGTGTGCCCGGGACTCTAGTCATGGACGCGTCAGGCCGAAAGGGGGCGTACGGGCGCAGCCGCGCGGGCCCCCGTGCGCCGGGGCCCGCGCGCAAAGGTGAGGTGGTCAGTCGCCGAGGCTGTCGCGGACGGCCTCGACCAGGCGATCGGCCCGCGCGTCGCCGTGGCCGATCATGCGGTTCGCCGTGTAGGCGAAGCCGATGCCGAACTCGTCGTCACCGAACGCGAACTGGCCGCCGGCGCCGTCGTTGCCGAAGCTGCGGGCGCCGAGCATCGGCCGGAACGACGGCGAGGGGAGCAGCACCCCCGAGCCCCAGCGGGCGCCCAGGTCGAAGCCCAGGAAGCCGGCGCCGGAGGAGAGTTCACGGACGGCGTCGGTGACGGTCGCCGGGGAGAGCAGTCGCTCGCTCCGCCCGCCCGTGGTGCACTCGACGCCGGTGACGGCGGCCGCGTACAGGCCGGCCAGACCGGTCGCGGAGGCGACGGCGCCCGCCCCCGGCAGCTCGACGGCGTGCAGCGCCGGGTCGTTCCACCCGCGCGGCTCGTCCAGGCCGGGGAAGACGAGCGCGCCGTTCATCGTCACGATCCGGGTCAGCAGGTGCTCCGGGCCGGGCAGCGGGCGGCGGCCCTCGGCCTCCACCAGCCGCGCCAGGCGGCTGAGTTCGGACGGCGGAAGGCCGAGCCAGGCGGACAGCCCGAGCGGCTCGCCGATGGTCCGGCGGAAGAAGGCGCCCGGGGTGAGGCCGGTGATCCGCCGGACGACCTCGCCGAGCAGGAAGCCGAAGACGTGGCCGTGGTACTCGTAGGTCGTACCCGGCTCCCAGAGCGGCTGCTGCTCCTCGATGGCGCGGACCACGGGCGCCCAGGCGGCGATCTCCTCGAAGGAGAGCGCGGCGTCCAGGGCCGGGAGCCCGGCGCGGTGGCCCAGGACCATCCGGCAGGTGATCGCGTCCTTGTCGTACCGGCCCGTGCGCTTCGGATCGGCGTCCGGGCCCGCGAACTCGGGCCAGTAGCGGCTCACCGGGGCGTCGAGGTCGAGCAGGCCCTGCTGCGCGAGGAGGTGGACCGAGATCGCCACGAGGCCCTTGGCGCAGGAGAAGACCGGGACGACGGTGTCGGCCTCCCACCGCCGGCCGGTGCGCTCGTCCGCGACGCCGCCCCACAGCTCGACAACTTTGCGGCCACCGGCGAACACCGTTACGGCGGAGCCGAGTTCGGGGAAGTCGGCGTAGTTTCGCGCGAAGGCGTCGGCGACCGCCCCGAACCCGTCGTCGGCCCACCCCTGGTGCTGCTGCATCGGTCCGTCCCTCCGCGTGCGACCGCACCCGGCGGCCAAGATCATCGACCGGCCCACGGTACGGCGCGGGGCGGCCCGGCCACGAACGATTTACGGGGGAGCGGGGGTCGGGGCGGGGGAGCGGGGCCGGTCGGCGGTGGTGGCGGGTCGGGGCCGATCCGTGCTGCCGGGCCGGTCAGTCGAGGACGGCGACGGCCTCCACCTCCACCAGGTGCTCCGGCACGTCCAGGGCCGCGACGCCGATCAGCGTGCCGGGCGGTACGGGGGTGACGCCGAGTGCGGCGGCCGCGCGGCCGACTCCCGCCAGGAAGAGGGGCAGCTTGTCGGGGGTCCAGTCGACGACGTACACGGTCAGCTTCGCCACGTCGGCGAAGGAGGCGCCGGCCCCGGCCAGCGCGGTGGCGACGTTGAGGTAGCACCGCTCCACCTGGGCGGCGAGATCGCCCGCGCCGACGGTGGCCCCGTCGGCGTCCCAGGCGACCTGCCCGGCCAGGAAGACCAGCCTCGATCCGGTCGCGATCGACACCTGTCGGTAGGCGCCGACCTCCGGCAGTCCGGTGGGATTCAGCAGGGTGATGGCCATGGTGCCGGTCTCCTTCGTCCTCGTCGCGCAGGGCCGGGCGGGCCTGCCCCGCCCCGGTCCCGCGCCGTCCGTGGTCACTTGTGGTTACTCAGGAACCGTAGGAGAGTGAGCTCTGACATGGAAGAACGCACTTTCCAGTGACGGGGGAACCTCATGGTGACCAAGCAGTTCGGCGACTCGGCCGAGGAAGCCGACCTCCGGCGGGCGGACTCCCTGGCGCGGGAGATCTTCTCGGACGTCGCCAACAAGTGGGCGCTCCTGATCATCGAGGCCGTGGGTGAACGCACCCTGCGGTTCAGTGAGTTGCGTGCCGAGGTGGAGGGCATCAGCCACAAGATGCTGACCCAGAACCTGCGCATGCTGGAGCGCAACGGCCTGGTGGAGCGGCGGGTGTTCCCCGTGGTGCCGCCGCGGGTCGAGTACACCCTCACCGAGCCGGGCCTCGGCCTGCGCGACACCGTCCACCGGATGTGCGACTGGACCCGCCGCAACCTCGACCACATCGAGACCGCGCGCAGCAGCTTCGACGCCTGAGGTGTCGCGTCCGGCCCGTGTTGTCCGGGACTGCCCTGGCCGGTGCGGGGTTCGCTCGGCGCCGGGCGCCATACCTGCCGGACCTGCCGGACCTGCCGGACCCGCCGGACCTGCTATCCGGTCGGGGGAATGTGCTGGACAGCGGGGCCGGTGCGGCAGATGGTGGGCAGCATGGAGTTCACCCATCTCGGCCGTACCGGCCTGACCGTCTCCCGACTCTGCCTGGGCACCATGAACTTCGGCCCGCACACCACGGAGCCCGACGCCCACCAGATCATGGACACCGCCCACGAGCGGGGCATCAACTTCTTCGACACCGCCAACTCCTACGGCCGCGACGAGGAGGGCAACCAGAAGGGCCGCACCGAGGAGATCATCGGCAGATGGTTCGCCCAGGGCGGCGGCCGCCGCGACCGGACGGTGCTCGCCACCAAGGCGTACGCGCCGATGGGCGACTGGCCGAACGAGGGCCGGCTCTCCGCGCTCGCCATCCGCCGCGCCGTTGAGGCCAGCCTGCGCCGCCTGAACACCGACCACATCGACCTGTACCAGATGCACCACATCGACCGGGACACGCCCTGGGAGGAGATCTGGCAGGCGATGGAGGTCCTGGTCGCCCAGGGCAAGATCATCTATGTCGGGTCCAGCAACTTCGCCGGCTGGCACATCGCCCAGGCCCAGGAGGCCGCCCGCTCCCGGCACTTCCTCGGCCTGGTCAGCGAGCAGTCCCTCTACAACCTGATCGACCGCACGATCGAGCTGGAGGTCGTGCCCGCCCTCCAGCACTACGGCCTCGGCCTGCTGCCGTGGTCCCCGCTGCGCAGTGGTCTGCTCGGCGGCGTGCTGCGCAAGCTGCGCGAGGGCGCCGCCGTCCGCGGCGCGACGGGCCACGCGAGCGAGGTCCTGGAGGCCAACCGCGAGCGCATCCAGGCCTATGAGGACTTCGCCGCCGAACTCGGCGCCGACCCGGCCGACCTCGCCCTCGCCTGGCTGCTCAGCCGTCCCGTGGTCACCGCGCCGATCATCGGCCCGCGCACCGCCGCCCACCTCGACGCGGCCGTCGCCGCGCTGGACCTCAAGCTCGACCAGAAGACCCTCGACCGCCTGGACGAGATCTTCCCCGGCCACCGCCCCGCCCCGGAGGACTACGCCTGGTAGGACGGGCCGGCCTCTGGCGCGGTGTCTCTCGTCCCGTCCCTCTCGTCCCGTCCCGCTCGTCGCGCCCTTCGCGCCGTGCCCCGGTCCCGGGCGCGGCGCGAAGGGCTTCGGCGCGGCGCGCACGTGTGGGCCGCGGGCCTTCGGCGTACCCGCCGGTCACCCCGGTGGGCTGTGGTAACACTGGCTGATATGACGGAAAGGCCTGCCGAGCGCAGTAGTTACCACCACGGGTCCCTCCCCGCGGCGCTGGTCGCGGCGGCGCTGGCGCTGCTGGACGAGGAGGGGCAGGCGAAGGTCACCATGCGGGAGGTGGCACGGCGGGCGGGCGTGTCCCCGGGCGCGCCGTTCCGGCACTTCCCCGACCGGCAGGCGCTGCTGACCGAGCTGGCGGACCAGGTGCTGGCCGACTTCGAACGGTGGCAACTGGCCGAGATCCGGCGGAGCGAGGGCCCCGCGATGAAGGCGATGGGGCTGGGGTTCGTCCGCTACACCATCCATCACCCGCACCGGTTCGAGCTGGTCCGCTCCCGGGTGTTCACCGCCTCCCGGCAGCCGGAGCTGCGGGAGCGGATCGCCGGGATCGACGAGGCGCTCACCGGCTTCATCGTCGCGGACCAGGAGGCGGGCCGGTTGCGCCCCGGGGACCCGGCCCTGGTGGGCCTGGCCGGGCAGGCGCTGGTCTACGGGCTCGCGCAGATGATCCTGGACGGGTACCTGCCGCCGGAGAAGGCGGAGGAGCTGGCGGTGCAGGTGCTGGACACCTTCGGCCAGGGGATCGCCGGCCGGAGCTGACTAAGTGTCAGTCCTCATCATCAACGACCTTTCCCGCTAGCGGATTTGAGGGCACGCGGAGCCTTGACCGGACTCCCGCTCGCTGATGTAATCACCGCTTACATAGGTGGAGCAGAGAGCTGGGGGCACACATGTTCGCCAAACCGACTCCGGGATACACCACCGCGGCCGTCACCGGGGACACCGTGGTACTGCTGATCGGGATGCGCATCAACCGCTTCTGGGCCGTCCACCACTGGATGCCGGTGATGGCGGCGATGTTCCGGATGCTCCACGACCTGGCCAAGGAGCCGGAGCGCGGCCTGCGCGGCCGCATCCTCCTGACCGCCTCGCCGCGGACGTACTACATCGTCCAGTACTGGGAGTCCAAGGAGAAGCTGTACGCCTACGCGTCCGCGCCGGACGCCTTCCACCACAAGGTGTGGGGGATGGTGAACCGCAAGATACGCGCCGGGAAGGTCCGCGGGCACGTGGGGCTCTGGCACGAGACGTACATGGTGCCGGAGGGGTCGTACGAGGCGATCTACTTCGACATGCCGCCGTTCGGGCTGGCCGGGGCGCACGGGTCGCTGCCGCTGGAGAGCCGGGGGCGCCGGGCGTCGGACCGGCTCGCCTACCGCTCGGCGGCGGGGGGCCAGAAGGCGCCGGGGGCGACATCCGGGGGCGGGACGACGCAGCAGTAGTAGGCCGGGCGACCCCCGGGGGGTTCGGCAGGCCGCCCGGGCCCCGGCCTGAGCGAGTGTGTGTCGCGGGCCCGTGGCGGCCGGGCGGCGTGAGAGCGTCGGGGGATGGTGGAGAGCGGTGGCCGGGCGGCCGTGGTGCACGAGGTGCCGTACTACGCGCAGTGGGAATCCCCGGAGCTGGTACAGGAGATCATCGACGGATCGGTGGGCGCGGCGGACGACCCGCGCTGGGGGCAGTCGGGGGCGCAGACGCCGGAGGACTACGCGTACTGGTCCTGGCGGCTCTGCGGAGTGGCGTGCCTGCGGATGGCGCTCGACCGCTGGTGGGGGGTGGCGCCGCCACAGGTCCCGCTGGCCGCGGAATGCCTGGCGGCCGGTGCGTACGAGCGGGACGGCGAGCGGCTGCACGGGCTGATCCACACGCCGTTCGCCGCGTATGTCCGGGAGCGGTGGGGACTGGCCGCGCAGGCGCGGGAGCTGACGGCCGACGAGGTCGCGGCGGAGGTGACCGCCGGGCGCCTGGTGATGCTGTCCGTGCACCCCGCGATCCGCGAACCCGAGGGGCCCGAGCCGCACCGGCGCGGCGGGCACCTGGTGCTGGCGGTGGGCGTCACCGGCACGGCGCTGGTGATCCACAACCCGTCCGGGTTCGCGGGGGAGTCGCAGGCCTACGCGCACGTGCCCTGGCGGCTGTTCGACCGGTTCTACGCGGGGCGCGGGATCGTGCTCGGCCCGCCCGCGCACGGCCGGTCGGCCGAGGCGGGAGAGCCGGAGGCGGCGGAGAGGGCGGACGCGGCGGAGGCGGCGGACGCGGCGGACGCGGGGAGTTGAGCGGCGGCCGGATCGGGAGGCCGGGGCGAACCGGTCATCGGCCCGGCCGTCCGGCACCGGCCGTCGAAGCGGCCGGTGCCGGGCGTCCGGTGTCGATGGATCAGGTCCTCGGTGTCAGGCCGTGGTGGCCGGCAGGCCGATCGGGTTGATCGGGGGCAGCGCACTGCGACAGAGCGCCGAGATCGGCGTGAGCGCGGCGGCGAGCCGGTCGAGTTCGGTGCGCGGATGGCTCTCCCACACCCGGGCGGCGGCCAGGTCGGTGGCGGCCTCCAGGGACTGGTGACGGATCCGGCCGCACTCGGTGATCGTGCCGCGCTCCGTCAGCCAACCGCGTTCCACCAGCCGGGCGGTGGCGGCCGCCCACTCCTCGTCGGTCCAGCCGCGCATCGGCTGCAGCACCTCGCGGCGGACGTCCAGCGCGCAGCGCACCACCAGCGCCTCGCAACCGTCCAGCCCGGCGGAGACCAGCGCCGCGACATGGCCGTCGCCGCGGTGCTCGCGCATCACGGTGGCGGCCTGCCAGAGCCGTCCGTACAGGCTGGCCGGGCGGGGGACGGCGGCGTTGGCGGCGGCCAGCACCCGGCCCGCGCAGTCCAGCCGGTCGACGGCCCGCTCCAGCAGGTCGGCCACCCGTTCGACCTGTTCCGGCTCCACGTGCTCCAGCAGCCGGGCGAGCGCCGCCGAGGCGCCCGCGACCCGGGCCGCCAGGGCGCTCTCCGGGTCCGCCCGCTTCCAGACGTCCGGCAGGGCGCGTTCCACCATCGAGGGCGCGAAGTTGAAGAACGCGGCGACCACCGGCGGCGCGTCGACCGCGCCCAGCGGCGCCGCCCGCCCGGCGAAGTAGCCGCGCCAGCCGCCGCGCAGTCCGGCCTCCTCGAACGCCGCGCGGCCCTCGGGGGAGAAGTAGGTGACGGCGTGCACGGGCTCGAAGAGCCACCACAGGGCCCGGGCGGGATGGACCAGATCGGCCAACGGAGGACCTTCCTCGGAGTGAGCACGAAGAGTGCGTGAGGGGGTGGGAGGGGGTGCTTCCGCGGAGCGGGCCGGGCCCCGCAGGGGGAGTTCCGGTGCGGGCTCCGCGGAGGGTGTGTGGTGGAAAAGGGGCGGGAACGAGGGCGGCCGGAGGTGCGAACGACGGGTTTCACAGGGCTGATGACCACGGCGGCGCTCGCGTTAACCCCCGAGCGGGTGTGATGCGGGTCACGGGGCGGGTTCGCCGTTCAGTTCCCGCCCGCTCCCCGCGAGATGATGGGGCGAGGTGGCCGTTTCGGGCGCCGGGAACCCTCGTAGGAAGCGAAGCATCGGAAATGGCGCAGATCAACCCCAGCATCCTGTCCGCGGACTTCGCCAGGCTCGCCGACGAGGCCGAGGCGGTCAGGGGTTCGGACTGGCTGCACGTCGACGTGATGGACAACCACTTCGTGCCCAACCTGACCCTGGGCGTCCCGGTGGTCGAGGCCCTCGCCCGGGCCACCGGCACGCCGCTCGACTGCCACCTGATGATCGAGGAGCCGGACCGCTGGGCCCCGCAGTACGTCGAGGCCGGCGCCGGCTCCGTCACCTTCCACGTCGAGGCCGCGGCCGCGCCCGTCCGGCTCGCCCGGGAGATCCGGGCCAAGGGCGCCCGCGCGTCCATGGCGCTGAGGCCCGCCACGCCGATCGAGCCGTACGAGGACCTGCTGCCCGAGCTGGACATGCTGCTGATCATGACGGTCGAGCCGGGCTTCGGCGGCCAGGCGTTCCTGGACATCATGCTGCCGAAGATCCGCCGCACCCGGCAGCTGATCGACAAGCACGGCCTGGAGCTGTGGCTGCAGGTGGACGGCGGGGTCTCCGCGAGCACCATCGAGCGCTGCGCCGAGGCCGGCGCGGACGTCTTCGTGGCCGGCTCGGCGGTGTACGGCGCGGAGGACCCGGCCGAGGCCGTCGCCAAGCTGCGCGCGCTCGCGGACGCGGCGACCGCGGACTCCTGGTGGGCCTGCAAGCACTGAGCCGTCGGGGACACCGCCCCCGGGCCGCGGTGACGAGTTGTTGATCAGCTGTGACGGACACGGTGCGGCCCGCGGGCCGGGCCCGACGTACAGTGCCGGCTGACTGTCGGAGGGGAGAACCGTGGACCTGGACCAGCAGGGGAGTGGACACGCCGGAGCGGTGGGTGTCGGGGTGGCGGGCGGCGTTCCGGTGCCGCCGCCCCCCGTCGCCCCGCCGCCGCCCGTGATGGCGCCGCCGCCCGCCGTGCCGCCCGTGATCGGCGTGACCGGCCGGGCCCGCACGGGCTTGTTCGGTCCGGGGGCGTTCGGCCCCGGCACGCTCGGGCGGCGCCGGCTGCTCAGGGCGGGCCTCGGCCTCGGCGGCCTCGCCGTCGTCGGCACCGGTACCGCGGTGGCCCTGTCCGGCGGTTCGGACGGCTCGGGCAGCGGGTCCGGCGGCTCCGGTGGCCCGGGCGTGCCCTCCGCCGCCGGTACGACCCCCGCCACGGCGCCCACCGGTACGGCGGCACCGTCCGCCGCCACGGCCGTCGTCCCCTCGCTCCGCAGCGAGGAGCAGCACTCGGCGGCCCGGAACGGCGCCGCGGTGAAGATGATCACGATCGTCCCGGAGGGCATCGCCCGCCCGGCCGACCTGCCGGTCTGCGTCGCCCTGCACGGGCGCGGCGCCACCGCCCAGGCGTGGACCGACCTCGGACTCCCGCAGATCCTGGTCGCCGCCATCGCGGCCGGCGTCCCCCCGTTCGCGGTGGTCGCCGTCGACGGCGGTGACGCCACCTACTGGCGGCGCACGCCGTCCGGCGACGACCCGCAGAAGATGCTGCTGGAGGAGCTGCCGGGCTGGCTCGCCAAGCAGGGGCTGCGCGCGCCCGACGCGGCGATGGGCATATCCATGGGCGGCTTCGGCTCGCTCCGCTACGCCCGAAACCGGGGCGCCGGTTTCGGCCCGGTCGCGGTGCTCAGTCCGGCGCTGTTCCGCAGCTGGGGCGACGCCAAGGCGGTGGGCGTCTTCAAGGACGAGGCCGACTGGCGCGAGAACGAGCCGCTGCTCCACCAGGACCAGCCGCACGGCCGCCCGATCGGCGTCTGGTGCGGCACCGAGGACCCGTTCTGCGACGCGGCCCGCAAACTGGCCGGCGACACCGTCCAGGCCCGCTTCACCCCCGGGGTCCACGACGCGGCGTACTGGCGCAAGGTCCTGCCGGACGCGGTCGCCTTCCTCGGCCGCGCGCTGGCGGGCCGCGGCGCCGGCTGACGGGGCGGGTGACCGGCTGATCGGCTCACCGGGTGGCCGGCCGTCCGGAGTGGGTGGAGCGCCGTCCCCGCATGGTGGATGATCATTGTCGACGCCCCTCCGGCCCGGACCGCACGGCCCCGGCCGGCCCCGACCCGTACGGTGGTGGATCCGCGACATGAGCAACCTCGACCAGAAGCCCGCTCCGACCCCCTGCGGCGGCGAGTCCGGCGCCGGACCGGTCCGCGAACTGCTGACCGGACGCCAGGTCCCGCTGGGCGAGAGCACCGTCGTGCGCCGCCTGCTGCCCAACCTCGGCCGCCGGATGGTCGGCGCCTGGTGCTTCGTCGACCACTACGGCCCGGACGACATCGCCGACGAGCCCGGCATGCAGGTCCCGCCGCACCCGCACATGGGCCTGCAGACGGTCAGCTGGCTCCACCAGGGCGAGGTCCTGCACCGCGACAGCCTCGGCAGCCTGCAGACCGTCCGCCCCTACGAGCTGGGCCTGATGACCTCCGGCCGTGCGATCTCCCACTCCGAGGAGTCCCCGCGCGCGCACGCCCGCTTCCTGGAGGGCGCCCAGCTCTGGGTCGCCCTCCCGGACGCCCACCGGCACACCGCCCCCGCCTTCGAGCACCACGCCGACCTGCCCGTCGTCACCGCCCCCGGCCTGCGCGGCACCGTCATCCTGGGCAGCCTCGACACCGCGACCTCCCCCGGCACCGCCTACACCCCGCTGGTCGGCGCCGACCTCGCCCTGACCGAGGGCGCCGACCTCAAGCTCCCCCTGGAGCCCGGCTTCGAGTACGCCGTGCTCGCCATGTCCGGCAGCGTCGACGTCGACGGCGTCCGCGTCGAACCGGGCTCCATGCTCTACCTCGGCACCGACCGCCGCGAACTCCCCCTCCTGGCCCGCACCGACGCCGCCGTCCTCCTCCTCGGCGGCGAGCCGTTCGAGGAGAAGCTGGTCATGTGGTGGAACTTCATCGGCCGCTCCGGTGAGGAGATCAACCAGGCCCGCGAGGACTGGATGACCACCGCCCGCTTCGGCGAGGTCCACGGCTACGACGGCGCCCGGCTCCGCGCCCCGGAACTCCCCGCGCTGCCCCTCAAGCCACGCGGACGGGTGCGCTGACCCGCTGCCACGGGTATCGCCGGAAGCATCGGTTCGCCGCTCGGACGACCCCACCACCGGGTCAGTGCCTGCGGTCGGGCAGGGCGGCGCGCACGCGGAAGCCGCCGCCGGTGGTGGGGCCGCTGGTCAGGGTGCCGCCGAGGCTCTCGGCGCGTCTTGCAGGCCGATGAGTCCGTGGTGGGAGCTGGGCAGTTGGAGGCCAGGTCGGGTGGGTGAGGACCGGCGGCAGGTAGGAGAGCAGGGAGGGCGGGGTGACGCCGGCCGGCGGGGTGCGCCGCCCGCCGGCCGGGTGGGGCGTCGGCGCTTCACGAGGCGTCCGTCCTTCGGCGCTCACCGCCCGGCGACGTCACCCGTCGTGCGAGTTCCGACGGCACGTGGCTACGATCGGAGGGAGCCCTTCCGGATGGTGGTGAGACGGAAGCCAGGTCGCCGATGCCCCCGAAGTCCGTGCAGTGGCCGCCGTATGTGCGGGTCGCGCCGTGGTTGCTGATCGTCGGCGGGCTGGTGTGGAATTCGCTGGATCCGGCCGACTACTGGGGTGACCCGTTGCTGGCCGCCGCCGCCGTGTTGTCCGGGGCGCTGCTGACCCTGCGGGACACCTGCGCGGTCGGACTGGCCAATGTGACCGGGATCCTGGTGCTGTCCACCCAGGACGGGTCGATCGGGACCGCCGACGGGTTCCTGGAGCTGGCCAACACGGCCTTCGCCGCCCTGCTCGGGGTCGGGGTGAACCGTGTGGTGGCCCGGCACGGGCGGCGGCTGGCGCGGGTGCGGTCGGTGGCGGAGGCGGCGCAGCAGGCGGTGCTGCCGGAGCCGCCGGGGCGGGTGGGGGAGCTGTCGGTCGCGGCCTCCTACCACGCGGCCCAGGACGAGGCGCTGATCGGCGGGGACGCCTACGCGCTGCAGACCACCCGCTTCGGCGTCCGGGTGCTGATCGCGGACGTGCGGGGCAAGGGGCTGCAGGCGGTGGGGGCGGTCTCGGTGCTGCTGGGGGCCTTCCGGGAGGCCTCGCACCGGGTGGCGGACCTGGCGGCGCTCGCGGACGCGCTGGAGGACTCGCTGCTCCGGGAGGCCGACCAGATGAGCGAGGAGCTGCGGATGGAGGGCTTCATCACGGCGCTGCTGGTGGAGCTCCCGCTGGGGGAGGGGGTGGTGCGCACGCTCGACTGCGGGCACCCCGGTCCGTACCTGCTGAGCGCCGACGCCCGTCTCGCGCCGCCCGTGCTGCGGTTGGACGCGGCCGACCCGGGGCTGCCGCTGGGGATGGGCGGTCTGGGGGTCGCGCGGCCCGCGCCGGAGAGCCGGCCGTTCCCGCCCGGGTGCACGCTGCTGCTGGTGACCGATGGGGTGACCGAGGCCCGGGACGCGGCGGGGGAGTTCTACGACCCGGTGCTCGGGCTGGCCGGGCTGGGGCCGGTCGCCGGGCCGGGCGAGGTGCTGGACGCGCTGGTGGCCGATGTCGAGCGGTGGACCGGCGGTCCGCGGGACGACGACATGGCGGTGCTGGCGATCACCCGTCGGTCGGCGGGCTGAGGGCTGAGGGCGCGGCAGGTCGGGTGGAGGACGGGGCGCGCCAGTCGGGCGGAAGGCGGCCACCGTCGGTCACGCCCATATCACGGTGGGGTGACGTCCTCGCGGTACTCCACGGAATCCGGCCAAGTTGAGTGGTGGCGTCCGATGGCCGGAAAGTAGGGGTCCGAATATCGGACGGAGAAATGGACGGCCGACCGCCGACGGGCCCCGAGTGCTCCTCGGCCGGTGCCGCCTAGGCAGACCGGCCGCGGGGGCCCCGGGCCCGGGCCATAAGGGCGCGTAAGAGGCCTGCAAGGGGTGGTCGGGGGAGTGGCGGGATCCGGCCGACCGGCGGTTCGTCCGGAAACGGACCCGGTGGTTGCCCGGTGTCGAAGGGGTGACGGAAAGTCGAACCAATGAACGAGAAGCCTCCACCCCGTCGGGCCCGTCTGTTCGGCCACCGCGACTTCCGGCTCCTGCTGACCGGCGCCGCGGCGGCCCAGACGGGCAGTCAGGTCACACTGGTCGCGCTGCCGTTGGTGGCGGTGGTGGTGCTGGACGCCACCCCGTTCGAGGTCGGCCTGCTGACCGCCGCCGAGACCGCCGCCTTCCTGCTGGTCGGACTGCCGGCCGGAGCCTGGCTGGACCGGATGCGCAAGCTTCCGGTGCTGATCCGCGCCGACCTCGTGCGCTGCCTGGCGGTCGGGACCATCCCGCCGGCGGCGGCGCTCGGGGTGCTGACCATGCCGCAGCTCTACCTGGTGGCGCTGGTCACGGGGGTGGCGACGGTGTTCTTCGACGTCGCCCACCAGTCCTTCCTGCCCGCCGTCCTGCCGCGCGAGCAACTGGTCGACGGGAACGGGGCGTTGGAGACGGTCCGGTCGTCGGCGCAGATCGCCGGACCGGGCCTCGGCGGCGGACTGGTCCAACTGCTCGGCGCGCCGCTCGCCATCGTGGCCGACGCCTTCGGCTACCTGCTCTCCGCACTGCTGCTCGCCCGGATCCGGGTCGAGGAGCCGCTCGCGGAGCCGGAGCCCGGGCGCTCGCTGCGCGCCGAGGTGGGGGAGGGCGTCCGGTTCGTGCTCGGGCACCCGCTGCTGCGGGCGATCGCGGCCGCCACCGCGGTGTCCAACCTGTTCGCGGCCGTGCTGATGGCCGTGCAGACCGTCTTCTGGGTGCGGGTGCTCGACCTGGCACCGGGGGCCATCGGCGTGCTGCTGTCGGTCTCCGCCGTCGGCGGGCTGGCGGGCGCGCTGTGCGCCGGCCGGCTGGCGCGGTGGGTCGGACAAGCCCGGCTGATCTGGCTGTCCACACTGGTGACGGCGCCGTTCGCGGTGCTGTGGCCGCTGTCCGACGGCGGCCTGGGCGTGGTGCTGTTCGGCCTCGCCTCCGGGGTGGTGCTGTTCGGGGCGGTCGCCTACAACGTCGCCCAGGTCAGCTTCCGGCAGAGCATCTGCCCGCCGGTGCTGCTCGGCCGGATGAACGCCACCATGCGCTTCCTGGTGTGGGGCACGCTGCCGATCGGCGCGCTGGGCGGCGGCATCGTCGCCGACTCGGCCGGGCCGCGGGCCGCGCTCTGGCTCTGCGCGGCCGGGTTCCTGCTCGTGCCGGTGCCGCTGCTGCTGTCGCCGCTGCGGCGGATGCGCGAGCTGCCGGGCGGCCCGGACGGTATCGGGTCGACCGCCGCCGGCGGGGACGCCACCGCGACCACGACCGACAGTGCCGTCGGGGGCAGCCCCGATCGCGCCGCCGAGGAGCCCGCCGTGAGCCCCAGCACCCACTGACCGACCCCAGACCTCCTGCCGAGCCGCGACCGGAAACCGGAGACCGTTCCCGTGCACGCCAGCATCACCTCCGCCTACCTCGCCCGGTACCGCAGCGCTGCCGCGGACTCCCCGGCCGACCTGCTCCCGCTGACCGGAGCCCAGCGACGGTTCCTGATCACCCGTCGACTCGCGCCGCACGACCGCTCCGACGTCGTCCCGCTGTTCTTCGCCTACCCGCGGGGCACCCTCGACGTGGCGCGGCTGGCCCGCGCCGCGGCCGCGGTCGCCGCCCACCACCCGGCCCTGTCCGGCGGCTTCGCGACCGTGCGCGGCACACCCGTCCTGCGGGTCGGCGGCCCCTCGGCCGAGGCCGCCCGGATCACCGTCGCCCCCGGCGACACGGCCCGCGCGGCGCTGCGCCGGGCCCTGCTGGACCGCCCCGCCGGCGGCCCCGCGCTGCGCCTGCTGGTGGCCCGGGACCCGGACGGCGAGGAGGAGCTGCTCGCCCTCGCGCTCGACCACGCGGCCTGCGACGAGCAGTCGCTCGGGGTGCTCACCGCCGAGCTGAGCGAGGCCTACGAGGGCGGTGACGCTCCGGCGGCGGGCCCCGGCCCGCAGGCGCTGGCCGACTACCGCCAGGCCGTCGAACTCCAACTGGCCGCCGAGGACGCCGCCGGTGGGGCCGCCGCCCAGGCCCACTGGGGCCGTCGGCTCGGCGCCCTGACCGGGGCCGGCGGCGGCGCGGCCACGTCCACCGGGATGCTCACCGAGCGGCTGCCCGCCGCCGAGGGCGCCGCCCGCGGCGCGGTCTTCCCGGCCCTGCTGGACGCCGTCGGGGCCGCCGCGCACCGGCTGCACCCCGTGGAGGGGCCGCTCGCGCTCGGCTACCCGTGGGGCGGCCGCCCGCTCGGTGCGCCCGCCGCGCTCGGCTGCTTCCTCAACACCCTGGTGCACCCGGCCGGTCCGACCCCCACCGACGACCTGGACGCCCTCGCCGACGCCTGGTGGGACGACCTCGACCACGCCGGCACCCCGTTCGACGAGGTGGTGCGCGCCGCGCGGACCGCGGGGGCGGCCTGGTCGGGCGCGCTGGACGCCATGCTCACCCTGGAGGACCTGCACCGCCGCCCGCCGCTGGTGCTCGGCGGCACGCCCGGCCGGGAGACCCACCTGGCCGGACGACCGCTCGCCGCCCCGCTCGCCGTCTCCGCCTCGCACGGCGACGACCTGCTGGTCCGGCTCGCCTGGGACAGCGACCGCTTCGCCGAGACCGACGCCCACGCCGCCTTCGCCGACCTGCTCGCCGTCCTGCGGCAGCACCTCTACGCCCGGCCCCGCCCGGGCGCGCTCGCCTGATCCGCTCCCGGGGTAGGGCGTCTGACGTTCCGTCGGACACCGGCGCCTGACCTGCCGCCGGTATCCGGCGGCCGACCTGGCGCGGGACTCCCACAGCCGGGCCGCCTGGCCCGAACGCGCCCGCCCCGGCCCGGGCTCGCGCCCCACAACTCCCGCGCCCCACAGCTCCCGCGCCCCACAGCTCCCGCGCCCCACAGCTCCCGTGCCGCACCGCTCCCGCGCCCCACCGCGAGGGCCCGACCTCCCACGGCCCGACCTCGCACGGCCCGACAGCCCGTTGCCGGCCCCCACGGCCCGACCTCCCGCGCCCTCCCGCGCGGGCCTGAGCTCCCCCACCGGATCCGCCTCGCCGGATCCACCGCGCCTGGACGCGCGGGCCCTGACGGGCCCGACCGTGCAGATGCCCCGACCCGGGACCGCACCGTCACCTCGGTGCGCCCCGGTCGCCAGCCGGAACGGGACCACCCCACGCCCGCCGCCGGCGCCACCACCGACGTGCCGACAAGCCCACCACACAAGGGAACCGCCCATGTTCGCACTCTCTCCGTCGCAAGAGATCGTCTGGCTGCACGAACAGATGCTGCCGGGCAGCCGCGCCTACAACTTCACCGCCGTCCTCGACCTGTACGGCACCCTCGACCGGGACGCGCTGCACGCGGGTCTGGCTGCCGTCCTGGACCACCACCCGGGCCTGCGCCTGGAGTTGGTGCCCCGGCCCGAGGGCCTGCCCGGCCAGCGGGTCGCCGAGGGGTGTCGACCGGAGCTGCGCCACAGCGACTTCACCGCCGAGGACGACCCGGACGCCGCCTTCCGGCGACTGCTCGCCGCCGAGGCCGAGGAGCCGGTGGACACCGAGCGGGCACCGGTGCTGCGCTGGCACCTGGTCCGGATCGCCGAGGAGCACCACCGGCTGATCCACGTCGAGCACCACCTCGTCCACGACGGCCACTCCTTCGCGATCCTGTTGCGCGACCTGTTCACCGTCTACCGCGCCCAGGTCCTCGGCGAGCCCTACGAGCTGCCCGCCGCCCCCTCGTACGAGGAGCACGCGCGGACCGCCGCCGACGTGTCCCGCGAGCGCGCTCTCGACTTCTGGACCAAGGAGCTGGCCGACGCGCCGCGCGAGGTCACGCTGCCCGGGCTGGCCCGGCCGGGCGCCGAGCGCCGCCACCGGGGCGGCCAGCTGCGCCAGTCGATCGGCGCCGACCTGGCCGAGCGGCTGCGCGAGCGCAGCAAGGCGGACGGCCACACCCCGTTCAGCACCATGCTCGCCCTGCTCGCCGAGCTGCTGCGCCGGCACAGCGGGCACCGCGAGCTCGTGGTCGGCACCGCCGTCGGCAACCGCCCGGAGGGCTTCGAGGGCACCGTCGGCATGTTCGTGAACACCGTGCCGCTGCGCCTGCGGCTCGATCCCGCCGCGCCCGGCACCGA
Source organism: Kitasatospora sp. NPDC028961 (assembly GCF_055564815.1). NCBI lineage: Bacteria > Bacillati > Actinomycetota > Actinomycetes > Kitasatosporales > Streptomycetaceae > Kitasatospora > Kitasatospora sp. NPDC028961. The sequence continues at coordinate 46,749 of NZ_JBVHVO010000034.1, read as the reverse complement.
GGCGGTGGACGAGGTGACCGACGTCCTGATGCGCGCGCTGCCGTACCAGGACCTGCCGGTGCAGGAGCTGACCCGGCGCCTGGGCCTGCACACCAGCGGCGCCGACAACCCGCTGTGGAACGTGATGTTCAGCGCGCACGACGCGGCGCTGCCGGACGTCCAGGCGCCCGGGCTGGAGGTCTCGCTGTACGAGGGCTTCAACACCGGCACCACCCGCTTCGACCTCGACCTGGTGCTGCTGCCCGACGACCGCCGGGTGGTCGGCGAGAAGCACGGCGTCGCCGGCATGACCCTGGTCTGGGACTACGACGCGGACCTGTTCCGCGAGTCCGAGGCCGTGCTGCTGTCCGAGCGGCTGCTGGAGCTGCTGCGCTGCTACCTCGACCGCCCGCTGGCGCCGATCGCCGAGCTGGCCCCGGCGCCCGCGGCAGAGCCGCCCGCCGCCGTGCCCGCGGACGCCCCGGCCGTGCCCGCCGACGCCTCGGCGCTGCTCGACCCGGCCGCCGCTCACGATCCGAGCGCGCTCGCCCTGCTGGCCGGCAGCGAGCGGATCAGCTACGGCGAACTCGACCGCCGCGTCGCCGCGCTGGTCGAGCGGCTGCGCGCCGCCGGGGTCGCCCCCGGTCAGCCGGTGGCCACCGTCCTGCCGCGCGGCGCGGACAGCGTGGTCGCCCTGCTCGCCTGCCTGCGCCACGGAGCCGTCTACGCCCCGCTGTCCACCGAGGACCCGGCCGCCCGGCTCGGCCTGCTGCTGGAGCGGCTGAGCCCGGCCCTCGTCCTGGCCACCCGGCAGAGCGCCCTCGCGCTGCCCGCCGAGGGCGTCACCCCGGCGCTCCTGGACGGCCCGGCGTTCCCGAAGGCCGAGCCCGCCGCGGTGCTGGACGGCGCCGCCTACCTGATCCACACCTCCGGCTCCACCGGTGTGCCCAAGCCCGTCCGGGTCGGCCGTGAGGCGCTCGCCGGCTACGTCACCGCGATCGCCGCACGCTACGCACTCACCTCCGCCGACCGGGTGCTGCTGTTCGCCCGGCCGTCCTTCGACGTGGCGCTGGAGGAGGTGCTGCCCGCGCTCGCCGTCGGCGCCGCCCTGGTCGTGCCGCAGCGCGAGGTGCCCACCGGGCCCGAGCTGGTGGCCGTCCTCGCCGCCCGCGGCGTCACCGTCGCCAATCTGCCGACCAGCTACCTGCTCGCCGTCCGCGAGGACCTGTGCGAAGCGCTGCGCGACGACCGCTGGTCGCCCCGGCTGCTCGTGCTCGGCGGCGAGCGGCTGCCCGCCCGGGCGCTCGCCGACCTGATCGAGCACACCACCGTGCTGAACGGCTACGGCGTCACCGAGGCCACCGTCACCTCCACCGTGTACCAGGTGACCGCCGCCGATGTCGCCGCGGACGCCGAGGTCCCGCTCGGCACCGAGCTGGACGGCGTCCGGATGTACGTCCTGGACGACACCCTGCGCCCGCTGCCGGCCGGCTGCGTCGGCGAACTCGTCGTCGCTGGGCCGATGCTGGCCGACGGCTACCTCGGCCTGCCGGAGCCGACCGCCGCCCGCTTCGTCAGCGTCCCCGCGCTCGACGGCGCCCGCGTCTACCGCACCGGCGACCGCGGCTACCGCGACCTGGACGGCCGGCTGTGCTTCCTCGGCCGCGCCGACAACCAGGTCAAGCTCCGCGGCCACCGCATCGAGCTGGAGGAGATCGAGGCCGCCGCCTCCGCCGAACTCGGCGGCCGCTCCTGCGCGGTGGTGCTGCACACCGACCCGCAGACCGGTCCCCGGCTGCTCGGATTCCTGGAGGGCACCGACCGCCCCGACCAGGCCGGCCTGCACGAGGCGCTCGCCCGCAGGCTGCCCGGCGGACTCGTCCCGGCGAGCTGGACCGCCGTCGCGGCGATGCCGACCCTGCCCGGCGGCAAGCCCGACCGCGCCGCCCTCGCCCGGCTGGCGGACGAGGCCGAGGAGGCCGCCGACGCGGAGACCGCGCCGAGCGCCTTCGCCGACCCCGCCCAGGAGTTGATCGCCGCCGCCTGGCGCGAGGTGCTCGGCCACGACCGCTTCTCCGCGGACTCGCACTTCTTCGAGGTCGGCGGCCACTCGCTGCTCGCCGCGCAGCTCGCCGCCCACCTGGAGCCGCACCTCGGCAGCCGCCCGCCGCTGCGCACCCTGTTCCGCCACGCCGTGCTGGCCGACCAGGCCCGCGCCCTCATCGGCCAGAAGTGAAAGGCGGCACCGAAATGACCGCGCCCTCCGCCGTCCTGGAAGACGGCCACCGCGAACTCGTCGAGGCCTTCGAGAGCTTCGTCCGCCGCGAACTCGTCCCGCTGGCAGCCGAGTTGCCCGAGACCGCCGACCAGGTGCCGGGCGACCTGCGCAGCTACGTCCGCAAGCGCTCCGCCGCGCTCGGCTTCTACGCCGGCGACTACCCCGAGGAGCTCGGCGGCTCCGGCATGCCGTTCACCGCCGTCGTCCTGCTGCACCACGCCGCCGGGCGCAGCGGCTGCGTCCTGGCCCCGTACGCGCTGGCCGGCTCCGACGGTCCCAGCCCGCTGCTGCGCCACGGCACCCCCGAGCAGATCGAGCGCCACCTGATCCCGCTGGTGCGTGGCGAGCGGACCCGCTGCCTCGCGCTCACCGAGCCGCACGCCGGTTCCGACGCCTTCCGGCTCACCACCACCGCGCGGCGCGACGGCGACCGGTGGGTGCTGAACGGGCGCAAGACCTTCGTCAGCAACGCCGAGCACGCCGGGATCGCGCTGGTCGTGGCCGCCACCGACCTCGGCGACGGCGCCGGTCCCACGACCGGGTCCACCGCCTTCGTGCTGCCGATGGACCAGCCCGGGCTGCGGATCGGCCAGCGCTACGAGGGCATGTCCGGCGAGCCGCTGTTCGAGCTGCTCCTCGACGGGGTCACCGTCGGCCCGGAGGCCGTGATCGGCGGCGAGGAGGGCGTCGGCGCGGCCACCGCCCTCGCCATGGACAGCCTCTCGCGCGGCCGCCTGGTGGTCGCCGCGATGTGCAACGGCATCGCGGAGTACGCGCTGCGCATCGGCGTCGAGTACGCCAGGGACCGGCGCGCCTTCGGCCGGGTGATCGGCGAGTACCAGCACGTCCAGGAGCACCTGGTGTCGACCCGGGCCGAGGTCGAGTCCTCCAAGCTGCTCACCCTCGCCTGCGCCCGGCTGGTCGACGAGGGCACCGAGTCGCCCGAGAACGCCGCGCTCGCCAAGCTCACCGCCTCCGAGACCGCGGTGCGGGCGGTCGACCGCTCGCTCCAGGTGCACGGCGCCACCGGCTGGGTGCGGGGCCACCCGCTGGAGTTCCTGTACCGCTACGTGCGGATGACCACGATCATCGAGGGCACCTCCGAGGTGCAGAAGGTCATCATCGCCCGCTCCATGGGCCTGAACTGACGGTTCGTCAAGACTGAGGAGACCATGATGGAATCCCTGAGCGTCGCATCCGGCCGTCCGTACCGGGACGGCGCGATCCTCGACCTGTTCACCAGCTGGGCGCAGCGCACCCCGGACGCCCCCGCGCTGATCGACGGCGAGCGGACCTACAGCTACGCCGAGCTCGACCGCCTCGCCGACAGAACCGCCGAATCCCTGCGCGGCAAGGTCGGCCCGGGCGACCTGCTCGGCGTCTGCCTCGGCCACTCGGTGTCGCTGGTGGCCGTCACCCTGGCCGCCGCCAAGCTCGGCGCCGTCCACCTGCCGCTCGGTCCGCGCCCCGGCGAGCGCCGGCTGCGGGCCGTCGCCGAGCAGCTGCGACCGGCCTGCCTGGTCGGCGAGCCGGACCTGTTGCCGCCGGGCGGCGAACGCCTCGCGCTGGACCTGCCCACCGAGGGCGTGGTGGCCGCCCTGGCGTCCGGCACGCAGGTGCCCGTCCCGGCCGGCACCCACTACGCGGTGCTCACCTCCGGGTCCACCGGCACCCCGAAGGCCGTCGCCGTCACCGGGCCCGCGCTCGGCGCGATGCTGCGGTGGTACCGCGAGCTGACCGGCCTCGGCCCCGGCGAGCGGCACAGCCTGCTGATCGGCGTCGCCTTCGACCCGCACGTGATGGAGCTGTGGGCCGGCCTCACCTCCGGCGCCGCCCTGGTGGTGGCCCCCGAGGCGGTCCGCTGGGACTCCGGCGCGCTCACCGACTGGTGGGGCGAGGCCGGCATCACCGTGGCCGTCCTGCCCACCCCGCTGGCGGAGCCCGTCCTGGGCCGCCCCTGGCCCGCCGGGCTGGCGCTGCGCCACCTCACCGTCGGCGGCGACCGGCTGCGCCGCGCCCCCGGGCCGGACGTCACCGCCACCGTCCACAACGCCTACGGCCCCGCCGAGGCCACCGTCACCACCACCGTGCACACGATGGCCCCCGGCGGCGACCACGGCGACGGCGCACCGCCGATCGGGCTGCCGATCGCGGGCGCGGTCGTGCTGGTCACCGACGAGGACGGCCGGCCGGTGCCGCGCGGCGTCTCCGGTGAGCTGCGGATCGGCGGGCGCGGCCTGGCCGCCGGGTACCTCGACCCCGAGCTGACCGCCCTCCGCTTCCTCGACGCCCCCGAGGGCGTGGACGGCACCGACCGGGTCTACCGCACCGGTGACCGGGTCGTCATGCGTGCGGACGGGGTGCTGGAGTTCCAGGGCCGCCTGGACGACCAGGTCAAGGTCAGCGGTGTGCGGATCGAACCCGCCGAGGTCGAGGCCGCGTTCGAGCGCGACCCGCGGGTGCGCCGGGCGGTCGTGGCCGCCGAGCAGGCGGCCGCCGCCGGCGTCCGGCTGCTCGCCTTCGTCCAGGTGGACGACGGCGGGGAGGCCGACGGGGCCGCCTCCGAGGGCGGCATCGACCCGGCGCGGCTGCTGGACGCCGTCCGGCCCTGGCTCCCCGAGCAGGCGGTGCCCTCCGCCGTCCGGTTGGTGGACCGCTTCCCGCTGGACGCCAACGGCAAGGTGGACCGCCGGGCGCTGCTGGCCGCGGTGCCACCGGAGCCCGCGGCGGCGGAGGAGGGCGACACCCCCGCCGAGCGCACCGTACTGAAGCTCTGCCGTGAGCTGATCGGCCGTGCCGATCTCGGCCTCGCCGACAACTTCCTCGCCTCCGGCGGCAATTCGCTCGCCGCCGCCCGACTGCTGGAGGCGCTCGAAAGCGCGTACGGGATCCGGCTGCGCGCACCCCTGGTGCTGCGCCAGCCGGACCTGCGGGCCGTCGCCCGACTGGTCGAGGAGCGGGCGGCCGCCCCGGCCGCGACCGCCTGACCCTCCCGCACCGCCTCACTGGGGCGCCCCGGCCGTACCGCCGGGGCGCCCGGAAGGGAACACCATGACCATCGCGACCTTGCCCGCGCTGATCGCCCAACAGGCCGAACGGCAGCCCGACGCGCTCGCCGTGACCGACGGCTCCACCATCCTCACCTACCGCGAACTCGTGGACGCCGCGGCCAGGTTGGCCGCCGTCCTGACCGCCCGGGGAATCGGCCCCGGCAGCGCCGTCGGCCTGCTCTGCGCCCGCTCCACCCGCCTGGTCGTCGCCCAGCTCGCGATCTGGCGCACCGGCGGCCACGTCCTCCCGCTCGACCCGGCCTACCCGCGCCCGCGCATCGCCGAGATGACCGCCGACGCCGGAGTCCGGCTCGTCCTCGGCGACAAGGCGCTGCTCGCCGAGGCCGGCCTCACCGAGGACCGGACCCTCGTGCTGACCGAGCACGGCACCGACGCGACCGGGGCGGTGGCGCCCGACGCCGCCGACCCGGCCGCGCCCGCCCTGGTCTTCTACACCTCCGGCTCCACCGGGCGGCCCAAGGGCGTGCTCGTCCCGCACGCCGCCGTCACCGACCTGGTCACCGCCCCGGACGCCATCGCGGTCGGCCCGCGCGACCGGGTGCTCTTCCACTCCGCCGTCACCTTCGACGCCTCCACCTTCGAGCTGTGGGCCCCGCTGGCCCGCGGCGCCGCCGTCGCCGTCTCGCCGGCCGACCGGCCGACCGCGGAGGAACTGGGCCGCGACGTCGAGCGGTTCGGCGTCACCACCCTGCTGCTCACCAGTGCGCTCTTCCACCACCTCGCCGCCCGGCAGTCGCGGATCTTCGGGGTGCTGCGCACCCTGGCGGTCGGCGGTGAGGTGCTGTCGCCCGAGCACGCGGGCTCGGTGCTGCGCGCCTTCCCGTGGCTCGAACTGGTCAACGTCTACGGACCGACCGAGGCCACCACCTTCACCACCCTGCACCGGGTCACCCAGGCCGACTGCGCCGGCGCCGTTCCGATCGGCCGGCCCTTCGGCGGTGCCCGCGTCCTCGTCCTGGACGAGCGGCTCGCGCCGGTCCCGCCGGGCACCGTCGGCGAGCTGTGGATCGCCGGTGAACGCCTCGCCCAGGGCTATGTCAACCGGCCCGAGCTGACCGCCGAGCGCTTCCGCGAGCTGCCGGACGTCGGGCGTGCCTACCGCAGCGGCGACCTGGTGCGCGAACTGCCCGACGGCACGCTGGAGTTCCACGGCCGTACGGACGAGCAGGTCAAGGTGCGCGGCTTCCGGATCGAACCGGGCGAGGTCGAGCACGCGCTGCTGCAGCTCCCCGAGGTCGCCGAGGCGGCCGTCGTGGTCCGCAGGGCCGGGCAGGACGACGCCGCCCTCACCGCCTGCGTCGTCCTCGCCGAGGGCGCCGGCCAGGCCGTCGGGACGCTGCGCGCCCGGCTCGCCGAGCGACTGCCCGCCCATCTGCTGCCCACCGCCTGGACGGTGCTCGCCGCGCTGCCGCTGACCGGGGCCGGAAAGGTGAACCGGCGGGCACTGGCCGCCGCCGACGAGGTCGGGCAGCGCCCCGCCGAGCGCGTCGCGCTCACCCCGATCCAGCAGGTCGTCGCCGAGGCCTGGAGCCGGGCCCTGGAGCGTCCGATCACCGACCCGGCCGCCGACTTCCTCACCGAGGGCGGCCACTCGCTGCTCGCCATGTGGGTCGTCGACGACCTTCGGGAGGACCTCGGCGTCGAGCTGTCGCTCGGCGACTTCCTCGACCACCCGACCGTCGCCGGGCAGGCGGAGCTGCTCGAACGGGGCCTGCGGGCCGCCGACGGCGCGGGCGGTGCGGGAGCTCCCGCCGCAACGGTCCCCGCCGCTTCGGACGAGGCACCGGGAGCGGGCCGGTGACCGCCGTCGACCAGGCCGACCTGCTGCGCCGCGCCCGTGGCCGGCGCAGCGCCGCCGCCCCGCCGCGCCGCCCGACCGTGTCCGACGGCCCGGCCCCGCTCTCGCACGCCCAGCAGCGGATGTGGTTGATGGACCACCTCGGCCAGGGCGGCGCCCTGTACAACGTCCCGATCGCCGCCCGGCTGCGCGGTCCGCTCGACCGGGCGGCCCTCGCCGCCGCGCTCACCGGGCTGACCGAACGGCACGCCGTCCTGCGCACCCGCTACCCGAGCCGCGCCGGACAGCCGTACCAGCAGACCGACCCGGTCGCCCCGGTGCCGCTGCCGGTCGTGGACGCCACGACGGACGAGGCGGCCGCGGTGCAGCTCGCCGCCGAGGCCGCCCGCCCGTTCGACCTCGCCACTGGACCGGTGCTGCGCGCCCTCCTGCTGCGGTACGGGCCGCAGGACCACACCCTGGTCCTGACCATCCATCACATCGCCGTGGACGGCGGCTCGCTGCCGGTCCTGTCCGCCGACCTGGCCGCGCTGTACGAGGCCGCTCGCGACGGGACGCCGCCCCGACTCCCGGCGCCCGGACCGTCGTACGCCGAGTACGCCCGCCAGGAGCGCGCCCGGGACGCCGAACTCACGGCCGCCGCCGACGCGCTCGCCGCCCGGCTGGCCGGCGCCCGCCCGCCGGCGCTGCTGCGGCCCGTCCCGCCCGGCGCCCGCGAACGTCGGGCCGCGTTGCACGCCGCTCCGCTGGACCCCGCCGTCTTGGACCGCCTGCGCGGCCTCGGTGCCCGGCACGGCGCCACCCTGTTCACCGTCGTCCTGGCCGCCGCGTTCGCCACCCTGCGGACCGCCTCCGGGCAGGACGACCTCGTCCTCGGCTGCGCCAGCGGCCACCGCGCCCGGCCCGACCTGCGGCACACCGTCGGCCTCGCGGTCAACACCCTCGCCGTCCGGGTCGACCCGGCCGGAGACCCGTCGTTCGCGGAACTGCTGACCGCTGTACGGGGCGAACTGCTCGACGCCCAGCGGCACCACGACGTGCCGTTCGACCTCGTGGTCGAGCGGCTCGGCGCGGCCGCCCGCGGCACCGACGGCACCCCGCTGCTGTCGGTCACCTGCGACCTGATCCAGCCCGCCGCACCGCTGACGCTGCCGGGCCTGACCTCCGAGAACGTCGAACTCGACCTGGGGCTGGCCAAGTTCGGTCTGGCCCTGCTCGTCGAGGAGGGCCCCGCGCCGCGCTGCCTGGTGCAGCACGACCGGGACGTGCTGGACGAGGCCACCGCCGTCCACCTGCTCGACGCCTTCGCCGCCGTGCTCACGGCGGTGGCGGGGGAGGCGGACCCGCACCTGTCCGAACTGCCGGGACGCCTCCTGGCCGCCGCCGAACACCCGGTGGTGGAAGGCCTGCTGGCCGACCCCGGCGTGGTCGAGGCGGCCGTGATCGAGCGCGCCGACGGCCCGCCGCTCGCCTACGCGGTGGTCCGCGGACCGGTCGCCCCGACCGGCACCGAGCTGCGCGCCGCCCTGCGCGGACGCCTCCCGGCCGCCGAACTCCCGCACGCCGTCACCCTGGTGGACCGACTGCCGCGCCACCCCGACGGCGCCCCCGACCCCGCCCGGCTGCCGGGCGCCGCCACACCTCCCGGTGACGGACTGCCTCCGGACGGCCCGGTGGACACCGTCCGGGAGGCGTTCGGCGAACTGCTGGGCACCACCCCGCCCGCCGACGGCGACTTCTTCGCCCTCGGCGGCCACTCCCTGGTCGCCGTCCAGCTCGCCGAACGCCTGCGGATCCGCACCGGGCTGCCGCTCACCGGCCTCGACATCCTGGAGCAGCGCACCCCGCGCGCCCTCGCCGCGCTGCTCGCCACCCGCGAGGACGAGCGCCGCGCGGCCCTCGCCCGGAGCTCCGGCGCCCGCCCGCGCACCCGCTCCCGCACCGGCACCGTGCTGCTCACCGGCGCGACCGGCGGGGTCGGCGCGGCGGTCCTCCAGGAGCTGATGGCCCAGGGCAGGCCGGTCCGCGTGCTGGTCCGGCCCGAGTCCGCGCACCTGCCCGCCCTGAACGGCGCCGAGGTGGCGGAGGGCGACCTCGCCGACCCGGACAGCCTGCGGCGCGCCGTCGAGGGGGCGGACGCCGTGATCCACTCCGCCTGTACCTTCACCGACCACGCCACCGACCTCGCCGCGATGCGCGCCCTGGTCGACGGCTGGCGGGGCGGCGGCCCGTTCGTCTTCGTCAGCAGCATCGACGCGTACGGCCGCCCGACGGGCACCCACGTCCCCGAGGGCAGCCCCAGCGGCGCAGCGGTCACCCCGTACGGGCAGGCCAAGCTGGACTGCGAACGGATCCTGTTCGAAGCCGCCGCCGCCCGGAGCGGCCAGGCCACCGCCGTGCGCGCCCCGATCGTCTGGGGCCCGCACCACCGCCTGCGCGACCAGCTCCGCTGGGGCTCCACTGGCGCCCTCTACCAGGCCGCCCTGGCCGGCCGCCCGATCGCCCTCCCGGTGGCCGACCACTGGTACGGCGCCTCCTGGGTGCACGCCGCCGCCCTGGCCCGCGCCCTCGCCGCCTGCACCACGCCGGGTCACCCGGCGGCCGGCCGGGTCGTCAACGCGGTGAGCGGTCACGTCTCCTGGGCGGAGTTCACCGCCGAACTGGTCCGCCTCCTCGGCACCGACAGCCCGATCACCACCGCCCCCGACACCGACGAGGAAATCCGCCGCCCCTGGCACTACCTGACCGAGACCCTGACCGCCCCCCTCACCCCCGAACCGGGCGAGGACTGGCGCACCGTCCTGGCGACAATGGTCGGCTGAGCCGGCCCACAGCATGCAAGGAGCCCCGCCAGAATTCCTTCTGGCGGGGCTCCTTGGGTCTGTTCCCTACATCCGCGACACCGACGACACCCTCTGGGCGCCGACCGGGTCGCCCACCGGGACGAACTCGACGGTCAGTGCCCCGGCCTCGTCGGTGGCGCGTCCAGCAGGGTGAGCTCCGCGAGCCGCAGCCGACGGTTGACGTCGCGCAGCTCCGCCAGGCAGTGCCGACACTCCGCGCACGCGTCGAGGTGCTGGGCGAGCGCCTTGGGGACCCTGCGCGGAGGCCGTCGCACCAGCGCGCCGAGGCGGTCGGCGCAGGCCCGGCACTCCGGTGGCCGGGGCCGGGCCGTATGGGCCGAGAGGTAGGCCTCGCGCAGGCCTTCGCGTGCGCGGACGGCCAGCGACGAGACCCCGCTGGGCGTCAGACCCAGCAGCGGGGCCACCTCGTCGGTCGGCCGCTGCTCGACCACCGAGTACCAGAGCACCGAACGCCGGCGCTCCGGCAGGCTGTGGAACGCGGTGGCGACCAGATCGCGTTCGACGGAGTCCACGAGCAGCTGCTCGGGCGACGACGTACGGTCGGCCTCGTCCGCCCGGTGTCCCAGCCGAACGGTGCGCCGGGTGCGCTGGTCGGCGGCCGCCCAGGCGTTCGCCGTGTTGCGGACGACGGCGAGCTCGAAGCCCGGTCGCACAGGAGGAGGCGCCGAACGCCCCGGGCATCCCGCCCCGTTGCGCAACCGTTACCCCCGGCGTTCTCCCCCAGGCAGTGCGGAGCCCAGGTCGGGCGTCGAACGGAAATCAATACTGGACAAAGTTATTTATTTACGAGTAGGTTGCCGCCGTGTTTCCGGGTCACCACAAGACCGGCGGAGGGCCGTCGAGGGTCGGCCCCTCCGCCACGCCGTCGCCGCGCCCGCTCTCGCACGCCGCGCGCGGCGACGGCCCCCTCACCCGTGGCCCCCTCACCCTCATCCCCTTCGCGCTGTGTCGGACAGCGCGGGCAGAGCACAGGAGTCCACCGTGGCTGAGCAGACCGGCAGAGTCGCCTCCCGCCGCACGACCGGGCGGTTCGCCGCCCTCGCCCTCACCCTTCCGCTGGCCGCCACCGGCCTGTTGGCCGGTACCGTCGCCTCGGCGCACGCCGCGCCGGGCGGGGGCCCCGCCATCACCGTCTCCCTGGGGGACAGCTTCATATCCGGCGAAGCGGGCCGCTGGAAGGGCAACAGCGACACGTTCACCGGCAGCCGTAGCGGGACGGACCGTGCCTGGACCGGCCACGGCTATGACGCGAGCCGGGTCTACGGGTCCACGTCACAGGGCTGCGACCGGTCCGACTCCGCCGAGGCGCTCAGCGCCTTCGGCACCCACGGCGCGGTGAACATCGCCTGCTCCGGTGCCACCACCGCGAACATCTTCCGCAAGAGCGGCGGCGGCCGGTCCCGCGACGGCGAGGCCCCGCAGGCCGACCAGCTCGCCACCATCGCCGCGCGGCACCGGGTCGGCCTGGTGGTGCTCTCCATCGGCGGCAACGACCTCGGCTTCACCGGCGCGATCACCCAGTGCGTGTCGGACTACGAGCGCGGGGCCGGCGCCTGCCGGAACTCCCAGCAGGGGGCGATCGACGCGAAGGTCGACGCCGCGATGGCGGGCGTCGGAAAGGCCGTCGACGAGATCCGCGCGGTGATGTCCGCCGACGGCTACGCCGGCACCGACTACCGCATCGTGCTCCAGTCCTACCCCTCCCCGGTCCCGCGCAGCTCGGAGAACCGCTACCCGGCGAGCGGTTGGAGCCGGACGAGCGAGGGCGGCTGTCCGTTCGCCGACGCCGACCTGGACTGGGCGAGGGACGACCTGGTCCCGCAGATCGCCGACCGGCTCGGGCAGGTCGCCGCCGACCGGGGCGTCCAGTTCCTCGACCTCCGGGACCTGTTCGAGGGCCACGAGGTCTGCTCGACGTCGGTCGGCCTGGCCACCGGCTCGCACGGTCCGTCGGAGGGCGGCAGCGAGTGGGCCCGGTTCGCCACCACCGGCCTCACCCAGGGGACCAGACAGGAGTCCTTCCACCCGAACCACTACGGGCAGTTGGCCCTCGGACGCTGCCTGAGCCTGATCTCCGCCGAGCCCGCCGACCGGAACTTCAGCTGCGGCAGCAGCGGGGGCGAGGGCATCGACGGGGTGTACCTGGAACCGGTCTCCTGATCCTGGGCCCCGACACCGCGTCGGACACGCCTGCCAGGGCCGGCCCGGGCCCCGGCAGGCGTGTCCGTCCCGCGAACAGGGCCGTCCGCCCCGTGTCTGTCACGGCCGTGGGCGAGTGCCTACCGTCGATCCCGAACCGGACGGGAGGCTCCCGCCCGGGCGGGACGAAGGAGTGAGAGCGTGACGGTGACCGACCTCGCGGCCCTGGCCGAGCAGTACGCGGAGAACGGCTACGTACTGGTCAAGGGGCTGCTCGACCGCGCGGAGGCGGCGGAGCTGCGCCGCGGCGCCCACCGGCTGCTGGCCGCACTGGACACCGGCGAGGACCCGACCTGGGGTGCGGCGGCCGACCTCGCGGGCGGCCGGCCGACCCGGATCCAGCACCTGCACGACGCGCAGTTCCACTCCGCGGCCTTCTCCCGGCTGCTGGTGGACGAACGCTTCACCTCCGTCGCGGCGGCCGTGCTGGGCGGTCCGAACGTGCAACTGCACCACACCAAGCTGTTCGTGAAGCCCCCGGAGAACGGCTCGCCCTTCCCGCCGCACCAGGACCACCCGTTCTTCCCGCACACCCACCACCGGGTGGCCGCCGCGATCTTCCACCTGGACGACGCCCCGGAGGAGAGGGGCTGCGTGCGGATCGTCCCGGGCAGCCACCGGCTCGGCCCGCTGGAGCACGTGGCGGAGGGCAGTCACCACCTCCCGCAGGTGCCGTTGGCCTCGGCGCTGCCCCTGCCCGCCGAGGCCGGGGACGTGCTCTTCTTCTCCTACCTGACGATCCACGCCTCCGGGGTCAACACCAGTGAGGAGGCGCGGACCACCTGGCTGGTGCAGTTCCGCGACCCGGCGGATCCGCCGGCGGTCCGCACGCACGACCAGTCGCTGGGCCAGGGCATGATGCTGGCCGGGGTCGACCCCACGGGCAGGAGGAACGCTTGACGCTGGAACAACTGGCACACGCCGGGGCGTTCGGCGAACTCACCGGCGTCCTGCGGAGCTGCCCGGTCGACGACTTCCGAGCCGACTTCGTCCACCTGGGGTTCTACCCGACCTCGCCGTGGCGCAACTACTGGCACCGGCACTCCTTCTACGAGGTCTGCCTCGCCTACGGCGGCGCCGGCCGGTTCAGCACCGGCCAGGAGCACCACGAGATCGGAGCGGGGGACGTCTTCGTCGCCCGCCCCGGCGTGGTGCACGAGATCGAGTCGAGCCGCGCCGAGCCGCTCGGCATCGTCTACTGGGGGTTCACCCTCCGGGAGGGGCGGCCCGGGCCGCTGCCGGGCGAGCGCGGCTGGTGGTCCGGACTCACCGACCTGGCCGGGCCGGCGGTGTCGCGGAGCATCGGGTCGCTGGCCTCCCTGGTGGCCGCCCTCGCCGAACAGGCGGTCCCGCTGCGCTCCGGCTACCAGGCGGGGCTGACCGGTCTCGGCACCGCCCTGGTGGTGGAGACGGCCCGGGCCTTCGCCCCCGAGGAGGACCTGCGGGTGACGGCGAGCCCCGGTACCCGCCTCTCCCCACCGGTGGTGCTGATGCGGCGCTACCTGGCCGACAACCTGGCCCGACCCGTCACCGTCCGCGACGTGGCGGCCGCCGCGCACCTCTCCGCACGCCATGCCGAACGCCTCTTCCTGGCCGAGACCGGTTCCTCCCTGATGGCCTCGCTGCGCCGGATGCGGCTCGACCTGGCGGCGATGCTGCTCCTGGACTCCGCCACCGGCATCGCCGACATCGCCCGGTCCTGCGGCTACCTCGACACCCGCGCCTTCACCACCGCGTTCCGCCGCCACCACGGCCACCCGCCCGCGGCCCACCGCACGCTCCGGGGCACCCTGCACCTCTGAGCCACCCGGCGGACCGGCGCCCCGGCGGGCCGGCCGGTGACCCGGCGGGGCGTTCACTCTCAATCCATTGCAACGAATGGATAGCGGCTCGTTGCATTAGGCGCGAAACCATTGCAATGAAATCACCGCAAAAACCTGCGGAGATGGGGTTCTGACGCAACGAGTGTGTTGCCAGTATCGTGAATGCAACGTAGCTTTTCCCTCATCGGAAACGACGGGCCGGCCGAGCGCCCGCCGCCGCAGAAGGAGAAGAACGATGCAGAAGTTCGCCACCACCACCCCGATCGCCGCCGTCCTCGACATCCCCGCCGGCAGCGTCCGGCTGATCGCCGCCGACCGCAGCGACACCACCGTCGAGGTCCTCCCCGCCAACGCCGCCAAGGGCGCCGACGTGAAGGCCGCCGAGCGGATCACGGTCGAGTACACCGACGGCGTCCTGCGGATCGCCGCCGCCCCGGCCGCCCACCGCCTCCTCGGCCAGTCCGGCGCCGCCTCCGAACCGCCCCCAGCCTCCGAACCGCTCACAGCCCCCGGCCATTAGGTCGGTGGTCGTGACGTCCCATCAGGTGAACTTCGCCGCGGCCGACCCCCGCCGACTCTTCGCACGGGAACGAATCGACGCAATCGAGGCCGGTACCGCCCGCCTCACGCTGTCGAGGGAGCACCCCCGTGTCGCGTTTCCCGCACGCCAAGAAGTCCGCCGCCCTGCTGTGCAGCTCGCTGATGCTGGCCGGCGGGTACTTCGCCACCCCGTCGTCGGCCTCCTCGGTGGTCAACCGGTGCGGCGGCGAGTCCAGGGACTACGTCGGGCTGGAGCGGCTGGACGGGGCCTTCACGGGCTCCGTGACCGTCGGCGGGGTGGCGAACGATTTGAGCATCACCCCGATGGGCACCGACGGCCGGGTGAAGGTCGAGCTCGACAACGGCAAGGACAACCCCCGGTACGCCATCAGCCACCTGGTCATTCGGGCCGACAGCACCGGCCGGGGCGTGATCAGTTTCAGCACCTACGCCGGGGACGGCTGGAGCACCGGGGTCGTGTGCGGCAACGGGACCAGCCGGGTCGTGCAGATCAACGGGATCGTCGAGATCTTCAACGGGGTGGGGGACAAGCTCGGGGTGGAGTTCTCGGCCACCCGGGACTGACGCCCGTCGGCCCCGGCGCCCTGCGGCCGCCCGGGTGGGACCGTTCGCGGTCCCACCCCCGGGCGGCCGGCCTGCGAGGACCGGGCGCCCGCCACCGCCGCCACCCGCACGACACCCGCTCCGGCGTCCGGCCCTGAGTCGGGCGGCCTCCTCGGCAGCCTCGGGGACCACCGATCCAGGATCAGAAGAGAGAGCAGTACCTTGCCCAGCCCCTTCCGTCCGAGTTCGTTCCTCCCCCCGCTGGCCCTGGGCGCGGCTCTGCTGCTCGTCGCACCGGCCCACGCGACCGCCATGCCGGGCCTCGCCGTCGGCTCCCTGCCTCTCGGTGCCCCGGCGGTCGGCGGTCACCCTGTCGCTACCCCCGCCGTCGGAGCTGCGCCGCTCGGTTCCACGCCGCCGGGTGCCACGGCTGCCGGCCCCCCGCCCCCGGCTCCCGTGCCGCTCGGTGTCGTGCCCGCGAGCGCCGTCTCCCGCGGCTCCACGGGCCTGGTGCGGCCGCCGATCCACCACCGCCCCGGGTTCCCGGCCCACTTCACCGCCCCCTACCTGGAGACCTGGAACTCGCCCGACACGCTCGCCGAGGTCCGCAGGAACACCGGCCTCAGCTACTTCACCCTCGCCTTCGTCGTCAGCGACGGCGGGTGCAACGGCGCCTTCGACGGCACCATCCCCGTCGACGACCCGGAGTGGCTGTCGGCCCTGCGGGGTCTGCGGACGGCGGGCGGTGACGTGATCGTCTCCTTCGGCGGCGCCGGCGGGCGTGAACTCGCCCAGGCCTGCGACACGGTGAGCGGTCTGAAAGCCGCCTACCGGCGCGTGGTGAACACCCTGGGCGTCACCAGGATCGACCTCGACATCGAGGGCGCGGCGCTGGACGACCAGCAGTCCGGCGACCGCCGCAACCGGGCGCTCGCCGAACTGCAGCAGGAGTACCGCCTGCTCGGCCGCCCGCTCGACGTGGACTACACCCTGCCGGTCAACCCCTGGGGCCTGTCCGACAACGGGGTGTGGCTGCTGACCAACGCGCGGCAGCACGGACTGGACGTGGACGTGGTCAACGTCATGACGATGGACTACGGGCCCGACCTCGACATGGGCGCCGCCGCGATCGGGGCCGCGACCGGACTGCACGAGCAACTCGGGCGGCTCTGGCCGGAGAAGAGCCCCGAGCAGCTGTGGGCGATGCAGGGCAACACCCCGATGATCGGGGTCAACGACGCCGTCAACGAGGTCTTCTCCACCGAGGACGCCGCCCGCCTGGCGAGGTTCGCGGCCGAGAAGGGCATCCGGCTGCTCGCCTTCTGGTCGGTCGGGCGGGACCGGCCCTGCGCGGTGGCGGGCTCCCTCTCGGAGCGGTGCAGCGGCACCGCCCAGGATCCCGCCCACTTCTCCCGCATCCTCGACCCGTTCCCGCGCACGCACTCCCGGCCGTGGACCGCCCGCACCCCGGACGCCTTCCGGAAGACCCCCCGGTGACGGTGACGGTGGCGGCGGGCCGTTACTCCCGGCCCGCCGCAGCGATCACCGGGCGGAGCAGGTCGAGCACCCGGGTCCAGTCGTACGCGGCGCCGGCCCCCTCGGCCTTGGGCTGGTGGGGGCGGCGTCACTGATGAGGACGCCCATCGACCGGAGCCGGGTCAGGCTCTCCGCGTAGGCGGGGTGGGCGGCCTGGGCGGCGTTGAGGTAGGGCTGGACGGCCACCGGGATGCCCAGGCCGTACGCCTCGCAGAGGATGCCGAGGGCGAGGGTGTCGGAGATGCCGGCGGCCCACTTGTTGATGGTGTTGAACGTGGCGGGCGCCACCGCGATGGCGTCCGCCGGGGGCAGCGGCCGGGGGTCGCCCGGCGTGCGCCAGGCGGAGCGGATCGGGTAGCCGGTCCGGGCTTCGACGGCCTTCCGGTCGATGAACCCGAGTCCGTTCGGGGTGGC
This sequence comes from Kitasatospora sp. NPDC028961, assembly GCF_055564815.1. Lineage (NCBI taxonomy): Bacteria > Bacillati > Actinomycetota > Actinomycetes > Kitasatosporales > Streptomycetaceae > Kitasatospora > Kitasatospora sp. NPDC028961. Next base: position 29,683 of record NZ_JBVHVO010000034.1, on the reverse strand, counting down.
GATCACGCCGACTCCCCAGCCCTCGGCCCGGGCGGCGGTGATCAGCTCGTCCACCCCGCCGGCGATGCCCGACGCGCAGACGACGATGTAGAGGAACGGCTCGCGATGCGCGGTCACACCTGAACTCCCGACTCTCCCGGCCACCATGGTGAAGCCCAGGGCGGCGCCCCTGCGGCCAGTCTGCCCTGCCGGTGGGGCCAGTACAGTTGGGTGAGGCATACCTTACGAACATCCGACCGGATCGTCTACGACCATGTAGTCGGCCGTGGCGAGGGCGCAGGCGTCGCCGGGTTCGCTGTACGTCTGCCCGGCGGCGCGGCCGTGGACGGGAGACATGGTGGACGACAGCCGGGACACGAGGCGGCCGCACGGCGAGCTGGTCGCGGACGTACTGGCCGTGCTGTGGGCGGCCGAGCGGCCGCTGACGGCGCAGGAGGTCAACGAGGCGCTCGACCGGGGGCTGGCCCGGACGACGGTGGCGACGGTGCTGGGCCGGCTGCACGAGAACGGGACGCTGGAGCGCAGCCGCCCGGGGCGGGGCTTCGCGTACGCGCCGGTCGCCGACGCCGCCGGTCTGGTGGCCGGGCGGATGCGCCGTGAACTGGAGAGCGACCCGCACCGTGAGCTGGTGCTGAAGCGGTTCGTGTCGTCGCTGTCCGAGGGGGACGAGGAGGTGCTGCGGCGCCTCCTGCTGGAGGCCCCGGACGGAGAGGGCCGCGCATGACCCTGGCCCTCGCCCTGGTCGCGCTGACGCTGCTGGCTCCGTGGGGCGCGGCGCCCGCCGCCCGCCGGCTGGCCGCGCTCCTGCCGCCGCGCGAGGCGTGCGCGGCGCTGACGGGTGCGGCCGTGCTGCTGGCGGGCGGCACCGCGGCGGCGCTGGTCGCGCTGTTCCACGTGCCGTTCCTCGCCTCGATGGAGCGGGTGCCGCCGGCGCGCGTGCTGGAGCGGTGGCCGGCCGTCGTGCCGGTCTCCGGTGCGGCCGGGGTGGTGCTGGCGGTCCAGGCCGTGCTGCTGGCGCGCCGCTGGCTCGCCCATCGCGCGCTGCTCGCGAAGGCCTGGGAGTCCACCGGTGACGGGGTGGCCGACGGCGACGTGCTGGTGGTGCCGGGCGGCGACGCGGAGGCCTTCGCCCTGCCCGGCTTCCGCGGGCGCCCCGGGCGGGTCGTGGTGACCTCGGGCATGGTGCGCGAACTCGGTCCGGCGGAGCGCGAGGTGCTGCTCGCGCACGAGCGGGCCCACCTGGCGGGGCGCCACCACGTGCTGTCCGTCGTCACGGACCTCGCGGCGGCGGTGCACCCGGCGCTGCGGGGCCTGCGGGAGGCGCTGGGCTTCCACCTGGAACGGTGGGCCGACGAGACCGCGGCCGGGTCGGTGGGGGACCGCCGGCTGGCGGCGACGGCGATCGCGCGGGCGGCGCTGGCCGGGTCCGCCGCCACCCGGGCGGGCGGGAGCCGGAACCCGCTGCTGTCGGTGGGCGCCGGTCCGGTGCCGCGGCGGGTCGAGGCGCTGCTGGGGTCGGTGCCGGTCCTACCGCGCGGTCGCGCGAGGCGGGTGGGCGTGGCCTGGCTGGTGGCGGTGGTGGCGGTGTCGGTGCTGATCCCGGGGCTGGCGTACGGGCTGCACGAGTACGTGGAGTACGCCGCGCGGGCCGTGCCGGGCCGGTGACGGGTGCCGTTGTCGGCGCCGGCCGCCGGCGGCGGGGGAGCGGGTGTCGCGGACGACATCGATGTAGACCGATCGGCGCGGCGCGGCTATCGTTGGCCTCGGTGCGCCGTGCGGCGCGATGCGGCGCCGTGCCCGGCGCGGCGCGCGAGCGGGTTTCGCGGCCCTCCGGTGATCGGCGTTCGGCAGCGTGGCATGGCGTCGGTGGTCCCGTGACCCCCGCCGGAGGTGGTGCAGCCCTCCACCAGCGATTGGATGCGACGTGTACGACAGGGGGAAGGGATCGTCGAGTCCCTTCGAGCAGACCGTCCACCTCCTGTCGGCGGCCGGCCGGGCGGCGGACGCCCTGCTCGCGGCGCGCCTGGAGTTCCGGGGGATGAGCCCGGCGCACCTGTCCGTCCTCTCCACGCTGGCCCGGCTGGGCCCGCACGCCCGGCCCGATCTGGTCGCCGGGATCGACGGGGGTGCGGTCGACACCGCGCAGACCCTCGACGATCTCGTCGCGGCGGGCCTGGTGCAGTCCCTGTTCGTCCAGGTCGGCGGTCGGCACGAGGTGCTGACGCTCACCTCCTCGGGGCAGCTCGCGCTGGAGATCCTGCACAGCGACGCGTCGGCCGTGCAGGACGACCTGCTGGTGTCCCTGACACGCGGTGAGCGCACCCAGCTGAACTCCCTGCTGCGGCGGGTGTGCGCCGCCGCCGCCCGTAGCGGCTCGGCGGGCTCGGCTCCGCGCAAGGCCGCCGACTGGGTCCTGACCCGCGAACGCCGTACGGAGTGGGCCGTCGAGCGCGAGGGCGCCGGCGGGGCGGCCGGGGTGGCCGGCGAGCGGTCCGAGGGCGTGGCCGACCGGGACGACGGCGGGGCCCCGGCCGGTTCGTAGCCGTCCGGTGATGCCGGCGGGTAGGCGTCCTCCCCGGTCCGTCGCGGCGGCCGGCGCTTCCCGTGGCACCGGCTGCCGGTAACCGCCCCGCCAGGTGAAACGGGTGCCGCGCGCTACTGATCGGTCACCCCGGCCGCCTCGGCGACGGGGCCGGCCTGCTCCGGGCCGAGACGTGGCGCCGCTTCAGTCCGGTCGCGATGATCTGCGTCGGCGCGGTCACCGTCTCCGGCCTCTGGCTCGGCTGGAAGCACGTCGGCGCGGTCTCCCCGCTCTGGACCACCGGCTACGGCACCGCCCTGCTGGTCGAGATCCGGCTGGTCGTCGGCCTGGTCACCGCGGGCGCCTTCAACCAGTTCCCGCTGAGGCCCCGGATCGCCCGGGCCCCGGGCCGGTCGGCCCGGGGGCGGGTCTGGGTCAGCTCCCGGAGCGGCGGAGGAGGTAGGTGTCCATGATCCACCCCTTGCGTTCGCGGGCCTCGTCGCGGAGCGCGCGGATCCGGGGGGCGGTTTCGGCGAGGGGGCCGGCGACGAGGATCTCGTCCGGGGTGCCCAGGTAGGCGCCGTAGAAGATCTCCAGCCCCTCGGGGTCGATCCCGGTGAACGCGGCCCGCCCGTCCAGCATCACCACCACGTCGTCCACCTGCTCGGGGTAGCCCTCGGCGAGGCGGCGGCCGGTGGTGATCTGCAGCGGGCGGCCGACCCGGGTCAGGGTGGTGCGGTGCCGGGCGGCGAGCGCCGAGACGCTGCTGATGCCCGGGACCACCTCGTACCCGAAGGTGGCGCCGCCGCGGGCCAGGACCTCGTCGATCACGGCGATGACGCTGTCGTAGAGGCTCGGGTCGCCCCAGACCAGGAACGCGCCGGTCTCCTCCGGGCCGAGGTGGTCGGCGACCAGCCGCTCGACCAGATCGGCCCGGCGGGTGCGCCAGTCGTCCACGGCCGCGGTGTACGCCGGGGTGGCGCGGTCCCGCTCGGCGTCCGCGACCTCGATGACGCGGTGGCCCGGGCGGCCGTGCTCGGTCAGCAGCTGCCGGCGCAGCCGGATGAGGTCCTGCCGTTCCTCGTTCTTGTCGAGGATGAAGAAGACGTCGGTGCGGGCGAGGGCCTTGACCGCCTGCAGGGTGAGGTGGTCGGGATCGCCCGCCCCGATGCCGATGAGGAAGATGTGCCGCATGACAGTGATTGTGCCGCGCGGCTGCCCGTCCGCCGGGCGCGGCCGGTCCCGGGCGAACCGCCGGGTGGGCCGCGGACGACCGGTCCGGGGGCGCTGTGACGTCATGCACGCGCCCTTGACCCGGCCTTTCGGCCGTCGCCATGACGGTCCGTCATGTTCGGGCTCCGCCGGGGGGTAGCCGGCACGGCGTGCGCGGCGGCGAGCACCTCGGCCAGGGTGACCAGCACGTCCTTGTTGACGCGCTCGTCCTCGACCACCGCCTCGACCACCACCTGAACTGCCCGGGCGGCCGGGGGCCGCCGGGGCCGTTCCGGCCATCCGCGATCCGGACAATCACTGACGCGCCGCCGGTGATGGGCCTAGGGTGGGCGGTGCAGTCGGTTCGCCGTGTCCTCCAGCCACGGCGTCGCAAGAGGGAACCCGGTGGGAATCCGGGACTGCCCCGCAGCGGTGAGTGGGAACGACCGCCGTCACATGCACTGGGCCCAGCCGGGCCCGGGAAGCGACGGCCAGTAGGTGTCCGGCCTGGAAGCCAGGCGGACGTGCCCGCGAGTCCGAAGACCTGCCACTGCCCGCGTGCACCCCGCACGCGGTGATCTCGGTGACCTCGAGGGCGGGTCGGCGGAGCGGGCGGGCCCACCCCGGTGCCGTGCCCCCACTGCCGTACCTCCACGCCGTCGTGCTCTCCCGGGATCGCAGCGCGACTCGCGAAGGAGAGTTCCGTGTCACCGAGTTCCACCACCCCGCAGGCCACCGTGTACGGCTACCCGAGGCAGGGTGCCGACCGGGAGCTGAAGAAGGCCGTCGAGGGGTACTGGGCGGGCCGCGTCGACGCCGCCGCCCTGCACGCCACCGCCGCCGTCCTGCGCCGCGCCAACTGGCGGCAGCTGGCGGACGCGGGCATCACCGAAGTCCCCACCGGCGACTTCTCGCTCTACGACCACGTCCTGGACACCACGGTCGCGGTCGGCGCGATCCCGGCCCGCCACCGCGCCGCCGTCGACACCGACCCGCTGGACGGCTACTTCGCCATGGCGCGCGGCACCCAGGACGTCGCACCGCTGGAGATGACCAAGTGGTTCGACACCAACTACCACTATCTCGTACCGGAGTTGGGTCCGGACACGGTCTTCGCCGCGAACTCCGCCAAGCCGGTATCCGAGCTCCGTGAGGCGCTCGGCCTCGGCCACCGCCCCCGGCCCGTGCTGGTCGGACCGCTGACCTACCTGCTGCTCGCCAAGCCCGCCCCCGGCGTGGCCGCCGACTTCCGGCCGGTCACCCTGCTGGACCGGCTGCTGCCCGTCTACGCCGAACTCCTCGCCGACCTGCGGGCGGCCGGCGCCGACTGGGTCCAGCTGGACGAGCCCGCGCTCGTCCAGGACCGCACCCCGGCCGAACTGAACGCCGCCACCCGCGTCTACCGCGAACTCGGTGCGCTCACCGACCGCCCGCAACTGCTGGTCACCAGCTACTTCGACCGGCTCGGGGAGGCCCTGCCCGTCCTGGCCAAGGCCCCGATCGAGGGCATCGGCCTGGACTTCACCGGCCCCGGCGCCGCCAACCTCGACGACCTCGCCGCCGTCGGCGGAGTGCCCGGCAAGCGCCTGGTCGCGGGCGTGGTGGACGGCCGCAACATCTGGATCAACAACCTGGAGAAGTCCCTCGCCACCCTCGGCACGCTGCTCGGCCTGGCGGACCGGGTCGACGTCGCACCGTCCTGCTCGCTGCTGCACGTCCCGCTCGACGCCGACCTGGAGCGCGACCTCGACCCGCAGGTCGCCCGCTGGCTCGCCTTCGCCCGTCAGAAGACCACCGAGGTCGCCATCCTGGCCCGCGGCCTGGCCCACGGCACCGACACCATCGCGGCCCAACTGGCCGCCAACCGGGCCGACCTGGCCTCCCGTGCCGGCTCCGCGCTGACCCGCGACCCGGCCGTCCGGGCCCGGGTCGCCGCCACCGCCCCCGAGGACGCCCGCCGCGCCCCGGCCTACCCCGAGCGCGCCGAGGCGCAGCGGGCCCGGCTCGGTCTGCCGCTGCTGCCGACCACCACCATCGGCTCCTTCCCGCAGACCACCGAACTGCGCACCGCCCGCGCCGACCTGCGCGCCGGCCGCATCGACGACGGCACCTACCGGGACCGGATGCGGGCCGAGGTCCGCGAGGTGATCGCCTACCAGGAGAAGGCCGGCCTCGACGTGCTCGTCCACGGCGAGCCCGAGCGCAACGACATGGTGCAGTACTTCGCCGAGCAGCTGACCGGCTACCTGGCCACCCGGCACGGCTGGGTGCAGTCCTACGGCACCCGCTACGTCCGGCCGCCGGTGCTGGCCGGGGACATCTCCCGCCCGCACCCGATGACCGTCGACTGGTACCGCTACGCGGCCGAACTGACGGACCGTCCGGTCAAGGGCATGCTCACCGGACCGGTGACCATGCTCGCCTGGTCCTTCGTCCGGGACGACCAGCCGGCCGGCGACACCGCCCGGCAGGTCGCGCTCGCCCTGCGCGACGAGGTCACCGACCTGGAGGCCGCCGGCGCCGCCGTCATCCAGGTCGACGAGCCGGCGCTGCGCGAGTCCCTGCCGCTGCGGTCCGCCGACCGGGCCGCCTACCTGGAGTGGGCCACCGAGTCCTTCCGGCTCTCCACCTCCGGGGTCCGCGCCGACACCCAGATCCACACCCACATGTGCTACGCCGAGTTCGGCGCGATCATGACGGCCATCGACGAGCTCGACGCCGACGTGATCTCCCTGGAGGCGGCCCGCTCGCACATGGAGGTCGCCCACGAGCTGGCCGGGGCGGGCTACCCGCGCGAGGTCGGCCCCGGTGTCTACGACATCCACTCGCCCCGGGTGCCGAGTACCGAGGAGGCGGCCTCGCTGCTCCGCGCCGGGCTGGCCGCGATCCCGGCCGAGCGGCTCTGGGTCAACCCCGACTGCGGCCTGAAGACCCGCGGTTGGACGGAGACCCGGGCCTCGCTGGAGCACCTGGTCGAGGCGGCCAGGCTGGTCCGCGCCGAACTGGGCGGCTGACACCGCGCCGGGGCGGGCGGCGGGCCGGCCCCCGGCCCGCCGCCCACCCCGGTCCGGCCTCGGGGCCCGCCGCCCGGGCTGCTGATCCTGCCGCGCCGGGCGGGCCCGGTGCGGCACGATCAGCGACCCCTCGGCGACCGCCCGCTCCGGGCCGTCCGCGGCGGTGAGGTCCACCTGGAGCGGTGGGACGTCGGTCGTGCGGCCGAGCGCGGCGAGGTCCTCGGTCACGGTCCGGGAGGCGGCCGGCACGCTGACGCCCTCGGCGGCGAGGGCCCGGGTGACGGCGAGGCCGATGCCCTTGCCCGCCCCGGTCACCACGGCGGCCGTGCCCGACAGGTGCCGGTCCATCGTCGACTCCTCCAGCGCGCTGCCCGGCCGCCGTCCGCCCGGCCGGGCGCGGCCCACGCCGGAACCGTCGCAGCTCTGCCCCCGTCCGCATCCGGGCCTCGGGGGCGGGTCAGACCCGGTCGGAGGCCACGTCGGCCGGGGCGGTCCACTCCTCGGCGAGCAGGCCGAGCACGACCTCGTCGCGGTGGGCGCCGTAGGCCCAGGCGGAGCGGCGCAGGGTGCCTTCGAGGGTGAAGCCGGCGCGGGTCGCGGCGGCGATCATCGGCAGGTTCTCGGCGAGGGTGTCGATCTGGAGGCGGTGCAGGCCGCGGACGGTGAAGCCGTAGTGGCACAGCAGTGCGACGACCTCGCGGGCCAGGCCCCGGCCGCGGAGGGCGGGGCGCAGGGCGAGGCCGAGATGGGCGGTGCGGTTGTGGGTGTCGATGCCCCAGAGGAGGGCCTCGCCGGCGAGGTCGCCCGAGGGGAGGGTGGTGACGGAGAAGCAGGCGGCCTCGTCCGAGGGGGCGGCGACCGCGTACGGGGACCCGGCGGCACCCGGTGGAACGGGCTGCCAGGGCCGGGAGTCGGCCCGGGAGCGGGTGGCGACGTCGTCGTACAGCTCGGCCTGCAGCACGGGGACGTCGGCCTCGTGTCTGGCCCGGAGGGCGACTTTGGAGTTGTGTAGCATGTCACATTGCTATCAGGGTCGGTGCCGTCCGCACCAGCGAATTCCCGCGCACCGGGCGGGTGGTGGCGTTCCCGCCGGGGCCCGCCGGAGCCTGCAAGCGGCCCGCCGGAGCCTGCGAGGCGCCCGCCGGGTCGAACCGTCCGCCCGGTGCGGCCGGAGCGGTGCGACCCGGCGCCGGGTTCACCCCCGGTTGGTCGGCCAGCCGTCCAGGGTGGTGAGGGAGCGGTGGTACGGGCCGTCGGGCCCGGTGCTGCGGTAGTCCTCGACGGATCCGCCGGTGCGGACGGTGCTGTCGCCGTCGTGCCGGTGGGCGGTCGGGCGCAGGGTGTGGTCGACGGAGGAACGCTCGGTGGTCCGGCCGCCGACCGTGCCGGTGGTGTCCCGGTGGTAGCCGAGGTTCATGGTGGTGACCTGGTCGCTCGCGCCGGCCGCGTCGTGGGTGACGCGGTAGTCGACGTCCAGCGGCTCGCCCTCGTGCACGGTGGTGGTGCGCCGCGGCCCGTCGCCCCAGGTGCTGGTGGTGCGGGTCAGGTCGGTGCGGTTGCGCAGCGTCAGGTCGTTGCCGCTGTCCCGGAACCGCTGGGTGGAGCCGAAGACGAGGGTGTCGCGGACCTCGGTGGTGATCCGGCCGTGCGAGGTCTGCACCCAGCCGCGGGCCCGGTCGTGCCGGCCCGCGGTGACGGACCAGTCGCCGCTGCCGCCGCCGTGGTCGGTCAGCGCGGTGGAGACGGCGGCCTCCGGGGCGACCGAGTGGTCGGTCAGCGCCCCGGTGGTGCGGGCGGCGCCGTGGTCGACCTCGGCGAACAGGTTGACCTGGCCCGTCCAGACGTCGTTGCCCTGGGCCTCGGCCGCGTTGACGGTGATGCCGACGGCGTGCGGGCGGCCGTCCAGCAGCAGGCCGACGTACGGGGTGAGGTCGAGCCGGTAGGCGGGCAGGTCGAAGGCGAAGATGCCGGGGGTGGGCCGCCAGAGCAGCGGGTCCCAGCCGCCGGTGTAGATCACGGGGTACGGCCAGACCGCGCCGGCCACCCGGCCGTCCACGGTCAGCCGCAGCTCGCGGAACGGGCCCTTGCCGCAGGCGCCCAGCCCGGGGTTCGCGCCGACGAACGCGTCGGGCGCGGAGGCGTACGCGAACTCCTCGCAGGCGCCGCCGCCCCGGGCGTAGACCTCGGCGGTCAGGCGTTCCAGGTTCGGTGGGAAGGCGAGGTCGCGGGTGGCGGCCGGGGCGGCCTGGGTGAGCCCGAACGGCCCGGTGGTGAGCAGCCGGTCGGCGGTGCGGGCGGCGGGCCACCGGGCGGAGGTGGTGTAGAAGGTGAGCTCGGCGGTGATCCGGAAGACGCCGGTGTAGGTGGCGTCGGTGACGTTGGCGAGGTCGAAGGCGAACGGTTGCGGGCCGCCGGCGAACAGCGGCGCGTACCGGGTGACGTCCCGTTCGACCGTCCATCCGATGCCGTCGGCGGAGGGCTCGGGGGTGGAGGAGAGCAGGACCTCCACGCCGCCGATCCGGACGGTGAACAGCCGGTCGAACTGCCGCCCGGCGACCTGCCCGTGCAGGGTCAGCACGACCGCCGACCAGGGTCCGGCGCAGGCGGCGGGCGGGGTGACGGTGGCGGTGTACGGGGTGTCGGGCGGGTTGCCGTAGCCGTCCCGGAACGGCTGGTCGTGCATCGCCTCGACGGTGCAGGCGCGGGTGTCCGGCCGGGTGAGCGGCTTCGCGGCGGTGAGCGGGTCGTGGTAGTCGGTGCCGAAGTCGGCGTGCGCGGGGCCGGCGGCGGTCAGCGCGCCGGTGAGGGCGAGGACGACGGCGCCGAGCAGGCGGGCGGCCCGGCGGGCCGGGCCGCCGGGCCTCGGCCCGCGGCGGATCAGCGGGGGTACGGCCAAGGGTCTTCCTCTCCTCGGCCCGGACGGGCGGTCCGGGCGGCGCCCCCGACAATGGCATGTCATCGTCAATCGGTGAAGAGGGGGCGGCCGACGGGACGGTCCGGCACGGCGGCGCCGGTCGGCCGGCGGCCCTCCCGCTCCGCCGGAACGGGAGGGCCGACCGCTCAGCCGGCCGGCCGGGCCCGGATCGCGGCGACCAGGTCGCCGACGCCCCGCTCCCTGAGCACGCCGTAGTGGTCGCCGCTCAGTTCGACGACGACCGGCGGCGCGGCCGAGTACCCCGAACTCCCCTCGATGAAGGAGTAGTCGTCACCGGCGGCCTTGACGATGGTCACCGGCGCGTCCAGCCGCCGCTGCGCGAGTTCGCCGAAGGTGTAGTCGAACTCGTAGGTCTCCCCGACGATCCGGGCGATCCGGCGGATCAACTCCTCGCCCAGCTCCGGCAGCAGGCGGTGCACGAAGGCCGTGAAGCCGTCCTCGTCGTGCGCCTCGGCCAGGCAGGCCTCCAGGTCGGGCCCGCCGACCGAGCCGGCGAACACCGAGTAGAGGATCGCCACGTAGGCCGGGTCGCGGTACGAGGCCTCGCGTCCGTGCCGCTCGCCGCCGCCGCGCCGCAGCTCCGGGTTGCCGGGGCAGATCAGCAGCAGGTCCGCGACCCGCTCGCCGGCCTGCTCCAGCTGCCAGGCCGTCTCGAAGGCGACCCGGGCGCCGAAGGAGTAGCCCCACAGGGTGTAGGGGCCCTCCGGCCGCACCCGGCGGATCTCGGCGAGGTCGGCCGCGGCCATCTCCCGGATCGTCGGGTACGGCGTCTCACCGGCGTTGATGCCGTGCGCCTGGATGCCGTAGAACGGCCGGCCCACGGTGCTCCCGAGCAGCCGCAGGTTCATCGGGTAGCCGCCGAGCCCCGGCCAGCAGAACACCGGGTCGCCGGTGCCAGCGCGGTGCAGCGGCACCAGCCGCGAGCCGGGCTCACCGGTGTCCTCGTCGATCCGGGCGGCCAGGTCGGCCAGCCTCGGGCTCTCGAAGAGGACCTGCAGCGGCAGCCGGGTGCCGAACTCCCGGTTCAGCCGGTTGATCAGCGCCACGGCGATCAGCGAGTTGCCGCCGGCGGCGAAGAAGTCGTCCCGCACCGAGACCTCCTGGTACCTCAGCGCCCCGCCCCAGGCCGCCGCGAGCCGGTGCTCGGTCGGCGTCGACGGCGCGACCTTCGGCCCGCCCGCGTCCGCAGTCCGGACCGCCGCACCGGCGGCCAGCGCCTTCGCGTCGACCTTGCCGTTGGCGGTCAGCGGCAGCTCGTCCAGGACGAGCACCCGGTTGGGGAGCATGTAGTCGGGCAGGACGGCGGCCAGTTCGTCCCGGACGATCTCGGCCGGACCCTTCATGTGGACGGCGTCCTCGATCATGCCCTCGCTGCGGATCTGCTCCTCGCTCACCTTCCCGCCGAGGAAGAAGTACGACGGGCCCGGCGCGATCCCGCAGGAGGCCAGCACCGCGTCGATCCGCCGGGCGGAGGGCAGCGGGTGCCCGGTCTTCGAGCTGTAGCCGGAGGACATGAACCCGAGGCCGAGGGCGAGGCCGCCCCGCTGGAGCCGGTGCAGGGCCGTGCCGAGACCGAGGTACTCCAGCCACGGCTCCTCGGCCCGGCCGACGGCGGTGATGCCGAAGCCGGCCCGCTCGTACACCTGCTGGTTGATCGCGATCACGTGCCGCGACCGCACCAGCTCGTCCGAGATCCGCGCCAACCCGCCGTCCGTCCAGCGGTACTGGCCGGCGGCCAGGCCCTCGACGCCACCGGGGTGGGCCTGGACGTAGTACTCGGTGCGGTCCGCCGCCGGCCGGCCGTCGGCGGGCACGATCGCGAAGGTGCCGAGGTAGTGGTCCTCCTCGGCCACGTCCAGCCCGGCCCGGACGGACGGCAGCAGGCCGACCGGCCGGACGGCCAGCCCGTGGGCGGGCAGCACCTCCTCGAACACGCCCAGCATGTGACCCGCCTCGAACTCCAGCACCTCCAGGATGTTGTTCCGGTAGACGGGCGCGATCGCGCGCCGCTTGCCGAGGAAGTGGACGGTGAGGCCCGGGCCCCCGGTACCCTCGCCGACCCGGACCAGGGTGTGCTCGACCGGGTGGTAGTAGTACACGCCGGCGTCGAGGCCGCCGGTCCCGCCGGTCTCCAGGTACAGCTGGGTGGCGTACAGCGCGCCCGGGGAGGCGTACGCGTACTTCGGCAGCAGCCGCTCCGCGCTGTGGAACTGGCCGAACCACCGCAGGATCACGCCCAGTTCGGCGAGGTCCGGCTCGCCGGTGCGCGGCGCGACGGGGCCCGCCGGGGCGGCCGGCGGTGCGAGCAGGGCCAGCAGGTCGTCGCGGGTGACCCGGCCGCCCTCGTAGAAGCGGTAGGTCTTGCGGGCGAAGGTCTCGCGCCGCTGCCGCTCGCTCTCCCGCCCGCCGGGCAGCGCCACCACCGGCCGGCCGGCCAGTTCGGCGGCGTCCCGCACCCCGGGGTCGGACAGCTGCGCCCGGACCTGGAGCCGGCTCGCCTTGGACTGGTGGTGCCCGCCGTGGTTGCCCTGGTCCATCAGGGCCGCCTCCTTGGGGTTCAGTTCGACGCAGGCCACCAGGTTCCGGTGGCCCGTCCGGGGGTCGTCGGTGACGATCGCCGCCGCCCGGCGGACCCAGGTGTGCTCCTCGATGGCGAGCGCGATCTCGTCCAGCTCGACCCGGTAGCCCCGCAGCTTGACCTGGTTGTCCACCCGGCCGGCGCACTGGAGCGTGCCGTCCGGGTTCCAGTGGGCGAGGTCCCCGGTGCGGTACAGCCGCTCGCCCGGGAGGTGGGGCGAGGCGACGAAGCGCTCCGCCGTCAGGTCGGGCCGGTTCAGGTAGCCGCGGGCGAGCTGGACACCGCTCAGGTAGAGCTCGCCGGTGGCGCCGGGCTCCACCGGCGCCAGGTCCCCGTCGAGCACGAAGCAGTGGGTGCGGTCGACCGGCACGCCGATCGGCACCGACCCGGCGTCCTCACCCACGGCGGCGGGGTCGACGAGGTGGGCGGTCGCGTTGATGGTGCACTCGGTCGGCCCGTAGAGGTTGACCAGCGCGGCCTGCGGCAGCTCGGTGGTGAGCGCCCGGGCGAGCCGGCGCGAGAGCGCCTCGCCGCCCGAGTACAGCCGCCGCAGCGTGCCGCAGTCGCCCAGCCGCTCGGTGTCCAGCAGCGCCTGGAGCAGGGTGGGCACGCACTGCAGCGTGGTCACCCCGTACTCCCGGACGGTGTCGATCAGGGCTTCCGGGTCCCGGTAGACGCCGGGGGCGCCGAGCACGACCCGCGCGCCGCCGGCCGGTGCCAGGATCTCCCACTGCGCCGCGTCGAAGCTCATCGGCGTCTTCTGCAGCACGGCGGCGTCCGGCCCGAGGTGGCCGCCGGCGACCAGCCAGCGCAGCTGGGACACGATGCTCCGGTGCTCGATCATCACGCCCTTGGGGCGGCCGGTGCTGCCGGAGGTGTAGATGACGTAGGCGAGCGACTCCGGCCGGGGGCTCGCCGGGCCCCGGCTCTGGTGCGGGAACGGGGGCGCGCCATCGGCTCCGGCCGCGCCGGGGGTCCCGGGCGCCCGGTCCGGGTCGGCGGGGACGAGGACCCGGGTGCCCGGCGGGACGAGTCCGGCCAGCCGGGTGCGCAGGTGCTCCTGGGTGACGATCACCCCGGTCCGGCTGTCCTCGATCATGTAGCGGATCCGGTCCTCGGGGTACTCCGGGGACAGCGGCAGATAGGCGGCCCCGGCGTAGAGGATGCCCCAGGCGCCCACCATCAGCTCCGGCGAGGGGTCGACGTAGAGGCCGACGCAGTCGTCGGCCGCGACGCCGAGCTGGTGCAGGTGGGTGCCCAGGCCGGCGGCGGCGGCGCGGAGGTCCCGGAAGCTGAGGTGGGCGCCGCGGCCGGTCACGGCGACGGCGTCCGGCCGCTCGGCCACCTGCCGGTCGAGCAGGTCGGGCAGGCAGCGGGCGCGGCGGGTGTCGTGGAGGGTGAGCTGCGCGGACTGTGCGGACATGTGGGTTCCCCATCGGGTGGCGAGGACGGATGACGTCGCCCGTCGAGGCGGGCGTGTCATCCAAGCTCCGCCACCCGGTGTCCCGGTCGCCTGGGGCACCGGCCGTCTCTTCCGCCCGGCCGCCGTCCGGCCGCGCCCGGGTCATGTCCCGGGCGTCGCGCCCCGGCCCGGGACCGGCGGCCCTCCGGTGGGTGCTCGGTCAGCCCGGTACGTCGCCGTGGCCCACCGGGTCCGGTACCGCGTCCAGCAGGGCGGCGCCGTTGTTGCGGACGCTGTTGACGGTGGTGGAGACCGCCCGGACCGCGAGTTCGTCCCCGGCCGGGGTGTGCAGGAGCCGCCGGAGCTCCACCGGGTCGTCGTGCTCCGGGTCGAGCCAGGCGTCCAGGTCGGCCGGGCCGATGGTGAGCGGCATCCGGTCGTGGACGCGGCCGGCCGCGTCGGTGGCGTCGGTGGTGATGATCGTGGCGGTGGTGAGCCAGGCCGCCGGGTCGTCCTCGGGCAGCGAGCGGTCCCGCCAGAACTCGTACAGCCCGGCCATCACCAGCGGGCCGCCGGCGCGGGGGTGGAGGTAGTAGGGCTGCTTGTAGGCCTTGCGGCCCTCGGCGGCGGGCACCCGCACCCACTCGTAGTAGCCGTCGGCGGGCAGGACGCAGCGGCGCTTGGCGAAGGCGGAGCGGAAGGCGGGCTTCTCGTGCACCGTCTCGGCCCGGGCGTTGATCAGCCTGGCGCCCGTGGCCGGGTCCTTGGACCAGGAGGGGACCAGGCCCCACCGCACCGGGCGGAGCCGGCGGGCGAGTTCGCCGCTCTCGCGGTCGACCCGTTCCAGCACCGTCCACACCGGGTCCGTGGGGGCGACGTTCCAGCTCGGCGCGAGGGTCTCGGCCGGGTTCCAGCCGGTCACCCCGAGCAGGCCGAGCAGGTCCTGGGGCGTGGTGGTGGAGACGAATCGGCCGCACATGGGCGCCACTCTGCCACCACCGGGCCGCCGGGGCCACAGGCGCGGGCCCGGCCGGAGGCGGTGTCAACCCGGGGCCCGCGCCCGGGCGCCGGGCCGTCCGGGCGCCGGCGGGCCCGGTCCCGGCGCGGCGCCCACCCGCCCGCGCCGGGCGGCGGCTCAGTGGCGGGCCGGGCGCCACATGGTGGAGACGGTGTGGCCGGACGGGACGGTGATCCGGTCGAGTTCGGTGAAGCCCGCCCGGGCGTAGCGCTCGTTGTTGGCGGGGTTGCAGGACTCCAGGTAGGCGGCCGCGCCGAGGGCGTCGATCCGGGCCAGGTTCTCGGCGAGCAGGCCCATGCCGAGGCCGTGGCCGCGGTGGTCGCCGTGGGTGGCCAGCAGGCTCAGGAAGAAGTGCGGTTCGCTTCTCGGGTGGGCCGCTTCGAGGTCCGCGAGGATCGCGAGCAGGCCGTCGGCGGTGGCCCGGTCGGTGATGCCGACCAGGAAGTCCTCCAGGCCCTCCTCCTCGTCGGGGCTGAGGTCGTTGCCGCCGGGCGGGATCCACAGCGCGGCGGACTCCACGTTCGGCGTCACCAGGGTCCAGGGGTAGCGCAGGGCGGAGGTGGCGAACAGGCGCCACATCGCGGAGGCCTGGGCCGCCCGTCGCTCGCGGTCGGGGAACGCCGGGCCCCAGAGCGGGTCGTCGAAGAACGCGGAGGTCAGGGTGGCGACGATCGCGTCGATGTCGGCGGAGGTCGCGGTGCGGGCGGTCACGGGTGCGGTCGGTCGGTTCAAGACGCCACCTTCGGGAGGCCGGGAGAGGGTGATCGTCAGCGTACGACGGTGCCGGGGGCGCCGGGCGGGACGGGACGCACGGACGGGCGCCGTCCCCCCGCGCGGTGCGGGGGGGACGGCGCCCGGGGGGCCGGTGCGGGCTCAGCCGAGCCGGCGGGTGAGCGGCGCGTCGGCGCGGGTGAACAGGACGGCCAGCAGTCCGGCGAACAGCGGGACGGCGACGGTGGTGAGCCCGATGTTCGCCCAGGGCACCACGATCGTGCTGCTGCCCGCCTGGTTGGCGACGTCACGGGCCATCAGCAGGGCGACCGCCGGGACGAAGCCGTTGATCGTGCCGAGGGCCGCGCCCAGGACGGCGATCAGCGCGCACTGGATGCCGGAGAGGGTCCGGCGGATCCCCGGCGGCGCGCCGACCGCGGCGAGGGTCGCCTGGTCGCGCCGGGAGTCGGCGGCGGCGAGGCCGGTGGCGATGCACGCGGCGCCGAGCACGACCAGGGCGGCGAAGCCGGTGAGGGCGATGGTCGGTACGTCGCTCTTCGGCTCGAACCCGCGCTCCACGTCGAGCAGGGCGCTCGGCAGGATGCGGTCGGCGGTGGCCGCGGCCCGCTGCGTCGCCTTGCGGTCCGGCGCGGTGGACGGCAGCCAGACCGAGCCGCTGGGCTTCGTCGTGAGACCCAGTCCGGTGACCGTCCGGGTGCCGATGACGCCTGCCCCGTACCGGGCGGCGGTCGGGTTCTCGACCACGACGGCGTCGACGGGGATCTCCCGGATCTCCTGCGCCGGGGCGGCACCCGGCTGCGGCGGGGCGGTGAAGCCACCCGTCAGCTGGAGCACGAGCTTGTCGCCGCTGAGCAGGGAGCGGTCGAAGACCACGGCCTTGCCGGCGGCCAGCGCCTGCTCGGCGGCCGGGTCCCGGACGGCGAAGGCGTTGTGCAGGACGGTCGCGTCGCCGACGACGAGGGCCCGGGAGCCGAAGCCGATCCCGCCCTTGACGGTGACGTTGCTGGAGCACTCCGCGCACCACGAGTAGACCGCGGTGCCGAGATCGGCGCGTTCCCCGAGCTCGGGCAGGTCCTGCTCGATGGCCGCGCGCACCTGGGGGAGCAGCGGGCTGTCGGTGAGCACGCCGAGCGAGACGGAGTTGACCGGGCTGTGCGGCCGGTAGGAGGCGGCGTCCATGACGTCGCTGCTCGCGGTGTAGAGGCCGATCGCCACCGAGCCGGCGACGGCGGCCATCACGGCCGCGATGGCCGGGGCGGTGCGGCCGCGGTGGCGGGCCGAGTCGCGCAGGGCGAGCCGGCCGCCGAGCGGCAGGAACCGGGCGAGCCGGCCGCAGAGGGCGATCAGTACCGGGGTGAGGGCGAGCAGGCCGAGTTCGGCGGCGGCCGAACCCGCGAGCACCATCAGGGTCATCTTGTCCAGGCCGGCGAAGACCGGGATGCCCCGGCCGGTGCCGTCGTTGGTCCCGACGGCGAGCAGCGCGACGGCCGCGCCGGAGACGAAGAGCACGATGCCGGCGGCGGTGGTCCAGCGGCTCGGCGGCCTGACGGTGTCACGGCCGGTGAGGCCGGCGGTGACGCTCTGCCGGGCGGCCTGGAGGGCGGGCAGCGCGGCCGCGAGCAGCGCGGTGACCACGCCGACGACCGCGATGGCGAGCAGGTCGGGCGCCTGGACGCCGAAGTGGCCGAACCGGCTGCCACCGGTCTCCTCGATCCACGACCGGGTCAGGGCCACCAGGCCGGTCCCGAGCACCACACCGGTGACCGCGCCGACCGCGCCGAGCACCAGGCCCGAGCCGAGGACGACGGAGGCGATGTGGCCGCGGTCGCCGCCGCTCGCGCCGATCAGGGCGAGCTGCCGGCGCGACCTCCGGGCGCCGACGGCGAAGGCCGGCCCGGCGAGCAGGGCGACCTCCAGCAGGGCCATGCCCGCGACGGTGCCGACCACCACGGCCTTGTCGGAGCGCAGCGGGCTGCTGGAGCCGAACTCCAGCCGCTGGTAGGTGATCTGGGACTCGGACGGCGGGTCGAGCGCCACCGCGCGGGAGGTCGCGGTGAAGCCGTACCGGTTGAGCTTCTTGACGCCCTCCCAGTCGAGGGTCGTCCCGGCGGGCAGTTTCAGCAGCCAGGCCGGCTTGCCCGGGGTCGAGCGGTCGCCCGCCCCGGTCGGGGGCTTGGCGGCGGCCGGCGCGGCCGCGGCCAGCGGGGCGAGGACCTCGCCGGGGCGGCCGACGAACTCGACCTTGGCGAGGTCGTCGGGGTGCTCCACGACGCCGGTCAGGGTGAACGGCGTCTTCTCCAGCCCCTTGAGGGTGGTGGTCTGGCCGAGGCGCAGGCCGGACTCGGTGAGGAACTCCCGGGTGACGGCCGCCTCGTGCGCGGCGTTCGGGGCGCGGCCCTCGACCAGGTCGAGCCGGCCCTTCCAGACCGGATCGGTGAGGTCGGCCTCGGCGGTCTCGGTCCGGACCAGGCCGTTGGGCGAGCCGGCGCTGGCGTTGAGACCGGCGGCGGCCGGCAGCAGGGTCGAGCCGGGCAGCAGCTCCTTCAGCAGCGCGGCCGGGTCGGCGCCGGCGCTGCGGGTCTGCTCCGGGGTCGGTCCCTGGTTGGCCCGGACGCCGATCGCGAGCGCGCCGTCCTCGGCGAACGGCCGCTGCTGGACGGTGCTGCCGAGCTCGTAGGCGGTGACGAGCGCGTCGGCCCCGCCGGCCAGCCGTTCGACCCGCTCCACCGGGGCGAGCTGGCCGCTGCGGTAGACGATGTCGGCGCCGGCCACGCCGAGCACGGGCAGCGAGATCATGGCGATGACGAGGGCGCTGCGGCCCTTGGCGCGCAGGGCGTCGCGGCGGGCGATCCGCAGCGCGACCTTCAGTGGTCCGAGCTTCATCCGGTGGCCTCGATCCGGTTCCCGTGCCGGGCGGCCATGGTCTGCAGGCTCTCGACGCTGCGGCCGAAGCCCTCGTCGACGATCAGCCCGTCGCGGAGGAAGACGACGCGGTCGGCCCAGCTGGCGTGCCGGGGTTCGTGGGTGACCATCATCGCGGCGGCGCCGGCGTCGCAGCGGGCCCGCAGGACGCCCAGGACGGCTTCGCCGTTGGCGGAGTCGAGGGCGCCGGTGGGCTCGTCGGCGAGGACGAGGCGGCGCTCGCCGACCAGGGCGCGGGCGATGGCCACGCGCTGCTGCTGGCCGCCGGACATGTCGTCGGGGTAGCGGCCGGCCAGCTCGGGGATGCCGAGTTCCTCCAGTGCGGCCAGTGCCTCACGGCGCGTCACCCGGCCGGAGACGCCGTCGAGTTCGCGCGGCAGCGCGATGTTCTCGGCGGCGGTGAGGGCCGGGATCAGGTTGTAGTCCTGGAACACGTAGCCGATCGAGCGCCGCCGGGCCGCGGCGAGCTTCTTGCGGCTCAGGCCGCCGAGTGCGACGCCCTCGACCAGGACCTGGCCGGTGGTGGGGGTGTCCAGGCCGCCGGCGAGGGTGAGCAGGGTCGACTTGCCGGAGCCGGACGGGCCCATCACGGCGACGAACTCGCCGGCCTGCACCTTGAGGTCCACGCCGCGCAGCGCGTGCACCTCGGCCGCGCCGCGGCCGTGCACCCGGGTGACGTTGTCCAGGTGCAGCACCGGGGCGGCGCCGTTCCTGGACGGACTGGTTTCGAACATGGGTCCCCCTTTGAGACAGGGCATCAGGAAGCCTTCGGCGGGTGGGGCGGGGCGCCTCCGGCCGGACCGGCTTTGCATACCCCGTATGTATATCGCACCTGCCGAGCAAAAGTATATGCAGGTTGCCGACATATCTTGTCCGCTGGACGGTCACGATTCTGTCCGGGCCCGGTCCGACCGCCGGCGGGGCGTCCGCGACCGCCCCGCCGGACCGGGCGGGACGGCTCGCGCCGACGGGGGAGCGAGGCGGCAGGAGGCGGCAGGAGGAGCGGGAGGGGCAGGCACCGTTCGGGCCGGCGGTCGTCAAGGTGCCGTCAAGGAAGGCCCGTTGTGCGTACGTCCCGCGTCAAGGCCGGCCCCGGCCGGGGCGGACGGGGCTCCACTGGAGCTGCGGGCCCGCACCCCGGCGGCCCGCCGGTACTTCGGAAGGAACGCCCACCATGAGCGACACCCAGGTCCTCTTCGGCGACCCCGGCGCCACCGCGGGCACCGCCGTGCGGCGCCCGCTCGCCGTCGTCGAACGCGACGCCGTGCCGCCGCGCCGCCGCAGCCCCGCCCCGGTGCCCGACGTCCTGGCCGGGGCGGACGAGGAGGGCGACGAGCCGTCCGGGGCGGCCGTCCGGCAGTGGCGCGGCCGGGCGGCGCACTGCCGGATCGCCCTGCAGTACCTCGACTGACGCCGCCCGCGCCGGGCGGGACACCGCCGGCGCCCCGCCCGCCCCGCCCCCGCCCGCAGGAGCCGCCGCCATGACCGTCCTTCCCGCCCCCGCCCCCGCCCCTGTCCCTGTCCCCGCTCCCGCCCCCGCTCCCGCTGCCGTCCCCGTGCCGGAGGCGGCGTCGCCCCTACCGGCGGGGGCCGCCGAGCCGCTCGGCGGCCCGTGGCCGGCCTCGGCGCACGCCGCCCCCGATGGGGACCTGCTGGTCGGCGGGGTCGGCCTGGCCGAGGCCGCCGACCGGTTCGGCACCCCGCTGTACGTCCTGGACGAGGACGAGGTGCGGGCCCGCGCCCGCGCCTACCGGCAGGCCCTGCCGCACGCCGACGTGCTCTACGCGGCCAAGGCCTTCCTGTGCGGCGCGATGGCCGACTGGGTCGGCGAGGAGGGCCTCGGCCTGGACGTCTGCTCCTCCGGGGAGCTCTCGCTGGCCGCCGCGGCCGGGTTCCCGGCGCAGCGGATCCTGCTGCACGGCAACGCCAAGACGCCGGAGGAGCTCCGGCTCGCCCGGCGGCTGAGGGTCGGCCGGATCGTCATCGACGGACCGGGGGAGATCGCCCGGCTGGCGGCCCTGGTGGCCGCGGACACCCCGCAGCGGGTGCTGGTCCGGGTGGTTCCGGGCATCGCCGCCGGCCATCACGAGGCGGTGCGCACGGGCGTCGGCGGCCAGAAGTTCGGCCTCCCGATCGAGGGCGGGGACGCCGCCGACGCGATCGCCCGGGTGCTGGCCCAGCCCGGCCTCGACCTGGTCGGCCTGCACTGCCACCTGGGCTCCCAGATCACCGGGGTCGAGCCCTACCTCGCCGCCGTGGACACGGTGGTGGCCTTCCTGGCGGAGCTGCGCGAGCGGCACGGCGTCGAGCTGCCCGAACTGGACCTCGGCGGCGGCCACGGCATCCGCTACCTGCCGGGGGACGACGCCTTCGACCTCGCCGACTTCGCCGCCCGGGTGCCGCGCCGGCTCGCCGAGCGCTGCGCCGGGGCCGGGCTCGCGGTGCCGCGCCTGGTGATCGAGCCCGGCCGGGCCGTCGCCGGGCCGGCCGGGGTGGCGCTCTACCGGGTGCTGTCGGTCAAGCACGGCACGGACGGCCGGGTCTTCGCCGCCGTCGACGGCGGCATGAGCGACAACCCGCGGCCCGCGCTCTACGGCTCCCCGTACACCGCGCGGCTGGTCGGCCGGCGCTCCGACGCCCCGGCGGCCCGCGTGGACGTGGTCGGGCGGCACTGCGAGGCCGGCGACGTGCTGGTGCGGGGCGCCGACCTGCCGGCCGACCTGCGGGCGGGGGACCTGCTGGCCGTCCCGGCGGCCGGCGCCTACCAGTTCTCGATGGCCTCCGGCTACAACCTGGTCGGGCGCCCGGCCGTCGCCGCCGTCCGGGACGGCCGGGCCCGCCTGCTGATCCGCCGTGAGACGGTCGAGGACTTCCGGGCCCGCGAGGTCGGCCGCTGACCGCCGCCGCCCGGGGCGGGCCCGAACACCCCCTAGGCCCGGTGCACGACCTCCCCGCCGACGACGCTCAGCTCGACGCGCGCCTCCGGGATCGCCTTCGGGTCGACGGCGAACAGGTCCTCGGAGAGCAGGACGAGGTCGGCGAGCTTGCCGGGGGTGAGCGAGCCGAGGCGGTCGTCCAGGAAGTTGGCGTAGGCACTGCCGAGGGTGTAGCCGCGCAGCGCGGTGGCCAGCGAGACGGTCTCGCCCTCCATCCACGGCTCCCCGCCGGCCAGGCCCCGGCGGGTGACGGCGGTGTAGAGGCCGACCAGCGGGTCCATCTCGGCGACGTTCCAGTCGCTGGAGAAGGCGAGCGTCGCCCCGGCCTCCTGGAGGCTGCGCATCGGCCAGGCCTTGGACCAGCGGCCCTCGCCCACCGCCTCGGCCCAGTCCTTGCCGGGGCCGGCGATGTCGGGGGAGCAGTGCCGGGGCTGCATGCAGGCGACCACGCCCAGCTCGGCGAAGCGGGAGACGTCGGCCGGGTCGAGGCACTCGACGTGGACCACCTGGTGGCGGGCGTCGCGCGGCCCGTTGACCCGGCGGGCGTGCTCGACGGCGTCCAGCACGGTGCGGATGCCGCGGTCCCCGGTCGCGTGCACGAAGGCCTGGAAGCCGGCCGCGTCGAGCGAGGTCAGGAGCTCGGCGAACTCCTCGGCGGGGTAGAAGGTCTCGCCCCGGTGGCTGTGGTGGCCCGCGTAGGGCTCCAGCAGCGCGGCGGTGTGCGGCTCCACCACGTCGTCGATGTACAGCTTCAGCGGGCCGACCCGGAAGCGGTCGCCGGTGTGGCGGCGGGCGGCCGCCGCGAACTCGGCGAGTTCCGCCGCGGTGGTGCCGCGCGGGTGGAACAGCGCGGCGACCAGGCGCGAGCGCAGCCGGCCCTCGGCGATGGCCCGCTCGAAGAGGGCGAGGTCGTCGAGCGAGTTCTGCGGTTCGACGACGGTGGTGATGCCGTAGCGGGCGGCCAGGTCGAGGCTGGCGGCGAGCCGCCCGTACTGCCGCTCGGGGTCGGCCCACGGCACCCCGGCGGCGCGCAGCGCGCGGTGCCCGTCGCGGGAGAGGCCGCGCACCGCGAAGTCGGTGAGGAACCCGGTGGGCTCGCCGGTCGCCGGGTCCTTCCGGACGGTGCCGAAGGCGAGTTCCCGGGTCTCGGCGGTGATGCCCAGGCGGCGCAGCGCGGCGGTGTTCAGCCAGGCGGTGTGCACGTCGTAGCTGAGGACCAGGGCCGGGTGGTCGCCGGTGTAGGGGTCGAGGTCGGCCGCGGTGGGCATCCGGCCGCCGGGGACGGCGGTGTAGTCGAAGGCCTCGGCCTCGATCCAGTCGGCGCCGGGGTTCCGCTCCAGCCACCGGCCGATCCGGCGGCCGATCTCGGGCAGGTCGGTGGCGCCGGCGAGTTGGACGCAGGCGGCGTCGGAGCCGAGCCGGACGTGGTTGTGGCTGTCGACGAAGCCGGGCACCAGCAGGCGCCCCCGGCCGTCGACGACCTCGGTGCCGGGCCCGGCCAGGGCCCGCCAGTCGTCGCCGTCGCCGACGTGGACGATCCGGCCGTCGCGGACGGCGACCGCCTCGGCGCGCGGCCGGCGGTCGTCCACGGTGTGGACGTGGGCGTTGTGGACGATCAGGTCGGCGGGGCGGTTCACGAGAACTCCGGAGCGGTGGCGGGAGCGGTGGCGGGAGCGGAAGCGGGGGTGCGGTCGGTGGCCGAGAGGCCGGCGGCGGCGCCGCGCGGGGCCTCGGCCTGGTCGGCCGGGAGGCTGAGCACCCAGTGGGTCGCGCTGCGCGGGCGCAGGTAGAGGAACCAGTAGAGGACCCCGACGAGCAGCACGGCGAGGGTGATCAGCAGGTCCCGGCCGGCCTGTTGGGTGAGCGCGTAGCCGAGCACCACGGTGGTGAGCACGGGCGCCACGGGCCAGAGCGGCATCCGCCAGGCGGGCGCGCCCCGGTGCCGGCCGCGCCGGGCGAGCAGCGCGGCGACGCCGAGCAGCAGGTAGATGACGGCGACCACGACCCCGGTGAAGCCGAGCAGCGCGTCGATCGGGACGGTCAGGGCGAGCACGGCGCCGGGCGCGCCGATCGCGAGGGTGGCGACCCACGGCGAGCCCCAGCGCGGGTGCAGGGTGCCGAGTGCCCGGTTGACCGGGTCGGGCCAGGTGCGGTCGCGGGCGGAGGCGTACAGCACCCGGCCGTTCTGGATCACCATGACGATGACGGCGTTGAGGATCGCGGCGGCGATGCAGAGGCTGACGAAGGTGCCCACCGTGCCGCCGGCCCAGGAGTCGACGATGGCGACCAGGTCACCGGCGGCCAACTGGTCGGGCGACGCGACCCCGAGGCAGATCGCCACCACCGGGACGGTAATCACCACGACCCCGGCCAGCAGCGACCAGAGCACCGTGCGGGCGACCGTGCGGCGCGGGTCGCGCAGGTCCTCCGAGAGGTAGACGGCGGTGCCGAAGCCGTTGTACGTGAACATCGCCACGGCCAGCCCGGAGACCAGCAGTCCGAGGGTGAACGGTCCGGTGCCGCCCTGCCCGTCCGGGACGACGGCGTGCACCAGCGAGGAGACCGGCTGGTGGACGTGGGTGAAGCCGAGCACCGCGACGATGCCGGCGGCGAGCACTTCGAGTCCGAGGAAGATGCCGGTGATCAGCGCGTTGGACTTGATGTCCAGCACGCCGACCGCGACGGCCAGCGCCATCACGGCGGCGCCGGCGACCGCCGGGTCCAGCGAGAGCACCGAGCCGAGGTAGTCGGCGGTGCCGAGCGCGATGATCGGCGGGATGACCAGCAGCGAGACGATCGAGATCATGAAGACCAGCCAGCCGGCCAGTCGCCCGAGCACCTGGCCGACGATCGAGTACTCGCCGCCGGCGCTGGGCACCAGGGTGCCGAGTTCGGCGTAGCAGAGGCCGACGCCCAGCGAGAGCACGGCGGCGATCAGCAGGCTGATCACGGCGCCGCTGCCCTGCGACATCAGCAGCGGGGGCACCACGATGAAGAGCGACGAGGCCGGGGTGACGCAGGACAGGGTGAGCAGTACCCCGCCGAAGACGCCCAGGGAGCGGGGGAGCGCCTCGACCGCGGGCCGGGGGGAGCCGGCGGGCTGCGGGGGACCGGCGGGCCGGGGGCCGTCGGCGGTCTGTGGGGGAGGGGAAGAGGCCATCGGGGGACCGGACTCTCTCACGGGGAAGGTGTCCGACCATTGAAAGGGTGGTGAAAAGAAAGCGTCAAGGGCTCACGGCTGTCATTTCGCCCAGAGAATCAGCCCCATTCTGCGAATCATTTGCCGATCATCATTCAGGGCTGTCGAATGCCGGTCCGATGGGCAGATCGTAGGTGTAGGACTCCTTGACGATGTCGAGGTGCACCCAGGACTCCGAGCGCGTCACGCCGGGCAGTCCGCGGAGCGCCTCCAGGCCGTGCAGCAGAGCCGGGCGGTCCGGGGCGTCCAGCCCGCAGACGAGGTCGAAGCGGCCGTAGCCCGAGGCCACGTAGTTGACGCCGGGCAGCGCGGCGGCGGCCTCCGCGACCTCGCGTGCCGGTCCGAACACCCCGAGCCCCACCCCGGCGGCCTCCCGGACCCCGAGCGCCCGCGACTCCACCAGGCCGGTGACGTGCACCGCGCCGACCTCCAGCAGGCGCAGCACCCGGGCCCGGGTGGCCGGCTGGGAGAGGCCGATCCGGTCCGCCAGCGCCGCGAAGCTGGCCCGCCCGTCGGCCTGGAGGAGTCCGAGCAGCCGCCGGTCGGTCCCGTCCAGGGCGGGCGGCGCGCCGGTCCGGAGGTCCGGGCCGGACGGCGCGTACGCGTCCCGGACCAGCTCGGTGCAGCGGAACACCTCGACGCCGCGTACCCCGGGCACCGCCCGCAGTGCGGCGAACTCGCGCTCCAGCGCCGCGTCGTCGGCCACCCGGAGCTCGGTGATCACGCTCCGCCGCCCGGCGGTGCAGGAGACGAAGCTGGCCGCCCGCCGGCCGGCGGCCGCCACGGCCACCGGCCGGGCCGGGCCGGCCACGTCCAGGGAGGCGTGGGCGACGGTGGTGATCCCGGCGACGGCGGGCGGCACGATGCCGACGATCCGCACCTCGCCCCGGGTCAGCAGCCGCTGCACCCGGGCCCGCGCGGCCTCCCGGGAGATCTCCAGCAGTTCGGCGAGCCGCTGGTAGCTGACGCGGCCGTCGCGCTGGAGCTCCCGTACGAGGGCGGCGTCCGTGGTGTCGAGCACGTGGGGCTCCCGGGGCGGCGGGGTGGCTGGTCCCGGCAATCTATCCGGCCGCGGCGGGGCCGGGCCGGACGGGTCCGCGCGACCGCGCCGGGGGCGGAGGGTTACCGCAGGTGGGGCCCGTCGTTGTCCAGGCATGAGAAACGACCTCCAGGCCTTCGCCCTCGCAGGCGAAGAAACGATTCCTCATGAGCAGGCACCGATCTTCACGCACCTCGTCGCCCTCTGGATCGGCTCCGGGCGGACGGTGCCCGGCCACGTCGACCAGGAGTGGCACCGGCTGGTCCAGCCACCCCGGTTCGCCGCGCCGGCCCTCGGTGCCACCGGTCCCGCCGGAGAACCGGAATGACCGGCCGGGAGACGCCGCACGTCCCCCCGCAGCGCTCCGGCGCGGAGGCGACGGCCCTGGACCTCGACCTGCGGGCGGTCGTCTGTCCGGGCCTCACCGTCTGCGTGAAGGCCCGCCTGCGCTACGACGTGGCCGAGCCGTACGCGGTCTACCTGGACAGTCACGTCGACCGGGCGGAGCCGATCACCTGGATGTTCGCGCGCGAGCTGCTGGCGGCGGGGACCACGCGGGAGGCGGGCATCGGCGACGTGTCGGTCCGCCCGGGCACCGGCGAGGACGCCGGCACCGTGCTGGTCGCGCTCGGCGGGGACGAGGGCAGTGTCGTGCTCCGGGCCCGGGCCGCCGAGGTCAGGGTCTTCCTCGGGCGCACCGACCGCCTGGTCCCGCCCGGTCGGGAGCACGAGTACCTCGACCTGGACGGGCTGGTGCGCCGGCTGCTCGACCACGGCAGGCCGGGGCCGTGACCGGGGGCGGCGGAAGGTGCCCGGCTGCCCGCGCGGGCGGGGCGGTGGACCGGAGGGGCGGCCGGGAGCGGTCGGCCGCGGCGGGCCGTCGGCGCGGAGCCGTCGGCGCGCGGGCGGTGCGCAGGGAGCGACCGGGCGGCGGAAGGCGAGGAGGCCGCCGCCCCGGGCGGGATCAGCGGGTCTTGGCGGGCGGCGTCGCGGCGGCCTGCTGCTCGTTCTTCTCCTTGATCCGCACGGCCTCCTTGCGGACGTCGGCCTGGACGGTGCGCTCGCGCTCCAGCCAGGTGGGGTTCTCGGTCTTCAGGGCCTCGATCTGCTCGGTGGTGAGCGCCTCGGTGACGCCGCCGCGGGCCAGGCCCGAGACGGAGACGCCGAGCTTGGCCGCGACGACCGGGCGGGGGTGCGGGCCGTTGCGCCGCAGCTCCTGAAGCCACGCGGGCGGGTCGGCCTGCAGGGTGTTGAGCTCCTCGCGGGAGACCACGCCCTCCTGGAACTCGGCGGGGGCGGCGTTGAGGTAGATGCCCAGCTTCTTGGCGGCCGTGGCCGGCTTCATGGTCTGGGTCGTCTTCGACTTGAGCGATGTCATGGTCACTAGGGTAAGCGAGTGAGTGGCGGCCCCGATCACGGTCGGTAGCCTTGCAGCGTGACAGAGATGCAGGCGAACCCCTCGTTCCGACTGGTGTACGTTCCGGGCGTGACGCCCGGTAAGTGGGTGCGCGTCTGGGAGGAGCGGCTGCCCGACGTCCCGCTCACCCTGGTCGCGGTACCGGTGGAGGAGGGCGCGGCGATGCTGCTGGCCGACGCCGCCGACGCGGGGCTGGTCCGGCTCCCGGTGGACCGGGACCGCCTCAGCGCGATCCCGCTCTACACCGAGGCCACGGTCGTCGTGTTCCCGAAGGACCACTGGCTGGCGGCGGCCGACGAGGTGCCCCTCGCGGACCTCGCCGAGGAAGTGGTCTTCCACCCGCTGGACGACACCCTGGGCTGGGCGGAGCTGCCCGGCCGCCCGGCGATCGAGCGCCCGGCCACCACCGCGGACGCGATCGAACTGGTGGCGGCGGGGGTCGGCGTCCTGCTCGTCCCGCAGTCGCTCGCCCGCTTCCACCACCGCCGGGACCTCACCTTCCGGACGGTGTCGGACGCCCCCCAGTCGCAGGTCGCCCTGGCCTGGCAGCTGGACCGGACCACCGACCTGATCGAGGAGTTCATCGGGATCGTCCGCGGCCGGACGGTCAACAGCTCGCGCGGCCGGGGCCAGACGCCCCCCGCGGCCGAGCAGCCGAAGAAGGCCGCCGCCGGTGGCGGCCGCCCGCGCGCCGGCACCGGCAAGCCCGCGGCCGCGGGCCGCTCCGGCGGCGGGAAGTCCGGCGGCGGCCGCCCCGCCGCGGGGAAGTCGGGCTCCGGCAAGGCCGGCGCGCCCCGCCGCGGCCGCCCCCGCCGCTCCTCCTGACCCACCCGCCGGCCCCCACCCCTCGTGGTGGGGGCCGGCGGCGGTGGGGCCGGGACGAACCCCGGCCGGGCCCGTGACGCGCCCGGCCGGCGGTCACCGCCCGCGCGGCGGTGCCGTCAGCTGGGCTGCCACAGTTCGATGCGGTTGCCCTCGGGGTCGGTGACCCAGCCGAACCGGCCGACGCCCGCCATGTCCTGGGTCTCCTCGGCCACGTCCGCGCCCTTGGCGCGGAGTTGCGCGAGCATCGCCGCCAGGTCGCGGACGCGGAAGTTGAGCATCGTCCGCTGCGCGGGGGAGCCGAAGTAGTCCGTTCCGGACTCGAAGGCCGCGAACACCGTCGGCCCGGCTTCCTGCTGCCACAGGCCGTGCTCGTCGGCGTCGAGACCGAGGCAATCTCGGTACCAGGCGCCCAGCGCCACCGGGTCGGTGGCCCGCATGAAGTACCCGCCCACTCCCAGCACACGTTCCATGCCGCCATCCTGCCAGGCCCGTCGATCCGGCGAGTGGCGCGGCGGGGCGGACCGGTGCGCTCCAAGGGTTGCGCTGGATACCCCCTGGGGGTACTAATGGAGCCATGCCCGAGCGATACCCCTGGGGGGTATCGAGCCGCGGGTATCACGAAGGCTCGTCGACCGCACCGGAGGAAACCATGTCCTGCTGCTCCACCACCGGCACCTGCTCCACCGGCGCCACGACCGTCGCCACCGTCGGCGCCGTGTCCACGGTCTACGCGGTCACCGGCCTGACCTGCGGCCACTGCGAGCAGGCCGTCGGCCGGGCGGTGACGGGCCTGCCGGGCGTCACCGCGGTCGACGTGGACGTCGAGGCCGGCCTGGTCACCGTCGTGTCCGAGGCCGAGCCGGACGACGAGGCGCTGCGTGCGGCGATCGACGGCGCGGGCTACGCGCTGACCGGCCGGATCTGATCGGACCCGGTACCCCCGAGGGGTATCAACGGGGGCGGTCCCGAGGGCCCGCCCCCGCAGCACCCGCAAGGCGGTCGCGCCGAGGGCGCCACCGACGACGCACCACGAGGAGCCCAGATGACCACTCAGGCACCCGCCTCCACGGAGGTGGACCTCCGGATCGGCGGCATGACCTGCGCGTCCTGCGCGGCCCGGATCGAGAAGAAGCTCAACCGGATGGAGGGGGTCGAGGCCACCGTCAACTACGCGACCGGGAAGGCCCGGGCGGTCGTGGCCGACGGCGTCCGGATCGCGGACCTGGTCGCCACCGTCGAGGCCACCGGCTACACCGCGGCCCTCCCGGCGCCCGACACCGCGCGGGCGCCGTCCGCGCGGCCGGCGGAGGCCGGTGCCGGACCGGACGAACTCGCCCCACTGCGGCAGCGGTTGGCCACCGCGCTCGCCCTGGCGGTGCCGGTGATCGCGATGGCCATGGTGCCGGCCCTGCAGTTCGACAACTGGCAGTGGCTCTCGCTCACCCTCGCGGCGCCGGTCGTCACCTACGCGGCCTGGCCTTTCCACCGGGCCGCCTGGACCAACCTGAAGCACGGCGCCGCGACCATGGACACCCTGGTCTCGCTCGGCACGCTGGCCGCCTTCGGCTGGTCGCTCTGGGCCCTGTTCCTCGGGCACGCGGGGATGCCGGGCATGCGGCACGCCTTCGAGTTCAGCCTCGCCCGCGGTGACGGCTCGGCCGACATCTACCTGGAGGCGGCGGCCGGCATCGTCGCGTTCGTGCTGGCCGGCCGCTACTTCGAGGCGCGCGCCAAGCGGACCGCCGGCGCCGCGCTGACGGCGCTGCTGGAGCTCGGCGCCAAGGACGTCACCGTGCTGCGCGGCGGCGTCGAGGTCCGCCTCCCGATCGCCGAACTCGCCCCCGGGATGCGGTTCGTGGTGCGTCCGGGGGAGAAGATCGCGACGGACGGCACCGTGGTCGAGGGCTCCTCCGCGGTGGACGCCTCGATGCTC
>NZ_JBVHVO010000033.1:63429-85794 GCF_055564815.1 Kitasatospora sp. NPDC028961 | reverse complement strand
CCCGGTGGAGCGGATGATGCGGGACGCGAAGATCACGCAGATCTACGAGGGCACCAACCAGGTCCAGCGGATCGTGATGGCCCGCAACCTGCCGTAACGGCCGCGGGCGGGGTGCCGCGGGCACCCCGCCGCACACCTGGCCCGGCTGTTCGAAGCCGGTGCTATGTTCCGGGAATGAGCGAGAAGGAAGTGCAGGACCAGCCCATGAACGACGGTCCGCCGAAGCCGGCGATGCGTGAAGCGCTCGTCGCCGCCGCCTTCGAACTCTTCCTGGAGCGGGGCTTCGAACAGACCACGATCGACGACATCGTCTCGCTCGCCGGAGTCGGCCGGCGCTCCTTCTTCCGCTACTTCCCGGCCAAGGAGGACGTGGTCTTCCCCGACCACGAACGCAGCCTCGCCGAGATGACGGAGTTCCTGGAGTCGGGCACCGGCGAGGAGGACCCGGTCCGGCACGCCTGCGACGCCGCCCGCCTCGTCCTGCGGATGTACGCCGAGCAGCCGTCCTTCTCCGTCCAGCGCTACCGGCTCACCCGCAAGGTGCCCGGCCTGCGGGCGTACGAGCTGTCGGTGGTCTGGCGCTACGAGCACATGCTCGCGCACTACCTGCGCGGGCGCTTCGCCGCGCGGGCCGACGGGGCCCTGCGCGCCGACGTGATCGCGGCCGCGGTGGTCTCCGCGCACAACCACGCCCTGCGCACCTGGCTGCGCTCCGGTGGCGAGAGCGACTGGACCACCGAGGTGGACGCGGCGATGGCCTTCGTCACCGGCACCTGGAGCGACCGGCCGGCCGAGGCGGTGCCGGACGGCGAGGCGGACGACGTCGTGGTGCTGGTCGCCAGCCGCCGGGCGCCGCTCTGGCGGATGGTGCAGGGCATCGAGAGCGCGCTGGAGGAGTCCCGGCAGGTCCCGCAGGCCTGACGGGCCGCGGCCCCGGCGCGCGGCGCCGACCGCGGACCGACCCGGGCACCCCGCTCGTCCGTACGGCGCAACCCGCTCGGGGCGCGCCGCGCCGGAACGCCGACCACCGCGCGGGCGCCGGTACCGCGGGCGAGACTCGGTCCCAGGACGGGACCGGGCAGCGGCCGGCTCCGGTGAGCGCGAAGGAGCGGGCATGCCCGAGCAGACCGGTCGGCCCGTCGGCGGACCCGACGCCGTGCGCGCGGTACTGCTGAAGAAGGGCTACCTGGTCCTCCTGCTGATCTCGGCCGTCGTCGGCATCCCCGTCTCGCTCGCCGCGTTCGGCTTCGTCAGCCTGGAGCACGAACTCCAGCACTGGGTCTGGGAGAGCCTCCCGGACACCCTCGGCCTGGACCGGGCGCCCTGGTGGTGGCCGCTGCCCGCGCTGCTGCTCGCCGGCCTGCTGCTCGCCCCGATCGTCACCCGGCTGCCCGGCCGCGGCGGCCACGTCCCGGTGGACGGACTCGGCGGTCCGCCCACCCTCCCGATCGCCGTACCCGGCGTGGTGCTGGCGGCCCTGGCCTGTCTGCCGCTCGGCGTCGTGCTCGGTCCCGAGGCGCCGCTGATGGCCCTGGGCAGCGGCCTAGCACTGCTCGCCGTCCGGCCCGCCTGGCTGACCGCCAAGCCCCAACTGGGGCCCGTGCTGGGCGCGGCCGGCTCGGCGGCGGCGATCTCCACCATCTTCGGCAGTCCGCTGGTCGCCGCCGTGATGATCATCGAGGGCGCCGGCCTCGGCGGGCCGCAGCTGACGGCGCTGATCCTGCCGTGCCTGCTGGCGAGCGGCATCGGCGCGCTGGTGTTCACCGGCTTCGGCCACTGGACGGGGCTGTCGATCGGGGCCCTCTCGCTGCCCTCGGAGCCGGCGTCCGGCGTCCCGGACCCGGGTGACTTCCTCTGGGGGGTCCCGCTCGCGGTCGTGGTGGCGGCGATCTGCGTGACCGGCCGGCTCCTCGGCACCCGGGTCAAGGGGTACGTCACCGGCCTCCCGGACCGGCCCGCGCCGACCCGGCGGGCGACGGCCGTCCGGACGGTGCTCTGCGCCGTCGCCGTCGGCGCCTGCATCACCGCGTACGCGCTGCTCACCGGGCGCTCGCCGGAGGAGGCCGCGCTCTCCGGACAGGCCACCCTCGGCGAGCTGGCCGCCGATCCGGCGTCCTGGCCGGTCGGCGCGCTGCTGGCGCTGCTGGTCTGCAAGGCGCTCGGCTGGGGCATCGCGCTGGGCAGCCTGCGCGGTGGTCCGATCTTCCCGGCGCTCCTGATCGGCGCGACCCTCGGGATCGCCTGCGGGCCGCTGCCCGGTTTCGGCTTCGCCCCGGGGCTGGCGGCCGGCCTCGCCGCCTCCGCCGCCGCGGTCACCCGACTGCCGGTCACCAGCACCGTGCTCGCGTCGGCACTGCTCGGGGCCGACTCGGCGAACTCGATGCCGCTGCTGATCGTCGCCGCGGTGACGGCCTTCGTGGTCGCCGAGACGATCCACCGGGTCGGCCGCCGCCGGGCCGGGGCCGCGCCCGCCGGCGGGGCCCCGCCGGCGCGGCCGGCCGAAGGCTGACGGGCGCCCGCCCGCGCCCCGGGCCCCGTCGTCCATCCGGGTGAGCCCCGGATTCACCGGCCGAGACCTGGGCACTCTCGCTCCGTGACCACTTCTGCTCCCCGCCGCCGACGCCGCCGCTCGGCCGCCCCGCACCGGACGCCGGCTCCGGCGCACACCTTCGCCCCGAAGCACACCTCCGCCCCGGCCACCGTGCCGGGCCCGAGCGCGCCGGCCTCCTCGCGCGGGCCCGCGACCGCCACCGCGGCGCCGCGCTGCTGCGCGGTCTCCACCACCGAGCACCGCTCCCTCGGCGGGACCATCATCCGCACCCACCGCCACCACCCGGCCTGCCCGGTCTGGGCGGCCCGTTGAGGCGACCGAATCCGGTCGGCCGGCCGGTGCCGTTTGCTTGAATGACAGGGTGACGAGCAGCGCCGGATTCACCGAGGACGACCTGAGCGGCCTGGCCGGGCCGCGCTCCTTCGAACGGGGCCGGGGCTACCGGGACGCGGTCGCCGAACTCGACGTCGGGGCGGAGCGGTTCACCGCGGTCGTGAGCGGCACCGAGGCCTACGAGGTGGTGCTCGAACTCGACGCGGAGTACGGGCTTTCGGGCGAGTGCGACTGCCCCTACGGACTCGACGGCAACTTCTGCAAGCACTGTGTCGCGGTGGGCCTGGTGGTGCTGGAGAAGTGGCACGAGCTGCCCCGGCTCAAGGCCGAGGCGACGGCGCGGGCCGGCAGCCTGGAGTCCTGGCTGGGCTCGCGCTCGCGCGAGGACCTGCTGCTCCTGGTACGCGAGTTGATGGACGGCGACCGGACCCTGCGGCGTCGTCTGGAGCTCCGGGCCGCGACCGCGCAGGCCGATCCCGCCCAACTGCGCTCCCGGATCACCGATCTGCTCGCGGTGGGCCGCTTCAGCCGCTACGGGTACGTCGAGTACGCGGACGCCCAGGCGTACGCGCTCCAGGCCGGCGAGGCGGTGACCGCCGTCCGCGCGCTGACGGCGGAGGGGCAGGCCGGGCAGGCGATCGCCCTGGCGCGGGAGGCGATCCGGCTGCTCGGCCGGGCGTACGACCGGATCGACGACTCCGCCGGGTGCGTCGGCGGGGTCGCCGCCGATCTCGACGAGGCCCACCTGGAGGCCTGCCGGTCGGCGCCGCCGGACCGCACCGAGCTGGCCGACTGGCTGGTCGACCGGCTGCTGGGCGGCCACGACCACCTGGTGGAGGCGGAGCTGGCGGACTACCGCGACCTGCTGGGCGGGCCCGGTCTGCGCCGGGTCCGGGAGCGGGCGGAGGAGGCTGCCCGGCGCAGTCCCGCCGGCCGGGCCGAGAAGGACCTGATGAAGCAGCTGGCCAAGGCCGAACGCGCCCTCGCACGGGCGGCCGGCAAGGGCGTCCCGGGCCCGAGGCCGCCGGCCGGACCGGGCCCCGGCGTCCCCGGCCCGCCCGGGGACGCCCTGGAGGGGTACCGCCGCGCGATCGAGCGGCTCGGTCCGCTCACCGGCGACGCCCGCTACCGCGAGCTGGCCCGGCTGCTGCTGGAGGTCCGCTCCTGCCACCGGGCACTGGGGACGGAGCCGGCGTTCGCGGCCGAACTCGCGGCCCTGCGGGCCGACCACCGGCGCAAGCGCAACCTCCTGCGGATCCTGGACGAGCACGGCCTCTGACCAGCCATGGCGGCCGCTCCGGTCCGGCGGCGCGGGCGAGGCCCGGCGGCGGACGCACGGGGGGCGACCTCCCCGGCGGCGGTCGCGGAGATCTCACGCGGTGACCGCCCCGCGGGCCGGCTGGTCGGTCCCACCGTGCCCGGGAAACGCAGAAGACCCCTGATCAACAGGGGTCTTCGTTGGTGTCCGAGGGGGGACTTGAACCCCCACGCCCGATAAAGGGCACTAGCACCTCAAGCTAGCGCGTCTGCCATTCCGCCACCCGGACCGGGTGTTGTCTCCGCGGCCTCGTCGGCCGCGCTGACAGATGTAACTGTAGCAAAGATCGGCTTGCGCTCCCAAAACGGCCCCGGATCGTCTGGCAGGGGCGGTGACCTGGGCAAGGGGTGCTCTGTGGCGGGGGTGTGACCAGCGGATTTCGCCTCGGTTCCCGGGGGCCCGCGGGGTGGATACGGCTGGGGGCCTGGGGGAGGATGGGCGGACGTGCTCGTACGCCCGGGTGCAGGTCCCGGGGGTAAGGCGCCGGTGCGTCGGTGCGGGCCAGAGACGAGGAGTGACCGTGAGCGAGCGGAGCGAGTCGACGGCGGGGCGGGCGGCGGCGCCGAAGGTGACGGCCGAGTCGGAGGTCGCCGGGATCTGTCGCGACCTGATCCGGATCGACACCAGCAACTACGGCGACGGCTCGGGCCCGGGGGAGCGCAAGGCCGCCGAGTACGTCGCGGAGCAGCTCGCGGAGTTCGGCATCGAGCCGCAGATCTTCGAGTCCGCCAAGGGGCGGGCCTCGACGGTCGTCCGGATCGAGGGCGAGGACCGTTCGCGTCCGGGCCTGCTGATCCACGGGCACACCGACGTCGTGCCCGCCAACGCGGCGGACTGGACGTACGACCCGTTCTCCGGCGAGATCGCGGACGGCTGCGTCTGGGGGCGCGGCGCGGTGGACATGAAGGACATGGACGCGATGACGCTGGCCGTCGTGCGCGACCGGCTGCGGACCGGGCGCAAGCCCCCGCGGGACCTGGTGCTGGCCTTCGTGGCGGACGAGGAGGCGGGTGGCACCTACGGTGCCCGGTACCTGGTCGACAAGCACCCGGACCTCTTCGAAGGGGTGACCGAGGGCATCGGCGAGGTCGGCGGCTTCTCGTTCACCGTCAACGACCAGGTCCGGCTCTACCTGGTGGAGACGGCCGAGAAGGGCATGCACTGGATGCGGCTCACGGTCGAGGGCCGGGCCGGGCACGGGTCGATGGAGAACGACGACAACGCCATCACCGAGCTGTGCGAGGCGGTGGCCCGGCTCGGGCGGCACACCTTCCCGCTGCGGATCACCAAGACCGTCCGCGCCTTCCTGGACGAGCTGTCCGACGCGCTCGGCGTGCGGCTCGACCCGGAGAACATGGACGAGACGCTGCGGGTGCTGGGCGGCATCGCCAAGATGATCGGCACCACGCTGCGCAACACCGCCCAGCCGACGATGCTCGGCGCCGGCTACAAGGTCAACGTGATCCCCGGGCAGGCCACCGCCCACGTGGACGGGCGCTTCCTGCCCGGCTACGAGGAGGAGTTCCTGGCCGAGCTGGACAGTGTGCTCGGCCCGCGCGTGAAGCGCGAGAGCCTGCACTCGGACAAGGCGATCGAGACCAGCTTCGACGGCGCGCTGGTCGAGGCGATGCAGAGCGCCCTGCAGGCGGAGGACCCGATCGCGCGGGCCGTGCCGTACTGCCTGTCCGGCGGGACGGACGCCAAGTCGTTCCAGGACCTCGGCATCCGCTGCTTCGGCTTCGCGCCGCTGCAGCTGCCGCCGGAGCTGGACTTCGCCGGGATGTTCCACGGCGTGGACGAGCGGGTGCCGGTGGACGGGCTCAAGTTCGGCGTGCGGGTGCTGGACCGCTTCATCGACGCCTGCTGAGCGACCCTCCCGCCCGCGGGACGACGGCCCGCTCCCGGGGTTCCGGGGGCGGGCCGTCCGCATTGTCCGAGCTAATGATTTGGGACCGGGAAATGGAGATCGAGAGAAACGATTCTGCCGGTATCCAAGGATCAATCATCCGTGCGGGTCATCACCGTTGCGGGTGAATGGGGAAAAGGTTCCGTACCCCGTTTGCCACACCGTCGTTCACTCCTATGCAGCCCGCCGAACGGGTTGCGCTGCTCATACAGGAGGAATGATGAAGGTCAAGAAGATCGCCGCCGTTGCCGCCGCCACCAGTGGCCTGGTGCTGGCCGCCGCCGGTGTCGCGTCCGCCCACGGCGGCGCCGCCGCCAACGGTGTGGCGGCCGGCTCCCCGGGCGTGGTCGCGGGCAACCAGGTTCAGATTCCCGTGCACATCCCGGTGAACCTCTGCGGCAACACCGTCAGCGTGATCGGCGTGCTGAACCCGGCGTTCGGCAACCACTGCGCCAACTTCTAAGGCGCCCGCGCGCTGAGCGCACGATGACCGGATGACCGGTCGACGGGTCGACCGGCCGGTGGGGCACCGGCCGACAGGTCGACGGGCCGATCACCGGAACGACTCACTTGGCCCCCGGGTGGCGGACGCGCCCCCCGGGGGCGCTTGTGCGTCCGGACACGGCCGGGAATCGGGGGGCCGTCAGCCTGTTGTCGTGCCTCACTCGATCAGGTGAATAGGGTTCTTTCAGCTCAACCTCGCCGCTTGCGCCTCGTTGTCTCCTGTGCACTCGAAGACCTTTCCCGTTCGTCGGAAATTCCGACTTTCGGATAGGTCATCACGTCGTCTCGATACGTCAGGGGAAAATATGAGGAATGTAGCCAAGAAGGGGCTCCTCACGGCCGTGGCCACCGGCAGTGTCCTGGCCTCGACCGCCGGCTACGCCTACGCGGGCGCCGAGGCGCAGGGGGGCGCCGCCGGTTCGCCGGGCGTGGCCTCCGGCAACTCGGTGCAGGTACCGGTCGAGGTGCCGATCAACGCCTGCGGCAACACCGTCGATGTGATCGGCGTGCTGAACCCGGCGTACGGCAACCACTGCGCCAACGTCAGCGGGCACTCCGGCGGCGGCCACAGCACCTCGGGGTCGTCCGCCTCCGGTGCGGCGGCGGGCTCGCCCGGCGTGGTCTCCGGCAACAGCGTCCAGGCGCCCGTGCACGTCCCGGTCAACGCCTGCGGCAACTCGGTCGACGTGGTCGGCGTCGGCAACCCGGCCTTCGGGAACGCCTGTGGGAACGAGGGCTCGTCGGTGGCCACCACCCCGCCCGCCAAGCCGGACGAGGACTGCCCCGAGGAGCACGGCCCGCACAACCCGCCGCCGCCCACCGGTCAGCCGTCCACACCGCCGTCGCACCCGGGCGGCGGTGAGACCACGCCCGGCAACCCCCGGACGGGCAGCCCGTCCGCCACCACCCCGGCGGCGCCCGGTGCGACCACTCCCGCGATGACCACCGCGGCCGGCGGCCAGAGCGGTCAGGCCGTGCCGGCATCGGCGCGCACCGCCGCTCCCGAGGCGGCCGGCAGCCA
Organism: Kitasatospora sp. NPDC028961; assembly: GCF_055564815.1. Classification (NCBI taxonomy): domain Bacteria; kingdom Bacillati; phylum Actinomycetota; class Actinomycetes; order Kitasatosporales; family Streptomycetaceae; genus Kitasatospora; species Kitasatospora sp. NPDC028961. The sequence continues at coordinate 78,161 of NZ_JBVHVO010000033.1, read as the reverse complement.
GCTGGCCTCGACCGGTGCGGGCGGCACCGAGCTGCTCGGCGCGGCCGGCCTCGCCCTGCTGCTCGGCGGCGGCGTGCTCTACCGCCGCGCCCGCGCCGGCGCGCGCTGAGCGTCGACCACCTGCCCGGCGTCGACCACGTGCCCGGCCGGTCGCTCCCGCCCGGGGCGGCGGGGCGAACGCCGGAGCGGGCTCCGGCCTGAGTGGGCGGCCGTGCCGCCGCGGCACCCCGGGCCGGACCCCCGGTGCGCGGCGGCACGGCGGTGAGCGCCGCGCGAGCCCGGGTGTGGACGCGTGGTGCCCGCAGCCGTCCGTCCCACGGACGGCCGCGGGCACCACAGACGGACAGCTCCGGACCGGCGGGAGCGCACACGCCGACCACCCGCTCGGCCACGCAGCGTGAACGGTGGCACCGGGCCGGGTCGTGCGCGACGCCCCGGCCCGAGGAGGCGTGCGGAGGCGGCAGCCCGTACCGGTCAGCGGGAGGGGCCCGTCACCAGCTCCGCACCTGCCGGATGATTCGCCGCCGCAGCAGCACCGTCCGGCTACCGTCCGGGAACAGCCGCAGCCTGTCCAGCTCCCAATGCCCGTATTCGGCATGGTCGGTGAGCAGCTGGCGCGCCGCGTTGCGGGAGGTACCGCGCGGCATGCGCAGCGACTGGTACTCGTACTCCGGCTGCCGGACCGGCTTCGGTGAAGTCAAAACGCTCCTCCTGAGGGACACCTGCGAGCAAGCCTACGGCCTGCCTCCGACAACGGGCCCGGGTATTTTCGGCCGCCCTCCCGGCGGGGCCCCGCCCGTACTCCTGACAGCTCATCAGTTCCGTTCCCGCTGTGGACGGGATACCCCGATCAGGGCCCGTGGAAGCGGCACGCGGGCGGCCCCGCAGTGCCGGATCCGCGCGCTCCGCGCGGGCGTGCGCGGGTACAGAACCACGCGGATCGGACATCAGGGGGGAAGTTGCGGTGAAATCGCGGGTGTAGGTGACAACCGCTGTGCGTACCGACACCGAGGGGAGATAGCGTCTGCACCATGTCTGATGCCGCGCAGCCCACCATTGCCGAGGTACGCGCCGCCGCCGAGGCGGTCAAGGCCGCCATCGACCGTCATCTGGAAGCGGTGTCAAGCCCCAGCGCAGCGGACGATCCCGCTGTGTTCACCGCCTACGAGCAGCTCGCGACGGCGGCCATCGCCTACGACCAACTCCTCTACGAGGTCTACGACGAGGTCACCCCGTTCGAGGTCCCCGGCGACGAGGGACCGGGCGGGTACAACGGCCCCGAGCAGCCCGAGGCGATCAGCGTCCTGATCCGCCGCGACTACCACGTGGTCGATCCGAAGCGGCTGCGCGCCCAGGCCGAGCGGCTGGACGACTCGCTGACCCCGGGCGGGGGCGGGTCGGGCGAGGTGAACGCCGCGATCGGTGTGCTGTTCGGCGAGTACGAGCCGGACGAGATCGCCGCCCGGAGCGAGGAGTTCGGCCTGGAGGAGGGCGACTCCACGCTCTGGGTCGCCGCCGCCGAGCCGACCGAGCCGGGGGAGTGGCTGCCGGAGCCCTTCGAGCACGCGGACCCGCAGCTGCTGATCTGCCGGTTCGACGTCAGCGAGGTCTACGACGACGAGGACCCGGACGAGTGACCTGAGCTCCGCCACCGGCCGCTCCGCCGCCCCGCCTGCCCGGGGCGGCGGAGCGGGACGCCGGGGCGGGGAGGACGGCCCGGGCCCCGCAGCTCCCGGCCGGCTGATCGAACGCTTCTGCGAGCGCATGGTTTCGGACATTCCCGTCGGCCCCCGGGGTCGCCACCCCGGGGGCCCTCCCGGCCGCGTGGCGCGGCCGTCAGGACGTGGCGCCGAAATCCACGTCCTCGGTGCCCACCGTGCCGCCCGTCCGGCCGGGTGCCGTCTGGTACGTCCAGTACAGGTTGGTGTGGGCGATGACCTGGGCCGGCGGCGGCGCGCCCCAGGCGGTCTGGTCCTCGGTGGTGTGGGCATCCGCGACCAGGACCGCGTCGTAGCCCCGGACGAGGGCGCCGTGCAGCGTCGAGCGGATGCACTGGTCGGTCTGCGCGCCGGCGACGACGAGCCGGCCGACGCCGAGGTCCGCCAGCACGGTCTCCAGCTCGGTGTCCTCGAAGGAGTCGCCGTAGGTCTTCCCGACCAGCGGCTCGGTGTCGCCCGGCGTCAGCTCGGGGACGATCCGCCAGCCGTCGCTCCCCGGCTCCAGGTCCGGGTCGGAGTGCTGGACCCAGACGACGGGGACCTTCTCGTGGCGGGCCTTCGTGACCAGGCGGCCGATGTTGGCGACGACGGCGTCGCGCTCGTGCGCTTCCTCGACGACGCCGTTCTGCACGTCGACGACGAGCAGCGCGGTCCGCGGACGGCCTTCGAGTGTGGTCATGCTCTCCCCTTGCTCGTACCCGGCCACGGTGGTGGCCCCGGAGCACGCTAGACCCACCCTCCGACAGCGGACCGGCCCCGGCACCGAGGAGGGACCGGCCCGGTCCCCCCTCGGCGCCCGCGCGCTAGGGGGTGTTGCCGAGTCCCGCCGGGTTCGCGCGCGACTCGGCGGGACTCGGCAACACCCCTCAGTACGCCTGGGCGGCGTTCTCCGCGAGGATCGCCCGCAGCCGGGTGGTGCGCGGCGCGGCCGGGCGTTCGGCGACGGCCTGGGGCAGGGCCGGGCCGGCCGCGTGGACCACGGAGAGGTGGCGCTCGCCGCGGCCGAACGCGGTGTAGACCCACTGGCGGGTGAGGGCCGCGCCCGCGTCCTCGGGGAGGACGACGACCGCGCCCGGCCAGCGGCGGCCGACCGCCTGGTGGACGGTCAGCGCCCAGCCGTGCCGCAGCCGGCCGGCCTCGGCCGGCGGGACGCTGCGGCGCGAGCCGTCCGGGTACTCCAGGTGCAGGCCGGTGGCGTCGCCGTCGAGCACCCGGGCGGGGCGGACGACACCGGGGGCGGGGGAGTCCACCACGCGGTCGCCCGGGTCGAAGCCGCCGAAGCGGCCCGGGCCGGGGTTGAGGGCGGCCTTGGCGGCGGCGTTCAGCGCCCGGGTGCCGGCCGGGCCGCCGTGGCCGGGGGTCAGCAGCACCACCTGCTCGGCGGGGATGCCGAGCGCGCGCGGGATGGAGTCGGTGAGCAGTTGGATGGCGCGGTGGACGGCCTCGCCGCCGTCCTTGGCGGTCAGGATGACCACCTCCTTGTCCGGCGCCTCGACCGGCTGCAGCTCGCCGATGCCGATGCCGGAGACCAGTTCGCCGATCGGACCGAAGTCCGGGGTGCGGGAGGCCACGGAGGGGCAGACCTTGGCGGTCAGCAGGTCGGCGAAGAACCGGCCCGGCCCGGCCGACCAGAGCTGGCCCGGGTCGCCGCTCAGGACCAGCCGGGTGCCGTCGGCGAGCGACTCCAGCAGGGTCGCGGCCAGCTCCACGTCCAGCAGCGGGGCGTCCAGCACGACGAGGACGTCGAGGGCGAGCGTGCCGTCCGAGGACCGGCCGGGGCCGGCCGTGCCGGACAGCAGCTCGGCCAGGGTGGCGGCGGGCAGCGGCTCGTCGGCCGGCCCGGCGAGGGCGTCCCGGCCCTGCTCGGTCCAGGTGGCGGCCCAGGCGCGCAGACCGAGGCCGGCGGCGGCGCGGACCAGCGCGACCGGCTCGGCGCGGGCGGCCTCGCCACCGGTGTGGGTGACCAGGGCGCTCTCCGCGGCGGCCCGGATCAGGGCGGTCGCCGAGGAGGACGGCGCCGCGGCGGCGGCCGCCTCCCAGGCGGCCGGGCCGGGGGCGGCGGGCGTACCGGGAGCGTCGGCGCCGCCGGCCGGGCCCTCGACGGCCGGGCTCTCGTCGGCGCCCTCGGCGGCCGGGTCTTCGGTGGCGTCCTCGGCGGAGGGGTCCCCGGCCGGGTCTTCGGAGGCGCCCTCGGTGGCGTCCTCGTCGGCCGGCGCGTCCGCCGCCGGAGCGGGCTCGGCCTCCTCGCGGCTCCCGCCCTCGCCGCCGTCCGCCTCGGCCGGTTCGTTCACCTCGCCGGACCCGTCCACGCCGGGGACGAAGGTCGACATCAGCCGGACCAGGCCGTCGGCCAGGCTCTCCTCCGCCAGGGCCAGCCGCTCCAGTGCGAGCACGGTGCGGGTCGGCGGCTCGTCGTCCTCGTCGCCGCCGGTGGAGTGCGCCTCGGCGCCGGTCAGCTCCTCCTGGAAGGGCATCGCCCGGCCGTCGACCACGGCCGACTGCAGCGCGGCGGCGGCGTCCGGCAGGCCGAGGCGGTCCAGCCCGGCCGTCACCTCGCCGATCTCCACGGCGGAGTGGCCGCGCAGGGCGGCCTGCTCCAGCAGCCAGGGCACCAGCGCCTGGGCCCGGCGGGGGTCGCCCGGGCCGGCGGCGGGGCCGAGCAGCCCGCGGGCGAAGCCGTCGGCGTGCTCGGGGCGGACGCCGGGCAGGGTCAGCACGGCCCACGGGTCGGCGCGCAGCTCCTCGGCGGCGCCGTCACCGAAGGTGGCCACGGCGGCGGGCGCGAGGTCGGTGGGCGCACCGCCGGCGGCCAGCACCTCGGCGGTGGCCCGCAGGGCCTCCGCGCGCTGCTCGTCGGTCTCGGCCTGGTACCGGGAGGGGCGGGCGGCGGCCGGTGCCGCGGCCGGGGCGGCCTCACCCGCCGCGGCGGCGCCGCCCGCCGGGGCGTCCGAACCGCCGGCGGCGCCCGGGACGCGCGGGGTGTTCCCGGAGGCCGGCGCGCCCGGGCGGGCCGACTGCTGCCCGACCACCCGGATCGCCTCCGCCAGCGCCGCGACGGCGGCCGCCTTGTCGGCGCCGTCCGTCCCCGGGGCCGCCGGGGACTCCTGCGGAGCGCCGTTCTCCGTGTCACTCATCGTTCGCTCCAAAAGATCACTCCACTGCTGGGGCGCCGGCCGCTCCGCGCCCGGAGCGGCCGCCGCTCGCGGCCGCCACGGGCGGCGCGCGGGGTCGGGCCCGACCGTGCCGGGGCCGAGCCGGCCCGCGTCGGGCCGGGGCATCACGTCCGTCGTCGGCCGTCAACCCTCAGTGTGTCGGTCGTCGGTCGTCGAGATCCGGCCTGTCCGGCGGCGGCGCGAGCCCTAGAGCTCGGTCCACCCCTGGTCCGGATAGCGGTGGACCGGCGACGAGATGTCGTCGAGCGCACCACGGATCTCACCCGGAAGCGTAAGCGCCTCGACTGACAGTGCCGACTGCAGCTGTGCCACCGTGCGTGCCCCGACCAGCGCGCTCGCCACCCCCGGCCGGTCCCGAACCCAGGCGAGCGCCACCGCGAGCGGGCTGCTGGCCAGCCCGTCGGCGGCGGTGGCGACGGCGTCCACGATCCGCCGCGAGCGCTCCCCGAGGTAGGGCTGGACGAAGCCGGACAGGTACGGCGAGGCGCCGCGCGAGTCCTGCGGGACGCCGTGCCGGTACTTGCCGGTGAGTACGCCGCGGCCGAGCGGCGAGGAGGCGAGCAGCCCGACGCCCGCCTCCCGGGCGGCGGGCAGCGCCTCCCGTTCGAGGCCGCGCTGGAGCAGCGAGTACTCCAGCTGCGCACCGGCCAGCGGCACCCGGCCGTGGTGGGCGCGCTGCCAGGTGGCGGCGCGGGCGAGCTGCCAGCCGCTGTAGTCGCAGACGCCGACGTACCGGGCGCGCCCGGAGGTGACGGCGATGTCCAGGGCGCTGAGCGTCTCCTCGACCGGGGTCGCCGGGTCGAAGGCGTGCACCTGCCAGAGGTCGACGTAGTCGGTGCCCAGCCGGCGCAGCGAGGCGTCGAGGGCGGCGAGCAGGTGGCCGCGCGAGCCGTCGAAGCGGCGGGCGGAGTCGGGGACGCTGCCCGCCTTGGTGGCGATGACCAGGTCGGAGCGGGGGATCAGGTTGTCGGTCAGCCGGGAGAGCAGGTACTCGGCGCCGCCGTCACCGTAGACGTCGGCGGTGTCGACCAGGTTGCCGCCCGCGTCGACGAACTCCTTGAGCTGCTCGGCGGCCTCGTGCTCGTCGGTGTCGCGGCCCCAGGTCATGGTTCCGAGGCCGAGCCGGGAGACCTGCAGCCCGGTACGGCCGAGGTGACGCTTTTCCATCGGACGGGCCCTCCACTGGCCGACAACACCGCTGATACCGCTGATACCGCTGAAACCACTCGTCCTGCTGAACCCCCCGGAACCGCTCGCGCCCCCGGCGCCGCCGGTGCCGCCCGCGCCCGGGCCGCTCACCCCGTCCGCGCGGGCCCGGCAAACGCGCAGGTGGGGAGAGGCGTCCCCACGTCGGCTGAGCGTAGCGGCCGGTGCCCGGGCAGATGCGCAGACCCGCAGAACGATCAGCACCCGGGTGGCGGGTCCGAATGTGGCCCAGCCCACAGCTACCGGCCAGTAGCATGTCCGCCGGACGTGCGGTTACCCTCACGGACAACCCGACTGGAAGGCATGGCAGATGCGACTCGGTATCAACCTCGGCTACTGGGGCCTCGGCATGGACGCCGACAACATCGCCGTCGCCCAGGAGGCGGACCGGCTCGGCTACTCGGTCTGCTGGGCCGCCGAGGCCTACGGCTCGGACGCGGCCACCGTGCTGTCGTACGTCGCCGCCAAGACGGAGCGGATCGACGTCGGCTCGGCCATCTTCCAGATCCCGGCCCGCACGCCGGCGATGACCGCGATGACGGCGGCCACCCTGGACACCCTCTCGGGCGGGCGGTTCCGGCTCGGGCTCGGGGTCTCCGGCCCGCAGGTCTCCGAGGGCTGGTACGGCGTGAAGTTCGACAAGCCGCTGGCCCGCACCCGCGAGTACGTGGAGATCATCCGAAAGGCGATGTCCCGCGAGCGGCTGGTCCACGAAGGCGCGAACTGGACGCTGCCGCTGCCCGGCGGGCCCGGCAAGCCGATCAAGCTCACCGTGCACCCGGTGCGCGAGCACATCCCGCTGTACATCGCCGCGATCGGGCCGAAGAACCTGGAGCAGACCGGCGAGATCGCCGACGGCTGGCTCGGCATCTTCTTCGCGCCCGAGCAGGCCGCGCTCTCCCTCGACCCGCTGCGGGCCGGCCGGGCCAAGGCCGGGAAGACCCTGGACGAGGGCTTCGACCTCTGCCCGACCGTCACCATCGCGGTCGGCGAGGACATCGAGGCCGGGGTCGACGCCCAGCGTTCCTACGCCGCGCTCTACATCGGCGGCATGGGCAGCAAGGAGAAGAACTTCTACAACCAGCTCGCCCGGCGGATGGGCTACGAGCAGGCGGCCGACGAGATCCAGGAGAAGTACCTGGCCAGGGACTACGAGGGCGCCGCGGCGGCCGTGCCGCACGACCTGATCGACGCCACCTCGCTGGTCGGCGACACCGCCCGGATCGCGGACCGGATGCAGGCGTACGCCGACGCGGGCGTCACCACGCTGACCCTGGCGCCGGCCGGCTTCAGCCTGGAGGAGCGGGTCCGGGCGCTGCGCACCGGCGTCGAGGCGATGGAGCGCGCCGGACTGGCCTGATCCGGCGGCGCGGGGGGCACGGGCCGGCCGCTCCGTGTCCCCCCGCGCCCCGCGTACGGACGGACGGACCGGGCCTACAGCCAGTCGTGCCGCTTGAACACCCGGTGCAGCACCAGGCAGACCAGCACCATCAGCGCCACCGCCGCCGGGTACCCCCAGACCTGGTGGAGTTCGGGCATGTGGTCGAAGTTCATCCCGTACACGCCCGCGATCATGGTCGGCACGGCGGCCAGCGCGGCCCACGCCGAGATCTTCCGCATGTCGTTGTTCTGCTGCACGCTGACCTGCGCGAGGTTGGCGCTGAGGATGTCGGAGAGCAGCCGGTCCATGCCCTCGACCTGGTCGTTGGCCTTGGCGAGGTGGTCGGCGACGTCCCGCAGGTACGGCAGCGCCTCGGGGCGGACGAACGGCACGCCGCCGCGCTCCAGCCGCAGCATCGGGTCCAGCAGCGGGCCGGTGGCCCGGCGGACGGTCACCAGCTGGCGCTTGTAGCCGTAGATCCGGCCGGCGGTGTCACGGCCGACCCGGTTGGGGGCGAACACGTCGGCCTCCAGCTCGTCGAGGTCGGCCTGGAGCCCGACGGCGACGTCGACGTACCCGTCCACCACGGTGTCGCAGACCGAGTGCAGGACGGCGCTCGGCCCGTACCTCAGCACCTCCGGCTGGGCCTCCAGCTCCGCCCGGAGCCCGCCGAGCGGGCTGTCGGCGCCGTGCCGGACCGTCATCACGAAGTCCTCGCCGACGAACATCATCACCTCGCCGCTGGTCACCGCGTGCCCGCCCGGGTGGTAGCCCAGCGTCTTGAGCGAGACGAACAGCGAGCCCTGGTAGACCTCCACCTTCGGGCGCTGACGGGCGCTGACGGCGTCCTCGACGGCCAGCGGGTGCAGCGAGAACTCCTCGCTGACCCGGTCGAGTTCCTCGACGGTGGGTTCGAAGAGGCCTATCCAGACGAAACTGCCCTTGCCGGCCGCCCGCGCGGCGGCGAGGGCGCCGGTGTGGTCCTCGGGCGCCTCGATCCGGCGGCCGTCGCGGTAGATGGCACAGTGGACGATCATCGGGCCATTGTGGCCCCTCGGCGGGAGCGGTGGCGGCACAACGCCTCGCTCTGCACGGGCGCTCCACACGACCCGGCCCCTCCGCCGCGCCGCCGGTCCGCCGCTCGCCCGCGACCCGCCGCCGCGACCCCCACCCGTCGCCCGCGACCCGGCCGGGAGGCCGTACGCTGGGCTCCATGCCCACGCTGCTGCTCGTCCGTCACGGCCGGTCCACCGCGAACACCGCCGGAATCCTGGCCGGTTGGACACCCGGCGTGGATCTCGACGACACCGGGCGCGAGCAGGCCGCCGCGCTGGCCGGCCGGCTCGCCGCGATCCCGGTGGCGCAGGTCGTCAGCAGCCCGCTGGAGCGCTGCCGGCAGACCGTGGAGCCGCTGCTCGCGGTCCGCCCCGAGCTCGGCGCGGCAGCCGAGGACGAGCGCCTCGGCGAGTGCCACTACGGCGACTGGACCGGCCGCCCGCTGTCCGAGCTGGCCAAGGAGCCGCTCTGGCGCACCGTCCAGGACCACGCGGCCGCCGCCGCCTTCCCCGGGGGCGAGTCGCTGCGCGAGCTGAGCCACCGCACGGTCGACGCGGTCCGCGAGTGGAACGCCAAGGTCGCCGCCGAGCACGGCGAGGACGCGGTCTGGGTCGCGTGCTCGCACGGTGACGTGATCAAGGCGGTGGTGGCCGACGCGCTCGGCCTGCACCTCGACCACTTCCAGCGGATCTCCGTCGAGCCCTGCTCGGTCACCGCGATCCGCTACACCCCGCAGCGCCCCTTCGTGCTGAGAATGGGCGACACCGGCGACCTCTCCTCGCTCGCGCCGAAGCCGGGCGCCGGCGGCCACGGCGACCGGGGCGGCGACGCGACGCCGGCCGGGGACGCGGTGGTCGGCGGCACCGCCTGACCGACCCGCCCCGGCGCCGGCACCCGCGCCGGCTGCCGTCGCCGCGGACCGGCCCCGACCGGCGCGGACCCCGGCGGACCCGCCCCGGGTCACCGGCTCGGCTCCCCGGGCCGGGCCCGGAGGTCGTAGGGTGACTAGCGAGCCTGCCGGGACCGGCCCACCGGTGTCCGGGCGGGCGGTGGCGCCCGGACGGTCCGGCTGTCCGAGCGCCCCGCACCACAGGCAGACGACACACACCCGTCAGACGTACGACTACGCGACACCCACGCAACACCCGACATACGACGATCGAAACGATCCGGAGCGAGAGCGTGCCCCGTCAGGTCTTCTTCTACGACCAGCCCGAACGGTTCGTCGCCGGCACCGTCGGCCAGCCCGGCGCCCGGGCGTTCTACCTGCAGGCCAGCGCCCGGGGGCGGATCACCAGCGTGCTGCTGGAGAAGACCCAGGTCGCCGCGCTCGCCGAGCGGATCGAGGAGGTCCTCGACGAGGCCCTGCGGCGCAGCGGCGGCGACTCCGCGATCCCCGCCGCCGCCCCGGTGGACCTGCTCGACACCGCCCCGCTGGACCTGCCGCTGGAGCAGGAGTTCCGGGTCGGCACGATGGCCCTGGCCTGGGACAGCATCGACAGCTGCCTGGTGGTCGAGGCACAGGCGGTGATCGAGGAGGACGAGGGCGAGGACGCCGCCGAGGCGGTCTTCGAGGACGACGAGAACGGCCCGGACATGCTGCGGGTGCGGCTCTCCGGCGCGATGGCCCGGGTGTTCGCCAAGCGCGCGCTGGACCTCGTCTCGGCCGGTCGCAAGCCCTGCCCGTTCTGCAACCTGCCGCTCGACCCGGAGGGCCACCTGTGCCCGCGCGCGAACGGGTACCGGCGCTGAACACCGAGACCCCACCGCAGGCGGACCCGGCGGCCGGCGCCGCCCTGGCCGCCGACGTGCCGACCGCGCTGCGCCTGCTGCGCGAGGGCGGGCTGACCGTCCACGGCCGGCTGACCGACGCCTCCAACGCCGCGCTCTACTGCAGCGTCACGCTGGACGGCCCGCAGGGGCTGACCGCCCAGGCCGTCTACAAGCCGGTGGCCGGCGAGCGCCCGCTCTGGGACTTCCCGGACGGCACGCTGGCCGGCCGCGAGGTCGCCGCGTACGAGCTGGCCGCCGCCACCGGCTGGGCGCCGATCCCGCCCACCGTGCTGCGCGACGGTCCGCACGGGCCCGGCATGGTGCAGCTCTGGGTGGAGCCCGACCCGGAGGCGGACCCGCTGCTGGCCCTCCAGGACCCGCGCGGACCCGAGGACGGCTGGCTGCCGATCGTGCGCGCCGACGTCGGTGACGGCCGCACCGCGCTGCTGGTCCACCCGGACGACGAGCGGCTGCGCCGGCTCGCCGTGCTGGACGCGGTGCTCAACAACGCCGACCGCAAGGGCGGTCATCTGATCGCCGCCGCCGACGGCCGGATCTACGGCATCGACCACGGCGTCACCTTCAACACCGAGGGCAAGCTGCGCACGCTGCTCTGGGGCTGGGCCGGTCAGCCGCTGCCGCAGGACGCGCTGGCGGTGCTGGGCGGCCTCGCCGAGCAGCTGGACGGCGCGCTCGGCGAGCGGCTCGCCCCGCACCTGACCGCCGCCGAACTGGGTGCCACCCGCGCCCGGGTGGCCGAGCTGCTCGGCACCGGCCGCCACCCGCTGCCCTCGCAGGACTGGCCGTCCATCCCCTGGCCGCCGATCTGACCCGCACCGCCCCGCGCGGGGCCGGACCGGCGCCCGCCCGGGGCGCCGACCTGCCGTCCCTGGAGCAATGGTCTGGACCGGTGCGGCGGTTCGGCCGCAGACTGCTCCGATGGACGAGCGACGGACCACCCCCCACCTGGACCTGCCGCTGCATCGCTTACAGGTCCCGCTGCCGCACCTGCTCCCGTTCGCGATCGGCAGCTTCGACGCCATCGGCCCGCTCTCCCGGGCCGCCTTCCCCCACCGGCACTCCTTCTACGAGATCGTCTACGTCACCGGCGGCCGCGGCGCCCACGTCCTGGACCTGGTCCACCGGACGCTGCAGCCGCCGCAGTTGTGCGTGATCGTGCCCGGACAGGTGCACTACTGGGCCGACGCCGACGATCTGACCGGGCAGGTGGTGCTCTTCAACGAGGACTTCCTGCTCTCCCGCCCCGACGACCTCGCCGCGCTCCGCGGCCTCTCCTCCCGGCCGGCCCTGTCCCTGGGCGAACACGCCGGGCCGATCGCCGCCCTGCTGGCCGACATGGAGCAGGAGTACCGGGCGCTGCCGTCCGGCTACCTGGGCGTGCTGCGGGCCAGCCTGCACATCCTGATCGTCCGGGCGCTGCGTGCCTGCGCGCCCGGCCCGGGCCCGGCGGTGCCCGGGCGGGGGAGCGAACTGGCCACCGCCTTCACCCGGTTGATCGCCGACCCGGGCGGGCTGCACCGCTCGGTGGCCTCCTGCGCCCAGGAGCTGGGCCTGTCGCCCGGCCATCTGCAGACGCTGGTGAAGCAGGCCACCGGCTGCACACCCGGCCGGCTGATCCGCCAGCAGCAGACGCTGGAGGCGAAACGGCTGCTGGCCTCCACCGAGCTGACGATCCGTCAGGTCGCCCGGGAGGCGGGGTTCGCCGATCCGGCGTACTTCTGCCGCTTCTTCCGGCGGGAGACCGGGATGACGCCGGGGGAGTTCCGGGCCGGGGTCGGAGGAAATCACCACGATCCCCGGATCACGTCCATCGCGGCGGTCCCGGGCGCCCCGTAGGTTGGCTGCTGGCCGCCGGTGACCGGCCCGTACGGAACGGGTGGGCCGCCGGCCCGGTCCTTGTCATGCCCCCACCATGACAAGGGCCGCCCCACCTCCCCCCACACCCCCCAGTGAAGGAGTCGGCGCATGCCAGCGTCCCAAGAGCCCACCGGGCCGGAGGGCCTGATCGACCGCCGGATCAGCCGCAAGACCGTCCTCAAGGCGGCCGCCGTCCTCAGTGCCACCCCGCTGCTGATCGGCGGCGGTGTCGCACTGGCCCGCGACCGGGTCGGCACCGGCGAGGCACCCGGCCTCACCCCCGCCTGCCACGACGGCGACGAGCCGACGATCGAGCAGACCGAGGGCCCCTACTTCAAGCCGAACTCCCCGCTGCGGACGTCGCTGATCACCGACAGCACCCCCGGCACCCGGCTCACCGTGAGCGGCTACGTCTTCGGCCGGGCCTGCCTGCCGATCGCGAACGTCCTGCTCGACTTCTGGCAGGCCGACGTCAACGGCGCCTACGACAACACCGGCTTCGCCTTCCGCGGCCACCAGTTCACCAATGCCCAGGGCGCGTTCACCCTCACCACCATCGTGCCGGGCCTTTACCCGGGCCGCACCCGGCACATCCACGTCAAGCTCCAGGCGCCCGGCCGCCCGGTGCTCACCACCCAGCTCTACTTCCCCGGCGAGCCGCGCAACAGCACCGACACCATCTACGACGCGCGGCTGCTGATGAACGTCCGCCAGGTCGGCTCGGCGAAGGAGGGCACCTACGACTTCGTCCTGAACGTGCCGCAGACCCCCACCACGCCGCCGACCAGTCCGAACCCCACCACGCCCACCACCGCACCCCCGACCTCCCCGCCCGGCGGCTCCTGGACCGCCGGGACGCTCTACAACGCGGGCGACCGCGTCACCTACGCCGGCGCCTCCTACCGTTGCCTCCAGGGGCACACCGCCATCACCGGCTGGGAGCCGCCGAACGTGCCGGCCCTCTGGCAGCGGTCGTAGCGGCTCCGACCGCGTCCCCCAGGGGCCGGGCGCCCGGTCGGCGGCAGGGCCGACCGGGCGCTCATCCGCGCGCCCGGAAACCGCCCCCGTACCGGGCGGACCACGTCGGGAGCCGGTCCCTATCAGTCCGGAACCGCTCAGGCAACGTCGGAAACCGAATCAAGTCGATCTTGTGTACTGGTTAGGCTTTCAAATGTTCGCGCGGTTAAAGTGATTCCCATGCATGCCTGGCCCGCCTCCGAGGTTCCCGCCCTGCCTGGTCAGGGGCTCCCCCTTCGTATTCACGACACCGCCGCGGGCGGTATCCGCGAGGTCGTCCCGCAGGACGGCACCGCCCGGATCTACGTCTGCGGCATCACCCCCTACGACGCGACCCACATGGGCCACGCCGCCACGTACAACGCGTTCGACCTGGTGCAGCGCGTCTGGAAGGACGCCGGCCACGACGTCCTGTACGTCCAGAACGTCACCGACGTCGACGACCCGCTGCTGGCGCGGGCGATCGAGACCGGCCAGGACTGGGTGGCCCTCGCCGAGCGCGAGACCGCGCTCTTCCGCGAGGACATGACCGCCCTGCGGCTGCTCCCGCCGGCCCACTACATCGGTGCCGTCGAGTCGATCCCGTGGATCGTCCCGCTGGTCCAGAAGCTGCTGGCGAGCGGCGCCGCCTACAAGGTGGACGAGGACATCTACTTCTCGGTCGAGTCGGAGCCGCACTTCGGCGAGGTCTCCGGCCTGACCCGGGAGGCCATGCGCCCGCTCTTCGCCGAGCGCGGCGGCGACCCGGACCGCCCCGGCAAGCGCCACCCGCTGGACGCCCTGCTCTGGCTCGCGGCCCGCCCGGGCGAGCCCGCCTGGGACACCGAGCTCGGGCACGGCCGCCCCGGCTGGCACATCGAGTGCGTCGCGATCGCCCTGCGGTTCCTGGGCATGTCCTTCGACATCCAGGGCGGCGGCAGCGACCTCTCCTTCCCGCACCACGAGATGGGCGCCGCGCACGCCCAGGTCGCCACCGGCGGCCACCCGTACGCCCAGGCGTACGTGCACGCGGGCATGGTCGGGCTGGACGGGCACAAGATGTCCAAGTCCCGCGGCAACCTGGTCTTCGTCTCGGCGCTGCGCCGCGAGGGCGTCGACCCGGCGGCGATCCGCCTCGCGCTGCTCTCGCACCACTACCGCGAGGACTGGGAGTGGACCAAGGCCACCCTGGACGAGGCCGTCGAGCGCCTCGCCCGCTGGCGTGCCGCGGTCTCCCGCCCGGACGGCCCGCCGGCCGAGGCGCTGCTGGCCGAGGTCCGGGAGGCGCTCGCGCGCGACCTGGACGCGCCCGCGGCGCTGGCCGCGGTCGACCGCTGGGCGGCCGGCCAGGAGGCCGACGGCGGCACCGACATCGGTGCGCCCGGCCTGGTCTCCCGCACGGTGGACGCGCTGCTCGGCATCGCGCTGTAGGACGGCGAACGCCGGAGGGGGGCGGGGACGAGGTGTGTCGAGGAGCCCCGGGGGTTCCGTGGGAGCGGGGGTGAGCGCCCTCTCTTTTGTTCTGGATTTCCCCGTATGACGGGGTTTTGG
>NZ_JBVHVO010000033.1:6296-63419 GCF_055564815.1 Kitasatospora sp. NPDC028961 | reverse complement strand
TGCCCGAGGCACCCACCACGTTGTATCCCCCTTCCTTTCCCCCCCCTCGGTGGGACCGTTTGCTCGCCCTTTGTCGTGGAGCCGCAACCCACCGGGGGCCCCCCCCCCCCCCCCCCCCCCCCCCCCTCCGGCGTTCCCGCTGCCGCGGGGTCAGTCCTCCTCGTTGCCGTCCTGGCTCTCCCGCGCGGCCGGCGGCTCGGGCTCGCTCGGCCGCTCCGCCGTGGCGTGCCCGGCGACCGGCTTCTCACCGGCCGGGCCGACGTTCTCCCGCCGCCGCAGGTAGCGCTCGAACTCCCGGGCGATCGCGTCGCCCGAGGCCTCCGGCAGCTCGGCCGTGTCCTGCGCCTCCTCCAGCTGCTGGACGTACTCGGCCACCTCGGTGTCCTCGGCGGCCAGCTGGTCCACGCCGAGCTGCCAGGCCCGGGAGTCCTCACCGAGCTCGCCCGGCGGGATCCGCAGGTCCAGCAGGTCCTCCAGCTTGTTGATCAGCGCCAGCGTGGCCTTCGGGTTCGGCGGCTGCGCGACGTAGTGCGGCACCGCCGCCCAGAGCGTCACGGCGGGCACCCCGGCGTGCGTGCAGGCCTCCTGGAGCACCCCGACGATCCCGGTCGGGCCCTCGTAGCGGCTCTCCTCCAGGTCCAGCCGCTGGGCCAGCTCCGGGTCGGAGGTGACCCCGCTGACCGGGACGGGGCGGCTGTGCGGGGTGTCCCCGAGCAGCGCGCCCAGGATCACCACCAGCTCGATGCCCAGCTCGTGCGCGAAGCCGAGCAGCTCGTTGCAGAACGAGCGCCAGCGCATGCTGGGCTCGATGCCGCGCACCAGGACGATGTCCCGGGTCGCGGGCTCCGTCACCCGGACCACCGAGAGCCGGGTCGTCGGCCAGGTGATCCGGCGGATGCCGCCGTCCAGCCATACCGTGGGGCGGTTGACCTGGAAGTCGTAGTAGTCCTCGGCGTCCAGGGCGGCGAACACCTTGCCGCCCCAGGTGTCGTCCAGATGCGCCACGGCCGCGGAGGCCGCGTCCCCGGCGTCGTTCCAGCCCTCGAAGGCGCAGACCATGACCGGGTCGATCAACTCGGGAACATCTTCCAGCTCGATCACCCAGCGTCTCCCTCCGGTCGGCGGTCGGACGTGCCCGCCCCGGCCGGCCTGCCGAGGCGCCGGCGGTCCGGCTGCCGACTGTCGAACCTCTCGTCACCCATGGAACGCCTCGCTCCATGGTTCCCTACCTGCCCAGCCTACGGGCTTTGATGCGCCTCCCGGCGGGGCACCGGGACAGTCTGGGGGAGCGGGGCGCCGGGATCCAGCGGTTATCGCCGCGCCGGGCCCTGGGCGCCCCGGGAAAGATCGCGGGGCGGCCGCCGGGCGCCGGGGGGTCAGCGCGGTCCGGTCGCGGCGGTGACGGCCGGCAGGTAGCCGAGGGACTGCCCCTCGGGCGTGGGGTGGAAGGACTCCCAGAGCCGGGGGAGCACGATGCCGGTGATCCACTCCCGCCCCGCGCCCGCGCAGACCCCGTGGCCCTCGAACGCCGTCCGGACGTCGGCGAAGGCGAACCCGTGCGCCTCGGCCTCGCGGCGGATCAGCTCGTCCAGCTCGTCCGTCAGCGCGTTGAACCGCTGTCGGCGGGCATCGGTGCCGATCAGGCAGGTGGTGCCGGTGCGCAGCAGGTGCGGATAGCCGGTGACCACCACCCGGGCCCGCGGGGCGGCGGTCCGCACGTCGTCGTACAGGGTGGAGAGCCGGCCGGGCAGCTCCTCCCGCAGCCGGCGGCCGGACTCGTCCAGGGTGGCGGCGCAGCGGGCCTCGGTGGTCAGCGGCTGGAGGCAGTCGGCGGCCGCCCCGGCGAAGCCCAGGTCGTTGCCGCCGACGGTGAGGGTGAGCACCGTGGTGTCCGCGCCGACCTTCGGGAGCTGTCCGCCGCGGACGTCCGCGGTGGTCGCGCCGTTGCACGCGGCGGCGAGGAAGCCGGTGGCGCCGTGGTCGGCGGCCCAGAGCGCCGGGTAGGCGTTGGCGCTGCGGTGGCAGTCGCCGGCGGCCGGGTCGTAGGCGCCGGCCGCGACCCCGGCGGCGTAGGAGTCGCCCAGCGCGGCGTAGCGGGGCGGGGCGTCGGCGGGCGCGGCGGCGGCCGGCGCGGCGCAGAGCAGGAGCGGGACGGCGGCCAGGGCGGCGAGGAGCGGGTGGCGCTGCACGGCGGTTCTCCGGGGTCCGGTGGCCGGGCGCGGTCCGCCTCGGCCCATCGGGCACGGATCGTATCGGAGTGGTGACGCAGAGTCGTGGCGCGCCCGCGCGGCGCGGCGGCGCGATGATGGAGGAAGGGGCCGGACAGGGCGTGAGGAGCCGGGCGGATGGACGGACGGTGGTGGATCGGCATCGGCGTGGTGGCGGCCGCCGGGGCCGGCGCGGTGGTGCTGGCGGCCCTGGCGGCGGGCCGGCGCCTGCCGGTGGAGCACGTGACCGAGGGCGGCCTGGAGCTCGACCAGCCGCCGGGCGCGGTGTGGGACGTCGTGACCGACGTCGACCTCTATCCGGCGTGGCGCCCGGGCCTGTCCCACGTCGAGCGGCTGCCGGAGGGCGCGGGCGGCCGGCCGCGCTGGCGCGAGTACGGCCCGCACGGCCACGCCACCTACGAGGTGCTGGAGAGCGAGGCCCCGCACCGGCTGGTGACCGGCGTGGCCGACCCGGACCTGCCCTACGGCGGCACCTGGACGCTCGTGCTGACGCCGGCCGGACAGGGCTGCAGCCTGACGGTCACCGAGCGCGGCGAGGTCCACCGGCCGCTCCACCGCGCCGTCTCGCACTACGTGCTGGGCGAGGACGCCACCGTCCGGCGCTACCTGGGCGCCCTCGCGCACCGGATGGCGTGACGGCGGCGCCTCAGCGGACCCAGCCGCGCCGGTAGTCGGCCCAGTTCTGCTCGGTGGCGGCGAAGTCCACGTACAGCCCGACGCCGAAGTTCTCCCGCCGCAGGTCGTACCGGCCGAGGCCGAGCCGGATGCCCCGGATGCCGGCGTCCACCGTCTCGGCGTGCCCCCAGTGGCCCCACTTGTCCTCCCAGAAGAACGGCAGGCCCATCAGGAGGTCCACGTCCTCGGGGGTGGCCTCCAGGGCCAGCTCGGTCTGGTAGGCGTTGTAGCCCCCGTAGAGCGACGCGGTCGGCATGCTGGAGTCGTAGGTCATCACCGCGACCTGGTCGACCCGGCGGGCGGTCTCGGTGAAGTACGCCTGGTCCCACCACTTGCCGTGGTCGGTGAGCGCGATGGCGATGTCGTGCTGGAAGGGCAGCGGGTCGATCTGCGGCGCGGCCACCGAGAGCCGGGCGCCGCGGCCGGCGGTCACCGGGCGGACCTGGTCCAGCAGCGCGAGCCAGCCGGCCGAGCCGGGGCGGATCGGCTCCATGTCGAAGTGCACCCCGTCGAAGCCGAGGTCCAGCACCTGGCGGGCGGCGGCGGTGACCCGGTCCCGGGTGGGCGCGTCCTCCAGGTCCAGGGCGTCCTTCTCGGGCTTGACCTCGTCGCCCAGCCAGCCCTGCACCCGGATGCCGGGCAGCGCGCGGTGCGCGGCCTCGGTGAACCACTGGGCCCGGGGGTGGACGGCGGGCGGCAGCGAGCCGTCGTGCTCCAGCGGGCCGGTGTGGACGTAGAGGTCGCGCACGCCCGTCCCGGCGAGCCGCCGGGCGAGGTCGGCGACGTCGGCGTCACCCTTTCGGCCGTCCACCCAGGCGTGGCCCAGCCAGACCGCGTCCTTGCCGCGGGTCCGGGCCTCGGGGGAGGGCTCACCGGCGTACTGGAGCCGCAGGGCGAGCGCCGCGGAGCCGATCGGCAGCAGGGCGACGGCGAGGACGACCAGCGCCACGGCAAGGGTTCTGCGCCAACGGGACCACCCCCGCCAGCGCGTCCGCAGCGCCCGTGGCGCCGCCCCCAGGGCCCGTCCGAGCCGTCGTATCCGTGCGCTTCGACCCGCCATGCAGTCGCTCCCCCGTCGCGGCGAGTGCTCAGGATACGAAATGGTCACCCGATCCATGCCACCGGCCGGATACCCTGGCGACGTGCGTGCCCGATTCAGCGGGCGTGCAAAGCCGACAGCCGTCGCACCCAGGGAGAAGCCCCATGGCCACTGCAGCCGACCCGTCCGTCACCCAGCAGAGCCGCGCGAACGCGCTGCGTGAGTCGCTCGCCATCAGGGTGGTGGTGGCCGACGGGGCGATGGGGACCATGCTCCAGGCCCAGGACCCGAGCCTGGAGGACTTCCAGAACCTGGAAGGCTGCAACGAGGTCCTCAACATCACCCGGCCCGACATCGTCCGCTCGGTCCACGACGCGTACTTCGCGGTCGGCGTGGACTGCGTGGAGACCAACACCTTCGGCGCCAACTTCTCGGCGCTCGGCGAGTACGACATCCCCGAGCGGATCTTCGAGCTGTCCGAGGCGGGCGCCCGGATCGCCCGGGAAGCCGCCGACTCCTTCACCGACGGCCGCACCCGCTGGGTGCTCGGCTCGATCGGCCCCGGCACCAAGCTGCCCACCCTCGGCCACGCCCCGTACGAGGTGCTGCGCGACGGCTTCCAGCTGAACGCGGCCGGCCTGATCGCCGGCGGCGCCGACGCGCTGCTGGTGGAGACCAGCCAGGACCTGCTGCAGACCAAGGCCGCGATCCTCGGCTCCAAGCGCGCGCTCGCCGAGGCGGGGCTGGACCTGCCGGTCCTGGTCCAGGTGACGGTCGAGACCACCGGCACCATGCTGCTCGGCTCGGAGATCGGCGCGGCGCTGGCCGCGCTGGAGCCGCTGGGCGTCGACTACATCGGCCTGAACTGCGCCACCGGCCCGGCCGAGATGAGCGAGCACCTGCGCTACCTGGCCAAGAACGCGAAGATCGGCCTCTCCTGCATGCCGAACGCGGGCCTGCCGGTGCTGGGCAAGGACGGCGCCCACTACCCGCTGTCCCCGGCCGAGCTGGCCGAGGCGCACGACGTCTTCACCCGGGAGTACGGCCTCTCGCTGGTCGGCGGCTGCTGCGGCACCACGCCCGAGCACCTGCGCCAGGTGGTCGAGCGCGTCCAGGGCCGCCCGGTGGTCGCCCGCACCCCGCGCCCGGAGCCCTCGGCCGCCTCGCTGTACCAGGCGGTGCCGTTCCGCCAGGACACCTCCTACCTGGCGATCGGCGAGCGCACCAACGCCAACGGCTCGAAGAAGTTCCGCGACTCGATGCTGGCCGGTGACTGGCAGGCCTGCGTGGAGATCGCCCGCGAGCAGATCCGGGACGGCTCCCACCTGCTGGACCTCTGCGTGGACTACGTCGGCCGCGACGGCGTCGCCGACATGAAGGAGGTGGCCGGCCGGCTGGCCACCGCCTCGACCCTGCCGATCGTGCTGGACTCCACCGAGCCGGAGGTCCTGCGGGCCGGTCTGGAGGCGCTCGGCGGCCGCGCGGTGCTCAACTCGGTCAACTACGAGGACGGCGACGGCCCGGACACCCGGTTCGGCCGGATCGCCTCGCTGGCCCGCGAGCACGGCGCCGGCCTGATCGCCCTCACCATCGACGAGGACGGCCAGGCCCGCACCGCCGAGACCAAGGTCGCCATCGCCGAGCGGCTGATCGCCCAGCTCACCACCGAGTACGGCATCGACGAGGGCTCGATCCTGGTCGACTGCCTGGCCTTCACCCTGGGCACCGGCCAGGAGGAGTCCCGCCGGGACGGCATCGAGACCATCGAGGCGATCCGCGAGCTCAAGCGCCGCCACCCGGACGTGCAGACCACCCTGGGCCTGTCCAACATCTCCTTCGGGCTGAGCCCGGCGGCCCGGATGGTGATCAACTCGGTCTTCCTGAACGAGTGCGTCGAGGCGGGCCTGGACTCCGCGATCGTGCACGCCTCGAAGATCCTGCCGATGGCCCGGATCCCGGAGGACCAGCGCGACGTCGCCCTGGACCTGGTCTACGACCGCCGCAGCGAGGGCTACGACCCGCTGCAGAAGCTGCTCCAGCTGTTCGAGGGCGTCTCCTCGACCTCGATGAGGGCGTCCAAGGCGGAGGAGCTGGCGGCGCTGCCGCTGGAGGAGCGCCTGCAGCGCCGGATCATCGACGGCGAGCGCAACGGCCTGGAGGCCGACCTGGACGAGGCGCTGGCGCAGCGCCCGGCGCTGGAGATCGTCAACAGCACGCTGCTGGCCGGCATGAAGGTGGTCGGCGAGCTGTTCGGCTCCGGCCAGATGCAGCTGCCGTTCGTGCTCCAGTCCGCCGAGGTGATGAAGACCGCGGTGGCCCACCTGGAGCCGCACATGGAGAAGTCCGACGACGAGGGCAAGGGCACCATCGTGCTGGCCACCGTCAAGGGCGACGTCCACGACATCGGCAAGAACCTGGTCGACATCATCCTGTCCAACAACGGCTACACCGTGGTCAACCTGGGCATCAAGCAGCCGGTCTCGGCGATCCTGGACGCCGCCCAGGAGCACCGGGCGGACGTCATCGGGATGTCCGGCCTGCTGGTGAAGTCCACCGTGATCATGAAGGAGAACCTGCAGGAGCTGAACCAGCGCAAGCTGGCGGCCGACTACCCGGTGATCCTCGGCGGCGCCGCGCTCACCCGGGCCTACGTCGAGCAGGACCTGCACGAGATCTACGAGGGCGAGGTCCGCTACGCCCGGGACGCCTTCGAGGGCCTGCGGCTGATGGACGCGCTGATCGCGGTCAAGCGCGGCGTGCCCGGGGCGGCCCTGCCGGAGCTCAAGCAGCGCCGGCACGCCCGGGTCGAGGTCGAGGAGCCGGAGGAGGTCAACCTCGGCCAGGTCCGCTCGGACGTCTCGGTCGACAACACCGTGCCGGAGCCGCCGTTCTGGGGCGACCGGATCGTCAAGGGCGTGCCGTTCGCCGACTACGCCTCCTGGCTGGACGAGGACGCGCTGTTCAAGGGCCAGTGGGGCCTGAAGGCCGCGCGCACCGGGGAGGGCCCCTCGTACGAGGAGCTGGTGGAGACCGAGGGCCGGCCGCGGCTGCGGATGTGGCTGGACCGGCTGCAGACCGAGGGCTGGCTGGAGCCGGCCGTGGTCTACGGCTACTACCCGGCCAACTCCAAGGGCGACGACCTGATCGTCCACAACGAGGACGGCACCGAGCGGACCCGCTTCACCTTCCCGCGCCAGCGGCGCGGGCGCCGGCTCTGCCTGGCGGACTTCTTCCGCCCGGAGGAGTCGGGCGAGCGGGACGTGCTGGGCCTCCAGGTCGTCACCATGGGCAACCGGATCTCCGAGGCGGCGAACGAGCTGTTCGCCAACAACTCCTACCGCGACTACCTGGAGCTGCACGGCCTCTCGGTGCAGCTGGCCGAGGCGCTGGCCGAGTTCTGGCACGCCCGGGTCCGCTTCGAGCTGGGCTTCTCCGGCGAGGACCCGCAGGACGTCAAGGACATGTTCGCGCTGAAGTACCGGGGCGCCCGGTTCTCGCTCGGCTACGGGGCCTGCCCGGAGCTGGAGGACCGCGCGAAGATCACCGAGCTGCTGCGGCCCGAGCGGATCGGCGTGGTGCTCTCGGAGGAGTTCCAGCTGCACCCCGAGCAGTCCACGGACGCGATCGTGATCCACCACCCGGAGGCCAAGTACTTCAACGCGCGGTAACCCCCGCGTCGCGCACCGTTCGTTCCTTTCGGCGGACCGGGGCGTATCCTGGATCATCCTGAACGGGCCGGTCCGCTCACCAGCGGGCCGGCCTGTGCCATCCCCAGGGGCAGCGCCCCGGGGCACGGACGGAAGGACCCGCGCCATGACCACCATCTCCACCGCCACCCGGACCCTCGACCACGGCGACGGCCGGGGCCTCCAGGCGGTGCTGCTGGACATGGACGGGACGCTGGTCGACACCGAGAACCTCTGGTGGCAGGCCGAGGCCTCGCTCTTCGCCGAGCTGGGCTACACGCTCGACGAGAACGACCGCGCCCACGTGGTCGGCGGCCCGATGAGCCGGGTGATCGACTACCTGCTGGCCGCCACCGGCGTGGACCTCGCGCCGGCCGATCTGACCGTCCTGATCAACCAGCGCTTCGTGGACCTGCTGGGCGGCGGCGTGCCACTCATGCCGGGCGCCGAGCGACTGCTCAACACCCTTGCCGCGCACGGCGTTCCGACCGCCCTGGTGTCCGCCTCGCACCGGCACGTGATCGACATCGTGCTGCGGTCGCTGGGCGCCCACCACTTCGCCTTCACGGTCGCCGGGGACGAGGTGCCGCGCACCAAGCCGCACCCGGACCCGTACCTGGAGGCGGCGCGGCGACTGGGGGCGGAGCCGGGCCGCTGCGTGGTGGTGGAGGACGCGCCGACCGGTGTCCGCGCGGCGGAGGCGGCCGGCTGCCCGGTGATCGCGGTGCCGTCGGTGGCGCCGATCGAGCCGGCTCCCGGGCGGCTGGTGCTGCCCTCGCTGGAGGGCGTCGATCTTGAACTGCTCCGCTCGCTCGTCGCCTCACGAGTGTGATTGTCGTCTCATTGCGGAGACCGCTTACCGCCCGGTACGTGGTCGGCCCCGTCCGCTCACGGCGAGTCCCCAGGGAGAAAACGGGCATTGCCTGACAACTCGTCGAATGGTCGCGCCCACACCGCCCCCTCGTGTCCCAACTGTCACCTGTACGGGTATCGGTGGGGTCTGTTCGATATGGCACGCTACTCCAGTTCGTTCCCCACCCCCGAGCCCTGCCATCGCCGCTGACGGGCAACCCCGTCCTGCCCGCGGTCGCACGGCGCCCGGTCCGTGCACGACCTCCACGACCCCGGAGGATCAACCGAGCGCGGGCCGCCGGCCCCCGGCCGGACCGCACCCGAAGGACGCGACCCGTGAAGACTTCAGCTGAACGACTGGCAGTGCTCGGCTGCGCCGGCCTGGTGGCCGTCTCGGTGGCCGGCTGCGGCTCGGTCACCGACGCCGTCAAGGGGGACGGCGACAAGGCGATCACGATGGGGACCACCTCGGTCACCAACACGCTGGACCCGGCCGGCGCGTACGACGCCGGCTCCTGGCTGCTGCTGCGCAACACCTTCCAGTCGCTGCTGTCCTACCCGGCCGCCTCCAGCACCCCCGGCCCGGACGCCGCGCAGTCCTGCGAGTTCACCGCCGGCGACGTCACCCAGTACCACTGCACGCTCAAGGGCGGCCTGAAGTTCTCCAACGGCCACGCGCTGACCGCCGCCGACGTCGCCTTCTCCATCGACCGGACGAAGAAGATCGCCGACCAGAGCGGCCCGGCGGGCCTGCTGGAGTCGATCAAGTCGGTCGAGGCCAAGGGCGACACCGAGGTGGTCTTCCACCTCTCGGCGCCGGACGCGACGCTCCCCGCGAAGCTCGCGGGCCCGGCGGGCGCCATCGTCGACCAGGAGGTCTTCCCGGCCGACAAGCTGCTCGCCAACGACAAGCTGGTCGGCTCCGGCCCGTACAAGATCGACTCGATCGAGACCACGACCATCGAGGGCGGCGCCAAGGTCCCCGGCAAGGTCGCGCTGTCCCCGAACGACAAGTACACCGGCGACGCCAAGCTCCGGAACAAGAAGTTCACCCTCCGGTACTTCGACAAGCCGGCCGAGCTGAAGGCCGCGCTCGACAAGGGCGACATCGACCTCGCCGACAACAGCCTGGAGCCCAACACCGCGGCCCAGGTCCTGTCCGACCAGCAGGGCGGCAAGAGCGACCTGCAGGTCGTCGAGGGCGACAGCAACGACACCCGCTACCTGGTCTTCAACACCAAGGACGCGACCGGCGGCAACGTCGCCGTCCGGCAGGCCGCCGCCCAGCTGATCGACCGCAAGTCGCTCGCCCGCGACGTCTTCGCGCGCACCGTCCAGCCGCTCTACTCGATGGTCCCGGCCGGTGTAGCCGGCCACAACACCGCCTTCTTCGACAAGTACGGCGACCAGGACGTCACCAAGGCCAAGGCGATCCTCACCGCGGCCAAGGTCCCGATGCCGGTCAAGCTGAACCTCACCTGGTCGCGCTCGCGCGCCGAGGGCGCCGAGGCCGACGCGCTGAAGAAGCAGCTGGAGGCCGGCGGCGTCTTCCAGGTGACCGTCCAGCACGAGGCGGACTGGGACGTCTACAAGAAGGGCTGGGTCGAGGGCAAGTACCAGGCCTACACCATCGGTTGGTTCGCCGACTACCCGGACGCGGACAACTACGTCGCGCCGCTGATCGTCGAGGGCGGGGCCTACCACCACGGCTGGGACGACCCGCGGATCAGCCAGAAGCTGGTGCCCGAGAGCCTCAAGCAGGCCGACCGCGCCGCCGCGGCCGCCACCTACGCGCAGATCCAGGGCATCGTCGCCGACAACGCGCCGCTGATCCCGCTGTTCCAGAACAAGGCCTTCTTCGCCTCGCGTTCGAACATCACCGGCGTGGAGTCGACCGTGGACACCACCGGCTTCTTCCGCTTCTGGGAGATCGGCCGACTCGGCAAGTGACCCGTTCCACCGGGTGACCCTCAGCACGGTGGCCCGTCCACTCCCCCCAGGGTGCAAGGGGAGCGGACGGGCCACCGTCATGTCCGGACCGGTCCGGGCTCAGAGCGCGCCGGGGCGCACCAGCCCGCTCTCGTACGCGTAGACCGCGGCCTGGACCCGGTCCCGCAGCTGAAGCTTGGTCAGCACATGGCCGACGTGCGTCTTCACCGTGGTCTCGCTGACGAACAGCTCCGCCGCGATCTCCGCGTTCGACAGGCCGCGCGCCACCAGCTTCAGCACCTCCAGCTCACGCTCGGTCAGCGCGTTCAGCGCCTGCGGCGGCGCCTCCTCGCCCGAGGGCAGCTTGGTGGCGTACATGTCCAGCAGCCGCCGGGTGATGCTCGGCGCGAGCATCGCCGCGCCGTCCGCGACCACCCGGATCGCCTGCACCAGCTCCTCGGCCGGCACGTCCTTCAGCAGGAAGCCGCTGGCGCCCGCGCGCAGCGCCTCGACCACGTACTCGTCGAGGTCGAAGGTGGTCAGCACCAGGACCTTCGCCGGGCCGTCGCGGCCCGGGCCGGCGATCCGGCGGGTCGCCTCCACGCCGTCCATCCGGGGCATCCGGATGTCCATCAGCACCACGTCGGGCTGTAGTGCCCGGACCTGGTCCAGCGCCTGCTGACCGTCGCCGGCCTCGCCGACCACCACCAGGTCGGCCTCGGCCTCCAGGATCATCCGGAAACCGGTGCGAAGCAGCGGCTGGTCGTCGACCAGCAGCACTCGGATCGTCACCTAGGACTCCTTGCTCATCGGATCCCCCGTGGGATCGTCCTCGTCAGACGTTCGTGCCGTCGGCAGCGCCAGCGGCAGCGGGTACGGCGGGGGAGTGCCGCCGAACTCCGGGCAACTGGCCTGGTGGTCGCACCAGTCGCAGAGCCGGTTGCGGGTCGCGGGGAAGTCGCCGGTGGCCACCGCCTCGCCGATCCGCTCCCAGAGCGCCTGCAGCTTGCGCTCCACCGCGAGCAGGTCCGCCTCGTCCGGGTCGTAGCTGACCACGTCCCCGCCCCCGCCGAGGTAGACCAGCTGCAGCCGCTTGGGGATCACGCCCTTCCACCGCCACACCACCAGCGCGTAGAACTTCATCTGGAACATCGCCTTGCCCTCGAAGTCCCGCGAGGGCGCCCGGCCGGTCTTGTAGTCCACCAGCCGCACCTCGCCGGTGGGCGCGACGTCGACCCGGTCGATGTAGCCGCGCAGCAGCAGGCCCGACTCCAGGGCCGTCTCCACGTAGAGCTCCCGCTCCACCGGATGCAGCCGGGTCGGGTCCTCCAGCCGGAACCAGCGCTCGACGAGCTTCTCGGCGTCCGCCAGCCAGCGGGTCAGCGCCGCGCCGTCCGGGTCCTCCGGGAACAGCGAGACCAGCTCCGGGCGCTCGCCCAGCAGCCGCTCCCACTGCGGCCGCAGCAGCCCCAGGGCCCGCTCCGGCGTCCGGTCGGCCGCCGGGCTGTCGAACAGCCGCTCCAGCACCGCGTGCACCAGGGTGCCCCGGGTCGCCGCCGCGCTCGGGGGCTCCGGCAGCTTGTCGATCACCCGGAGCCGGTACAGCAGCGGGCAGGTCAGGAAGTCCCCCGCGCGGGACGGGGACAGGCCGGTCGGCGGCGCCGGTGGACGCGCCGGGGCCACGACGGCGCTGCTGGTGTCGGTCTGCTGCATACCCCGACCCTATTGCCCTGAGCTGTCATCCCGCTGCCACGGTGCTGCCACACCGGCCTCCCAGTGGGTAAGAACCCTGCGAGAGGGGCGCGCGACGGTACCCGGCCCTGATCACGTAGCGTGGGCGCACCGGCGCACGGCGCACGACAGTGAACCGACCGAAGGGATCACGGTGAGCGACAGCAGGGGGCGTCAGACCTCCGACCGGCCCCCGCAGGACGGCGACTCCCGGCCCGGTCCCCGGCCGCCCGAGGAGCCGGAGGGCCGCAACGGCATCCTGATGGGCCGGCCCTTCGGCGTACCCGTCTACGTCACCCCCTCCTGGTTCGTCATCGCCGCGCTGATCACCTGGGTCTTCGGCGGCCAGCTGGAGAACGTCCTGCCCGGGCTCGGCGCCAACCGCTACCTGGTCGCGTTCTTCTTCGCGGTGGCGTTCTACGGCTCCGTCCTGATCCACGAGCTCGCCCACACCGTGGTCGCGCTCCGCTACCGGCTCGGGGTCCGCCGCATCCGGCTGCAGTTCCTCGGCGGCGTCTCCGAGATCGAGAAGGAGGCCGACAGCCCCTGGCGGGAGTTCTGGCTGGCCTTCGTCGGCCCGCTGCTCTCGCTGCTCCTCGGCGGCGTCTTCTACCTCGCCGTCCAGGCCGTCGAGCTCTCCAGCGTCCCCGGCGTGCTGCTCACCGGCCTGATGGTCTCCAACCTCGTCGTCGCCGCCTTCAACCTGCTGCCCGGCCTCCCGCTGGACGGCGGGCGGATGCTGCGCGCCGTCGTCTGGGCCGTCACCGGCCGGCCGATGACCGGCACCGTCGCCGCCGCCTGGGCCGGCCGCGTGCTGGCCGTCGCCGTCCTGATCGGCCTGCCGCTGCTCGGCGCCGCCCGCGGCGCCGACCGGACCACCACCGACACCCTGATCGACGCCGTGCTGGCCGCCGTCCTGGCCGTGATCATCTGGAACGGCGCCGGCGCCGGCGTGCAGCAGGCCCGGCTCAAGGAGGTGCTGCCCGACCTGCGGCTGCGCGACCTCGTCCGCCGGGGCGTCGAGGTCAGCGCGGACACCCCGCTGGGCGAGGCGCTGCGCCGGGTCCGCGAGCAGCAGGCCGGCGCCGTCGTCGTGGTCGACGGCCGCGGCGACCCGATCGGCCTGGTCCGCGAGTCCCAGGTCCGCGAGGTCCCCGAGCACCGCCGCCCCTGGATCGCCGTCGGCGCACTGGCCCGCGACCTCGAACCGGGTCTGCGGCTGCCCGTCGAACTCGCCGGCGAGGACCTGCTGCGCGCCCTGCGGGCCCACCCGGCCACCGAGTACCTGGTGGTGGAGGCCGACGGCCGGGTCTACGGCGTCGCCACGCTCAGCGACATCGAGCGGCGGCTGACCGCCGCGATCGCCGGCCGGTGATCATCGTGGTCGGGCGGAGCGCCTGCTTCCCTTAGGATTGTCCGCATGTCCGAACCGACCGGTGCCACCCGCCGACGCGGGCCCTTCCAGGTCGGGGACCAGGTCCAGCTGACCGACCCGAAGGGCCGCCACTACACGTTCACGCTCCAGGCCGGGAACCAGTTCCACACCCACAAGGGTGCGTTCCCGCACGACGAGCTGATCGGCGCCCCCGAGGGCACGGTCGTGCGCACCACGGGGAACGTCCCGTACCTCGCGCTGCGCCCCCTGCTCCCCGACTACGTCCTGTCCATGCCGCGCGGCGCCGCCGTGATCTACCCGAAGGACGCCGGGCAGATCCTCGCCATGGCCGACATCTTCGCCGGCGCCCGCGTGGTCGAGGCCGGCGTCGGCTCCGGCGCGCTCTCCACCTACCTGCTGCGCGCCGTCGGCGACACCGGCATGCTGGCCTCCTACGAGCGTCGGCAGGACTTCGCCGACATCGCCCGGAGCAACGTCGAGCGCTACTTCGGCGGGCCCCACCCGGCGTGGAAGCTCACCGTCGGCGACCTCCAGGACAACCTGGTGGAGTCCGACGTCGACCGCGTCATCCTCGACATGCTGGCCCCCTGGGAGTGCCTGGACGTCGCCTCCAAGGCGCTCGTCCCCGGCGGCCTCATCTGCTGCTACGTGGCCACCACCACGCAGATGTCGAAGACCGTCGAGGCGCTGCGCGAGCACGGCACCTTCACCGAGCCGCAGGCCTGGGAGACCATGGTCCGCACCTGGCACCTGGAGGGCCTGGCCGTTCGCCCGGACCACCGGATGATCGGGCACACCGGCTTCCTGCTCACCTCCCGCCGCCTCGCCGACGGCGTCGAGCCGCCGCTGCGCCGCCGCCGCCCGGCCAAGGGCGCGTACGGCGAGGACTACGACAACGGCTCGGCCGAGCCGAGCCTGCAGGAGCGCGCCGCCGCCCGGGCCGCCGCCCGCACCGGCGACGTCGAGCAGCCGGAGCAGCTCGGCTGACGGTACGTCCACCAGGGGTGGTACAGCGGGTTTCGCGCCCGCGTACCACCCCTTCGTGCTACCCCCGCACCCGCGCCACCCCCCGTCCACGCCGGTGTGGGACGATGCTCGCTCACACCGACCCACTGGAGGGGACGCCTGGTGGAGACCGCGGTCACGGCGAGGGTTGAGCAGCAGACACCGCAGGCCCGCAGCGGGCCCGGACACGCCCGATCGGCCCCCTGGCACTGGGCCCTCGCGATCGGCGGCTGCGCCGCCGTGGTGGCCACCGTGCTCGCCGCGGATCCGGCCACCGGGACGCCGAAACCGGCCCGCCCCACCGTGAAGGCCCTCCCGGCCGCCGCCGCGCCCGATCCGGCCAAGGCCGAACTCCCGCTGGACTGCGGCCCGTTCCCGGTCAAGATATCCGTCAGTTTCGCCGCCGACCTCGGCGACGGCCGGCCCGGTACCGTCGCCGCCGCGCACTGCGCGGCCGAGAACGGCACCCCGCCGGACGCCGTCTACCTGCTCGGCCCCGGCCCCGACGGCCGGCCCGTCGTGGTGGCCACCCTGCTCTCCGAGCGCGAGAACCTCACCGTCGGCAGGCTCGGCCTGCGCAGCGACGGCACCATCACCGGCCACGCGCAGGGGTACTCCGGCGACGACGTGCCGCGGTTCAGCCCGGACATCTCACTCGACCTCACCTGGACGCGCAAGGACGCCGGCTGGAACCGCTCCCAGACCACCGCTCCACTGGCGCAGGCCTGACTGCTATTCGCCCGCTCGCCTCCGGGGCGCTTCGACCCGGTGCCGACGGTCGGCGCTCAGTGTCCTCGCCCGCTCGCCTCCGGGGCGCTTGACCCGGTGCCGACGGTCGGCGCTCCAACACCCCTCGTTCCTCGGGGTGTCCTCGCTTCTCCCTTTCGGCACCGGCGCGCCCCTTCGGCTCGGGGCGGGATCGCGGTCGCCTCGGGGCGGGTGCCCGCGGGCCGGGGCTACTCGGCGTCCGGGCCGTAGACCTCGGCCCGGTCGGAGACCCGGCGCACGTGGATGCAGTCGCCCGGGCAGTCCTTCACCGAGTCCACCACGTCCTGAAGCAGCGTCAGCGGCACCGGCACGGTCTCGCCGGGCTGCTGGCGCAACTCGTCGTCCGAGCCCTTCACATAGGCGAGG
The DNA here is from genome assembly GCF_055564815.1 of Kitasatospora sp. NPDC028961. NCBI lineage: Bacteria > Bacillati > Actinomycetota > Actinomycetes > Kitasatosporales > Streptomycetaceae > Kitasatospora > Kitasatospora sp. NPDC028961. The sequence goes on along the minus strand of NZ_JBVHVO010000033.1, from coordinate 47,744 downwards.
CCGTCGATGTCCAGCTCGAAGACCTCGGGCGCGTACTGCGCGCAGATGCCGTCGCCGGTGCACAGATCCTGGTCGATCCACACCTCCAGCGCCTCGCCGGCCTTCGCCTCTTCGGTCACCGACATGGTCCCCTGCCGTTTCTGTCCCGGGTCGCCCCCAATTGGGAGGCAATCCCGCCATTCGTACAACGATCTGACCGCGACCCTCGGTCGCGATCGGATATCGACTCGTTCGACGATACATCTGGTCGGCTTTGGGTGGTGCGCGCTGGGTATCCCCTAAGCAGAGGGGAAGCACGCGAGGGCGAAGATCGGACACGCCCGTTCCATCTTTCTTGATCTAGGGGTTTACGGACCCCTGGTCCCAGGTAGGGTCTGGAAGCGTCCAGCTCCCCGGAGGAGGTGAGGACCGTGGCAGCCCACGATGACGACTACAACCGCAGCACCGGCCGGCCCGCTCGTGGTTCCGACGAGGCCGCTCAGGTCTCGTACCTTGAGCAGGAAATCGCCGTGCTGCGCCGCAAGCTCGCCGACTCGCCGCGCAATTCGAGAATCCTCGAAGAGCGGATCGTCGAGCTCCAGACCAACCTGGCCGGCGTGTCCGCCCAGAACGAACGGCTCGCCTCCACCCTGCGAGAGGCCCGCGACCAGATCGTGGCCCTCAAGGAGGAAGTGGACCGGCTGGCACAGCCCCCGGCCGGATTCGGCACCTTCCTCAGCCAGAACGAGGACGGCACCGCCGACATCTTCACCGGGGGGCGCAAGCTCCGCGTGAACGTCAGCCCCAACGTCGACCTCGACGAGCTGCGGCGCGGCCAGGAGGTGATGCTCAACGAGGCCCTCAACATCGTGGACGCGATGGCCTTCGAGCGCATCGGCGACATCGTCACCCTCAAGGAGGTCCTGGAGGACGGCGAACGCGCCCTGGTCATCGGCCACACCGACGAGGAGCGGGTGGTGCGCCTCGCCGAACCGCTGCGCGAGCTCACCATCCGGGCGGGGGACGCCCTGCTGCTCGAACCCCGCTCGGGCTACGTCTACGAGGTCGTGCCCAAGTCCGAGGTCGAGGAGCTCGTCCTCGAAGAGGTCCCCGACATCGACTACCGCCAGATCGGCGGTCTCAGCAACCAGATCGAGCTGATCCGCGACGCGGTCGAGCTGCCCTACCTGCACGCCGAGCTCTTCAAGGAGTACGAGCTGCGCCCGCCCAAGGGCGTCCTGCTCTACGGCCCGCCCGGCTGCGGCAAGACGCTGATCGCCAAGGCGGTGGCCAACTCGCTCGCCAAGAAGGTCGCCGAGGTCACCGGCCGGCCCCAGGGCAAGAGCTACTTCCTCAACATCAAGGGCCCCGAGCTCCTCAACAAGTACGTCGGCGAGACCGAGCGGCAGATCCGCCTGGTCTTCCAGCGGGCTCGGGAGAAGGCGAGCGAGGGCACCCCCGTCATCGTCTTCTTCGATGAGATGGAGTCGCTCTTCCGCACCCGCGGTTCGGGCGTCAGCTCGGACGTGGAGAACACCATCGTCCCCCAGCTCCTCGCCGAGATCGACGGCGTGGAGGGCCTGGAGAACGTCATCGTCATCGGCGCCTCGAACCGCGAGGACATGATCGACCCGGCGATCCTGCGGCCCGGCCGCCTGGACGTCAAGATCAAGATCGAGCGCCCGGACGCCGAGGCCGCGAAGGACATCTTCTCCAAGTACCTCAAGGGCTCGCTGCCGTTCCACCCGGACGACCTCAAGGAGCACGACGGCTCCGTCGAGGCCACCGTGGTGGCGATGATCCAGGCGGTCGTCGAGCGGATGTACACCGAGACCGAGGAGAACCGCTTCCTGGAGGTCACCTACGCCAACGGTGACAAGGAGGTCCTGTACTTCAAGGACTTCAACTCCGGCGCGATGATCCAGAACATCGTCGACCGTGCGAAGAAGATGGCCATCAAGGACTTCCTCGACCACGGCCAGCGCGGTCTGCGCGTCTCCCACCTGCTCGCCGCCTGCGTGGACGAGTTCAAGGAGAACGAGGACCTGCCCAACACCACCAACCCGGACGACTGGGCCCGGATCTCCGGCAAGAAGGGCGAGCGGATCGTCTTCATCCGCACGCTCGTCACCGGCAAGCAGGGCGCCGAGTCCGGCCGCTCCATCGACACCGTCGCCAACACCGGGCAGTACCTGTAACCGCACCACTCCGGGCGCCGGCAGCGGACCCCGGACCAGCACGCACCCCGTCCGGCTGTGGCGCCTCGCGGCCCCGCAGCCGGACGGCGCGTCTCGGGGCCCGCCTGTCGGTGCCGCGTTCTAGGCTCGACCCACCGTTCGCGGGCACACCGCCCGCGTCGGTGTTGTTCAGCGGTACGTCAGCGTGTTCCGCCCGTGGGGGGCGGTACACCGGGCAAGGAGGGCCGCATGACCGTACGGCGCGTGATGGGCATCGAGACCGAGTACGGGATCTCCGTACCCGGGCACCCCAACGCCAACGCCATGCTCACCTCGTCCCAGATCGTCAACGCGTACGCGGCGGCGATGCACCGGGCACGGCGGGCCCGTTGGGACTTCGAGGAGGAGAATCCGCTGCGCGACGCCCGGGGCTTCGACCTCGCGCGCGACGTGGCGGACGCCAGCCAGCTGACCGACGAGGACATCGGCCTCGCGAACATCATCCTCACCAACGGCGCGCGGTTCTACGTGGACCACGCGCACCCCGAGTACAGCTCGCCCGAGGTGACCAACCCGCGCGACGCCGTGCTCTGGGACAAGGCCGGCGAGCGGGTCATGGCGGCCGCCGCCCAGCGCGCCCTGGAACTGCCCAACGGGCAGACGATCCACCTGTACAAGAACAACACCGACAACAAGGGCGCCTCCTACGGCACCCACGAGAACTACCTGATGAAGCGGGCGACGCCGTTCGCCGACATCGTCCGCCACCTCACCCCGTTCTTCGTCTCCCGCCAGGTGGTCACCGGCGCCGGCCGCGTCGGCATCGGCCAGGACGGCTCGGCGAACGGCTTCCAGATCAGCCAGCGCGCCGACTACTTCGAGGTCGAGGTCGGCCTGGAGACGACGCTCAAGCGGCCGATCATCAACACCCGCGACGAACCGCACGCCGACGCCGAGAAGTACCGCCGGCTGCACGTGATCATCGGGGACGCCAACCTCTCCGAGATCTCCACCTACCTCAAGCTCGGGACCACCTCCCTGGTACTGGCGATGATCGAGGACTCCTTCATCGCCGCCGACCTCGCCGTCGACCAGCCGGTGCGCACCCTGCACCGGATCTCCCACGACCCGTCGTTGAAGCACCTCATCACGCTGCGCAACGGGCGCCGGCTCACCGCCGTCCAGCTCCAGCTGGAGTACTTCGAGCTGGCCCGCAAGTACGTCGAGGACCGCTTCGGCACCGACGCCGACGAGCAGACGGTGGACGTCCTGGCGCGCTGGGAGGACGTGCTGGGGCGGCTGGAGCGCGATCCGATGTCGCTCTCCCGGCAGCTGGACTGGATCGCCAAGCGGGAGATCCTGGAGGGCTACCGCAGCCGCGACGCGCTGGAGTGGGACAACTCCCGGCTGCACCTGGTCGACCTGCAGTACAGCGACGTACGGCCCGAGAAGGGCCTCTACAACCGTCTGGTGGCCCGTGGGCGGTTCGAGCGGCTGCTGACCGACGAGGAGGTCGAGCGGGCCGTCTCCAAGCCTCCGGAGGACACCAGGGCCTATTTCCGCGGGCGCTGTCTGGAGCAGTACGCGGACCACGTGGCAGCCGCCTCGTGGGACTCGGTGATCTTCGACCTGCCCGGCCGCGACTCGCTCCAGCGGGTCCCGACGCTGGAGCCGCTGCGCGGCACCCGCAACCACGTCAAGGAGCTGCTGGACCGCTGCCGCACGGCCGAGGACCTGCTCCGGGTGCTGGCCGGCGGGTAACTTTTCGATCACCACGGGTGAACGTCCGCCGAATGGGAATCATCCGGGGTGACAGCGGGTGTTGGACAGGAAGCGCCACGGCAAACCGGAAGCGGTAGCCGCGCCCTGTGTATAGGGTCGGTGCAGCAAGCAGCGACCAAACCGTGCCAGACAGATCGAGCGGGGTGAGGGAAATGGCGAGCAAGGACACCGACGGCGGCCAGCAGCGGGCGAACCGCTCCTCCGAGGAGGTCGAGGAGCAGGCCGCGGAAGCGCAGAATTCCGACGACCTCAAGGAGCGCCAGGAAAAGCTCGGCGACGACGTCGACGCGGTTCTCGACGAAATCGACGAGGTCCTCGAGTCGAATGCCGAGGATTTTGTACGCCAATTCGTGCAAAAGGGCGGCGAGTAGCCCCGTTCGGGCATTCAGGGAATTCACGGTCGCGACCGCCGAGGGCGGACGGGCGGCAACGGCCGCCCGTCCGCCCCGGTCCGGCCCACCACGCATGGACGGTGATCGTCGGCGGGTAGGGTGCGGGCAGCGTGCGCTTCAAGCTACCTGGAAGGAATCGTGTGGAAGCCAACACTCGTGGCACCGGGCGTCTACCGGCTGCCTTCCTGACCCCGGGGTCCTCCTCGTTCCTCGACTTCCTGGCCGACCACCAGCCGGAGCTGATCCCCGGGCGCCGCGAGCTGCCCATGGGAGCGGTCGTCGAGGCCCCGCACGGGACGACGATCGTCGCGGCGGTGTTCGACGGCGGTGTGGTCATCGCCGGTGACCGCCGGGCGACCATGGGCAACGTGATCGCCCAGCGTGACATCGAGAAGGTCTTCCCGGCCGACGAGTACAGCGCGGTGGGCATCGCCGGCACCGCCGGCCTCGCCGTCGAGATGGTCCGGCTGTTCCAGCTGGAGCTGGAGCACTACGAGAAGATCGAGGGCACCGTGCTCTCGCTGGAGGGCAAGGCCAACCGCCTCACCACCATGATCCGGGGCAACCTCGGCATGGCGATGCAGGGCCTCGCGGTCGTCCCGCTCTTCGCCGGTTACGACCTCGACCTCGGTCGCGGCCGGATCTTCACCTACGACGTCACCGGCGGCCGCTCCGAGGAGCGCGGGTTCGCCGCCACCGGCTCCGGCTCGGTGTTCGCCCGCGGCTCGATGAAGAAGCTCTACCGCGCGGACCTGACCGCCGAGCAGGCCGCCACCCTGGTCGTCCAGGCGCTCTACGACGCGGCCGACGACGACTCCGCCACCGGCGGTCCGGACCTCGCCCGGAAGATCTTCCCGATCGTCTCGCTGATCACCGAGGACGGCTTCCGCCGGCTCACCGAGGCCGAGGTCTCCGCGATCGCCGTCTCGATCACCGACGAGCGCCTCATCCGCCCCAACGGCCCGCAGGCCCCGCTGCTCTAGCCACACCTACCAAGGAAGGGACGACCGCCGGTGTCGACACCGTTCTACGTCTCGCCCCAGCAGGCCATGGCGGACCGCGCGGAGTACGCCCGCAAGGGCATCGCGCGTGGTCGCAGCGTGGTCGTGCTCACCTACGCCGACGGCATCGTCTTCGTCGCGGAGAACACCTCGCGGGCGCTCCACAAGGTCTCCGAGATCTACGACAAGATCGCCTTCGCGGCGGTCGGCCGCTACAACGAGTTCGAGAACCTGCGGATCGGCGGCGTCCGCTACGCCGACCTGCGCGGCTACTCCTACGACCGGGCCGACGTCACCGCCCGGGGCCTGGCCAACGTCTACGCCCAGACGCTCGGCACCATCTTCTCCTCGGTCGGCGAGAAGCCGTACGAGGTCGAGCTGATCGTGGCCGAGGTCGGCCGCACCCCGGACGAGGACCAGATCTACCGGCTCACCCCGGACGGCTCGGTCGTCGACGAGAAGAACTACGTGGTGGTCGGGGGCAACGCCGACTCGATCGGCAACTACCTGGGCCAGCGGCACCGCAGCGGGCTGTCCCTGACCGACGCGATCAAGGTCGCGGTGGACTCGCTCGCCCGGGACCCCAACGGCGGCACCCCGCGGACCATGACCCCCGAGCAGCTGGAGGTGGCGGTCCTGGACCGCCAGCGCTTCCAGCAGCGCAAGTTCAAGCGCATCCTGGGCGGCCAGCTCGCCCGGCTGCTCGACGGCGACGAGTCCGCCGAGACGGACGAGGACGAGAAGCCGGCGGCCAAGCCGCCGGCCGACCGGTCGGACGTGCCGGACGTGTCGGAGCAGTCCGACTAGCAGTGCGGAGGAGTCCCGTACGGCGGCCGTCGCCCGCCGCCGTACGGGCCCCCTCCGGTGGCCCACGCAGAGAACGGACGCCTCGTGACTCCTCCCCAGCGGTCGAGACCGTGGGGCTCCACGCCGACCTGACGGCCGGCGCCCCCGGACGAGCCCTGCCCGTTGCCGAAGCAGGGGATCGGCCTACAAGGCCAGCTGCGGCCCGGTGCCGCAGAGTTCAGGATCCCGATCCGCGCACCGGCCGAAACCGGTGATTCCTTCGAGAGAAGGTGCCATGGACCGTCGAATTTTCGGGCTGGAGAACGAGTACGGCGTCACCTGCACGTTCCGGGGTCAGCGACGGCTGTCACCGGACGAGGTGGCGCGCTACCTCTTCCGCCGCGTTGTCTCCTGGGGCCGCAGCAGCAACGTGTTCCTGCGCAACGGCGCCCGCCTCTACCTCGACGTGGGCTCCCACCCCGAGTACGCCACTCCCGAGTGCGACGACGTCGTCGAGCTGGTGACGCACGACAAGGCGGGCGAGCGCATCCTCGAAGGGCTGCTGGTGGACGCCGAGCGGCGGCTGCACGAGGAGGGCATCGCGGGGGACGTCTACCTGTTCAAGAACAACACCGACTCGGCCGGAAACTCCTACGGCTGCCACGAGAACTACCTGGTGGCCCGGCACGGTGAGTTCTCCCGGCTGGCCGACGTGCTGATCCCGTTCCTGGTGACCCGCCAGCTGATCTGCGGCGCCGGCAAGGTGCTGCAGACCCCGCGCGGCGCGGTGTTCTGCGTCAGCCAGCGCGCCGAGCACATCTGGGAGGGCGTCAGCTCCGCGACCACCCGCTCCCGCCCGATCATCAACACCCGCGACGAGCCGCACGCCGACGCCGAGCGCTACCGCCGGCTGCACGTCATCGTCGGCGACTCCAACATGTCCGAGACCACCACGCTGCTCAAGGTCGGCGCCACCGACCTGGTGCTCCGGCTGATCGAGGCCGGCGTGGTGATGCGCGACCTCACCCTGGAGAACCCGATCCGGGCGATCCGCGAGGTCAGCCACGACCTCACCGGCACCCACCAGGTCCGGCTCGCCAACGGCCGGGAGGCCAGCGCGCTGGACATCCAGGAGGAGTACTACAGCAAGGCGCTGGAGTTCGCCGACCGCAAGGGCATCAACACCGGCACCATCGCCCTGGTGCTGGACCTCTGGGGCCGCACCCTGGAGGCGATCCGCACCGACCGGCTGGACGGGGTGGCCACCGAGATCGACTGGATCATGAAGTACAAGCTCATCGAGCGCTACCGCGAGAAGCACCAGATGAGCATGTCCAACCCGCGGGTGGCCCAGATCGACCTCGCGTACCACGACATCCACCGCCGGCGCGGCCTGTTCTACCTGCTCCAGGGCAAGGGCCAGGCGAAGCGGATGACCACCGACCTCAAGACCTTCGAGGCCAAGTCCGTGCCGCCGCAGACCACCCGGGCCCGGCTGCGCGGCGACTTCATCCGCCGGGCGCAGGAGCAGCGCCGGGACTTCACGGTCGACTGGGTGCACCTGAAGCTGAACGACCAGGCCCAGCGGACGGTGCTCTGCAAGGACCCGTTCCGTTCGGTGGACGAGCGAGTGGAGAAGCTGATCGCGGGCATGTGAGGGCCCGTCCCGATGTGATCTTTGCGGTGTCCGGCCCCGGTGGTGTCTACCGGGGCCGGACGACGTCGGGGAATACGCTGTCCGTCGAGTCCGGAGAACCGACTTTGACCGACAGTTAGGAACGCCGTGCGCCGCACCGCCGGTTTGCTTCTCACCCTGCCCCTGCTGTTGGCGGTCGCCTGCAGCAGCTCCACCAAGGCGACCAGCCCGGCGACGCCCACGGCGTCCAGCGCGGCCCCCACGGTGCCCGCGCCGGTGAACGAGGCCTCGCCGATGCCGACCCTGTCGGGCGGCGGGTTCGGGAGCAAGGCCACCATCACCATCCCGGACGGCGCGCCGAGCGGTCAGTTCGTGGTGAACACCGTCAGTGAGGGCGACCGCTCCACGGTCAACAAGGGCGACTGGGTGACGGTGAACTACTCGGCGAAGGACTGGACGACGGGCAAGGACCTGCCCAGCTCCTACGACGAGGGCGGCAAGCCGCAGCTGTACCAGGCGGGCAGCGGGCAGCTGGTGCCCGCCTTCGACCAGAGCGTGATCGGCAAGAAGGTCGGCAGCCGGCTGCTGGTGGTGGCCCCGCCGGCCGCGGCGTTCGGCACCCAGGGCAACAACCAGCTCGGGGTGGCGCCGGGCGACACCGTGGTGTTCGTGCTGGACATCATGGAGAGCCTGCCGCAGGACTCCACGCTCTCCGGCACGATGACCCAGCCGCCGGCGAACCTCCCGCAGGTGAAGGACAACGGCAAGGCCGCTGTGACGATCACCATCCCGCCAGGCCAGGCCGCGCCCACCGACCTCCAGCAGGCCGTGCTGATCAAGGGCGAGGGCAAGCCGGTGAAGTCCGGCCAGACCCTGGTCGTGCAGTACACCGGGGTGCTCTGGAGCAACGGCCAGCAGTTCGACTCGTCCTGGAGCCACGGCGGCGCGCAGGCGCTGCAGATCGGCACCGGCAGCGTGATCGAGGGCTGGGACAAGGGGCTGGTCGGCCAGACCGTCGGCAGCCGGGTGGAGCTGGTGGTGCCGCCGGCCCTCGGGTACAAGGACCAGGCGCAGGGCTCCGTCCCGCCGAACTCGACGCTGGTGTTCGTGATCGACATCCTTGAGGCGGTCTGACCGGGCGCCCCGGCCGGCGCCGGGTGCCGGCAGACCCTAGGAAGTGACGGGTGGGGTCCGTACGCTTGGGCGGGCGCTCGCACACGGAAGCGTCCGCCCTCATCCTGACCTGTCATACTGCCCTCGCACTGTGGTAGGCGCCGTCGGCGTCCGGGTTCCGGGCGGCAGTGCGACAGCACTCCGGCGCTCACCACGCCGGCCGAAGACCTCGAAGACCTCGTGGCGAGATGGATGGGGAGTCATGTCTGAGAAAGCGTCGAGCCCGGGCGGGGCCGGCACCGCGAACGGAAACTCCGCCGGTGACCCGGCCGACTCGCGGCCCGGTGGCCCGTTGCCCGGCGACGGTGAGTCGATCGTCGTCCCGCCGTCGATCCTGAAGCACTCGCCCGGCTGGGTGCGGCCGGACGAGGCCCAGGCGAAGCGGGCCGCGGGCGGGACGAAGACCGACGAGGCCCCGCAGATCTTCGCCTCGAACGTGCGCCGCCAGGACACCTCGGAGGCCGGGTACGACGAGAACCCGCCCGGGGTCGGCAGGCTGGGCGTGGTGCTCGGCACTGTGCTGGCCCTGCTGCTGGTCGGCAGCGGCATCACGCTGTACGTGGTGAACCGCGACGGCGGGTCCAAGTCGGACACCACCACGCAGGCCGACGCGGCCAAGTCCGCGCCGCCGACGCCGTCCGCCGAGCCGGTGCCGCCGATCAAGGACACCGCCAAGGTGCTGCCGACCATCACCGGCGAGTTCGGCAAGAAGGCCGGCATCGAGGTGCCCGGCGACCAGGCCGACGGCAGCTTCGTGGTCAAGGTCCTCTCCGAGGGCACCGGCCCCAAGGTCGAGAAGAACTCCTGGACCTCGGTCGACTACACCGCCAAGGACTGGACGACGGGCAAGGACATCCCGAGCTCGTACGACGACGCGGGCAAGCCGCAGATCTTCCAGGCCGGCACCGACGCGCTGATCCCGGCGCTGGACCAGGCCGTGGTCGGCAAGAAGGCCGGCAGCCGGGTGCTCGTGGTGGCCCCGCCGGCCGCCGCGTTCGGCGCGCAGGGCAACCCGAACATGTCGATCGGGGCCAAGGACAACCTGGTCTTCGTCATCGACATCCGCAACAGCAACGCGCCCGACGCGGTGCTCAGCGGCACCGTGACCCCGCCGCCCGCGGACTTCCCGCAGGTGAAGGACAACGGCAAGAAGCCGGCCGACATCACCCCGGTCCCCGGCGCCGCCGACCCGACCGAGCTGAAGTCGCACGTCCTGATCAAGGGCACCGGCCCGAAGGTGGAGAAGGGCGAGAAGGTCGTCGTCCAGTACACCGGCGCGCTGTTCAAGGACGGCAAGGTCTTCGACTCCTCGCTGAGCAAGGGCCAGGCGTTCTCGTTCCCGGTCGGTGGCGGCCAGGTCATCGCGGGCTGGGACCAGGGTCTGGAGGGCCAGACCGTGGGCAGCCGCGTCGAGCTGGTCATCCCCGCCTCGCTGGGTTACAAGGACCAGGCGCAGGGCGACATCCCGGCCAACTCCACCCTGGTGTTCGTCGTCGACATTCTCGATGCGGGTCAGGGCTGATCCACTTTCGGGTGACAATGGTGGGTGTGTGACCTTCGGGACCGGCCGCGTGGCCGAGCCCGCACGGGCGGCGGGCGCCCGTACCGTGGTCCGGGTAACGGACCGGGTACGGGTGCCCGCCGCCTGGTCATGAACCGAACCAACCGCGAGAAGAGGCAGATGTGAGCAACAAGACGAAGCCGGAGATCGACTTCCCGGGCGGCGACGCGCCCACCGAGCTGCAGATCCGCGACATCGAGGTCGGCACCGGCGAGGAGGCCAAGCCCGGCCAGGTCGTCGAGGTGCACTACGTCGGCGTCACGTTCGAGTCCGGTGAGGAGTTCGACGCCAGCTGGAACCGCGGCAGCAGCTTCAAGTTCCCGCTCGGCGCCGGCCGCGTCATCAAGGGCTGGGACCAGGGCGTCGTCGGCATGAAGGTCGGCGGCCGCCGCGAGCTGGTCATCCCGGCGCACCTGGCGTACGGCAACCAGTCGCCGTCCCCGCTCATCCCGGCGGGCTCGACCCTGATCTTCGTCGTCGACCTGCTGGGCGTCTGAGCCGGTCGTGACCGAGGGCCGCACCCCCACCCCGGGGGTGCGGCCCTCGCGCGTTCGCGGACTCGGCTTTTGCAGTGCGTACCGCTACCGGTACGGTCGGTCCCGCCGGGTCGACCACTGCCCGGCGGGCGCACCCCGCGCGCGGCGCGGCACACCGGAAGGGTCAGCGATGGCGATCGCCAAGGCAGAGCGGCTGATGAATCTCGCCCTGTGCCTGATGAACACCAGACGTCCGCTCTCCAAGAAGGAGCTGCGGGAATCCATCGAGGCGTACCGCGAGGCCTGGCAGAACAGCAGCGAGGACGCCTTCAACCGGATGTTCGAGCGGGACAAGGACGACCTGCGCGAACTCGGTCTGGTCATCGACGTCGACGAGAACGCCCTGGACGGCGAGCTCGGCTACCTCGCCCGCGCCGACCGCAACCGGCTGCCGGAGATCGCCCTCGACGCCGAGGAGGCCGCCGCGCTCACCCTCGCCGCCCGGGTCTGGCAGCAGGCCAAGATGTCCGGCGCGGCCAGCGGCGCCCTGCAGAAGCTGCGCGCCGCCGGCGTCCCGTTCACCGAGACCGAGAGCCGCAGCGCCCTCGAACCGCGCATCCCCGCCCGGGAGGCCGCGTTCGAACCGCTGCTCACCGCCGCCCGCGACCGCCGCCCGGTCACCTTCGAGTACCGCAAGGCCGGCGCCGCCGCCGCCGAGCAGCGCACCGTGGAGCCCTGGGCGCTGGAGTGCTGGCGCGGCCACTGGTACCTGGCGGGCTGGGACCGCGACCGCTCCGACGCCCGGGTCTTCCGGCTCAGCCGGATCACCGGCAAGGTCCGCACCCGCTCCGGGGCGTTCCTCGGCACCGTCCCCGAGCACGTCGACGTCCGCGCCACGGTCGCCAAGTTCGCCGGTGAGGGCGCCACCGCGACAGCGGTCGTCAGGGTCCGCCGCGGTGCCGGCTTCCCGCTGCGCACCAAGGCGCTGAGCACCCGGCCGCAGTCCGCGGCCGACGAGGGCTGGGACGAGCTGGAGATCCCGTACGGCAACGGGCTCGGCGCCGACCTCGCCGAGTTCGGGCCGGACGTGCTGGTGATCGGCCCCGAGGAGCTGCGCGCCGACGTGATCGAGCGGCTGCGCGCGGTGGCCGGGGCGGGTGGCGCCGAGGGCGCCGCGGTGGAGAGTGCTGAAGGAGTGCGGGCATGAGCAACGCGATCGACCAGACCCGGCGGATGCTCTCGCTGGTCACCTACCTGCGCGAGCGGCCCGGCGCCGAGGTCGCCGAGGTGGCCCGGGCCTTCGGGATCACCGAGCGCGAGCTGATCGGCGACCTCAACGTGCTGCCGATGTGCGGCACCAGCTTCCGCGGCGGTGACCTGCTCGACATCGACACCGACGGCGAGCGGATCTGGTGGCACAACGTCGACGACGTCGCCCAGCCGCTGCGGCTGGCCGCGGACGAGGCGACCGCGCTGCTGGTCGCCGCCCGCGCGGTGGCGGGCCTGCCCGGTCTGCGGGCCGGTGACCGGGAGGCGCTCACCCGGGCCGTCGCCAAGATCGAGAACGCCGCCGGGGACAGCGCCGAGGGCAGCGCCCGGGTCGGTGTCACCTTCGAGGCGGAGAGCCACGTCTTCGCGGACATCGACCGTGCGCTGAGCGAGGGCCGGCGGCTCTGGCTGCGGTACTACTCGCACGGGCGCGGCGGCATGACCGAGCGCGAGGTCGACCCGATCCGGCTGCTCACCGAGGGCCACACGTACCTGGAGGCCTGGTGCCGGACCTCCGAGGACCACCGGATGTTCCGGCTCGACCGGGTCGCCGAGATCAAGGTGCTGGACATTCCCTCCGACCCGCCCAGGCGGGAGCCGCGCGACCTCTCGGGCGGGCTGGTCAACCCGTCCGCGACCGACCCCGAGGTGGTGGTCGAGGTGTCCTCCGGCGGGCGCTGGGTGGCCGAGTACTACACCCACGACCGGGCCGAGGAACTGCCCGACGGCGGGCTGCGGATCACCCTGCGCAGCGCCGACCCGTCCCAGCTGCGCCCGCTGGCGCTGCGGCTCGGCCGGGACGGGCGGATCGTCTCGCCGCCGGCGCTCGCCGAGCAGGCGCGGTCGGCGGCGCTGGAGGCGCTGGCCGGCTACGGGGAGGGGCAGGTCTGAGCCGTGGAGCCGGGTACCAGATTCAAGGTCTACTGCTCGGAGTGCCGGGAGAAGGTGGAGCTGCCCGCCGAGGAGTTCCGCCTCACGCTGGGCCGGACGCCGGCCCAGGCGCACTACAGCTTCGGCTGCCCGCTCTGCGGCGCCTCGGTCCGCAAGCAGGCGGGGGAGAAGATCGTGTCGGCGCTGACCGGCGCCGGGGTGCGGACGATGCGTCTCGTCCCGGCCGGGGGGCCGGGTGCGGCGGGGGCCGTCCTGCCGTCGGGCGGGACGGGTCGGGCCGAAGCCGGCGGATAGGGTGGGGGCCATGTCCTGGATGCTCGTCGCCGCCGTCCTGCTCGCCACCGCCGGTCTGCTGGTCCTCGGTGTCCTCGCGATCCGGCTCTGGCTGGACGTGCGGACGCTGGCCAAGGGAGTGGACACCGCCTCCCGGGCGCTGGCCGAGGCGGCCGGCGACCTCGCCGCGGCGGTTCCGGGCCGCTGAGCGGGCGGCCGGCCCGGGCGGGCGGCCGGTAACGGTTGACCGTCGCGAGGACTTCGGGGGTACGGGGGCTGCTGCCCGGAGGTTCGGGCGGGTTACGCTCTCAGCAGGCTCCTGAAGTGCGACGGGGGCCGCTGTCCTGTTCGGGCGGCCGTCGTCAGGGCGTCACTCGCAGCGGTTACCATCCCCGCAGCGGTGGCCTGCCGGTGTGCCGCCATGACTGAAGGTGGTCGAACATGCGGATCTCGCCGACCGCGATCCTGGTGATCGTGGTTCTTGCCATTCTGCTCTTCGGCGCCAAGCGGCTGCCCGACCTGGCGCGCTCGCTCGGCCAGTCCATGCGGATCCTGAAGAGCGAGACCAAGGCGATGCGTTCGGACGGTGCGGCGGACGAGAGCGCGCCGGCCCAGCCCGCGCCCGCCGTCGCGGCCGACCCCGCGAAGACGATCCAGGCCGCGCCGGGGGCGTCCGGGACGGCCCGGCCGGTGGCCGAGCAGCCCACCGGGACGGGAACGGACGGTGGCGGCCCGCGTTGAGCGGTCCGCGGCGCACGTGGTGCACGTGACGCAAGCGACTACTGAGGCCCGTCGACCGGCGGGGCTCGACGCACGAGTTGAGGACCGGGGTTGAGCAAGCTCTCGAAGGCGTCGAAGACGTCCAAGGATCCTGAGGGGCGGATGGCCCTCGCCGACCACCTGCGGGAACTGCGGAACCGGGTGGTCAAGTCGGTCCTGGCGATCGTGGTCATCACGATCGTCGCTGCGATCTACCACAAGCAGCTCGAAGACTTCCTGCTGAAGCCGCTGCCGCACTGCACCGTGGAGACCGCCGACCAGTACCACGGCAAGTGCGCCCAGGTCTCCAACATCGGTCTGACCGCCGGTTTCACCTGGATGCTCAAGGTGTCGCTGACGGCCGGTGTGGTCGCGGCCGTGCCGGTCTGGCTCTACCAGGTCTGGGCCTTCGTCGCGCCGGGTCTGCACCGGCACGAGAAGAAGTACACGATCATCTTCATGGCCTGCGGGGCGCCGCTGTTCCTGGCCGGCGTGACCTGCGCCATCCTGGTGCTGCCGACCACGGTCGACGTACTGATCTCGTTCACCCCGAACAACACCACGCCGATCCTGCCGCCCGAGGACTACCTCGACATCGCGACCCGGATGGTGCTGGTCTTCGGCCTCGCCTTCGAGTTCCCGCTGCTGCTGGTGATGCTGAACATGGTCGGCATGGTCACCGGCAAGCGGCTGCTCGGCTGGTGGCGCGGCATGGTGCTGGGGATCACCGTCTTCGCCGCCTTCGCGACGCCGAGCGCCGAGCCCGTCAGCATGCTGGTGCTGGCCGCGCCGATCTGGGCGCTGTACTTCGTCGCGGTCGGGATCGCCATCGTGAACGACCGGCGCAAGGCCCGTCGCAACCCGGACCTCGGGCTGGACGACGAGGAGGCCTCGCACCTGGACCTCTCGGTGCAGCCGGTGGGGGGCACGGAGGCCGTCGAGGCCTCGAGCGCGCCGGTGATCCCGGCGCCGGTGCCGGCCGCCCGGCACGAGCAGATGGACGACATCACGTGATGGGCTGACCCGCCTCGAAAGAGACCCCGGCCCCGCCGTTTCCCGGTGGGGCCGGGGTCTTTCGCATGGGCCCCGTCGTCGGGGAAGCCGCCGGTGGGGCGCCGTGCACGGGGGCGCCGGGGCCGGCCTCTCGGCCCGGAGCTGACCGGTCGGCGGGGCGCTCTTGGCAGGCACGATGGCATGTGACATATTACTGCGGTGTCCACGCCTCAGAGACCTCCCCTGGATGTCGTCGTGGTCGGCGCCGGCGTGGTCGGCGCCGCCTGCGCCTACTACGCCGCCCGCGCCGGGCTCGCCGTCGCCGTCATCGACCGGGGACCGGTCGCCGGTGGGACCACCGGCGCCGGTGAGGGCAATCTGCTGGTCTCCGACAAGGAGCCCGGGCCGGAACTCGACCTCGCGCTGCTGTCCACCCGGCTCTGGCGCGAGCTCGCCGAGGAGCTCGGCGCCGCCGTCGAGTACGAGCCCAAGGGCGGCCTGGTGGTCGCCGACACCCAGGCCCGCCAGGACGCCCTGCGCGCCTTCGCCGCCGAGCAGGGGACGGTCGGCGTCACCGCCGAGGAGATCCCCGGCGAGCGGCTGCGCGAGCTCGAACCGCACCTCGCCCCCGGGCTGGCCGGCGGGTTCCTCTACCCCCAGGACGCCCAGGTCCAGCCCGCGCTGGCCGCCGCGCACCTGCTGCGCGCCGCCCGCCGCGCGGGCGCGGTCCTGCACACCGGCGAGACCGTCCGGGCGGTGACCACTGGGCCGGACGGCGCCGTACGCGGCGTCGTCACCGACCGGCGCCGGCTGGCGGCGCCGGCCGTGGTCAACGCCGCCGGCACCTGGGGCGGCGAGCTGGCCGCGCTGGCCGGCGTGCACCTGCCGGTGCTGCCCCGGCGGGGCTTCGTCCTGGTGACCGAACCGCTGCCGCGGATCGTCCGGCGCAAGGTCTACGCGGCCGACTACGTCGCGGACGTGGCCAGCGGTTCGGCCGCACTGCAGACCTCGGCGGTGGTCGAGGGCACCCCCGGCGGTCCGGTGCTGATCGGCGCCAGCCGGGAGCGGGTCGGCTTCGACCGGACCCTCTCGGTGGAGGTGCTGCACCGGCTCGCCGCGCAGGCCGCCGCGCTCTTCCCGGTGCTCGCCGACGTCAGCGTGGTCCGCGCCTACCGGGGGTTCCGCCCGTACCTGCCGGACCACCTGCCCGCGATCGGCGCCGACCCGAGGGTGCCGGGCCTCCATCACGCCTGCGGCCACGAAGGGGCGGGCATCGGGCTCGCCCCGGCGACCGGGCTGCTGATCAGCGAGCAGCTCACCGGCAAGCGACCGGAGCTGGACCTCGCGCCGTTCCGGGCGGACCGCTTCCCGGTCGGGGCGTGAGCCCGTCCGCGGACGGACGGGCTCAGGGACGGACAGGCCGGGTGGGGCGGCCGCGCGGCGCAGGACCGCGCGGGCGGATCAGAGGAACTTCGGAATGGAGAACGCGCGGATGAACCCGCCGATGCGACGCCGGACCCCGGCCGCGCTGGTCGGGGCGGAGCCGGGGCCCGCCCACACCATCGACTTCGACGGCCGGCCGGTGCCGGCCCTGCCTGGCCAGTCGATCGCCGCCGCGCTCTGGGCGGACGGCGTGCTGGCCTGGCGCACCACCCGGGTCGGCGGCAGGCCGCGCGGGGCGTTCTGCGGGATCGGCGCCTGCTTCGACTGCCTGGCCGTCGTGGACGGCCGCCCCAACCAGCGCACCTGTCTGGTGCCGGCCGAGCCCGGTACCGTCGTCACCACCCAGGAGGGCAACGGCCGTGCCGACCTCGCCGTCTGAACCGTCTGAACCGTTCGAAGCGTCCGAGCCGTCCGGGCTGTCCGCGGCGTCCGGGCCCGCCGAGCGGGGCGGTTACGACCTCGCCGTGATCGGTGCGGGCCCGGCGGGCCTCGCCGCGGCCGTGGCCGCCGCCGACCTCGGCCTGCGCTGCGCCCTGCTCGACGCCGGCCCGCGCACCGGCGGCCAGTACTACCGCCACCCCGCGCCCGGGCTGGGCGCCACCCGGCCCGACCGGCTGCACCACGGCTGGTCCGTCTACACCGGGCTGGCCGACCGGCTCGCGGTCCACCGCCGCACCGGCCGGGTGGACCTCCTGGGCGGTCACCAGGTCTGGGCCCTGGAGCGCCCGGCCGACACCGGCTGGGCGGTGCACGCCACCCTCGGGCCGGCCGCCGACGAGCGGGCCACCGTCCGGGCCGCCGCCGTCCTGCTGGCCACCGGCGCCTATGAGCGGCAGCTGCCGTTCCCCGGCTGGACGCTGCCCGGGGTGGTCACCGCCGGTGGGGCGCAGGCCATGCTCAAGGCGGGCCTGGTGCTGCCGGGCCGGAGGATCGTGGTGGCCGGCAGCGGGCCGCTGCTGCTCGCGGCGGCGTCCTCGCTGGTCACCGCCGGGGCGGAGGTGCCCGAGGTGGTCGAGGCCACCGGCTACCTCGGTTACGCGCGGCGCCCCGACGTGCTGGCCGCCGTCCCGGCCAAGCTCGTCGAGGGCGCCGGCCACGGCGCCGCGCTGCTGCGCCACGGGGTCCGGCTGCGCCGGCGCAGCGCCGTCGTCGAGGCGCACGGCACCGACCGGGTCACGGCCGTCACCGTCGCCCGGCTGGACGCCGACTGGCGGCCGGTGCCCGGCACCGAGCGCCGGATCGCCTGCGACGCGCTCGCCGTCGGCCACGGGCTGCTGCCGCAGATCGAGCTGGCCACCGAGCTGGGCGCCGCGACCAGGACGACGCCCGACGGGGCCGTCGCCCTCGCGGTGGACGCCCGGCTGCGGACCACCCTCCCCGGCCTCTGGGCGGCCGGGGAGACCTGCGGGGTCGGCGGCGCCGACCTGGCGATCGCCGAGGGGGAGCTGGCGGCCCACGCGGTCGCCGGGGCCCCGGCCCGGACGGCGCTGCTGCGCCGCCGTGCCCGGCTGCGCGCCTTCGCCGAGCTGATGGCGGCGGCGCACCGGCCCGGCCCCGGCTGGACGGGGTGGCTGCGCCCGGACACCGACGTCTGCCGCTGCGAGGAGGTGCCGGTGGCCCGGATCACCGAGGCGGTGGAGGAGCTCGGCGCGGGCGACGCGCGGACCGTCAAGCTGCTCACCCGGGCCGGGATGGGCTGGTGCCAGGGCCGGATGTGCGGTCCGGCGGTGGCCTGCCTCTCCGGCGCCGGCGAGTCGCGGGCGGACAGCCGCCCGCTGTCCTGCCCCGTCCCGCTCTCGCAGCTCGCGGCCGGTCCGCCGGCCCCCTGAACACGTGGCGCGGGGCTCTTGTCTCCGCCTGCGACGTCTAATAAAATGTCACACCTCACCAAGGAGTCAGCTGTGTCCCACACCCCGCACGACACCACCCGTCCCTGGCGCGGCATCATGGTCGCCACCACGATCCCGCTGCGCCCGGACCACTCCGTCGACTACGACGCCTACGCCGAGCACGTCCGCTGGCTGATCGACTCGGGCTGCGACGGCGTCGTCCCCAACGGCTCCCTGGGGGAGTACCAGACGCTCACCGCCGAGGAGCGGGCCAAGGTCGTCGAGGTCGCCGTCGAGGCGGCCGGCGACGGCTCCCGGGTGATGCCCGGGGTGGCCGCGTACGGCAGTGCCGAGTCCCGCCGCTGGACCGAGCAGGCCGCCGAGGCGGGCGCCGGCTCCGTCCTGCTGCTGCCGCCGAACGCCTACCGCGCCGACCACGACGCCGTCCGGGCGCACTACGCCGAGGTGGCCAAGGCCGGCCTGCCGGTCGTCGCCTACAACAACCCGTACGACACCAAGGTCGACCTCGTCCCCGCGCTGCTGGCGCGGCTGCACGGCGAGGGCTCGATCGTCGCCGTCAAGGAGTTCAGCGGCGACGTCCGCCGGGCGTACGAGATCGCCGAGCTGGCCCCCGGGCTCGACCTGCTGATCGGCGCCGACGACGTGCTGCTGGAGCTGGCCCTGGCCGGCGCGGTCGGCTGGATCGCCGGGTACCCGAACGCCCTGCCGGCCGCGAGCGTCGCCCTGTACCAGGCCGCCGTCGCCCACGACCTGGACGTCGCGCTGCCGCTCTACAAGGCCCTGCACCCGCTGCTGCGCTGGGACTCCAAGACCGAGTTCGTCCAGGCGATCAAGCTCTCGATGGACATCGTCGGCCGCCCCGGCGGTCCCACCCGCGAGCCGCGGCTGCCGCTCGGCCCGGAGATCGAGGCGGCCGTCCGCGCGGCCACCGAGAAGGCGCTGGCCGAGGGGCTCGGGTAACCGACCCCGCTGCCACCGGGTGCGGCCGGCTGCTGGGGCAGCCGGCCCGGCCCACCACCCCATCCACCCCCGACGGGAGTCGCCACCAGATGCGCAGCCGCCACGTGTTCCACGCCGTCGACTCGCACACCGAGGGCATGCCGACCCGGGTCGTCACCGGCGGCTTCGGTGTCATCCCCGGTGCCACCATGGCCGAGCGCCGGGTGCACTTCCAGCAGCACCTCGACCACTTCCGGACGCTGCTGATGTACGAGCCGCGCGGCCACGCCGCGATGAGCGGCGCCGTCCTCCAGCCGCCGACCCGCCCGGACGCCGACTTCGGGGTGCTCTACATCGAGGTCTCCGGCCTGCTGCCGATGTGCGGCCACGGCACCATCGGTGTGGCCACCGTCCTGGTCGAGACCGGCATGGTGCCGGTGGTCGAGCCGGTCACCACCGTGCGGCTGGACACCCCGGCCGGGCTGGTGACCGCCGACGTGCGGGTCGAGGACGGCGCCGCCACCGCGGTGACCATCCGCAACGTGCCCTCGTACGCGGTCGCCCTGGACCGCAAGATCGAGGTGCCCGGGTACGGCACGGTCGGCTACGACCTCGCGTACGGCGGCAACTTCTACGCGATCCTGCCGCTCGCCGAGTTCGGGCTGCCGTTCGAGCGCGAGCGCAAGCAGGACATCCTGGACGCCGGACTCGCCCTGATGGAGGCCGTCAACGGCGGCCCGGACCGGCCGGTGCACCCCGAGGACCCGTCGATCCACAGCTGCCACCACGTCCAACTGCTCGCGCCCGGCTCCACCGCCGAGCACTCCCGGCACGCGATGGCCATCCACCCCGGCTGGTTCGACCGCTCGCCGTGCGGCACCGGCACCTCCGCGCGGATGGCCCAGCTGCACGCCCGGGGCGAACTCCCGCTCGGGCGGGACTTCCGCAACGACTCCTTCATCGGGACGACCTTCACCGGCCGCCTGGTCGAGGAGACCGAGGTGGCCGGGCGGCCCGCCGTGGTGCCGACCGTCACCGGCCGGGCCTGGATCACCGGCACCGCCCAGTACTTCCTCGACCCGAGCGACCCGTTCCCGGCCGGGTTCCTGCTCTGAACCGCCTGAACACCCCGAAGGGCTGCCTGCTGTGACGATCCTTTCGTACAACCCCGCCGATCCCGAGGACCTCGTGGCCGAGGTCGACGCGCCCGGTGCCGAAGCCGTCCGGGCCGCCGTCGGGCGGGCCCGGGCCGCGCAGCCCGGCTGGCTCGCCGCCGGGGCCGCCGCGCGCTCGGCCGCGCTCACCCGGTTCGCCGGGGCGGTCGAGGAGCGCGCCGAGGAGCTGACGGCGCTGATCGTCCGCGAGGTCGGCAAGCCGGTGGCCGAGGCGCGCGGCGAGGTCGGCCGCACCGCGGCGATCCTGCGCTACTACGCGCAGGCGCCGTACGCGCCCGCCGGCGCCGTCCACGAGACCGCCGCCGGCGAGGGCCTGCTGCTCACCCGCCGCCGCCCGTACGGGGTGGCCGGGCTGATCACGCCGTGGAACTTCCCGCTGGCGATCCCGGCCTGGAAGGCCGCGCCGGCGCTGGCGGTCGGCAACACCGTGGCGCTCAAGCCCGCGCCGGAGGCCACCGCCTGCGCGCTGCGGCTGGCGGAGCTGGCCTCGGCGGCGGGTCTGCCGGAGGGCGTGTTCACCGTGCTGCCGGGCGGGGCGGAGGAGGGCGCGGCGCTGGTCGACACGGCGGACGTGGTGTCGTTCACCGGCTCGACGGGCGTCGGGCGGGCCGTGGTGCGGGCCGCCACCGAGCGCGGCGTCCCGGTCCAGGCCGAGCTGGGCGGCCTCAACGCGGCCCTGGTGCTGCCGGACGCCGACCCCGAGCAGGCCGCCGCCCACCTGGCGGCCGCCATCGCCGGGTACGCCGGGCAGAAGTGCACCGCCACCAGCCGGGTGATCGCCGTCGGCGCGGCCTACGAGCCGCTGCGCGCCGCCCTGGTGAAGGCGCTCGGCCTGGTCGACGACGCGGCCTGCGGGCCGGTCATCTCGGCCGCCGCCCGGGACCGGCTCACCGGGGCCGTCGAGTCCGCCCGCGCCGCCGGGGCCACCGTGCTCACCGGCGGGGGCGTCCCGGAGCGGCCCGGCTGGTACGTCGAGCCGACCCTGCTCGCCGACGTGCCGGCCGAACACCCGCTGCGGCGCGAGGAGTTCTTCGGACCGGTGGCCGTCCTGCTGGCGGCCGCGGACCTGGACGAGGCGATCGCGCTCGCCAACGGCACCCCGCACTCGCTGGCCACCTCGGTGCACAGCCGCAGCCTGGACGTGGCGCTGGCCGCCGCGGACCGGCTGGACGCGGGCATGATCCGGATCAACGCGCCCTCCAGCGGCGTCGACTTCCACCTGCCGTTCGGCGGCGCCAAGGGCGCGAGCCACGGCGAGCGCGAACAGGGCGCGGCCGCGCTCGACTTCTACACCGCGAGCCGTACCGTCAGCGTCCTCCCGGCCGGTGGCGCGTGATGCGGGTCAGCGCCGTGGACTACCACTGCGCCGGCGAGCCGTTCCGGATCGTCGTCGGCGGCGCCCCCGGCGTGCCCGGGGACAGCGTCGCCGAGCGGCGGGCCGTCGCGATCGGCGCGGGCGGCACGGCCACCGCGCCCCGGCCGGGCCCGCTCGACGAGGTGCGGCGACTGCTCGTCCGGGAGCCGCGCGGGCACGCGGGGATGTACGGCGGCTTCCTGGTGCCGCCGGACGACGACGAGGCGCACCTCGGCGTGCTCTTCTGGCACAAGGACGGCTACTCCACCGCCTGCGGCCACGGCACCATCGCGCTCGGCGCCTGGGCGGTGGACTCGGGGCTGGTCCGGGCCCCGGACGACGGGGTGGCCCGGGTGCGGATCGACGTGCCGTCCGGGCGGGTCACCGCCGCCGTGCACCGCGCGGGCGGGCGGACCACCGGGGTGACCTTCCGCAACGTACCGGCCGTCGTCAGCGCGCCGAAGTTGGCCGTGCGGACCTCGCGCGGCACCGTGGAGGTGGCCGTCGCGCACGCGGGCGCCTGCTACGCCAGCGTGCCGGCGGCCGCGCTGGGGCTCGCCGTCGAGCCCGGGCTGCTGCCCGAACTCACCGCCGTCGGGCGGGAGATCCGGGCCGCCCTGGCCGACTCGCCGGCCGTCCGGCACCCGACCGACCCGCGGCTCTCGGGGGTCTACGGGGTGATCCTCCACGACGAGCTGCCCGAGGGCCCGGCCGGGCCCGTCCAGCGCAACGTCACCGTCTTCGCGGACGGCCAGATCGACCGCTCGCCGTGCGGCTCCGGGACGTCGGCGCGCCTCGCCGTGCTCGCCGCCGAGGGGCGGCTGGCCCCGGGCGGGGAACTGCGCCACGAGTCGCTGATCGGGACGGTGTTCACCGGCCGGGTGCTGCCCGGCGGCGACCCGCTCGGCGCCGGTGTGGTCACCGAGGTCACCGGCACCGCCCACCGCACCGGCGAGCACACCTTCCTGCTCGACCCGGACGACACGCTGGGGACGGGGTTCCTGCTGTGACCGCCCGCCGTTCCGAACCCCTCCTGCTGCCCGGCGCGGCGGCTGAGCCGCTCCAGCGCGTCGCGCCGGGCTCCGACCGGCCGGGCGCGGCCGCGCCTGTTCCCGAAGCCGGGCCGGTTTCCGAGGCCGGGCCTGTTTCCCAAGCCGGGCCGGTCCACGTCGTCGGGGCGGGCGCGGTCGGCTCGTTGGGCCCGGCCCGGGCCGCCGAGGCGATCGAGCGGGTGCTGCTGGCCGGGCTCGACCCGGAGGCCGGGCCCGCCCGGTCGGCGGTACCGGTGCCGGCGGGCGAACTGCTGCTGATGCCGGCGGCCACGGCCGAGTACGCCGGGGTGAAGATCGCCGGGGTGGCCCCCGGGAACGCCGCCCTCGGCCTGCCCCGGATCACCGGCAGCTACCTGCTGCTGGACGGCCCGACCCTGCGGCCCGTCGCCCTGCTCGACGGCGCGGCGCTCACCGCGCTGCGCACGCCCGCCGTCACCGCCGTCGCGCTGCGGCGCCTCGCCGCGCCGGACGCCGCGCACCTGGTCCTGTTCGGGGCCGGCCCGCAGGCGTACGGGCACCTGGACGCGCTGCTCGCCGTCCGGCCGCTGACCAGGGTCACCGTGGTGGCCCGCAGTGAGGCGCCCGCCGAGGCGCTGGCCGGGTACGCGCGCCGGCTCGGGCTCGCGGCCGCGGTGGGCACGGCCGCCTCGGTGGCCGAGGCGGACCTGGTGGTCTGCTGCACCACCGCGCGTACGCCGCTGTTCGACGGCGCGCTGGTGCCCGACCACGCGGCGGTGGCCGCGGTCGGCTCGCACGAGCCGGACGCGCGGGAGGTGGACGCGGTGCTGGTTGGCCGGGCCGAGCTCTACGTGGAGGCGCGGGCGGCCGCGCTGCGGGAGGCGGGGGACCTGCTGATGGCGGGGGTCACCGGCGCCGGTCCGCTCTGGAACCTGGCCGAACTGGTGCGCGGCGAGGTGCCGGTGCCGAGCGACCGGCCGCGGTTCTTCAAGAGCGTCGGGATGGCCTGGCAGGACCTCGCCGTCGCGGCGGAGGTCCACCGGCGGGGCTGAGCGGGGCGGGGGTGGAGGTCCCCGCCGGGGTGGGCCGCCGACCGTTGCGACGGGCGGCGGCCACTGCCACGATGGGCCCGCCGGCACGCGGCCGCCGCCGGCTGTCCGAATCACGAAATGTTGCACACTCAACGTAACGTGACATTGTACGCTGGTGTTCTGCGACCCATCCGGAGGAACACCATGGCCGACCTCAAAGCCCGCACCCTGATCTCCGTGCAGGAGCGGCTGCGCGACCAGGTCGCCCACGCCCTCCGCGCCGCACTGATCTCCGGCGAGCTGCGCCCCGGCGTGGTGTACTCCGCGCCCGCGCTCGCCGCCGACTTCGGCGTCTCCGCCACCCCCGTCCGCGAGGCGATGCTCGACCTCGCCCGGGAGGGCCTGGTCGAGGCCGTCCGCAACAAGGGCTTCCGGGTCACCGAGCTGACCGAACGCGACCTCGACGACTTCACCGAGATCCGCGCCCTGATCGAGGTCCCGACCGTCGGCCGGGTCACCCGCACCGCCACCGCCGAGCAGTTGGAGGCGCTCCGCCCGCAGGCGGAGGCGATCGTGGCCGCCGCCCGCAAGCACGACCTGATCGGCTACCTGGAGGCGGACCGCCAGTTCCACCTCGACCTGCTCGGCCTGGCCGGCAACGCCCGCCTGGTGGAGGTCGTCGGGGACCTGCGCAAGCGCTCCCGGCTCTACGGCCTGAACCGCCTCGACCAGCGCGGCGAGCTGGTCTCCTCCGCCGAGGAGCACCTGGAGCTGCTCGACCTGATGCTCTCCGGCGACGCGGAGGCCGCCGAGGCCTGCATGTCCCGCCACCTCGGCCACGTCCGCTCGCTCTGGGCGGCCGGCCAGGAGGAGGCCGAGGAGGAGGCCCGCCCGGCCCTGCGGCTGCGGGCCCGGTAACGGCCCCGGACCGCTCGTTCGGGTGAAGACCGACGATCGGGCGGCGGGCGGGGCAGGCGCTCTACGATGATGCTCTCGACATTCGGCAGTCAGGAGGAACTCCATGTCCGCCGCAACAGTGGAAGAACCCGGTGAGCAGCTGACGCTGCTCGAAGCCGCTGAGCTGATCTCCAATCAGCTGGTGGGGCACCGAGTCGAGATCATCGGGGGTCAGATCACAGTGACGCCGCCGCCCAATGGCCAGCACGGCGATGCCCTGACGAGCATCAGCATTCCGCTCCTCCTGGCGGGCCTTCACGGGGAGACGACCCGCGTAATCCAGGGGATGGGCCTCTGGCTGCCGGACGGTCCGTCCGACTTCGCCATCCCCGATCTGTCGGTGGTCGACGCGGACTACGCCGACCATCTGGTCGATCGCAACAGCTACGATCCCGCGGTCTTTCGGCTCGTGCTGGAGGTCACTTCCTCGAACCTGAGCGACGATCTGAAGAAGAAGCCTTCCGCCTACGCGTCCGCAGGCGTCCCCGTCTATGTGATCGTCGACCGGACGAACGGGCGGGTACTGGTGCTGACCGACCCGCGGGACGGCGAGTACCGGGTGCACGCCGTCCACCGTCCCGGGCAGTCGTTCACGCTGCCGGGGTCGATCGGGGCGGCGGTGACCTTCTCGGTGGACGGGATGCTGGGGCCCCAGAAGTAGCTCACACCGCCGCCGGCACCGTGAGCCGGCCGTCGTGGACCTCGGCGACGCGGTCGACGGCCGTGAGGTGGGCCCGGTCGTGGGTGACCAGCACGGTGGCGGTGGCGCGGCGGTGGGTGAGTTCGGTGATCAGGTCGATCACGGCGGCGCCGCGCTCGTGGTCCAGCGCGCTGGTGGGCTCGTCGATCAGCAGCACCGTCGGGTCGTTCATCAGGGCGCGGGCGATGTTGACGCGCTGGCGCTGACCGCCGGAGAGCTGGTGCGGTCGGCGCGCCGCCTGGTCGCGCAGTCCGACGGCGGCCAGGAGCTCCAGCGCGCGGGGGAGGGCGCTGCGCGGGGAGCGGCCGTCGAGGTGGGCCATCACCTGGAGCTGTTCGGCGGCGGTGAGCGAGGGCAGCAGGTTGGCCTGCTGGAAGACGATGCCGATCCGGCCGCGACGCAGCGCCGTCAGCTCGGCGCGGTTCAGTCCGGTGGTCTCGACGCCGTCCACCACCACCCGGCCGGTGTCCGGGGCGGTCAGCGTGGCGGCAACCGCCAGCAGGCTGGACTTGCCGGAGCCGGACGGGCCGACCACCGCGGTGATCGAGCCCTTCGGCACGGTCAGCGAGACGTCGTCCAGCGCGGTCAGCCGGCCCTCGCCGTCCGGGTAGGTGAGGGTCACGCGGTCGAGGTGCAGGCTCATCGGGCACTCCCCAGGGCGGTCAGCGGGTCGACGGAGGTGATCCGGCGGATGGACAGGGCCGCGCCGACCGCGCCGAGCGCGATCATCACGACGGCCGGGACGAGGACGGTCGGGGCGTCCAGGACGAACGGCACCGCCGAGCCGAGCAGGGTGCCGGCGCCGACCGCGATCGCGGTGCCGGCGGCCGTGCCCAGCACCAGCAGCAGGACCGCCTGGCCGAGCGCGTCCGTGAGCAGGTAGCGGGTGGAGGCGCCGAGTGCCTTCAGCACCGCGACGTCCCCGCTGCGCTGGATCGTCCAGACGGTGAAGAAGGCGCCGATCACCAGCGCCGAGATGGCGAACAGGAAGCCGCGCATCAGTTGCAGCGAGCCGTTCTCCGAGGTGTAGGAGCCGATCGCGGCGAGCGCGTCCGCCCGGCTCCGGGTCTCGGTGCCGTACCGGGCGTCCGCCGTGCCGAGGTCCGCGCCGGGGGCCGTGGTTAGGGCGATCACCGTGGCGTGCCCGGCGCCGCCCGGGGCGACCGCCTGCCAGTCGGTGAGGCTGGTCCAGACGACCGGGGTGTGGCTGAAGGAGGCGTCGCCGGCCACCGCCGCGACCTGGAGCGGGCGGCCCGCCAGGGTGAAGGCCGCGCCGGGACGCAGCCCGCCGAGCTCCTCGGCGGCGGCCTGCGACAGCACGGCCCGGCCGGGGCCGACCGCATCGCCCCGCGGGGCCAGCGGCGAGCCGTCCGGTACGCCGAAGGCGGAGAGCGCGGTGGTGCGCTGCCCGGCGGCGGCCTTGGTGGTGGTGATCCCGAGCGGCTGCGCGGCCGTGACCCCGGGGGCCTGCGCCCAGCCCTGCCACTGTTCGGGGGTGACCTGGGAGTCGGTGAAGGAGAGCCGCTGCCCGTCGGCGGGGACGGCGAAGGCGAGGTGGTCGGCGGGCAGGCCGGTGATCGCCGAGACGTTCTGCCGGCCGAGCCCGGCCGTCAGGCCGGACAGCAGGCCGACCAGTACGGTGATCAGCACGACGACGGTTCCCATCAGGGCGAACCGCCCCTTCGCGAACCGCAGGTCCCTCCAGGCGACGAACACGTCCGGGCTCTCCTCTTCCTCGGGTCCCGCCGCGGCTTCCGCAGCGGCGGCGACGCTCACCACCGTCCCGCGGAAGGGGGCCGTCGGGCATCGCGCGCGGGATTGGAACCTCGGCATCGAAGGGGAGAGGCGGAGTTCAACCTTTCGATTGATCCGTCCGGGCGGTACGGACCCTAGGCTGGACGGATGGCGACCGAACGACCTCGAACCACCCCTGTCGCCCGCGTGCTCCAGGTCTGCCTGCACCTGCTGGTGGCGGGCCTGCTCGCACTCGCCGTGGCCCGTGCGGTGGTCGGCCGCGGCGCCGAGGCGGCGGCCGTCGTCGCCGCCGGTTCCGCGATGGCCGCGGTGTACGCGGCCGGGCCGCTGGTCGGGGCCGTCCGGCGGTCGCGGTGGTCCACCGTCCTCTGGCTGGCCCTGCTCGGTGTGACCTGGGCGGGAGTGCTGACCACCACCCAGGACGGCGTCTGGCTGGCCTTCCCGCTGTACTTCCTGGAGCTGCACCTGCTCGGCCGCCGGGGCGGGCTGGTGGCCGTCGCCGTCACCGCCGTCACCGCGGTCGTCGCGTGGTCCTGGCACCAGCACACCGTCGGCTTCGCCGCGGCGATCGGGCCCACGCTCGGTGCGGCCGTCGCCGTAGTCACCGTCTTCGGCTACCAGGCGCTCTACCGGGAGAGCGAGGAGCGCCGCCGGCTGATCGACGAGCTCACCGCCGCCCGGGCCGGCCTCGACGCCGCCCACCACGCCGCCGGTGTGCTGGCCGAGCGCGAACGGCTGGCCCGGGAGATCCACGACACCCTCGCCCAGAGCCTGTCCAGCATCCAGCTGCTGCTGCGGGCCGCCCAGCGGGCCCTGCCCGACCGGACCGAGGCCGCCGCCGACTACGTCGAACAGGCCCGTCGGGCGGCCCAGGACAACCTCGCCGAGGCCCGCCGCTTCGTCCGCGCGCTGACCCCGCCCGATCTGGAGAGCGGCTCGCTGGCCGGCGCCCTCGAACGGCTCTGCGCCACCACGACCGCGCACGCCGGCCTGCCCGTCCGGCTGCACGTCTCGGGCGACCCGGTGCGGCTGCCGGTGCCGCACGAGGTCGCGCTGCTGCGGATCGCGCAGTCCGCCCTGGGCAACACGGTGCGGCACGCGAAGGCCTCGCACGCCGAGGTGACGCTCAGCTACATGGAGGGCGAGGTCGCGCTGGACGTGTTCGACGACGGGGCGGGTTTCGACCCGGCGCGGGCGGCCGCCGACGCCGGCGGGGACGGCGGCTTCGGCCTGCCGTCCATGCGGGCCAGGGCGCGGGCGCTGGGCGGTACCTTCGCCGTGGAGTCCGCCCCGGGAGAGGGGACGGCGCTCGCCGTACTGCTGCCCGTCGCCCCCGCCACCGAGGAATCCCCGTGACCGACGCCGTGATCCGCCTGCTGCTCGCCGACGACCACCCGGTGGTCCGGGCCGGGCTGCGGGCCGTCCTGGAGAGCGAGCGGGACTTCGTCGTCGTCGCCGAGGCCGCCACCGCCGAACGGGCCGTGCAGCTGGCGGCGGAGGTCGAGGTGGACGTTGTGCTGATGGACCTGCAGTTCGGGCCGGGCTCGGCGATGAACGGCGCCCAGGCCACCGCCGCGATCACGGCCCGGGCGGCGGCGCCCCGGGTGCTGATCGTCACCACCTACGACAGCGACGCGGACACCCTGCCCGCGCTGGAGGCCGGGGCCACCGGGTACCTGCTGAAGGACGCGCCGCCGGAGGAGCTGGCCCGGGCCGTCCGCTCGGCCGCGCAGGGGCGGACGGCGCTGGCGGCGGCGGTGGCGGACCGGCTCCTGGAGCGGATGCGGACGCCGTCGGCGGCGCTGAGCGCGCGGGAGACGGAGGTGCTGGGACTGGTCGCGGACGGGCTGACCAACCAGGGGATCAGCCAGCGGCTGCATCTGAGCCAGGCCACGGTGAAGTCCCATCTGGTGCACGTCTACGCCAAGTTGGGGGTGGACTCGCGGACGGCGGCGGTCCGCGAGGCGCGGGCGCGGGGGCTGATCCGCCGGGGGGCCTGAGGGCCGCGGGCGTAGGGTTGGGCGGAGCCCGAAGCCGTCACGCGCAGTGGAGGAACCCGGAATGGCCGTCCGCCTCGACGAACTCGCCGTGCCCGTCATCGCCGCGCCCATGGCAGGCGGGGCGACCACCCCGGAGCTGGTCGCCGCGGTGAACGCGGCGGGGGGCCTCGGGTTCCTCGCCGCCGGGTACCGGAGCGCCACCGCGATGGTCGAACAGATCGACCGGGTCCGCGAGTTGACCGACCGGCCGTTCGGCGTGAACCTCTTCGTGCCCGCCGCGCCCGGCGATCCGGGGGCCGTCGCCGCCTACCGCGCGCGGCTGCTGCCGGAGGCGCGGCGCCTGGATGTCCGCCTGCCGGAGGAGATCGCGCCGGACCGCGACGACTGGGACGCCAAGATCGCCGCACTGCTCGCCGGGGCGCCGGCCGTCCCCGTGGTGTCGTACACCTTCGGGCTGCCCTCGCCCGAGGAGGCGCGGGCGCTGCGGGCGGCCGGGATCCACCAGATCGCCACCGTGACCACGCCGCAGGAGGCGCGCCGCGCCGAGGCGGTCGGGGTGGACGCCCTCTGCGTGCAGGGCCCGGAGGCGGGCGGCCACCGGGCCACGCACGGCGTGGCGGACCGGCCGGGGGACGTCCCGCTGCTCCGACTGCTGCCCGCCGTGGGCGCGGTGACGGCGCTGCCGCTGATCGCGGCGGGCGGGCTCGCCGACGGGCCGGTGGTCGCGGCCGCGCTGCGGGCCGGGGCGGTGGCCGTCCAGGTGGGGACGGCGCTGCTGCGCGCGGACGAGTCCGGGGCGAACGCGGCGCACCGGGCCGCGCTGACCGAACTCCCGGAGACGGTGGTGACACGCGCGTTCACCGGCCGCCCGGCGCGCGGGCTGCGCAACGCGTTCATCGACCGGTACGAGCCGTACGCCCCGGCCGCCTACCCGGAGGTGCACCACCTCACCCAGCCGCTGCGGGCGGCGGCGGCCGCCCAGGCGGACACCGCGGCGATGCACCTGTGGGCCGGCACCGGCCACCGCGCGGCCCGCGGCGGCCCGGCCGCGGAGATCGTCGGCGAGCTGTGGCGGGCGGCCCGGGGCTGAGGCGGACGGCCACTCGCCCCACCGGGCGCACACCGGGGGCGCGAAGAGCCGGCCGTGTCATCCCCCGCGAGGGTGGCGGGACGGCGGAGTCGCGCTACGGCCGGGCCGGTGTGGGGGAATGGGCCGGTGAGGGAGCGCGCGCATGAAGGGTCGTAGTTGGACCGAGGTGTGGGCCGAGGCGCAGCGGCGCAATCCCGCGCCGGCGACGCCGGAGGCGGAGGCGGAGCGGGCGCGGATGCGGCAGGAGTCGTTGGCGCGGATCCGTGGTCACGAGCTGGCGGAGCTGCGGCGGAAGGTGGGCTGACGCAGAAGGAGGTGGCGGGGCTGCTCGGGGTGAGCCAGGCGCGGGTGTCGCAGATCGAGCACGGGCAGGTGGACAGCCTGGACAACCTGCGGGCCTACGCGGCGGCGATCGGCGGCGAGGTGGAAGTCACCGTGCGGCAGGGGGACCGGACGGTCAAGGTGGCCTGAGCCGGCCCCCTGCCCGTGGCGCGGTGGTGGTCAGGCGAGCAGTTCGGCCATCCAGGCTTCGACGGCGGTGGCGGTGCGGGGGAGTGCGTCGGA
This sequence comes from Kitasatospora sp. NPDC028961, assembly GCF_055564815.1. Taxonomy (NCBI): domain Bacteria; kingdom Bacillati; phylum Actinomycetota; class Actinomycetes; order Kitasatosporales; family Streptomycetaceae; genus Kitasatospora; species Kitasatospora sp. NPDC028961. The sequence goes on along the minus strand of NZ_JBVHVO010000033.1, from coordinate 16,728 downwards.
CATCAGCCGGGCGCCGTCGGCGGTGATGACGAGGTCGTCCTCCAGGCGGATGCCGAGCCCGCGCAGTTCCAGCGGGAGGGTCTCGTCGTCGGGCTGGAGGTAGAGGCCGGGCTCCACGGTGAGGACGTGGCCCTCCTCCAGGACGCCGTCGAGGTAGGTGTCGGCGCGGGCCTTGGCGCAGTCGTGCACGTCCAGGCCGAGCATGTGGCCGCTGCTGCAGAGGGTGTAGCGGCGGTAGAGGCCGCTGTCCTCGGCGAGGGCCTGCTCGGCGGGGATCCGCAGGACGCCCCAGTCGGCGAGGCCCTCGGCGAAGACCCGCATCGCGGCGAGGTGGAAGTCGCGGAACCGCGCGCCGGGGCGCAGCGCGGCGATGCCGGCGTCCTGGGCGGCCAGCACCAGGTCGTAGGCCTGGCGCTGGGCGGGGCTGAAGGTGCCGCTCAGCGGAAGGGTGCGGGTGATGTCGGCGGTGTACAGGGTGTCGGTCTCGACGCCGGCGTCGAGCAGCAGCAGGGCGTTCGGGTCGAGCGCGCCGTCGTTGCGGATCCAGTGCAGGACGCAGGCGTGGGCGCCCGAGGCGGCGATGGTGTCGTAGCCGGTGCCGTTGCCCTCGGCGCGGGCGCGCAGATTGAAGATCCCCTCGATCCAGCGCTCGCCGCGCGGGTGGCGCAGGGCGGCGGGGAGGGCGCGGACGACGTCCTGGAAGCCGAGCACGGTGTGGTCGACGGAGAGCTGGAGCTGTTCGACCTCCCAGGCGTCCTTGACCAGGCGCAGCTCGGACAGCACCGAGGCGAGGGCGGCGTCGTCCGCGCGCCGGGCGGGTGAGCCGGGCCGGTCGGTGGCGGCGTCCAGGGCGGTGTCGACGCCGGCCAGCACGCGGGTGGCGGGCTGCGGTCCGGTGAGCAGCTTGTCGAGGTCGTCGAGGTGCTCGGTGCGCAGGCCGGTGAGGCGGGTGGCCTCGGCGAGGTCGGGGCGGCGGCCGACCCAGAACTCGCCGTAGCGGCGGTCGCGGTAGAACTCGCCGCCGCGGGCGGAGTCGCCGCCGCGCGGTGAGCGGGGGCGCAGGTAGAGGACGGGCTCGTGGCCCTCGGGGCCGGCGGGTTCCAGGACGAGGATGTGGCCGGGCTGGTCCTCGCCGGTGAGGCCGGTGAGCCAGGCGTAGGCGCTGTGCGGGCGGAACCGGTAGTCGTCGTCGTTGCTGCGCACCTTGAGCTCGCCGGCCGGGACGATCAGGCGTTCGCCGGGGAAGGCGGCGGAGAGCCGGGCGCGGCGGCCGGGCATGGCGGCGTACCCGGGGACGCGCCGGTCGTCGGCGAGCGGGGTGGGGGCCCAGGCGGTGGCCATGTAGGCCTCCAGGGCGGGGGAGGTCGGCAGGTCGTGGCTGCTGGTGTTGAGACCGGTCTGACGGAGGGTCACCGGGGGGTCTCCTATGCGGGGCGGCGGGGTGGCACGGACACAGCTCGATAACGGGACGCGTCATCTCTTGTGCAGTGCAATTTCACATTACTATGTTACGGGTCACACCGCGGAGCGGCCAGACCTGTCGAGGCGCCCTCCCGGTCGATCCCCGGATCACCTCCGGGGTCGGACGACGGGCCATCAACGGCGGCCCCCCACTGCGGAGTTGCACATGAACAGGCGCACCCACGCCGCCCTCGCGGCGGCCCTCGCGGCGACACTCACCCTCGGCCTCGGGGCCTGCAAGAACGACAAGAGCGACACCGCCGGTGACACCACGGCCGCCGGAACCAAGGGCCCGGGCGCGGCGGCCGGCTCCATCGTCGGCGGCTCCCCGGTCAAGGGCGGCACGCTCACCGTGCTGACCAACCAGGACTTCGCGCACCTCGACCCGGCCCGCAACTGGGTGCTGCCGCACATGGACTTCGGCACCCGGCTGATCTACCGCACGCTGGTCACCTTCAAGTCCGAGCCGGGCAGCGCCGGCAGTGAGATCGTCCCGGACCTCGCCACCGACCTCGGCAAGTCCTCCGACGGGGGCAAGGCCTGGACCTTCACCCTGCGCGACGGCCTCAAGTACGAGGACGGCAGCCCGATCAAGTCCGCCGACGTCAAGTACAACGTCGAGCGGTCCTTCGCCCCGGACCTCACCGGTGGCCCCGACTACGCCATCCAGTACCTGGCCGGCGGCGAGAACTACAAGGGCCCGCTGAACGGCGAGCACCTGCCCAGCATCGAGACGCCGGACGACAAGACCATCGTCTTCCACCTGAAGCGCCCGGTCGCCGAGTTCTCGTACACCGCCACCCTGCCGACCTTCTCGCCCGTGCCGCAGTCGCAGGAGAAGGGCACCCTGTACGACTCGCGGCCGTTCTCCTCCGGCCCGTACAAGATCGCCTCCTACGACCGCGGGAAGCAGCTCGTGCTGGTCCGCAACACCAACTGGGACCAGGCCTCCGACACGGTCCGCAAGGCGTACCCGGACAAGATCGTGGTCACTCAGGGCCTCAAGGGCGGCCAGGCCGACGACCGGGTCATCGCGAGTGACGGCGCCGACGCCTCCACCATCGAGATGCCGTGGATGCAGCACGAGTCCGTCTCGAAGGTGCTGCCCAAGGCGGACGTCAAGGCCCGCATGGTGGCCGAGCAGACCGGCTGCACCGACATGCTGTACCTGAACACCGCCAAGGCGCCCTTCGACGACCCGAAGGTGCGCGAGGCGATGATGTACGCGGTCGACCGCGAGGCCCAGGTCACCGCCTTCGGCGGCCCGGCGATGGCGGACGTCGCGACCTCCTTCCTGCCGCCCTCGCTGACCGCCGGGGCCAAGGCCGATCCGCTGAAGATCCCGGCCGCCGGTGACCCGGAGAAGGCCAAGGACCTGCTCAAGGCGGCGGGCAAGACCGACCTCAAGGTCTCGCTCCTCGTGTCCATCGGTGACAAGAGCCGCGGCGAGGCGCTCCAGCAGTCGCTGGCCAAGGCCGGCGTCCAGGTCACCGTGAACACCGTGGACGCGTCGGCCTTCTCCGACACCGTCGGCGACACCAAGAACGCCCCCGAGCTGACCATCAACGGCTGGTGCCCGGACTACCCGTCCGCCGCGACCTTCCTGCCGTTCCTCTTCGACGGCCGCACCATCAAGGAGAAGGGCAACCAGGGCAACTACAGCCAGTTCCGGGACCAGGCCACGATGGACCGGATGGACCAGATCGCGGCCATGACCGACCTGGCCGAGGCCAACGCCGCCTGGAAGCAGCTGGACGAGGACCTGGTGAAGAAGGCCCCCGCCGTGCCGCTGATGTGGCAGCGCCGCCCGCTGCTGGTCGGTACCAACGTGGCCGGCGCGTTCGGCAACTCCGGCTACGCCGGTATGATCGACATGGCTGTGGTCGGCCTCAAGGACCCTGCGAAGAGCCAGGGCTGAGGGAACGTCAGCGATGAGTACTACCACTGACCCCGCCGCCGTGGAGGACACGGCGGCGGGCCCCGCGGAGGCCGCCGGGCGCGGGCCCTGGCGGCTCGTCGGGGAGCGGCTGTGGGCCCAGGGCTCGGCCCGGTTCGGCCTGATCACCGTCGCCGTGCTGGTCCTGGCGGCGGCCCTGGCCGGCCCGTTGAGCTCGCTCGGCGGCTGGACCCCCGAGGAGTTCGACAAGCGCGCCATCGACCCCTACATGGGCGGCACGCCGATCGGCGCCTTCGGCGGGATCGGCACCCGGCACTGGTTCGGCGTCGAACCCGGCTCGGGCCGCGACCTGTTCGCCCGCGTGCTGCACGGCGGGCAGGTCTCCCTGCTGATCGCGTTCACCGCCACCGCGCTGGTCGTGATCGCCGGCACCCTGGCCGGGATCGTGGCCGGCTACTTCGGCGGCCGCGTCGACGCGGCGCTCTCCCGGCTGATGGACCTCACGATGTCCTTCCCCTCGCTGATCTTCATGATCGCCATGATGTCGGTGGCCAAGGACGTCAACCGGATCCTGCTGATGACCCTGGTGATCGGCCTGTTCGGCTGGCCCGGCATCGCCCGGGTGGTCCGCGGCCAGACCCTCTCGCTCAAGCACCGCGAGTACGTCGAGGCGGCCAAGGTCGGCGGCGCGCGCTCCTGGCGCATCCTCACCCGGGAGATCCTGCCGAACGTCTCCGGCCCGATCATCGCCTACACCACGCTGCTGATCCCCGGCATGATCGCCACCGAGGCCGCCCTCAGCTACCTCGGCGTCGGCGTCCGCCCGCCCACCGCGTCCTGGGGTCAGATGATCGCCGAGAGCATCCTCCACTACGAGACCGATCCGACCTACTTCCTCATCCCGACGGTCTTCCTCTTCATCGCGGTGCTCGCCTTCACCCTGCTCGGTGACGCGCTGCGCGACATCCTCGACCCCCGGGGAGGCCGGTCGTGATCATCTACCTCGGCCGCCGGCTGATCGGCGTCGCGGGCATCATGCTCGCCATCTGCGCCATCACCTTCACCATCTTCTACCTGCTGCCCAACGACCCGGCCGCGGCCGCCTGCGGCAAGACCTGCAGCCCCGAGCGGCTCGCCGCCGTCAAGGCGGCGATGGGCCTGGACGCGCCGGTCTGGGACCAGTTCGGCAGCTACCTGGGCGGCATCTTCGCCGGCCGCGACTACGGCAGCGGCCCGAGCGCCGTGCACTGCGGCTTCCCCTGCCTGGGCTACTCCTACGAGTACGGGCTGCCGGTCTGGGACCTGCTCACCGACCGCCTGCCGGTCTCCGTCTCGCTCGCCTTCGGCGCGGCGGCGCTCTGGCTGGTCCTCGGCCTCGGCGCCGGCATCACCTCGGCCCTGCGCAAGGGCGGCCTCACCGACCGCACCCTGATGGTGCTGTCGGTCGGAACCGCCTCGCTGCCGGTCTACTTCACCTCGATCATGCTGATCTGGGGCGTCGTGCGGACCGCCGGCCTGCTGCCCTACCCGTCCTACCACGCGCTCACCGAGGACCCGTTCGGCTGGGCCTCCAACCTGCTGCTCCCCTGGATCGCGCTGGCCCTGCTCTACGCGGCCATGTACGCCCGGCAGAGCCGCAACTCGATGATCGAGACGATGGCCGAGCCGTACATCCGCACCGCCCGCGCCAAGGGCCTGCCCGCCTTCACCGTGACGGTCAAGCACGGGCTGCGCTCCGGGATGACGCCCATCCTCACCATCTTCGGGATGGACCTCGGCGGACTGCTCGCGGGCGCCGTCATCACGGAGTCGATCTTCGGTCTGCCCGGGGTCGGCCGACTCTTCTACGACGGGCTGATCCGCTCCGACCAGCCCGTCATCCTCGGCGTCACCCTGCTCGCGGCCTTCTTCATCGTCGCGGCGAACCTGCTGGTCGACCTGCTCTACGCCTACGTCGACCCGAGAGTGAGGTACTGATGGCACTGTTGGAGGTCGAGGATCTCGCCGTCTCCTTCGACACCCCGCGCGGCACCGTCCGGGCCGTCGACGGCATCTCCTTCACCGTCGCGTCCGGGCAGACCCTCGGCCTGGTCGGGGAGTCCGGCAGCGGCAAGTCCGTCACCTCGCTGGCCGTGATGGGCCTGCACCGCGGCGCCGCCGTCACCGGCTCGATCCGGCTGGCCGGACAGGAGCTGAACGGCCTGGGGGAGCGGCAGCTGGGCACCGTCCGGGGGCGGCGGATCGCCATGATCTTCCAGGACCCGCTGTCCAGCCTGCACCCCTTCTACACCGTCGGCGAGCAGATCGCCGAGCACTACCGGGTGCACTTCAGGGCCGACCGCAGGGCCGGTCGCGCCCGGGCCGTGGAGATGCTGGGCGAGGTCGGCATCCCCGAGCCGGCCCGCCGGGTCGACGAGTACCCGCACCAGTTCTCCGGCGGCATGCGCCAGCGCGTGATGATCGCCATGGCGCTCGCCTGCGAACCCGACCTGCTGATCGCCGACGAGCCCACCACCGCCCTGGACGTCACCGTCCAGGCCCAGATCCTCGACCTGATCGCCCGCATCCAACAGGACCGCGGCCTCGGCGTCGTCATGATCACCCACGACCTCGGCGTGGTCGCCCGGGTTGCCCACGAGGTGCTGGTGATGTACGGCGGCCGGGCCGCCGAACAGGCCCCCGTCGACCGGCTGTTCGGCGCCCCCGCGCACCCGTACACCCGCGGGCTGCTCGACTCGCTGCCCCGCCTCGACGACACCGACGACGCCCCGCTGCGGGCCATCCCCGGCAGCCCGCCGTCGCTGATCGCCCCCGCCCCCGGCTGCACCTTCGCCCCGCGCTGCGCCCGCACCAGCGCCGCCACCGCCGAGGAGCACGCCCGCTGCCTGGCCGAGCGCCCCGCGTTCGGCCCGCTCGCCCTCGGCCACCAGGCCGCCTGCCACCTGCCGCTGGTGCCGCTGGGAGCCCGCTCATGAACGACCGACCGCTGACGGCCGACCGGCCGCGCTCCGCCGAGCCGCTGCTGTCCGTCCGGGACCTGGTGAAGACCTTCCCCGGCCGGCGCAGCCGCACCGGCCGGGCCGGCGCCCCGATCCGGGCCGTCGACGGCGTGAGCTTCGACGTCGCCCAGGGCGAGACGCTCGGCCTGGTCGGGGAGTCCGGCTGCGGCAAGTCGACCACCGGCCGGATGATCGTCCGGCTGCTCGACCCCACCGCGGGCACCGTCACCTTCGACGGCACCGAGATCGGCGGCCTGTCGCAGGCCGCGCTTCGCCCGCACCGGCGGCACCTCCAGATGGTGTTCCAGGACCCGTACTCCTCGCTCAACCCCCGCCAGACGGTGGCCCGGATCATCTCCGAGCCGCTGCTGGTCCAGGGCGCCGGCGCGGCCGGGGCGCGCAAGCGGGCCGCCGAGCTGATGGAGCTGGTCGGACTGATCCCCGAACACCTGGACCGCTACCCGCACGAGTTCTCCGGCGGCCAGGCCCAGCGGATCGGCATCGCCCGCTCGCTGGCCACCTCGCCCCGGCTGGTCATCGCCGACGAGCCGGTCTCCGCGCTGGACGTCTCCATCCAGGCCCAGGTGGTCAATCTGATGGAGCGGCTCCAGGACGAGCTCGGCCTGGCGTACGTTTTCATCGCGCACGACCTCTCGGTGGTCAAGCGGGTCTGCGACCGGGTCGCCGTGATGTACCTCGGCCGGATCGTCGAGATCGGCGACAAGGCGGAGGTCTACGGCAACGCCGCGCACCCCTACACCCGGGCGCTGCTCTCCGCGGTGCCGCTGCCGGACCCGGCCGCCGAGCGGGCGCGCGAGCGGATCGTGCTGCTCGGTGACCCGCCGAGCCCGGCCAACCCGCCGTCCGGGTGCAGCTTCCACCCGCGGTGCCCGAAGGCCCAGGAGCTCTGCCGGACGGAGCGTCCGCTGCTGCGGATCGCCGGACCGGGCACCCGGCAGGCGGCCTGCCACTTCCCGGAGGCCTGACGCTCCGGCCACCGGACCACCCCTGCCCGCCTGCGGGCCGGGCGGTCCGGCGGCACCCCGGGGGCCCGTCCGCGGGCCCTCCTCCCGACCCCCGGTCGGGCGCGGCGGGGAACCTCTTGAGGGCCGCGTCCGACCGGGTTCCAACGTCTCGAAGGCCCGTACCCGCTGGTGGGTACGGGCCTTCTGCGGTCGGGGCGCGGGGGTCTCGCGGGCCGGTGGGGGCGGGGGTGGGGGCGGTGCCCGGTGCGGACGCTGTGCCCGGCGTGCCTGGCGTGGTCGGTGCGGGCCGGGCGGCCGGCGGGTCGCGGAGCCCGGCCGCCTCTGCGGGAGCGCCCGGCCCCGGACGACGCGAGGCCGTGGCCCCCGGACGGATCCGGGGGCCACGGCCCGTGGTGCGGTGCGCGCGGGTGGCGGGCCTCAGGAGGCCGGGCCCACCCGGACGGTGGTGATCCGGCCGTCCTGGGCTTCGCGGACGACCTCGATCTTCGTGTTGGTGTCCGGCACCTTGACGCCGAGCTGCGGCGTGGCGGGGTCGGAGTAGACCCCCGTGCGGTCGTTGAAGGCGGCGACGGCCGGCTCGGCGCCGATCCGCACCGGGACACCGGCCTTGTGCAGGGTGAAGCCGGTGGTCCGCTTCAGCGAGAAGGTCGCGTCGAAGGTCTGCGCGCGGGCGTTGACCAGCGTGCCGTCGGCGAACCGGATCGGCGCCGGGTGGGCGTCGACCGGCAGGATCAGCCCGCCGCCGGGGTGGTCCTTGGTGTTGTTGTCGCCGTACCCGGTGTCCCAGAGCCAGACCAGCACGCCCTCCTGGTACGGGTAGGTGTCGACGATGTCCTTCTTGCCGTCGACGCCCGTGTACCCGAAGTTGTACGGGCCGGTCTTCAGGAAGGCGCCGTAGCCCGCGTACCGGCGGTTCTCCACCAGGTAGGCGCGCGGGTGCGAGGTGACCGCGGTGCGGCCGGTGACCACCGAGAACCCGGTCGCGGTCCAGCCGTTGGCCCCGTTCTCGGCGCCGTCGGCGAAGAGCTCGGTGGCGCCGGCGGCGACCCGGACGGTGTCGACCAGGACACCGCGGCCGTGGGTGTTGTTGTCCGAGGTGACGTGGAAGCGCAGCCGGACCTGCTGCCCCGCGTAGCCGTCCAGCGGGACGGACAGCTGCCGGTAGGCGCCGGACGTGCCGGTCAGACCGGGGGTGTTGGCGGTGGTGTTGCCGATCGGCGTGCCGTCGACGGTGCCGCCGAGCGCCTTCCAGGTCTTCCCCTCGTCGGTGGAGGCCTCGACCGCGAGGAAGTCGTAGTCCTGCTCGATGTCGTACCAGGTGGCGGCGGTCAGCGTGACCGGTCCGCTCACCGGGCGCAGGTCGACCGTCCGGGCCAGCGAGTTGTCCAGGTTGTCGCCCGTCCCGCTCCACCAGTGGTGGGCGCCCTGGTTCGGGTCGGCCAGGTCGGTGCTGGTGGTGCCGTCGGGCAGGTGCACCAGCACCGCCTGGGCCTGGTCGGTGTTGTAGCCGCTGACGCCGAGCGCGTGGCTGGAGCGGGTGGCGGCCTGCGCCTCGTCGTAGTCGAGCCAGCCGAACTGCAGCTTGCTCCAGGCGTCGAGGTCACCGGGGTAGCCGCCGGTGGTGTTCCTGCCCTTGCCGAGGTACGAGCCGGAGGACATCAGCGACCAGAAGTTGACGCTGTTGTCGCCGCCGCTGGTGCTGTACAGGTCGGGCAGGCCGAGGTTGTGGCCGAACTCGTGGGCGAACAGGCCGACGCCGCTGTTCTCGCCGCCCTGCACGTAGTCGTAGACGTACAGGCCGGTGTCGCCGACCGGGGCGCCGCCGATCCGGTTGCCCACCGGGCCGGTCTGGCCGGCCGGGTCCGGGAAGGCCCAACTGCGGTGCGCCCAGAGGGCGTCGGCGCCCTGCGCCCCGCCGCCCCAGGTCTCGTCGACGCCCGCGTGCACCACGATGACGTTGTCCAGGTAGCCGTCCGGTTGGCTGAACTCCCCGTCCTTGTCGTGGTCGTAGCGGTCGTAGACGTCGTACTGGGCCAGCTCGGCCTTGACGTCCGCGGCGGAGCGGCCCTTGCGGACCTCGCCGTCGTACCAGGCCTTGACCGCGTCCCGGACGAACTCCTGCCCCTGCGTCCAGGCGCCGGACCCCTGGGGGCCCTTGTTGCTGCCGTACCGGGCCTCGTTGTACGGCACGGTGACCCAGTCGCTGACCGTGCCCTCGACGTCGTAGCGGCCGGAGGACTGGGTGCGGTAGTAGTTGCGCATCGAGACCGCGCCGGGCGCGTCGTCGAAGAACAGCTGCTGGTAGTAGTCGCGGTCGAAGTCCTTGGACCAGAGCGTGTGGTTGTCGCTCCTGCCCGGCTCGGGGATCGTGTTGTGCTGCGGGCCGGGCGTGCCGCCGTAGCGGGGCTGCCCGTTGTACTCGGTGGTGTTGTCCACCTGGTCGCCGAACTGGGCGAGGATCACGAAGACCTTGTCCGTGCGCTGCTGCGCGAGCTGGACGTAGTCGTTGCCGATCTTCACCCTGGCGGGCGCCCGCTTCTGCGAAGTCTTGGCCACGGAGCCCTTGTTGACCTGTTCCAGGGCCTTGGTGCGAAGCGACTGGCGCTCGCGTTCCTGGGGGGCGAGCGGGCCGGGCGGGGCCTCGGCGCCGCCCTCCTCGGCGCCTTGGGCGGCGGCGGCCGCGGTGAGGGCGGGGGAGGGGGGAGCGGCCTGGGCGGGGGTGCCGAGGAGGGAGGCCGCTATCGCGCTCGTGGTGAGCGCGGCCGCGAGTGCCGCGGACAGTCTGCGCAACTGACCGGTCCTTTCCGGACGGTGGGTGGTCGGGGGAGTCGGGGGAGTCGGTGGAGTCGGGAAACAGTCGGTGGAGCGCAGGTAATATTTCACATGTCATGGGTCACACGGAAGGGATGGGACGGGGCGACGGGCCGGACGCGGGGGGGGGGGGGGGGGGGGGGGGGGGGGGGGGGGGGGGGGTGGAAGGGGGGGGGGGGGGGGGGCCTCGGGCGGCCGGAGGCAGCCGGATCATCCGGCCCGGCCCGGGTCCTGATCCCCCGTCGCAGGCTCCGCCGTACCGGCCGGGGCGCAGGCGG
>NZ_JBVHVO010000033.1:0-6286 GCF_055564815.1 Kitasatospora sp. NPDC028961 | reverse complement strand
AACGGGGGGGGGTGGGAGGGGCTAGAAGGCCGAGATACTCGCCCCCCCGCCCCCGTGGGAGCGGCCGGTCGCGGTCCTGCGATGGCGGGCACCCGGGCGTCCACGCCCCGGTGTGCCCCGCCGCCGCTACCCCAGGGCGCCCCGCAGGAAGGCGAGTTCGGCCGCCGTGACCTGCTCGCCCACCCCGTCCGGGGTCATGTGGGTGACGCCCGGCAGCGGCAGCACGCTGTGCGGGCGGCCCGCCCGGGTGAGCGCCCGGGAGAGCAGCAGGGTGTGCGAGGGGTGCACGTTGTCGTCGGCCAGGCCGTGGATCAGCAGCAGTGGCCGGGTGAGCGACGGCGCGTCGTCGATCAGGCAGTCCGCCGCGTAGCCCTCGGGGTTGTGCTGCGGCAGGTCCAGGTAGCGCTCGGTGTACGCGGTGTCGTACCGGCGGAAGTCGGTGGGCGGCGCGCCCGCGCAGGCGGCGTGGAAGACGTCCGGGCGGCGCAGCACGGCGAGTGCGGCGAAGTACCCGCCGTAGGACCAGCCGCGCACGCCCACCCGGCCCAGGTCGAGGTCGGGGTGGTCCGCGGCGAGCGCGTGCAGCGCGGCCACCTGGTCCTCCAGCGCGGCCGCGGAGAAGCGGCGGAAGATCGCCCGGGTGAAGGCGGGGGAGACGAACGGGGTGCCCCGGTTGTCGGTGGTGACCACCGCGAAGCCCTGGTCGGCCCACCACTGGCGGAGCTGCCAGCGGCGCGGTTCGTTGGCCACCGCCTGGTAGCCCGGGCCGCCGTAGACGTCGAGCAGGACGGGCAGCCGCCGGCCGGGCAGATGGCCGCGCGGGTACACCACGGCGGTGGGCAGGCCGTGTTCGGTGACCCGGGCGAGCCGCGGTTCGACCCGGTACGGCAGGGCGGCGGACAGGTCGGTGGGCACTGCCTCGCCCCAGGGGCCGGTCAACCGGCGGCGGACGCCGTCGGGGCCGGCCGAGACGAGCAGCAGGGTGTCGGCGGCGGCCAGCGCGGAGTGCACGCCGGGGCCGGAGCTGACCGGCTCGGGGGCGCCGCCGTCCGGGTCGACCAGGTGGACGTACTGGTCGGCGGGGTCGCCCTGGCCGGTCTCGCAGAGCAGCCTGCCGCGCAGCCGCCCGACCACCCGGCGGATCTGCAGGCCGCTGGTGTCCAACGGCTTGCCGTCCACGGCCAGGCCGCGTGCGGCGGGGGTGTCGTGGGCGGTGAGCAGCCGGCCGCCGTCCAGCCGGGCGGGGGTGCCGGGCAGGTCGTCCACCCAGAACTCGTCGGTGGTGCGGGAGAGTTCACGGGTGGCGCCGGTGGCCGGGTCGGCGGTGAGCAGCAGCACGTTCTGCTGGAGGCGGTCGGCGACGGTGAGCAGGACCTCCCCGGTGCCGGCCCACTCGGCCGCGCAGAGGTAGGGGAACGCCTCGGCGTCCCAGCGCAGCCGGGTCCGGGCGCCGTCCAGGTCGAGGACCCAGAGCTGGACGTCCGCGTTGGGCCCGCCGGCCTGCGGGTAGGCGAAGTCCTCGGGCCGCTCGTCCGGGTGGGCCGGGTCGGCGAAGTAGCGCCGGGGCAGGGCGGCTTCGTCCACCCGGGTGGCCAGCAGCGCGCCGCCGTCCGGGCGCCACCAGTGGCCCCGGGCGCGGCCCAGCTCCTCGGCGGCGGCGAACTCGGCGACGCCCCAGCGGGCGCCGTCGGCGGGGCTCAGCGGGGCGGGCGCCGGGGTGACGTGGAGGGCGTCGTCGGCGACGTAGGCGACGCGGTGGCCGGCCGGGTCGGGGCGCGGGTCGAAGGCCGGTCCGGCCACCGGGAGTTCGGCGCAGGTGCCGGCGGTGGTGTCGGCGCGGAACAGCCGCCCGTCCAGGGTGAACACGGCGACCGCGAGGTCGGCGGTGGCGGCGAAGGTGCCGATGCCGGCGGCGGTCAGCCTGGTCCGTTCGCGCAGCCGCCGCTCGACGGCGGGCAGGTCGTCGCGGTCGCCGCCGCGGCCCGGGGCGAGCACGGCGGGGTCGGCGACCAGGCGCTCCTCGCCGGTGGCGAGGTCGAGGAGGTGGAGCCGGTCGACCCGGTCCTGCGGGCCGGCCGAGCGGAGCAGCAGCAGTCGGGTGCCGTCCTCGCTGAGGGTGATCGCGCGCGGGGCGCCGTGGCCGAAGCGGCCGGTGCGGGCGCTGAGGTCGAGGAAGGGATCGGTGAGGGTCACGGCCCGATGGTCGCCGGGAGGTACCTTCCCGGACCAGTAGGGCGTCATGTGAAATGTCACACACCACCCGCCGATGTGAGGTGATGCGGCGTCCAGGGGCCGTCGGGCCGGGCGTCAGTCGGCGCCGGCGCGGAGTTCGGCGAGCAGGACGCTCTGCTCGGCGATCAGCCCGGTGAGGATCCGCCGGGCGGTGAGCAGCAGGTCGGCGACCTCGGTCCCGGACAGCGCGTACACCACCGTGCTGCCCTCCCGGGTGGCGGTGACGATGCCGGACCGGCGCAGCACGGCGAGTTGCTGGGAGAGGCTGGACGGTTCGATCGCCAGCTCGGCCAGCAGGTCGCGGACGGGCGTCGGTCCGGCCTGCAGCAACTCCAGCACCCGGATCCGGACGGGGTGGCCGAGCATCCGGAAGAACTCGGCCTTGGCCTGGTACAGCGCGACCGCCACAGCGCTCCTTTCCTGGTGCCCGGCCCGGTCAGATCTCCAGTCCGACCTCGATCCGCTTGAGGTGGTGGCGGGCCATCGCCAGGTTGGCGCGGCTGCGGTTGAGCGCCAGGAACAGGAAGAGCCCCCGGCCGTTCGGCATGGTGAGCGGTCGGAGCAGGTGGTACTGGCTGGTGAGGCTGACCAGGATGTCCTCGATCTCGTTGTCATGGAGGTTGAGCAGCTCCATGGCCCGCATCTTGGCCCGGACCACGTCGGTGTTGCCGGCGGCGGCGACGTTGAGGTCCAGCTCGCCGCCCTCGCCGAGGGTGCCGAGCGCCATGCCGCTGCCGTAGTCGACCAGGGCCACGCCGATCGCGCCCTCGATCGCCATGGCCTCCTTGAGCGAGGTCTCCAGGTTCGCCATCGTCTTCTCCTCCTGTGAGCGGGGGACTCCCCTGCGTGGTGGCTGTGGGACCGAATGTAGGGAGAGGGGACGGCGTGGCACCGGGAATGACCGGAGACGTTCGAAGATGGCCGCTTCGTCGCTGCTTGAAGACATTTGCAACTATGGATGTGAGAGAGAACCGATCCGGTAGCGCGAAAAATCGGTGCTATCGATGTCAGTCCTCCCGGGTAACCTCTCGCTGAGATGCGAGATCACACCAATCACACCCGGACGGCGATGAACACCCCTGAGCCCGAGCAGCCCGAAGACCGGGAGCTCAGCCCCGCCGAGGCGTACGCGGCCTTCCGCCGCCGGGCCAAGGAGCAGGCCAGCGCCCTGTACGGCTTCCAGCAGCTCTACGACTTCCCGCTGGACGACTTCCAGCTGGAGGCCTGCCGGGCGCTGGAGGGCGGCGAGGGCGTGCTGGTCGCCGCGCCCACCGGCTCCGGCAAGACGATCGTCGGCGAGTTCGCCGTGCACCTCGCCCTCCAGTCCGGGCGCAAGTGCTTCTACACCACGCCCATCAAGGCGCTCTCGAACCAGAAGTACGGGGACCTGGTCAAGCGCTACGGCGCGGCCAAGGTCGGCCTGCTGACCGGTGACAACAGCGTCAACGGGGACGCCCCCGTGGTGGTCATGACCACCGAAGTGCTGCGCAACATGCTCTACGCCGGCTCCTCCTCGCTCAACGGCCTCGGCTACGTGGTGATGGACGAGGTGCACTACCTCGCCGACCGCTTCCGCGGCGCCGTCTGGGAGGAGGTCATCATCCACCTCCCCGAGTCGGTGGTGCTGGCCTCGCTCTCCGCGACCGTCTCCAACGCCGAGGAGTTCGGCGACTGGCTGGACACCGTGCGCGGCGGCACCAAGGTGATCGTCTCCGAACACCGCCCGGTGCCGCTGTGGCAGCACGTCATGGCCGGCAACCGGATGTACGACCTGTTCGCCAACCCGGACCGCGACGGCCGCCCCAAGGACGCCCCGCGCAACCCGGCCAAGGCCGTCAACCCCGAACTGGTCCGGCTCGCCCGCTCCGAGCTGGACCGCAACCCGCGCGACCGGTTCGGCCGCGGCCGGGGCCGCTCGATGCCCAACGGCCGCCCGGGCAAGGTCTGGACGCCCGGCCGGGTCGACGTCATCGACCGGCTCGACGCCGAGGGCCTGCTCCCCGCGATCACCTTCATCTTCAGCCGGGCCGGCTGCGAGGCCGCCGTCCAGCAGTGCCTCAGCTCCGGGCTGCGCCTCAACAAGGAGGAGGACCGGGGCCGGGTGCGGGCCATCGTCGAGGAGCGCTGCGCCGACATCCCCGACGAGGACCTGCACGTCCTCGGCTACTACGAGTGGCTCGACGGGCTGGAGCGCGGCATCGCCGCCCACCACGCGGGGATGCTGCCGCGGTTCAAGGAGGTGGTCGAGGAGCTCTTCGTGAAGGGTCTGGTCAAGGCCGTCTTCGCGACCGAGACGCTGGCCCTCGGCATCAACATGCCCGCCCGCTCGGTGGTCATGGAGAAGCTGGTCAAGTGGAACGGCGAGACGCACGCCGACATCACCCCCGGCGAGTACACCCAGCTCACCGGCCGGGCCGGTCGCCGCGGGATCGACATCGAGGGCCACGCCGTGGTGCTCTGGCAGCGCGGGCTCGACCCGGAGGCGCTGGCCGGCCTGGCCGGCACCCGCACCTACCCGCTGAAGTCGTCCTTCCGGCCCTCGTACAACATGGCCGTCAACCTGGTCTCGCAGTTCGGCCGGCACCGCTCCCGCGAGCTGCTGGAGACGTCCTTCGCGCAGTTCCAGGCGGACCGCTCGGTGGTCGGCATCGCCCGCCAGGTCCAGCGCAACGAGGAGGGCCTGGACGGCTACCGCGCGTCCATGACCTGCCACCTGGGCGACTTCGACGAGTACATGGGCCTGCGCCACCAGCTCAAGGACCGCGAGAACGAGCTGGCCCGCGAGGGCAGCAGCCAGCGCCGCGCGGCCGCCGTCGAGTCCATCGAGCAGCTCAAGCCGGGCGACGTCATCCACGTCCCCACCGGCAAGTTCGCCGGTCTCGCGCTCGTCCTCGACCCGGGCCTGCCGCCGGTCAGCCGCAACGGCCGGGTCGGCGCGCGCCATCCCGACTTCCAGGACGGCCCGCGCCCGGTGGTGCTCACCGCCGAGCGGCAGGTCAAGCGGCTCGCCATGATCGACTTCCCGCACCCGGTCGCCGCCCTGGAGCGGGTGCGCATCCCCAAGTCCTTCAACCCGCGCAGCCCGCAGTCCCGGCGCGACCTCGCCTCCGCGCTGCGCACCAAGGCCGGCCACCTGGAGCCCGAGCGGTTCCGCAAGGGCCGCGCGGCCGCCGCCGACGACGCGGAGATCAGCCGGCTGCGCGCCGCCCTGCGCCAGCACCCGTGCCACGGCTGCGACGAGCGCGAGGACCACGCCCGCTGGGCCGAGCGCTACCACCGGCTGCACCGCGACACCGAGCAGCTGGAGCGCCGGATGCGTTCCCGCACCCACACCATCGCCCGCACCTTCGACCGGGTCTGCGGCCTGCTCACCGACCTCGGCTACCTCCGGGGCGACACCGTCACCGACGACGGCAAGCGGCTCGGCCGGCTCTACGGCGAGCTGGACCTGCTCGCCTCCGAGTGCATCCGCGAGGGCGTCTGGAGCGGCCTGGCCGCCGCCGAGCTGGCGGCCTGCGCCTCGGCGCTGGTCTACGAGTCCCGGCAGTCCGACGACGCCGCCGCCCCCCGGGTGCCCGAGGGCGGCACCAAGGAGGCACTCGGCCAGATGATCCGGATCTGGGGCCACCTGGACGCCCTGGAGGAGCAGCACCGGATCAACACCGCCGAGGGCGTCGGGCAGCGCGAGCCGGACGTCGGCTTCGCCTGGGCCGCGTACCGCTGGGCCCTCGGCCACAACCTGGACTCGGTGCTGCGCGACGCCGACATGCCGGCCGGTGACTTCGTCCGCTGGACCAAGCAGCTGATCGACGTGCTCGGCCAGATCCAGGACGCCGCCGGGGAGGACGCCGAGCTCCGCCGGACGGCCCGCAAGGCCGTCGACGGCCTCCGTCGCGGCATCATCGCCTACTCCTCGGTGGGCTGACCGTCGCACGCCGAAGGGGGCCCGTCGTCATCGAGATGCTGTTGGTTAATTCGGGCCCTGCTTCTTCTTCGCCCCGCCGAGCTGGTGCTCGGCGGGGCGAAGTGCTGAGAAGTGGCTGGTGCGGGTGCG
>NZ_JBVHVO010000032.1:40993-88742 GCF_055564815.1 Kitasatospora sp. NPDC028961 | reverse complement strand
CGCACCCGCACCAGCCACTTCTCAGCACTTCGCCCCGCCGAGCACCAGCTCGGCGGGGCGAAGAAGAAGCAGGGCCCGAATTAACCAACAGCATCGCGTGAATCGCCTCCGGGCCCCGGGGTCGGCCCTACAGGTCAGTGGCAGTTGGAGCCGGGGCTGCACGGGCCGCACTTGGCGTAGTCCGCCTCCCACAGCTTCCAGTCCACCTCGAACCCGTTGTCCGCGATGATCTGGGCCGTCCGTTCCACGGAGCCGTCGTACTTGAACGCGATCTCCGGGATGTGTTCCAGGAACCGGCCGCCGAAGTGCTCGGCACAGAACTCGCGGTAGTTCCTGGTGTCGAGGATGAAGACGTGGACGGCGATGTCCACGATCCGGCCGCAGCACATCTCCAGGCCCTGGCCCCACTTCTCCATGGCCGTGATGAGGTAGCCGACGGCCGTGCCGAACAGCCGGGTGGCCATCACCTCGTCGAAGGGGTGGTCGCGCATCAGCAGGGCGATCTCGCGCTCCCACACCTCGGGTTTCACGAAGTCCCGGGGCGCGCGCGGTTTGTGGGCGATCAGGTCGATCGGCTCGATGGCGGTGGCGGTCATGTGGTGCTCCTCTCGATGAGGTCGAGTGGTGCGAGGCGGCGGCGTGCTCCTCCCGGCGGGCGGACGGGAGTCCGGTCGGGGAGGGGCGATAACTGAATGCTCCGCCGCGACGGACTCCGCCGTCGGGCGCGATACGGGTCGATCGCCGCGTTCATCGCCCGCACCCATGACGCTAGCCATCTCGGCGGAGTGCCTCAATGAGCACCCGCTGCTGCGCATCGCGTGTGCGAGGACCGCACACCGTGTGCGTGCTCAAGCGCGGAGGTGCGGGCGCAGGCCGTTCGGCTCGGCCGCGCGGCTCCGATGGGGCGTGCCAGGGCCCCGGGCTGCCGGATGGCTGGGGATGGCTGGGAAGGGGCTGGGAGTTCGGCCAACGGTTGGGCGGGGGGTGGGCAAGGTGAGGGCTGGGGGCGGGTGGAGCGTGGTGGAATGCCCGGATTCGGCCGGTCAGGGTTCTCCCAGGTCGCGCCCAGGGTGCCGCAAGAGCGCCCGGCGAAGCTGTGCGGCATGAAGGTGCTTCCGCGACGGCGTGGTGCCGTCCTCCTGAACTCCGCACTGGGCGTGGCCCTGGTGGGCGCCGCGGCCCTGGCGTACACCACGTTGGACAGCGGGACGGAGAAGGCGGCCGGCAAGGCCCAGGTCCGAACCGCGACCGTGGCGAAGGGCACGGTCCTGGCCACCGTGTCCGGAACCGGCACGCTCGCCTCGCCGACCGACGCCGCCCAGGACTTCACCACCGGCGGGAAGCTGACCGCCGTCAAGGTCGCGGTGGGCGACACCGTGACCAAGGGACAGGTGCTGGCCACCGTCGACACCACGGCGGCCCAGCAGCAGGTGGACGCCGCCCAGTCGGCGCTGACCACGGCCAACGCCAACCTGACCAAGGCGCGGGCCGGTGTCACCACCACGACCACCCAGCAGATCCCGGGCAGCTCGAACAAGTCCTCCAGCGGCTCCAGCGGCTCGTCCAACGACTCCACCGGTGGCGGCACCGGTGGCGGGGAACGGGGAGCGGGCGCGAGCAGCGCGCCCGCTCCCCAGACCACCCCCGTCCCGCAGACCACCACGATCACCACCACCAAGGTGGACGAGGCGGCCGTGGCCCAGGCCCAGCAGCAGGTCGCCACCGCGCAGACCAACCTGGCCAACGCCCAGGCCGCGCTGGCCGGTACGACGCTCACCGCCTCGGTGGACGGCACGGTCGCGTCCGTCTCCAACAAGGTCGGCGACACGCTGGGCGGCGGCACCGGGAGCAGCGGCACCGGGAGCACCGCCAAGTCCACCGGGACCACCACCGGCTCCGGCGCCCCGAGCGGCTTCATCGTGCTGACCAACCCGACCGGGATGCAGGTCACCGCCAACTTCTCCGAGCTGGACTCGCTCAAGCTCAAGAAGGGCGAGTCGGCCACCGTCGCGCTGAACGCGCAGTCCGACACCAAGCTCAACGCCACCGTGCTGTCCGTCAGTTCGCTGCCGGTGAGCAGTGGCGGCAGCGGCGGCGCGGCCGCCGTCCAGTACGCGGCGACGCTGCAGATCACCGGCGACACCAGCAAGCTGCGCACCGGCCTCAGCGCGACCGTCTCGGTGGTCACCGGCGAGGCCGACAACGCCCTCTCGCTGCCCACCGCCGCGCTGGCCGGCACCGGCACCAGCCGGACGGCGACCCTGGTGCAGCCGGACGGCTCCAGCGAGCGGGTCACCGTCGAGGTGGGCGTCGAGGGCGACACCACCGTGCAGGTGGTCTCCGGGCTGAAGGAGGGCGACAAGGTCGAACTCGCCACCACCAGCGGGACCAACGGCTTCCCGAACGGGTCCTTCCCGGGCCTGACCGGTGGCCAGGGCAGCCGCGGCGGCACGGGAGCCGGCGGCGCGGCCGGCGTGGCAGGCGTCGGCGCGGCCGCAGGCGGCGGCACCGGCCGGGGCGGGAACCGCTGATGGGGCGCAGGACCGCCCCCGCGCCCCAGAGCACGGCGGCGGCGCCCCCGGTCATCCAGATCCGCCGGCTCACCAAGTCCTACGGCCACGGCGACGCCACCGTGCACGCGCTGCGCGGCCCGTCCGACCCGGCCACCGGCGAGCCGCTGGGCGTCGACCTGGACATCGAGCAGGGCGACTTCGTCGCGGTGATGGGCAGTTCGGGCTCCGGCAAGTCCACCCTGATGAACATCCTCGGCTGCCTGGACGTGCCGACCGCCGGCCGCTACCTGCTGGACGGCATCGACGTCGGACACCTGGACGAGCAGCAGCTCTCGCTGGTCCGCAACCGCAAGATCGGTTTCATCTTCCAGTCCTTCAACCTCGTCCCCCGCACCACCGCGCTCGCCCAGGTCGAGCTGCCGCTCGCCTACGCGGGCGTGCGCAGCGCCGAGCGCCGGCGCCGGGCGCTGGCCGCGCTCTCCCTGGTCGGCCTCGCCGAGCGCTCCGGGCACCGGCCCAACGAGCTCTCCGGCGGCCAGCAGCAGCGCGTCGCGGTGGCCCGGGCGCTGGTCACCGCGCCCGCGATGCTGCTCGCCGACGAGCCCACCGGCAACCTGGACAGCCGCTCCACCGACGAGGTGCTGGCGCTGATCGACGGCCTCAACGCGACCGGCCGCACGGTGGTGCTGATCACCCACGAGGATGAGGTCGCCCTGCACGCGAAGCGGGTGATCCGGCTGGTCGACGGCGCGGTCGTCAGCGACGTCCGGCAGGCTCCGGTGGAGGGCCCGCCGCCCGCCCTGCTCGCGGCCGCCGACCTCCAGGGGGTGCTCGCATGATCTTCTGGCAGATGCTCCGGTTCGCCGTCGGCGGCCTGGCCGCCAACAAGGTGCGGTCCGCCCTGACCATGCTGGGCGTGCTGATCGGCGTGGCCTCGGTGATCCTGCTGCTCGCGGTCGGCAACGGCTCCTCGGTGGCGGTCAAGGAGTCGATCACCTCGCTCGGCACCAACTCGCTGACGGTGACCGCCGGGTCCTCCTTCGGCGGCTCGCGCACCGCCTCCACCGCCAAGAAGCTCACGGTCGCCGACGCCAGGGCACTGGCGAGCGACCCGGAGGCGACCTCGATCAAGTCCGTCGCGCCGGTGGTCACCGCCAGCGGCACCGCGCTGTACGGGGACATCTCCTACAGCCCCGGCTCGATCGTCGGCACCTACCCCGCGTACTTCGAGACCGCCAACCTGAAGATCGGCCGGGGCGAGTACTTCACGGCCGACGACGTGCTCGGCTCCCGCAAGGTCGCGGTGCTCGGCGCCACCACCGCCAAGCAGCTGTTCGCCACCACCGACCCGGTCGGCAGGGCGATCACCGTCGGCGGCACCCCGCTCACCGTGGTGGGCGTGCTCCAGGCCAAGGGCGGCACGGGCTTCACCGATCCGGACGACGTGGTGATCGCGCCGCTGCCGACCGTGCAGAACGCCTTCACCGGCTTCGGCCCGGTCAGCCAGATCCTGGTGCAGGCCACCTCCGCCGAGACCACCACGGCCGCCCAGGCCGAGGTCACCCGGGTGCTGCTCGGCACCCACGCGATCGCCGACCCGAGCAAGGCGGACTTCCGGATCGGCAACCAGGCGTCGCTGCTCACGGCCCGGGAGTCGACCACCAAGACCTTCACCGTGCTGCTCGGCGCGGTGGCCGCGATCTCGCTGCTGGTCGGCGGGATCGGCATCACCAACATCATGCTGGTCACCGTCACCGAGCGGACCAGGGAGATCGGCATCCGCAAGGCGCTCGGTGCCCCGCGCGTGGCGATCCTCGGACAGTTCCTCGTCGAGTCCACCCTGCTGTCGGTGATCGGGGCCGGGCTCGGGGTGCTGGCCGGGCTCGCCGGATCGCACTTCTCCGTCGTCGGCATCAAGCCGGTGGTGATCCCCGAGTCGGTGCTCGGCGCGTTCGGCATCGCCGTCGCCATCGGCCTGTTCTTCGGCAGCTACCCCGCCAACCGGGCCGCCTCGCTGCGCCCGATCGACGCCCTCCGCCACGAGTGACCAAGGACCCGCAGACCATGAGCAACGAGATCGAGCCGCGCACCCCCGCCGAGCAGGTGGTCCTGCTCTCCACCGCGCCGGACGCCCGGGACGTCACCGCCGAGCTGGCCGCGCCACCGCGCCGCCGGCTGCCGTGGCCGACCCTCGTCCTGGCCGGCGCCGTGCTCGCCACGGCGGCCTTCGCGGGCGGCGTCTGGTACCAGCAGGACCACGGCTCCACCGGCTCCGGCAAGTCGGCCGCAGCGGGGCAGCAGCCCCGGGCGGCGGCCTCCGGCTTCGGCGGCGGGCAGAACGGCACCCGCCGGGGCGGCCAGGGCACCGGTCAGGGCGCCGGTGCCGGTCAGGGCACGGGCCAGGGTGGCCAGGGCACGCAGGGCGGCTTCACCCGGGGCACCGTCAAGGCCGTCGACGGCACCACCGTCTACCTGACCGACGCCAACGGCAACACCGTCAAGGTGACCACCGGCGACGCCACCAAGGTCCAGCTCAACAAGGAGGGCAAGGTCACCGACCTGCAGCCCGGTCAGAGCGTCACCGTGGTCGGCACGCCAGCCGCCGACGGCGGGTACGCCGCCACCCAGCTCGTCGAGGGCGCCGCCGGCTTCGGCGCGGGCGGCTTCGGCGGCGGCGCCGGTGGCCGGGGGACCCAGAACCAGACCCAGACGCCTCCCTCCTAGCCCGTCCACGGGTGGGAGGGAGCCTGGCGGCTGACCCCGCAGCCCCCAGGCGCCCGCGCGGCCCGGCCGAACCTCCTCCGGCGGCCGGGCCGCGCGCTGTCCGTGACCGGGTGGCGTGCCGGGCCCGGGGTCGCGCGGTGTCCGTGCCCGCGCGGTGAGTCCGTACCCTGGGTCACGCGCGGTCCTCACCGGCCGGGAACGGCCGCGCCGCGGCCGCGCGGCGCCTCCACCCGGCCCACCGGGTCGTACGCACACCATCCAGCCCGACCGCGCGGGCTCGTTCGCCCAAATCCGCCCGCTAAGGTGTTAATCCAACATTCATCGACGGCGCATAGCCTCCCCGGGCTAGCCTCAAGCTGAACGCCATCGTCCGACCGGGAGGCGGAACCCCCGTGCAAGGCACTGTGTCCACACCTGGCAGCTCCGCCGTGGCCGGCGGCCCGGGCGAGGCGTTCCTCCTCGTCGTCGACGACGAACCCAACATCCGGGAGCTGCTCTCCGCCTCCCTGCGCTTCTCCGGCTTCCGGGTCGCCTCCGCCGCCAGCGGCACCGAGGCGCTCGAACTGATCGCCGTCGAACGCCCCGACCTCGTCGTCCTCGACGTGATGCTGCCCGACCTGGACGGCTTCACCGTGGTCGAGCGGCTGCGCGAACAGACCACCCGGGGCCAGATAGCCGGGCCCGCCCACGGCCACCCCGGCGACCACCTGCCGGTGCTCTTCCTGACCGCCAAGGACGGCGTCGGCGACAAGGTCCAGGGCCTGGCCGCCGGCGCGGACGACTACGTCACCAAGCCGTTCAGCCTGGAGGAGCTGATCGCCCGGATCCGGGCCATCCTGCGCCGGGCCGGCGGCCCCGCCGAGGACGGCCGGCTGGTCGTCGCCGACCTCACGCTGGACCCGATCGCCCACGAGGTCACCCGCGGCGGCACCCCGGTCGCGCTCTCGCCGACCGAGTTCAAGCTGCTGCACTACCTGATGGCCAACGTCGGCCGGGTGGTCTCCAAGGCGCAGATCCTCGACCACGTCTGGGCCTACGACTTCGGCGGGGACCTCTCCATCGTCGAGTCCTACATCTCCTACCTGCGCCGCAAGCTCGACTCCGGCCCCGCGCACGGCCCCAAGCTGATCCACACCGTCCGCGGCATCGGCTACGCGCTGCGCCGGCCGCCGCAGAGCTGACCGCCCCCGGTGTTCCCCCGCTTCTCGCTGCGCGTCCGGCTGCTCGTCCTCGTCCTCGCCCTGGTCACCACCGGGCTCGCGGTCAGTGACGCCGTCGTGCTCGGCACCGTCCGGATGCAGCTGGTGGAGCGGCTCGACGACCAGTTGCAGCGCTTCGCCGAACCGCTCTCGCACCGCGCCCCCGGCCGGACGACCTGGCCGGAGAGCCGGCAGCCCTCGGTCGGCGGGAGGCGGCCCGCGGCGGCGCTGCCCAGCCAGTACCTGGTCCAGTACCTCTCGGCGGACGGCAAGGTCCAGCAGGTGGTGCGCCAGCCGGTCTCCGAGAACGACCCGGCGCCGCAGCTGGCCGGTCTCGACCCGGCGGCCGCCGCCCCGGACACCCCGTTCGACCTGCCCGACCAGCGCGGCCAGCGCAGCTGGCGCACGCTCGTCCTGCCGCTCCAGCGGCCGCCCGCCCTCGGCCCCGCTCCCCCCAGCGCCTTCGCCGTGCCGACCCCCACCCCCGCGTACCTGATGGTCGCGGTCTCCCGGGAGGACATCGACGCCACCGTCGCCCGGCTGCGCACGTCCTTCCTGGCGATCGGCGGCGCGGTGCTGGTGCTGATCGCGGCCCTCGGCTTCTTCGCCGTCCGGGCCGGGATGCGGCCGCTGCGCCGGATCGAGGAGGGTGCCGAGCGGATCGCCTCCGGCGAGCTGTCGCACCGGATGCCCGAGCTCGCCACCCGCACCGAGGTCGGCCGGCTGTCCGCCGCCCTCAACGCGATGCTCACCCAGATCGAGGCCGCGTTCGCCGCCCGGGCCGAGTCCGAGGCACGGATGCGGCGGTTCGTCGCCGACGCCTCGCACGAGCTGCGGACCCCGCTGGCCGGCATCCGCGGTTTCGCCGAGCTGTACCGGATGGGGGCGCTGCCCACCGAGGCGGACGTCAAGCGGACGATGTTCCGGATCGAGAGCGAGGCCGTCCGGATGGGCGCCCTGGTCGAGGACCTGCTGGTGCTCGCCCGGCTCGACGAGGAACGCCCGCTCGACCTCGCGCCGATGGACCTGCGCACCCTCGCGGCGGACGCCCTGCACGACCTCACCGCCCTCGACCCGTCCCGCCCGGTCGCCCTCACCGGTCCGTCCGGCACCGGCGCGCCCGGCCCCGCACCGGTGCTCGGCGACGAGGCGAGGCTGCGACAGGTGGTCACCAACCTGGTCGGCAACGCCGTCAAGCACACCCCGCCCGGCACCCCGGTGCGGATCGGCGTCGGCACCGCCGAGGGCCTCTGCCTGCTGGAGGTCGCCGACTCCGGTCCCGGCCTCACCGAGGAGCAGGCCGTCCGGGTCTTCCACCGCTTCTACCGGGTGGACGCCTCGCGCAGCCGCCACGACGGCGGCGGCGCCGGCCTCGGCCTCGCCATCGCCACCGCGCTCACCCACGCCCACGGCGGCACCCTCACCCTCCACACCGCCCCCGGCACCGGCGCCACCTTCCGCGTGGAGATCCCCCACCAGCGCTGAAACCGCCCGTCCGGGTGAACCGCCCTGGATCTCTCCGCCCGGTCTCCGGTCATGTGCGACCGTACGGCTGCGGCTTGATGCGGATCGTGCGAGCCGACCACACTGGACGGGAAGAGGTGTCCCAATGACCGCGCTCGTAGCCGAGGAGACCGTCGTGGA
Organism: Kitasatospora sp. NPDC028961; assembly: GCF_055564815.1. Lineage (NCBI taxonomy): Bacteria > Bacillati > Actinomycetota > Actinomycetes > Kitasatosporales > Streptomycetaceae > Kitasatospora > Kitasatospora sp. NPDC028961. The sequence continues at coordinate 80,662 of NZ_JBVHVO010000032.1, read as the reverse complement.
CCTGGACCAGGCGCTGTGGCAGGTGTGGAAGGAGATGGACGTCCCTGAGGGCTTCAGGGCGGAGATCATCGAGGGAGCCATCGAGATGTCGCCCGCTGGCGGGACCCGCCACCTGACGATCAACCGCCGGATGCTGTTGGCGCTGCACGACCAGTTGCGAGGTACCGGCTGGGCCCCCGCGAACGACGGTAACGTCATCCACGGTTTGAGGGTGATGGTCCCCGATGTCTTCGTCGCCCCCGATGACTTGGAGGAGATCGAGCACCCTGAAGGGTTGGGCGTACTCGCCTCAGGTCTCGCGATGGTGGTCGAGACGGTGTCACCCGGAAGCAGGAACCGCCGACGGGACGTTGTCCTCAAGCACCGCGCCTACGCGAGCGCCGGCATCCCGATCTACGTGATCATCGACGATTTCGACGAAGGCGGCGCCGTCACCGTCCTGACCGGCCCCGACACCGAGCGCGGTGCCTACGCCCGTTCGGTCCGGACGCCGTACGGCGAGGAGGCGGTCGTGCCGGAGGGGCCCGCGAAGGGGTTCGTGATCGGGCCGGAGATCACCGGCGGGCGGCGGGGGTGACGCCGTCCTCCAGCAGTTCCCGGGCGAGCAGGCCGGCCTGGAAGCGGGAGGTGGCGCCGAGGGTCGTCATCAGGTCGGCCACTCGGCGGCGGTAGGTGCGCAGCGAGAGGCCGAGCAGGCGGGCGCCGGTCTCGTCGGTGTGGCCGGTCGCGAGGGCGCTCAGGATCTGCCGGGCCTGCTCGGTGAGGTGCGGTGGCCGGGCGCAGTCGGCGAGGTCGGTGGCGGTCTCCCAGGCGGCGCGGAACAGCGAGCGCACGCCGTCGACGACCTCCGGCGACCGCACCACGGTGTACGTCCGCACGCCCCGCACGGGGGCGCCGGCCAGGATCGCGGTGCGCCGGTCGATGATGATCGCCTCGCGCGCGAGCGGTCCGTCGCTGATCCGGACCTCGATGCCGGTGCCGGCGATCCTCACCAGCCGCCGGTGCGACTCCGGATCGGCCAGGGCGCGCCGGGTGTACAGCTTGCGCATGGTGAGCCCGGGGACGAGGTGCGGCCGCTTGCCCTCCGCGAAGGCGGCGTTGACGCCCGACGACCAGGTCACCAGGTCGGTGGCGGCGACCAGGAACTCCTCACGCGAGGCGACGAAGAGGTGGCCGGCCCGCTGGACGAGCTCCCGCTCGCCGTGCAGGGTGATGATCGGGTCGGTGCTCATGGCAGCAACATGCCAGATCGGTCGGGCGACGGGCGAGCCGGGCGGAGGCTTACCGACATGACGACCACCTCCCACGCCTCGGCCGCCGGCTCCCTCCTGCTCGGCGGCGACCTGCCGATCGCCCGGATGGGCTTCGGCGCGATGAAGCTGCCCGCCCGCGACTGGGACGGCCCGGCCTGCGACCCCGTGCGGAGCCTCGCCGTGCTGCGCCGGGCGGTCGAGCTCGGTGTCGACCACATCGACACCGCCTGGTTCTACTTCCACGAGGACGTCTCGGCGAACGGCCTGATCCGCGAGGCCCTGCACCCGTACCGCGACGGCCTGGTGATCGCCACCAAGGTGGGCCCCGGCCGCAACCCCGACGGCAGCTGGCTGGAGCCGGCCGGTCCGGCGGAGCTGCGCGCGGCCGTCCACCGCAACCTGCGGGAGCTGGGGGTGGACCGGCTCGACCTGGTCTACCTGCGGCGGATGCCCAGCCTGCGGTCGATCGCGACGTCCTTCGCGGCGCTGGCGGAGCTGCGGGAGGAGGGGTTGATCCGGCACCTCGGGGTCAGCAACGTGGACGCGGCCCAGCTCGCCGAGGCCGAGGCGATCGCACCGGTGACCGCCGTGCAGAACCGGTTCAGCGTGCTCGAGCACTCGGCGGAGGACGCGGCGCTGCTGGCGGACTGCACCGCGCGGGGCATCGCCTTCGTGCCGTTCTTCCCGCTCGGCGGCTCCGGGGTGCCCGAGGACCCGGCGCTCCAGCGGGTGGCCGAGCGGCACGGCGCCACCCGGGCGCAGGTGATGGTGGCCTGGCTGCTGGCGGTCTCCCCCTCGATCCTGGCCATCCCGGGCACCTCCTCGCCGGTCCACCTGGAGGAGAACATCGCGGCCGCCTCGCTGCGGCTCGGCGCCGAGGACCTGGCGGAGCTGGCGGCACTGGCGGCGCCGGTCCGGCCGTGATCCCCGCGTGAGCGAAGCGGTATGACGGTCCGACCGGTCCGGCCGGTCCGGCGGGGGCTCGTCGGCGGGGGCTGGTCGGCGGGTGCCGCCGCGGCCTAGGATCCCGGTACGGCATCGCGTGTCGGTCACCGTCCGGGTGAGGCATGGAGGTAGCCCGTGAGTGCCTTACGGAGGCATTCGAAGCATGACAATCCAGCTCGATCACACCATCGTTCACGCCCGGGACAACCGGGAATCCGCCGCCTTCCTGGCGGCCATCCTCGGCCTTGAGGTCGGGACGGCCTGGGGGCCGTTCGTCCCGGTCGCCACGGGCAACGGGGTGACCCTCGACTTCGCGTCCGTCCCGGCGGAGGCGATCGCCCCGCAGCACTACGCCTTCCTCGTCTCCGACGAGGAGTTCGACGCCGCCTTCGCCCGGATCGAGGCGGGCGGCATCGCCTACTACGCCGACCCGCAGCTGAAGCTGCCCGGCGAGATCAACCGCCACCACGGCGGCCGGGGGCTGTACTTCTTCGACCCGGCCGGCCACGGCATGGAGATCATCACCCGCCCCTACGGCAACCGCTAGACGCCGGGCCCGTGCCCGGCCGGGTCACCACCCGGCCGGGCACGGTCGCGCGTGCCGCGGCGATGGGCCGAATGTCAAGCGCCGGATCGTCCAAGATCGTTCCGTGAGTCGCCCGGGCGCTCGTTGTGGCAGGCCAGGGCCGGTCCGCAGACTGTGCGCACGGCATCGCCGGTCAATCCCACCCCGCCTGCAAACCACTCGTAAGCATGATGGATACTGGCCCTTGTGAACGTGTTCACGTTCACAAGCGGACAAGCTTGCACGGGTACGCAGCGGTCTACAGCTATAGATGAAGTTTGTCCGGAAAGTGACCTTCGAGGTCGGGTCGGAGAGAGGGCGACGTGGAACTGGCAATCGCTCACGAAACCATCGCGCGTTGGCAATTCGGCATCACCACCGTCTACCACTTCCTCTTCGTGCCGCTCACCATCAGCCTGGCCGCCATCGTGGCCGGACTGGAGACCGCCTGGGTCCGGACGGACAAGGAGAAGTACTTCCACGCCACGAAGTTCTGGGGGAAGCTCTTCCTGATCAACATCGCGATGGGCGTGGTCACCGGCATCGTCCAGGAGTTCCAGTTCGGGATGAACTGGTCGGACTACTCCCGCTTCGTCGGGGACGTCTTCGGCGCCCCGCTCGCGATGGAGGCGCTGATCGCCTTCTTCTTCGAGTCGACCTTCATCGGGCTCTGGATCTTCGGCTGGGACAAGCTGCCGAGGAAGCTGCACTGCGCCTGCATGTGGATGGTCTCGCTCGGCACCGTGCTCTCCGCCTACTTCATCCTGGCGGCCAACTCCTGGATGCAGCACCCGGTCGGCTACTCGGTCGACCCGGCCACCGGGAAGGCGCAGCTCACCGACATCGCCCGGGTGCTGTTCCAGGACACCACCGTCACCGTCGTCCTGCACACCCTGACCGCCGCCTTCCTCACCGGCGCGGCCTTCATGGTCGGCATCGCCTCCTTCCACCTCTGGAAGGCCAAGCGCCGGCCGGAGGCCGCCGACCCCAAGCGGGTCGCGGTGATGCGGACCTCGCTGCGGCTCGGCCTGGTCCTCGCGGTCGTCTTCGGTCTCGGCACCGCCCTCAGCGGCGACTCGCTCGCCAAGGTGATGTTCCGCCAGCAGCCGATGAAGATGGCCGCCGCCGAGGCGCTCTGGGACAGCCAGGCCCCGGCGCCGTTCTCGGTCTTCGCGGTCGGCGACGTCGGCAAGGGCCACAACTCGGTCGAGCTGGAGATCCCCGGGATACTCTCCTTCCTCGCCAACAGCGATTTCAGCTCCTCCGTCCCCGGCATCAACGACACCGCCAACGCCGAGGCCGCCCAGCACGGCGGGGACCCGAAGGACTACATCCCGAGCATCTTCGTCACCTACTGGGGCTTCCGCCTCATGATCGGCTTCGGGATGACCTCCTTCGTGGCGGGGGTGATCGGGCTCTGGACCACGCGGCGAAAGTGGCTGCTGGCAACGGAGTTCCGCACCGGCGACACCGAGGTGCCGAGACTGATGCTGCTGCCGAAGCGCGAGCTCGGCCCGTTCCTCACCAAGTGGAGCTGGCGGATCGGCATCCTCACCATGGGGTTCCCGCTGATCGCCAACAGCTTCGGCTGGATCTTCACCGAGATGGGCCGCCAGCCGTGGGCCGTCTTCGGGCTGATGACCACCGCGAGCGCGGTGTCGCCCAACGTCGGCATCGGGACCCAGATCGGGGCCCTGACCACCTTCACCGTGCTGTACGCGATCCTCGCCGTCATCGAGGTGCGGCTGCTGGTCAAGTACGCCAAGGCCGGGCCGGTCACCTCCGAGCGGCCGCCCACCGAGGACCCGACGCTGCGCGGCCCGTCCCCGGACGAGGACGCGGACAAGCCGCTCGCCTTCGCCTACTGAGCCCTGAGCCCCGAGCCCCCAGCCCCGAGCCCCGAGCCCTGATCCCCCGCCCGAGCCCACCGCGGACTACGGACTACCGAGGACTACTGAGGATCCGACATGCAACTCCACGACGTCTGGTTCGTCCTGATCGCCGTCCTGTGGATCGGCTACTTCTTCCTTGAGGGCTTCGACTTCGGCATCGGCATCCTCACCAAGCCGCTGGCCCGCTCCACCGCCGAGCGGCGGGTGCTGATCAACACCATCGGACCGGTCTGGGACGGCAACGAGGTCTGGCTGCTCACCGCCGGCGGCGCCACCTTCGCGGCCTTCCCGGACTGGTACGCGACGCTGTTCAGCGGCTTCTACATCCCGCTGCTGGTGATCCTGGTCTGCCTGATCGTGCGCGGGGTCGCCTTCGAGTACCGGGCCAAGCGCTCCGACGCGCGGTGGCAGCGGAACTGGGAGGAGGCCATCTTCTGGACGTCACTGCTCCCGGCCTTCCTCTGGGGCGTGGCCTTCGCCAACATCGTCCGCGGCGTCGACATCGACGCGCAGAAGAACGTCGTCGGCGGCTTCTGGGACCTGCTGAACCCGTACGCGCTGCTCGGCGGACTGGTCACGCTCACCCTCTTCACCTTCCACGGCGCGGTGTTCGCCGCGCTGAAGACGGTCGGGGAGATCCGCGACCGGGCCCGTGCCCTGGCGCTGCGGCTCGGCCTGGTGACGGCGGTGCTGGCACTGGCCTTCCTGCTCTGGACCCAGGCCGACCACGGCAACGGCTGGAGCCTCGCCGTCCTGGTCGTCGCGGTGCTGGCCCTGGTCGGCGCCCTGGTGGCCAACCAACTGGCCCGCGAGGGCTGGGCGTTCGTCCTCTCCGGGGCGACCATCGTGGCCGCGGTCGCGATGCTCTTCCTCGCGCTGTTCCCGGACGTGATGCCGTCCACCCTGAATCCGGAGTGGAGCCTGACCGTCACCAACGCGGCCTCCTCGCCGTACACGCTGAAGCTGATGACGATCGTCGCGGCCGTCTTCACCCCGCTCGTACTGCTCTACCAGGGCTGGACGTACTGGGTCTTCCGCAAGCGGATCGGCGTCCAGCACATCCCCGGGCACGACCCGGCCGCCGCGCTCGACCAGGGCTGAGCCGTGAAGCCCGTCGACCCCCGACTGCTCGGGTACGCCCGCACCACCCGCGCCTTCCTCGCCGGATCGGTCCTGCTCGGCGGGGCGGGGGCGGCCCTGGTGGTCGCCCAGGCGAGCCTGATCGCCGAGATCGTCGTCCGCGGCTTCCAGCAGCGGGCCGGCCTCGACGAGCTGGCCGCGCCGCTGCTCTGGCTGGCGCTGACGGCGGTCGGCCGCGGGCTGGTCGGCTGGCTCACCGAACTCACCGCGCACCGCTCGGTGGCCCGGGTGAAGTCCACCCTGCGGTGCCGGCTGCTCGACCACGCCACCGCGCTCGGCCCGGCCCACCTGGCGGGCCGGCGCACCGGCGAACTCACCACCCTCGCCACCCGGGGCGTCGACGCGCTCGACGACTACTTCGCCCGCTACCTGCCGCAGCTGGCGCTCGCGGTGGTCGTCCCGGTGATCGTGCTGCTGCGGGTCGTCGGCGCCGACCTCACCTCGGCCGCGATCATCGCCGGGACACTGCCGCTGATCCCGCTCTTCATGGCGCTGATCGGGATGGCCACCCAGAGCCGGATGGACCGGCAGTGGGAGACCCTCTCCCGGCTCTCGCACCACTTCCTGGACGTGGTCGCCGGCCTGCCCACGCTCAAGGTGTTCAACCGGGCCCGTACCCAGGCCGCCACCGTCGCCAGGATCACCGCCGACTACCGCCGGGCCACCCTGCGCACCCTGCGGATCGCCTTCATCTCCTCGTTCGCCCTGGAGCTGCTCTCCACCCTGTCGGTGGCGCTGGTCGCGGTCTCGATCGGCTTCCGGCTGGTGGACGGCACGCTCGACCTGGAGACCGGGCTGCTGATCCTGATCCTGGCGCCCGAGGTCTACTTCCCGATCCGCCAGGTCGGCGCGCTGTACCACTCCAGCGTGGAGGGGCTGACAGCGGCCGACGAGCTCTTCGCGGTGCTGGAGACCCCGCTGCCGCCGGCCGGGACCGTCCCCGCCCCCGCGCTCGCCGGCGCCGTCGTCGAGGCCGAGGGCCTCACCGTGCTGCACACCGGCCGGAGCGCACCGGCGCTGGACGCCGCCGGGCTGACCCTGCGGCCGGGCACCACCACCGCGCTCACCGGCCCGAGCGGGGCCGGGAAGTCCACCCTGCTCGCCGTCCTGCTCGGCCTCACCGCGCCGGACGCGGGCAGCGTCCGGATCACCGCCGCCGACGGGCGGACGTACCGGCTGGACGAGCTGGAGCCGGCGAGCTGGCGCCGGCAGATCGCCTGGGTGCCGCAGCACCCGCACCTGTTCGCCGGCACCGTCGCCGAGAACCTGCGGCTCTACCGGCCCGGCGCCGGCGAGGCCGAGCTGTGGGCGGCGCTGGAGTCCGCGCACGCGCGGGACTTCGTGCGGCGGCTGCCGCACGGGCTCGCCACCGTGCTCGGGGAGGACGGCGCCGGCCTGTCGGCGGGCCAGCGCCAGCGGCTGGCGCTCGCCCGGGTGCTGCTCGCCGACGACCGGCCGCTGGTGCTGCTGGACGAGCCGACCGCCGGCCTGGACGGCGCCTCGGAGGCGGCCGTGGTGGACGCCGTCCGGGTGCTGACCGCCGACCCGGCGCGCACCGTGCTGCTGGTCGCGCACCGGCCGGCGCTGCTGGCGGTGGCCGACCGGCTGGTCCGGCTGGAGGGGCCGCCGGTGCCCACGGCCGCCGCACCGCCGCCCCGGCCCGCGCACGACGGGCGGCCGGTGCCGGCCGCCGACACCCCGCCGGAGGAGCCCGCCGGAGCGGCGACCGTACGGCCCCGGCTGGCGCTCTCCGTCCTGCTCGGCGCGCTCGCGCTCGGCTGCGCGGTGGCGCTGATGGCCACCTCCGGCTACCTCATCTCCTACGCCTCCGAGATGCCGCCGGTGCTCTACCTGATGATGGCCGTCACCTCGGTGCGGGCCTTCGGCATCGGGCGCAGCGTGTTCCGCTACGCCGAGCGGCTGGTCTCGCACGACGCCGTGCTGCGCACCCTCGGCACCCTGCGGGCCGCCGTGTACCGCCGGCTGACCGTGCTGGCCCCGGCCGGGCTGCCGGCCTTCCGGCGCGGGGACCTGCTCTCCCGGCTGGTCGCCGACGTCGACGCCGTCCAGGACCACCACCTGCGCTGGCGGCTGCCGGCGGCGGTGGCCGCGGTGGTGTCGCTGGCCGCGACGGCGGCGATGGCCGCCTTCCTGCCCGCGGCCGGCCTGGTCCTCGGGCTGGGGCTGCTGCTGGCCGGGGCGGTGGTGCCCGCGCTGGCCGCCCGCTGGTCGGCCGGTGCCGAGCGGCGGCAGGCCCCGGCCCGCGGCCGGCTGGCCACCGCCGTCGTCGACACCCTCACCGGAACGGCCGAGCTCACGGTGGCCGGGGCGCTGCCGGGCCGGCTGGCCGCCGTCCGGTCCGCCGACGCCGCGCTGACCGGGCTGGCCGCCCGCTCGGCCGCCACCACCGCGCTCGGCACCGGGCTGATCGCGCTGCTCACCGGGCTGACGGTGGCCGCCGCCGCGGCCGTCGGCATCCGGGGGGTGCAGAGCGGTGCGCTGGCGCCGGTCTGCCTGGCGGTGGTCGTGCTGACCCCGCTGGCCGCCTTCGAGGCCGTCACCGGGATGCCGCTCGCCGTCCAGGCCCGCCGGCGCAGCCGGACCGCCTCGGCCCGGCTGGCCGAGGTGCTGGAGGCGCCCGCCCCGGTCACCGAGCCCGCCGCCCCGGCGGCCCTGCCCGGGCAGCCGCTGCCGATCGCCGTGCGCGGGCTGACCGTCCGCCACCCCGGCCAGGAGGCGGACGCGCTGGTCGGCCTCGACCTGGACCTCGCCGCCGGCCGCCGGATCGCCGTGGTCGGCCCGTCCGGCTCCGGCAAGACCACGCTCGCCCAGGCGCTGCTGCGCTTCCTGGAGCCGGCGGCGGGCCGGATCACGTTCGCCGACGGCCGTCCACAGGCTGTGGACAGTCGGGAGCTGGCCGGGGACGACGTCCGCCGGGTGATCGGGCTCTGCGCCCAGGACGCGTACGTCTTCGACAGCTCGCTGCGGGAGAACCTGCGGCTGGCCCGGCCCTCGGCCGACGACGGGGAGCTGCGCGCCGCGCTCGCCGCCGCCCGGCTGCTGGACTGGACGGACACCCTCCCGGCGGGCCTCGACACCATGGTCGGGGAGCACGGCGCCCGGCTCTCGGGCGGCCAGCGCCAGCGGCTCGCGCTCGCCCGGGCGCTGCTGGCCGACTTCCCGGTGCTCGTGCTGGACGAGCCCGCCGAGCACCTCGACCTGCCCACCGCCGACGCCCTCACCGCCGACCTGCTCGCCGCCACGGCCGGCCGGAGCACCGTGCTGATCACCCACCGGCTGGCCGGCCTCGACGACGGCTCCGTCGACGAGGTCCTGGTCCTGGACGGCGGCCGGGTGGTCGAACGCGGCACCTGGTCGGAGCTGGTCGCGGAGCCGGGCGGCCGGCTGCGGGCGATGTGGGAGGGCGAGCGCGCGGCGGACGGCCCGGTGGCGGTGGGCACCGCGGCAGCCGATCGCCCTCCGGCCGCCGCGCCGACCTTCGGCTGAAAACCGTACAAACTACGCTCGACACCATGGACCCCACGCCAGACCTGCCACCCCCCGCCGCCCCCGACCCGGCGCCCCACCGGGTGCCCGAGATCTCCTCGCTCGGGCTGGACACGCTGGTCACCGAGGTGGCGGAGCGGCTGCAGTCGGCGGCCGCCGTCACCGACCGGATGCAGCGGCTGCTGGAGGCCGTCGTCTCGGTCGGCGCCGGGCTGGACCTGCACGCGACGCTGCACCGGATCGCCACCGGCGCCGCCGAGCTGGTGGACGCCCGGTACGCCGCGCTCGGCGTGATCGCACCGGGCGGCCACGGCCTGGCGGACTTCATCCACGTCGGCGTGGACGACGAGACCGCCGCCGCGATCGGCGAGCTGCCGGCCGGCCGGGGCATCCTCGGTGCCCTGATCGACCGGCCCGAGCCGCTGCGCCTGACCGACCTGGCCACCGACCCGCGCTCCTCCGGGTTCCCGCCGGAGCACCCGGCGATGAAGACCTTCCTCGGCGAGCCGATCCGGATCCGTGACGAGGTGTTCGGCAACCTCTACCTCACCGAGAAGCAGGGCGGCGGCGCCTTCACCCCCGAGGACGAGCAGGTGGTGCACGCGCTCGCCGCGGCCGCCGGCGTCGCGATCGAGAACTCCCGGCTGTACGAGGAGGGGCGGCGGCGCGAGCGGTGGATCGCGGGCGCGGCCGCCGTCACCACGGCGCTGCTCTCCGCCGACGAGGCCGAGGTCGCGCTGACCGTCGCGGCCGAGCAGGTGCGCGAGCTGGCGGACGCGGCGCTCGGCATGATCCTGCTGCCGACCGTGGACGGCGAGGGCGACGGCCAGATGCGGGTGGCGCACGCCTCCGGCGAGGCCGCGGAGTTCGTCCAGGGCGAGCTGCTGCCGAAGGAGAGCTTCGGGGCCCGGCTCCTCCAGGGCGACAGCGTCTACCTCGACGACATGTCCAGCGACCCGACCGTGGTGATCCGCCTGGCGCGCAGCTTCGGCCCGTCGATGGCGGTGCCGATGGTCGCCGCCGGCCGCGTGCTCGGCGGCCTCTGCGTCTGGCGCCCGCGCGGCGCGGTGCCGTTCACCGACACCGAGAAGCAGCTCGCCGAGACCTTCGCCTCGCAGGCCGCGCTGGCCCTGCGGCTCGCCGAGGGCCAGCGGGACCAGCAGCGCCTCGCCGTCTTCCAGGACCGCGACCGGATCGCCCGCGACCTGCACGACCTGGTGATCCAGCGGCTGTTCGCCACCGGGATGATGCTGGAGAGCGCCGCCCGGCGCGCGGTCGTGCCCGAGGTGAAGGTCGGCATCGGGAACGCGGTGGACGAGCTGGACGCCACCATCCAGGAGGTCCGCACCACCATCTACGCGCTCCAGCACGACAACCACGGCGACGCGCCGGACACCCTGCGGACGCGGGTGCTGCGGGAGGGCAGCCAGGCCGCCGCGGCGCTCGGCTTCAAGCCCTCGGTGACCTTCACGGGCCCGGTGGAGAGCCTGGTCGGCGAGAAGACCGGCCGTCAACTGCTGGCCGCGCTGCGCGAGATGCTCTCCAACACGGCCCGGCACGCACGGGCCTCGCGGGTCGGTGTGGAGGTCGACGCCACCGTGCACCTGGACGACGAGGGACGCCCGGTGAGCGGTGACCCGGAGTCGCTCGACCGGGCCGGGCGCCCCGGGGTGCTGCTGACCGTGACGGACGACGGCGTCGGCATCCCCGCCGGCGGCCGCCGCAGCGGTCTGCGCAACCTCACCCGGCGGGCCGAGGTGCTCGGCGGGGACGCCTGGCACGAGCCCGGTCCGTACGGAAAGGGGACGCGGGTGCGCTGGACCGCGCGGCTCTGAGTCTTCGCGCGCCATCGAACGGTCTGTGCCGGTCAAGGGAGTTCGGTGAGGGGGCCGGGCGTGTGGTTGGTGTGCAGTCGGTGAATGTTTAACGAGGGAGAACTTCGCGGCCAACGGAGCAAGTTGTGCATTTCCTTCCCTTCCGGCGTGCTCGTGTGCACACATAGCTTTACTCCCGTCTCGGAGGGAACCGGACTGGGGGAGCAGTGGACGCGTCGAACCGCGGTCACACCGCAGCAGGTGCAGGGCGTGGGGGATTCCGGGTCGAACGGGCACCGGACGGGCGTTACCGCTGGCAGCTGAAGGCCCCCAACGGCCGGGTCGTCGCGGTCACCGCGGCCGGATACGAGACGGCCGCGGACGCCGAGCGCGGCTTCGACGGGTTACGCGCCGGCGCCGACGCCCTGGTCGCCCGGATCACCCATGTCCGCGACGGCATCGGCTGGGTCTGGGTCGTCCCCGGTTCGCGCCTGCTCCCCGAGGTGCGCTCCAGCCGCGCCTACGAGCGGTACGCGACCTGCCAGAACGCCTTCCGCCGGTTCGTCGTGCTGCTGGCCAAGCAGCCCGCCCTCGAACTCCCGGAACGCGCGGCACCGTTGAGACCCTCCGATGCCCGCCGCTGAGCGGCGCGGTCCGCGCCTGCTGATCGTTCCCGCCGCCGACCGGTGCCTCGGCTGGTCGCTGCGCGCCGCCAACGGGAGACAGCTCGGCGTCGGCGTCCGCACCTATCGCAGCGAGGACGAACTCGCCGACGCGGTCAGAGAGTTGATCATCGAGCGGGCCGCCCTGCGGTGCACCGTCGGGCAGTCCGAGGCCCGACTCTGGGTCTGGACCGCCCAGCTGCCGGTGCGCAGCACCCGGCCCGGCGCGGTCGAGGCCGGCCCGATCGCCCGCAGCGCCCGCGGCTACCTCCGGCGCGACCAGTGCCAGGCGGGCGTCGAGGGCTTCCTGGCCGGGCTCCAGTGGATCGGCCAGGAGCTCCGCAGAACCGGCCGGGATGCCCGCCGGCCCTGGTAGTACCCTCGCCCGGTGCGCGGCGCCCTGACGACCCGGGCGGATGGCGCCTCGTCAGACCCCCGTTCCGGCCGGCCGGAATGCCGGGCGTCCCGCCGTCCGCGCCCGGCGAGCCCGGCCCCGGCTCTGGCCCCGCCCGCGCCCGTTCCCCCCGGTCCGGTGAAGCGCAGGTTTCCGGCAACCCCCCGAGCCGCCACCTGGAGAAGAACGTCATCGGCCTCCGACCTGCGGCTTTCCACCCCGCCGCGGCCGGGCTGACCAGTCACTAAACCTGTCCGAACCGATGAGTCGACAATCGCCGGCCGCCGCTGACGGCCCTTCCGGGGGAACAGCCCGTCCCGACAGGATCAGCTCTGCCGGAGCGGCCACCGCGGATGTGGCCACCGGCCCCGGACCCCCAACCAGGGCCCGGGAAGCGATGCACCTCTCTCCCACCGGAGGAACAGGAACATGCGCAAGACCGCTGCCAAGCTGCTCGCCGTCGCCGCCATCGCCACCTCGCTCGCCACCGTCGTCGCCGGCACCGCCAGCGCCGACCCGAGCGTGACCCCGGCCGCCCAGGACATCGTGAGCGCGGGCTCCGACACCACGCAGGCCGTGTCGACCCGGTTCTCGACCGACTACAACGCCTACCTGACGAGCATCGGCGACACCACCTCGCCGCGCTACTACAGCTGGGACGCCACGGGCTCGACGAACATCACGCTGAAGTCGGGCGCCTCCTCGATCGTCCGCCCGAACGGCTCCGGCGCCGGCATCACCGAGCTGAACACCTCCGGCTCCGCGCTGGACGTGGCCCGCTCCTCGCGTGCCCCGAAGGCCACCGACCCGGCGTCGGACATCTTCGTCGCGTTCGCCAAGGACGCGGTGACCTGGTCCGCCAACTCCGGCGGCCACGCCCCGGCGAGCCTGACCGCCGCCCAGCTCAAGGGCATCTACGACTGCTCCATCACCAACTGGACGCAGATCAACGCCTCGCTGACCAACGCCACGATCAAGCCCTGGCTGCCGCAGGCGAGCTCCGGCACCCGCGCCTTCTTCCTGACCGCGATCGGCAACCCGACCGTGGGCAGCTGCGTCCAGGACGGCCCGGAGGAGAACGAGGGCGTCGACACCCGCCTGGCCGGCGCCGACACCGTCTTCCCGTACTCGGTGGCCTCGTACCTGTCCCAGACCGTGGGCGGCCACTCCACCCCGACCTCCGCCCCGGCCAACCTGACCCTGCGCAACGTCGGCACCCTGGTGCCGGTCAACACCACCACCAACACCATCAACGCCCCGTTCGCCGCCTCGGCGTTCGGCCGCGTGGTCTACAACGTCGTCCGTGACGCCGAGTGGACCGCCACCAACGCCCACGGCACCGCGCTGCGCGCGATCTTCGGCCCCTCGGGCTGGATCTGCTCCAACGGCACCAACGACATCAAGAGCTACGGCTTCCTGCCCCTCCCGGCGGCGGCCTGCGGCAGCACCACCCACAGCTGATCACACCCGCTGATCGCACCAGCTGATCACACCCCGCACCATCCGGCGGCCACGGGCTTCGTGCCCGTGGCCGCCGGCCACACCCGGGCACCCCTTCGTGCCCGTCGGAGCCGGCCGGGCGCCCATCGACTTCGGCCTCCTCCGCCCGCCGGGCAGTGCGGAGGAGGAAGGCCGTCGGGGCGGTCGAACGACCGCCCGCACCACCCAGCACATCACCTCTCCCAAGGAGTTCAGCATGACCCGTACCAGCGCCCGCTTTGCCGCCACCGGTGCCGCAGTCGTCCTCGCCGTGACCGGTATGAGCGGTGCGGCTGCCGCCGACGCCGCCCCCGCGGCCCCGACCGGCAGCGCGGTGGTGCACGAGAGCACCGCCTTCCTGAAGGACTCCGCCCTGAACGGCCTGGTGGTCATCCCGCTGCCCACCGCCACCCCGTCCTACGACTCCAGCACGGGCTTCTCCACCTCGTTCCCGGTCACGGGCGGCGACGTCAACCTCCAGGGCTACTACGGCAACGTCCAGCTGGGCGGCAGCCTGCTCTTCGTCAACCTGTTCACCGGCAAGACCGCGGTCTTCAAGCAGCTGGCGTTCAGCGCCGACAGCTGGGCGATCACCGGGGTCCCGGTCGGCGGCACCGCCCCGGTGGCGCTGCTCGACCCGGCCGGCACGACCGACATCACCCGCACCGGCGCCACCCAGACGGTGACCGCCGCGGACCTGAAGCTCGACGCCGAGGGCGCGCAGTACGTGGACACCAAGCTGAACACCACCTTCTTCAAGGCCGGCCAGTCGATCGGCACCTTCTCGCTGAGCTTCACCACCGGCAGCTGAGCTCCACCACCGGCGGCCGACACCTGCGACCGGCTCGGTGGGACGGCGGGTCCGTGCGACGGCACGGGCCCGCCGTTCGCATGTGGAGTTCCCAACTCCGCTACAGAGTCGTCGCGTTGTGGTCTCGTACATCGGTACGACCGGATCCGGCCATGTAGGGCTGGCCGAATGGATGCGAACCGGAACCGCCGGCCTGCTCGCCGCCTGATCCACTCTCGCGCCGCGTCACGGCGGTGCGCGTTCGCACGGAGGTGCCCGTCATGAGACTCCGACTACTACCCGGTACGAGACGCGGGGGGTGGCGCCGGAGGTTGCCGGCGGTCGCCCTCGTCTGGTCGGTGGTGGTGGCGCTCGGCGTGGCCCCCATCGGCCTCGGCACGTCGTCGCAGGCCGCGGCGGCGACCTCGTCCGCCGTGACCAAGCCCGGCCCCAAGGTGTGGGACCCGAACACCTGGGAGGAGGGCGCCGAGGGGAGCGTGACGGTCGCGCAGACCCAGAACCTGTCCAACCAGGTGCTGCAGGTCTCCTGGAGCGGCTTCACCCCGACCGTCGACGCCTCGGGCACCCCGCTGACCATCGTCACCAAGGGGTCCAAGCAGGCGCTCTACGCCGTCCGGGTCTACCAGTGCCGCGGCCTCGACCCCAAGATCACCGACTGCTACGGCAGCAAGCTGTACAACGCCGACGGCGGCAAGGGGTTCAACCAGAAGGCCCCGGCGGAGGGCACCACGACGCCGGACTTCCCGTCGAACATGGCGATCGCGCCCACGGGCGCCGACGGCTCGGGCGAGACCTCCATCGAGATCTGGACCGCCACCCAGAGCCCCTCGCTCGGCTGTGACGCCACGCACCCGTGCTCCCTGGTGGTCGAGCCCAACTACGGCGGCGACACCCAGGACCCGTACAAGGCACGGAACGGCGCGGTCGACTGCACCGACCACCTCAGCGACGTGGACGGCTTCTTCAACACCGCGAGCGACGGCGGCCTGGAGGCCTACGCCGGGGCGTGGGACGGCAACCAGTACGCCGGGTACCAGCTCGGCGAGCAGTGCGCCTGGGAGAAGCGGACCGTCGTCCCGCTGCACTTCTCGCCCACCGCCGCCGACTGCGACAACCGCGCCGCCGACTTCAAGGCGGCCGGCCTGGAGATGGCCAACCGGGCCGTCCAGCAGTGGCGGACCGGCCTCTGCCTGGCGTCCTCCCCGCTCGCCTTCCAGTACTCCTCCTCCGGCGGCGAGCCGCAGGCCAGGGCGGCGTTCCTGGGCGGGGCGGCCGGCGTGGACGTCGCGCTGACCGCGTACCCCGACACCGCGACCCCGGCCCGGCCGTACGTCTACGCGCCGCTGGCCACCACCGGGATCTCGGCGGTCTTCCTCGTCGACGACCCGGACACCGGCCGCCAGCTCCGGGACATGAAGCTGACCCCGCGCCTGATGGCCAAACTGCTCACCCAGTCGTACGCGCCGCTGGGAAGCCCGGTCGCGTCGGTGAGCGGCAACCCCAGCTGCGTCTTCCTGGACGAGGACTTCCTCCAGTACAACCGGTTCCCTGAGAGCAGCGGGCTGCACTGGCCCCGCTCGTGCACGCCCGCGGAGTTCGAGCCGACCATCGTCGGCGGCACCACGGACCTCGTCTACCAGCTGACCGCGTGGATCGCCGCCGACCCGGAGGCCGTCCGCTTCCTGGACGGCGAGGACGATCCGTGGGGGATGCGGGTGAACTCCTTCTACCAGCGGGGCGCCTACTCCGGGTACCCGGCCGACACCCTCCAGCCGCAGGACTTCACCGGGCCGACGGACGTCAGCGAGGCCGCCAAGCGGATGCGGCAGTACGAGTGGAACCCCGTCCTCGGCGGTCTCACCCAGGTGCTGCGGACCATCCTGGAGAACCGGTCCACCTGCCAGCTCTGGATGGCGGACCCGGCCACCGGCAACCACCTCAAGTGCGACCCGATGGCCCGGGGCGAGCGGAAGCTGTTCGCGATCATGGACAGCGCCCAGGCCAAGGCCTTCTCGCTGCCCGAGGCCACCCTGCGCAACCCGGCCGGCGGCTTCGTCTCGCCGACCACCAACGGGTTCCAGTCCGCGGTCGGCGACATGCCGACCGACGCCGCCACCGGGACCCAGCTGCTGCCCTACGGCGTCGCGGGCACGGCTTTCGCCCGAGACACCCAGGCCTACCCGCTGACCACCGTCCAGTACGCGATGGTGCCCACCGGCGGGGCGGCGGACAAGGCGCCCGCGATCACCCGGTTCCTGACCACCGTCGCCAACGGCGGCCAGGTCTACGGCGTGGAGCCGGGCAAGCTCGCCCCGGGCTTCCTCAGCCTCACCGGTGCCCAGCGCCAGCAGACGCTCGACGCGGCGAAGCACGTGGAGACGCAGGACAACAAGTGGCCGGGCAACCAGGTCGCCCCGCCGCCGACCACCCCGCCCGGCGGTGACGGCGGGACGACCGGCGGGGCCGGCGGCGCCACCGGCGGCGAGTCGGGCGGCACCGGCGTCACCACCACCCCGGTCACCGGCACCGGCGACGGCACCGGTACCGGCGGCTCGTCCACCGGCGCCGGCCCCGGCACCGGCGGGCTCGGCGACGGCGCCGTCGGCGGTGCCGGCGGGATCGGCACCGGGGGCACCGCGAGCGCGGGCGGTACCGGTGGCGCGGCCACCGGCGGCGCGGGGGCTCCGGCCGCGGCGGCCGGCGGGGCCAAGGCCACCGCCACGCCGGGCGCTTCGGCGGGCCCGCTCGCGGCCGCTCCGGTCGCCGCCGGCTCCCCGGCGGCCGACCGCGCCGGCACCGCCCGGCTGCTGCTGCCGATCGCGGTGGTCGCGGGCCTGGTGCTGCTGATCGGCGGCCCCGCCGCGCTCTTCCTCGGCGGCACGCCCGCCGGCGAGCGCGCCGTCTCCGCCGTGGGCCGGACCTGGGCGCGGGTGCGCCGCCGGCCCTGATCCAGCGGTCGCACCGACTCGGCGGGGCCGCCGTCACGGCCCCGCCGAGTCCTCCGCCCCGGGCGCCACGGCCCGGGGCCTCCCCTGTACCGAGTACTTCCGTACCGAGCGCGCCGGAGAGCAGACCATGACAGCCGCCGCCGAGCCCGCGGCACCGTACGCCGGGGCTCCACGTCCACCAGAACCCGATGTCCCCCGCGTCATCACCGCCCCCGCCACGCCCGGAGACCGGGTGTTCCGGGGAGCGCTGCGGGTGGCGGGCCTCTCCGTCTTCGCGATCATGGGACTGATCGCGTTCTTCCTGATCCTGCGCGGCGCGAACGCGCTGGGCGAGGTGGGCTGGTCCTTCCTCACCGAGCAGAAGTGGCAGACCCAGGCCCACAACTTCGGGATCGCCGCCGTCCTGCCGAACGGCCTGCTGATCGCGGTGATCGCCCTGGTGATCGCCGTGCCGGTGGCGCTGACCACGGCGATCTTCATCTCCGAGTACGCGCCGACCAGGCTGCGGGCGACGCTGGTCTCGCTCATCGACCTGATGGCCGCGATCCCCAGCATCGTCTACGGCCTCTGGGGGCTGTTCTTCCTCCAGCCGCGCATCATCGGCTTCGTCCGCTGGCTGACCAACCACCTGGGCGACGCGATCCCCTTCCTCAAGGTGCGCACCGGCGACATCGGGACCTCCTACACCTCCTCCACCTTCATCGCCGGGGTGGTCGTCTCGCTGATGATCATCCCGATCGTCGCCTCGCTCAGCCGGGAGGTGTTCTCGCAGGCCCCGCAGGGCGAGCGGGAGGGCGCGTACGCGCTGGGCTCGACCCGGTGGGGGATGGTCCGCGCGGTGGTGCTGCCGTTCGGCCGCGGCGGTGTGATCGGTGCGGTGATGCTGGGCTTCGGCCGGGCGATGGGCGAGACGATCGCCGTCGCGCTCATCATCTCGCCGAACTTCAAGGCCATCAGCCACATCCTGGAGAACGGCGCCAACTCCATCTCGGCGCTGATCGCGCTGCGCTTCGGCGAGTCGGACGAGCTCTCGCTCTCCGCGCTGATGGCGGCCGGCCTGGTGCTCTTCGCGCTCACCCTGCTGGTCAACCTGGGCGCCGGGTTCGTGATCAACCGGTCCCGCTCCGGCGCTTCGACGGCGGACTGACCATGGCCCACCCCGCCACCCGCCGCCCGTTGCCGGGCCGCCCGTCGCCGCGCGGCCCCTTGTCGCGCCGCCCGTTGCCGAGCCGCCCGTTGCCGCTCCGCCGTGAAGGGACCGCCCGATGACCACCCTCGACCTGCCCCCGGCCACCGTGGCCGTGCCGGCCGACCCACCCGCGGCCGCCGCCGCGCCGCGCCCCGAGAAGCGGGTCCGGCTCGGCGGCTTCACCCGCGAGGACGTGCTGACCCTGGTCGGTGCGCTGGTCGGCTCGCTCGCCCTGGACTGGATGCTCTACGAGCGGATCCTGCCGTTCAGCGGTGCGCAGGGCTTCCTGCTCTGCTGGTACGCCCTGTTCCTGGTGGGCTACTTCGCCATCGGCCGCCTCCAGTGGAACCCGCTGATGGTCCGGGACCGGCTGGTCTCGGTCGTCGCCTGGAGCTCCGGCCTGCTGGTCGTCGGCCTGATCGCCGACCAGATCGGCTACGTGCTGGTGCGCGGCTACGACGCGGCCCGGCACCTCAACTTCTTCACCGAGTCGATGGACCACACCGCCCCGCTCTCCCCGATCACCTCGGGCGGCGCGCTCAACGCGCTGGTCGGCTCGCTCGAACAGCTCGGCCTGGCCACGCTGTTCGCGGTCCCGCTGGGCATCGCGGCGGCGGTCTTCATGTCCGAGGTCGGCGGCCGGATGGCCCGGCCGGTGCGGACCCTGGTCGAGGCGATGACCGCGCTGCCGTCGATCGTCGCGGGCCTGTTCATCCTCGGCGTCGTGATCATCACCTTCGGCTTCGAGAAGAGCGGCTTCGCGGCCTCGCTGGCCCTCACCGTGATGATGATGCCGATCGTCACCAGGGCCGCCGAGGTGGTCATCCGGCTGGTGCCCGGCACGCTGCGGGAGGCCTCCTACGCACTCGGTGGCAGCCAGTGGCGCACGGTCTGGAACGTGGTGCTGCCGACCGCCCGGCCCGGACTGGTGACGGCCGTGGTGCTCGGCATGGCGCGCGGCGTCGGCGAGACCTCCCCGGTGCTGCTGACCTCGGGGTTCACCTCGCAGTTCAACGGCAATCCGTTCAGCGAGCACCAGGTCTCGCTGCCGCTGTACATCTGGAACTACGTCAAGCAGCCCTACCCCGACATGATCGCGCGCGCCTTCGCCGCCGCGCTGACCCTGATGATCGTGGTGCTCGTCCTGTTCGTCACCGCCCGCGTCGTCGGCGGCCGCAAGCCGGGTCAGCTGACGCGCCGCCAGAAGCGCCGGATCGACCGCGCCGCCGCCGTCGCCGAGGCCTCCGCCCGGGGCAGGCACCGGGGCTCCGCCCGGCCCTCGACCGGGGCCACCGCCCGTACCGCCGCCCGGCCCGCCGGCGTGGCCACCGCCCTCGGGGAGCACTGATGTCCCGCCCCAACACCCTCAGTACCAGAGGAGTTCCCATGTCGTGGGAGGCCGCAAGCCGCCCCGTGGCACGCACGTTCGCCGTGCTGCTGTCCCTGATCCTCGCCGCGGGCTCCCTCCTGCTGGGGCAGAGCACCCCCGCCTCCGCGGCCACCGCGCTCAACGCCGACGGCTCCAGCTGGGCCGGCCCGGCCATCGACCAGTGGCGCCAGGACGTCGCTCCGCAGGGCATCCAGATCAACTTCAACCCGATCGGTTCGGCGGCCGGCCGCAACCAGTGGAGCATCGGCCAGGACGACTTCACCGCCTCCGACGTGCCGTTCCGCTCGCAGACCGACACCGGCCTCGGCCAGGCCGGCCAGGCCGGCGGCTCCGGCAAGGCCGAGAACCCCCGGTACGGCTTCTCCTACGTGCCGATCACCGCCGGTGGGACGACCTTCATGTACAACCTGGTCGTCGCCGGCAAGCAGGTCCGCGACCTGCGGCTCTCCCCGCAGACCGTGGTCGACATCTTCACCAACAAGATCACCAACTGGAACGACCCGAAGATCACCGCGGACTACGGCAAGGCCCTGCCGAGCCTCCCGATCACCCCGGTGGTCCGCTCCGACGGCTCCGGCGCGACCGCCCAGTTCACCCGCTGGATGAGCCACACCCACGGCGCGCAGTGGGAGGAGTACTGCAAGAGCGTCAACGGCGTCAGCTGCGGTGACTACACCGAGTTCTTCCCGCCGTCGGGCCGGATGACCGCGCAGAACGGCTCCGACGTCGTGGCCGGCTACATCAAGGCCCCGTCCGGCCTCGGCACCATCGGCTACGACGAGTACGCCTTCGCCAAGCGCAGCAACTGGCCCGTCGTGAAGGTGCTCAACCCGGCCGGCTACTACACCCTGCCGACCGCCTCCAACGTCGCCGTCGCGCTCACCGCCGCCAAGATCCGCGGCGTGGACGACAGCACCGCCGCCGACGACCCGGACTACCTCCAGCAGAACCTCGACGGCGTCTACTCGATGAACGACCCGAGGTCGTACCCGCTCTCCAGCTACAGCTACCTCATCGTGCCGCGGGCCGGGGCGGCCCTCCCGCCACCGCCGCGCTTCACCAACGACAAGGGCAGCGCCCTCAGCCGCTTCCTCGCCTACGTGCTCTGCGAGGGCCAGGGCGAGGCGGACGGCCTCGGCTACTCCCCGATCCCGCGCAACCTGGTCCGCGGCGGGCTGCTGCAGACCCAGCACATCCCCGGCAACGCCAGCCCGGTCGACGCCAACACCCTCTCCAACTGCGCCAACCCGACCTTCAACTCGGCCGGCCGGCTGACCGTGCTGGACAACGCCCCGCAGCCCAGCCCGTGCGACGCCAAGGGCGCGCCGCTGGACTGCACCGTGCAGGGCGGCCAGGCGGTCAAGACCGGGTCCGGCTCGGGCTCCGGCACCGGCGGCTCCGCCACCGGGGGCGCCGGCTCCGCGACCGGCGGGACGGGCGGCAGCGCGAGCGGCGGTGCGGGGAAGACCCCCTCGGCGAGCGGCACCGGCAGCGGATCGTCCGGCACCGGGGGCACAAGTGGCGCGGCGGGGGCCGGCGGGACCGCCGGGGGCGGCACCGGCGGCACGGCCGACCAGCCCGGCGCGGTCGACCCGGCCGCGGGCACCGGCACCGAGGGCGACCAGGCCGCGGCCGAGGACGTCGTCGACCCGCAGACCGGCCAGGTGGTCGCGCGCGGCCGCGCCGCCACCGCCGGCGAGGTCACGGCCAACGTGGTCGCCGTCGACGGGCGGCCGGACGACTGGATGCTGTCCACCCTGACCGCGCTGGAACTGCTCGCCGTCGTGCTCGTCCCGCCGCTGCTCGGCCGCCGCCTGCTGCGCCGCCGCAACTCCGCCGGCGGCCGCTCGTGACCGCCCCGGCGCTGGAGAAGCCGGCGCCCCCCGCCCCCGGCACCCCGGCCGCGCCGGCCGCCGCGACGCCCGCCCCGGACCCGAAGGCGGCCGGGGCGGGCCCCGGCGCCGCCCGGCCGGCCCGGCGGCGGTTCCTCCAGGGCGCCTGGGCGGTCAGCCTGCTGGCGGCGCTCACGATGGGATTCGTCGGGTACCTCTTCACGCTCTCGCACCTCCAGCAGCGGCACTACCAGTCGACCGCGTACAAGACCTTCCGGGACCAGCTGGCCAAGGCGGTCGCGCCGACCGGCGGCGCCGCCGACGGGGACCCGGTCGCGCTGCTCGACATCCCGGCGATCGGTCTGCACGGAGCCGTCGTGGTGGAGGGCACCACCGGCCGGGACCTGATGCGCGGGCCCGGCCACCGCCGGGACACCGCGCTGCCCGGGCAGACCGGGGTCGCGGTGGTGTTCGGCCGCGGGGCGACCTTCGGCGCGCCGTTCGCCGAGCTGTCCAGGCTCCGGGTCGGCGACCGGATCGAGGCGACCACCGGGCAGGGCAGGTTCACCTACACCGTCAACGTCTACGGGGACGGCGACCACCCGATCAGCGACCCGGTCCGCAACCGGCTGGTGCTGGTCACCGGGGACTCCGACTGGATCCCCGGCTCGACGGTGATGATCGGCGCCCGGCTGGACGGCGACCCGGAGGTCAACCCCGGCGGGCGCCCCGCCACCGTGCCGTACGACAAGGCGCTGGCCGCCGACAAGGGCGCGCTGGCCACGCTGCAGCTGTGGTCGCTCGGGCTGCTGGGCGCGGTGGTCGCCGCGATCCTGCTGGCCCGGATCTGGCGCCGCTCGGCCGCCTGGCTCAGCATCGCGCCGGTGATCGCCGCGATCCTCTGGGCCGTGTACGAGAACGCCGCCGCCCTGCTGCCCAACCTCTACTGAAGCGCGCCCGGAGGACCGTACCGATGACGGATGCACCGATGACCGACGTACCCCCGCTCGACCCGTTCGCCCCGCACGACCGGGGCGGCTCCGCGAGCGAGACCACGCTGACCCTGCCGCCCGTCCACCCGGCGGACGCCGCCGGCGCCCCGCTGGCCGGCCTGGAGACCAGGGACGTCTCCGCCTGGTTCGGCTCGCACAAGGTGCTGGAGCGGGTCTCGCTCGGCATGCCCGCCGGGGAGGTCACCGCGCTGATTGGCCCCTCCGGCTGCGGCAAGTCCACCTACCTGCGGATCCTCAACCGGATGCACGAGATGGTCCGCGGCGCGCAGCTCGCCGGGGAGGTGCTGCTGGACGGCGACGACGTGTACCGGCCCGGCCGGCGGCCCGCCGAGGTCCGGCGGCGGATCGGGATGGTGTTCCAGCGGCCCAACCCGTTCCCGGCGATGTCCATCCAGGACAACGTCTCCAGCGGGCTGAAGCTGGCCGGCATCAAGGTCTCCAAGGAGGAGCGCGAGCACCTGGTGGAGAGCAGCCTGCGGCGGGCCGGCCTCTGGGACGAGGTTGCCACCCGGCTGCACACCCCGGGCGGCGCGCTCTCCGGTGGGCAGCAGCAACGCCTGTGCATCGCACGGTCGTTGGCCGTCTCGCCGGACATCCTGCTGATGGACGAACCGTGCTCGGCGCTCGACCCCACCTCGACCCGCCGGGTGGAGGAGACCATCGCGGAGCTGCGGGGGCGGCTCACCGTCGTGATCGTGACCCACAACATGCAGCAGGCGCAGCGCGTTTCGCAGTCCTGCGCGTTCTTCCTGGCCACCCACGACACCCCGGGGCGGATCGTCGAGGCCGGACCGACCGAGCAGCTGTTCACCGATCCGCGGGACCAGCGGACCGCGGACTACGTCAACGGCCGCTTCGGGTAGCCGGACCGCCCGGCCGGGCCCGGCCGGGTCGGAGCGGCGGAATGCCGGTCCGGCCCGGCCTCCGCGCGTTCCCGGCCCGCTCGGCGGTCTGCGGCTTCCTCGCGGCCCTTCGCGGCCCCTTCGCGTTTTCGGCTCAGTGGCCGAGCAGCCGTTCCAGCACCGCCGCGACGCCGTCCAGTTCGTTGCTCACCGTGTGCAGCGGCACCGCCGCCAGCACCTGCGGGTGCGCGTTGGCCACGGCGTACGCGGTACCGGCCCAGGCCAGCATCTCCAGGTCGTTCGGCATGTCGCCGAAGGCCACCACCTCGCTCCGGTCGATCCCGCGCCCGGCGCACCAGCGGGCCAGCGTGCTCGCCTTGGTGACGCCGGGCGCGCTGATCTCCAGCAGCGGGATCGGCGCGGACCGGGTGATCTCGGCGAGGTGCCCGGCCGCCTCGCGGGCCACCGAGAGCAGCTTGTCGGGGTCGAGGTCCGGGTGCTTCGCCAGCAGCTTGAACAGGCCCGTGACCGGCCCCCCGGTGCCGAGCAGCTCCTCGGCCGGGCCGATCGGGTGGTTCTCGTCCTGGCCCCACATCCGCACCTCGTAGCCGGGCTCGCGGGCGAACCCGGCCGGGTACTCGAAGGCGAAGGCGGTACCGGGCAGCTTCGCCCGCAGCGCCGCCACCACCGCCAGCGCGGCCTCCGCGCCGAGCGGGAACGACTCCAGCAGCTCGCCGCGCCGCACGTCGACCACCGCGCCGCCGTTGGAGCAGATCGCCACGCCGTGGCCGCCGATGTGGCTGCTGACCTGCTGCATCCAGCGCGGCGGCCGACCGGTCACGAAGACCACCTGGACCCCGGCCGCCTCGGCGGCGGCCAGTGCGGCGGCGGTCCGCTCGGAGACGGTGCCGCCGGCGCACAGCAGCGTGCCGTCCAGGTCGGTGGCGATCAGGCGGGGGGCGGTGCGGGGAGTGGTCACCGCTCCATCTTCGCCTACCGCCGTCGGGAGGTCACCGCCGCGACGGCGACCTCCTGACGGCTCGGCCCGCTAGCCGACCCGCAGGGTCAGCGCGGCGGTGTGCAGCGTGCCGCCGGTCATGAACTGGAGGAAGAGCCGCCAGTCCCCGCCGGCCGGCAGTTCGGCGTGGAAGGACAGCGTCGGGCCGCCGGTGCTGCCCGCCTCGGCCCGCGCCTGCGGGTGCAGGTGCGCGAAGGCCTGGTCGCCGGCGTGGAAGGCGGTCAGGTGGGCGAAGGTCTCCAGGTACGGCTGGAGGTCGGTGACCGGCCTGCCGTCCCTGGCGACGGTGACCTTCAGCTCGCCCGCCCGCCCGGCCGCCGGGGTGCCCTCGACGGTGACGGTGTAGCCGTCCACGGTCGTGGTGCCGGTGGCGGCGGGCAGCGGCGCGTCGGCCGCCGCACCCTCGCCCGGGACGTCCACCGTCCGGCTGAGCACCAGGCCGGCGCCCTTTCCGGCGCCGCTGTCCGGGACGAACGAGGCGTAGACCCGCCAGGTGCCGGCGGCGGGCGCGGCCATCAGGGCGGTCCAGGTGCCGTCGGCGGCCATCTCGGGGTGCAGGTGCTGGAACCCGGTCAGGTCGGAGCGGATCGCGTAGAAGTGCATCCGCTTGGTCTGGTCGGTCTCGTACGCGGTGACCGGGGCGCCGTCCGGGCCGGTCACGGTGAACCGGTACTCGGCGGGAGCCCCGGCCGGGAGCGTGTCGACGGCCGAGGTGAGGCGGTAGCCGTTGCGCTCGGCGGCGGGGGCCCCGGCGGCGGGGGTGGCGGGGGCGGCCGTGGTGGCCGTGGCGCTCGCGGCGCCGTGGTCCATCCCGGCCATGCCGTGGCCGCCGGTCATGCCGTCGTCGCGGTCCGTGCCGCCCGTGCCGCCCGTCGCGGCGGAGCCGCAGGCGGTCAGGGCGAGGGCGAGGACGGCGGCGCCTGCGGTGAGCGCCAGGGTGCGGGTGCGGGTGCTGAGGGACATCTGGTCGGTTCTCTTCCGGTGGGTGCGAGCAGGACGCGGCGCGCCCGGAGCCCCTGCACGGGGTCTCCGGAGCAGGCCCGGTCACGTCCGTGCGACGCACACCCGGAGCAGCAGCCGGCGTCCGGCGTCGGGCGGTGCCCGCGGCCCGGTGGTCCGCCGCTCCCGCGGGGCCGAGGGCATCCGGACGGCGGGGAGCACGGCCGCGGCCCCGGCCGCGAGCGGGGCGGCCGCCGGGAGGCCGGCGCCCTCCCGGTCCCGGGCCGACACGCAGGGGACGGCCTGCGGAGCCGCGTCCGGTGCCGGCCGCCCGTCCAGCCTCGGGGCGTCCGCGGGGGCGGCGTGGTGGGCGACCGGTGCGCGGTGGCCCGCCGAGCCCGCGACCGCGACGGCCGCGGGCCGGTGGCAACCGCCCGGCGCCGTGGGCGAGCCGTGCATCAGGAAGAGTCCGGCGAGCAGCGCGCAGAGCAGCAGCGGCCGGGCCGTCGCCCGGCCGCGTCCCCTCCTGCGCTGTTCGCCCGCCGCCACGGGCGAGACAATACCCCCGGCCGGTATCCGATCGGCGTAAGCGCCCGCCGCCGCACCGTATTTCGGCCCCCGAGCCGTTCTTTCCGGCCGTTCCCGCACCGTGCCGGGTGTCCTGCTTCCTCTTCCCGGGCATGACTGATCCCGGCCACCCCGTCGGCAGGAAGAGCCATGCGAACTCGCCACGCCCGAGACGAGCGCCCACCGACCACCCCGCCGGACGCCCCGCGCGAGACGCGCGACCCGGTCCTGATCGGCGACTTCATCTTCGACACCCTCGCCGAGCTGGCCCGGCGCACCACCCCGGACGCGACCCCGCACGTCCCCACCCAGCGCACCCGCCCGCACCCGTGACGGCCACCGGCCGGCCACCGCACCCGCGGTGGCCGGCTCCGGTTCACCCCAGCTGGGCGAGACCCTCGGTGGCGATCTTCTCGAAGACGGCCAGGTCGTTCTCGAAGATCGAGCCCGGCACCGGCCAGTGGATCACCAGCTCGGTGATCCCCAGCTCCCGGTAGGTGCCCGCCCAGTCCACGAACGCGTCCAGCGAGGCGAGCGGCTTCTCCGCGGTCGAGCCCTGGAGCAGCACCTTCTCCAGCTCCGCCGCGTCCCGGCCCTGCGCCTCGCAGGCGGCGGTCAGCTTCGCGATCTGCGCGGCGATCACGGCGGGCGCCTGCGCCACCGGCACGTCCGCCGGTCCCTTCGGGTCCCCGTACGTCACCCAGCCCTGCCCGTGCTCCGCCGCCAGCCGCAGCCCGCGCGGTCCGGTCGCGGCGACGTAGAACGGCACCCGCGGCCGCTGCACGCAGCCGGGGATGTTCCGTGCCTCGACGGCGGAGTAGTACGTGCCCTCGCGGGTCGTGGCGTCCTCGCGCAGCAGCTCGTCCAGCAGCGGCAGGAACTCCCCGAACCGGTCCGCCCGCTCCTTCGGCGACCACGCCTCCTGGCCCATCGCCGTCGCGTCGAACCCCGTCCCGCCGGCCCCGATCCCGAGTGTGAGGCGCCCGCCGGACACGTCGTCCAGCGACACGATCTCCTTCGCCAGCGTGACCGGGTGCCGGAAGTTGGGCGAGGTCACCAGCGTGCCCAGCCGCAGGCGTTCGGTCGCCGTCGCGGCCGCCGTCAGCGTCGGCACCGCCCCGAACCACGGCTCGTCCCGGAACGACCGCCAGGACAGGTGGTCGTAGGTGTAGGCGGCATGGAACCCGAGGTCCTCGGCCCGCCGCCAGATCTTCTGCCCCTCGCTCCACCGGTGGATGGGGAGGATCACCGTGCTCAGTCGCATACGGGCGACCCTACGCGCACACCTGCGGGCGAAGGATCGAGCGAGCCACGGCGGCGACCTTCCGGCGGGAACGGGCACCCGGAGGGCCGGCGAGCTCCCACGAAAGCGCATACCGCAGTATGCTTCCCGTATGTCAGCAACCACGCGCATCACCGTCACCCTCCCGACGGAGCAGGTGGCCGAGCTGAAGAAGCTCACCGACAACGTCTCCGGCTACGTCGCGGAGGCGGTCGCGCGCCAGATCAGGCACCAACTGCTCGCGGACGACCTGCGCCGTTACCAGGAGGACCACGGTCGCTTCACCGACGAGGAGTTGGCCGAGGCGCAGGCCAGGATCCTCGCTTCCGGGGGAGCCGCGGGTTCGGCGAGCGCCGCGTGACCGAGCGCTTCGAAACGGTCGTGCTGGATTCCCAGGGGCTGTCGGCGTGGATCACGCAGGACCGGGGTGTGCTCGCGATGATCCAGGTGTTCCACGCCATGGGCGCCGACTTCGTGGTCGGCGCGAACACCATCGTGGAAGTCGCGCACGCGCGGGTCAACGAAGCCCGGCTCAACTGGACGCTCTCCCGGGTCCGGGTCGAGGCGGTCACGGATCAGGCCGCGCGGGCTTCGGTGAAACTGCTGAGGAACGCCGGGCTGCACGGGCACAAGTACGCGATCGACGCGACCGTGGCCGAGATGGCGCTGCGTCAGCCGGGGCCGGTGGCCCTGCTCACCTCTGACGTCGACGACATGGCGAAGCTCTGCGGCGACCGCGTCCGGCTCATCGCGGTGTGAGGCCCGCCGGCGAGGCGGCGGCACCTCCCTCGACCCGCGCCCCGGAGTAGTCCGTGGGAGGGGCTAGTCTTTCCGCCGCACGCCTCACAATCTGATCATGCGTCAAACGGGGGTTCTTTCGGCATGCCCATTTTCCGGAGAGTATGCGGCGTCGGCCTGGTCGCGGTCGCCGCGCTGGGGCTCACGGCCTGCGGGCCCGACAACGCGTCGGACCAGGCGGGCGGCGGCCCGGTGGCCACCTCGCCCGCCGCCGCGCCGACGGGTGCCGCGCCGACGGGCGGCAAGAGCGCCAAGCCGTCGGCCGGTGCGAGTGACGAGCCGGAGGGGTTCTGCGACGCCGCGCCGCTGCCCGCCGGGCAGAAGTGGGTCTACCCGGTCAAGGGGACCACCACGACCACGCTGGTCTACAAGGACACCAAGACCGCGTGCGGGGTCAACGACGTGGTGTTCGAGCCGGTCGGTGCCGAGAAGAGCGCGCCGTTCGCGCCCGCCGCCAAGGGCCACCTGAACTCGGTCCTGGCGCCGTCCAAGGACGTCAACGTCGCCGATCTGGTGAAGCACATCGGTGAGTGCCTCACCGATCCCACCAGCACCAAGGGCTTCTACCCGTGCTCCGCCGGGGACTACAAGGTCGCGATCGACTCCGCCGGCAAGGTCGTCGAGCTGACCGAGCGCGCCCACTCCTGATCCGCCCCGCCGATCGGCCCGCCCGGTGGTCTCCCACCGGGCGGGCCGACGCGGCTTCCGGGTGCCGATTGCGGTTCGGTCACGGGATGTCCGATTGATTGATCATTGGGTGGGAGTGCGGTGATTGAATTTGTTGGCACACCTCCCGGGCGACTCTCATAATTCCTGGTGAGACGCGTGACGGTCGGCCTGGAGAGCCACGGGGGGTGGCCCGCGAGGGGCCCGTGCGCGACATTCCACATTCCCCGGGGGAGCTCCTTGTCCGCGCCCGAAAACGTGCCGTCCGCCGCCGAACCGGCGAACGGTGCGTCGTCCGAAACCCCTGCCGATCCCGCGGCCGAAGCCGCAGCCGATCCCGCGGCCGTACCCGCGGCCACCGCGCCGGTGGCCGCCTCCGGGCGGAAGCTGCCGCGCGCCGTCGGCGTGGCCCTGGCCACCGCCGGGCTGCTCGCCGTGACGGCGACCAGCGCCGCCGTCACCGTGGCCGTCGGGAAGCCCGACGACCGGCCGGCCGTCGCGGCCGCCCCGGCCAAGGCCGCGCCGACCGCGACCGCCGGCGCGAGTGCGAGCACCACCGCGTCGGCCTCGCCCACGGCGGTGCCGACCAGCGCCGCGCCGACCACCCTCGCACCCGTCCCCCGGCCGGTGAGCACCCTCAAGGGCACCGTCAGCGGGGGCCGGCACGAAGGCGACCTGCGGTACTTCCTGCTCCCGATCCCCGACGCCGGCGAGTCCTACGGGCCGCCGGACGGGATGAAGCTGACCGACGACGAGGTGGCCGACCTCTTCGACAACCAGGACGGCATCATGCGCATCCTGGGCTCCTACGGGTACAAGGAGGCCGCCGCCCGGACGTACCGCACGGCGGACGGCAAGGCCGAGGTGACGGTCACCCTGATGCGCTTCGGTTCGACCGCGATGGCGAGCGAGTTCGTCCAGGGCTACACGATGAAGCTGGACCCGATCGCGATCGACGGCGATCCCGCCGCCCACGGCTACGTCCGCAAGCCCAAGCAGCAGGCGTACACCGGCTCGATGACCGGCATCTCCAGCCAGGGCGACGTCCAGTACACGCTCGACGTCGAGGTGAAGGGGACCCCGGACAAGGCGCTGCTGAGCGAGCTGATGAAGCGCCAGCGCGAGCGGCTCTCCTCCGGCGGCTGAACCGCTCCGCCGCCCACACCCGACGTCACCTTCCCCCTCCTGGAGCCACTCCGTGACCACCCGTCCCGTGGAGCCGTCGCCCGCCGACGGCCCCGCGCCCGAGGCGCCCGCCGAACCGGTCGCCCCCGCCGCGCCGCCCGCCGAACCGGTCGCCCCCGCCGACGGGCCCGCGCCCGAGGCCCCCGCCGCGCCGCCCACCACGGTCTTCGCCGACGGGTTCGCGCCCACCACCGCCGTCCTGCCGCCGAACCGCCCGCGCCGGCCCCGGCCGGTGCTGCTGCTGACCTGCGGACTGCTGCTGGGCACCCTGCTCGGCGGCGCCGTCGGCTACGCCGTGCAGGCGAACCGTCCGCCGACCCCGTTGCCGCCGATCCAGGTCGCCCGGCCGTCCTACCCGGCCGAGGTGGTGGACCCGGCGGCCGTCGCCGCGGCGGCGCCCAGGCCGCCGGCCGTCGACGGTGACCTGCGGAAGCTGCTGGTGACGGCGCCGGCCGGCAGCACGGCCTGGGCCGAGTTCCCCGACACGCCCAGCTGGATCACCATCGGCGAGCTCGCCGAGCACACCGGCCGGTCGGCGGAGGTCTTCCGCGCCCTGAACGTCGCGGAGTTCCGCCGCGCCGTCGAGGTGGACTGGAAGAAGGACGACCTGAAGGTCCGGGTATCGCTGATCCAGTACGCCCCCGACCACGCCGCCTCGGCGAAGTACGCCGCCGCCGCCTACCGGCTCCAGCCGTTCGCGGACGACGCCAACGGCGGCTTCCACGTCGACAGCGAGCCCTCGCACTGGGCGGAGTCCACCGAGCAGTACTACCTGGGCACCGCGCTGGCGCAACGCGGCACGCTGGTGATGAAGGTCGAGGCCTTCGGCACGCGGCCGGTGAACCCCGATGTCGTGAAGGACATCGCCAAGCAGCAGTGGGAGCGGCTGGTATGAGCGACAGCACCGTGACCGTGACCGAGGCCGCGAACCCCGCGCCGGTCCCCGTCGAGCCGTTCGGGCCGCCCGGGCCGTTCGGACCGGTCGAGCAGACGCCCGCGCCCACCGGTCGCCGGCTCCTCCGGGCCACCGGCGCGACCGTGGCGGCCGCGCTGGTCGGCGTGGTCATCGGCATCGGCGTCATCGAGACCCGGTACGACGACCCCGCGCCCGCCACCGCCGCCGCCGCGCCGACGGCGGCGGCGCCCGCCCCGACCGCCACGCCCACCCCCTTCGGCGCCAAGGCCAACGGCAACCACTTCGGTTCGCTGCGCGACCTGCTGCTGCCCGTCCCGGCCGGCTATGCGCTCGGCCCGGACGACGGCGGCTACGGCAACGACGTCGAACTGTCGGCGGACCAGCTCTCCGCCGAGATGGACAGCGACCTCCAGCAGATCCCCAAGGAGAAGCGGGACAAGCTCCGCCAGTACTGGGAGGGCCTGCACGTGAAGGCCACCGGGGTGCGCACCTACAAGACCGGTACGGACGACCTGGTGATCGGTCTGAGGCTGCGGCAGTTCAACCAGCAGGAGGTGCAGAAGGCCAACGAGTACACGGCCGTCTTCACCGGTGACACCGGGCTCTTCCGGATCGGCCCCGGGATCCCCGGGCACCCCGAGGCGCACTGCTACCTGATGCCCGCTCCGCCGTCCGCGCCGATCGACTACCTGGAGTGCTCGGCCGCCGAGGGCGACCTCCTGGTGATCATGAGCGCCGAGGGCGCGGCACCGCTGCCCAAGGACAAGATCGTCACCCTCTTCAGCCAGCAGCTCGACCGCCTCGCCAGCCCGGGAGCGTCCGCATGACCGACCACGCCACCCCGCACGACAGCGCGGCCCCTGCCGGGGCCGACGCGCCGCCGGCGCCTCCCGCACCGTTCGCGCCCCCCGCCGCACCGGCCGGCCCGCCCGCCGAGGCGGCCCCGGGGGCCGACCCCTGGGCCGTCGCCCCCGGGGCCGGGACCCTGCCGTCGTTCCCGCCGCCGAGCCCCGAGGAGCTCGCGGCCCGCCGCACCCGCCGGCGCAACGCGGCGCTGCGCTGGGGCGCCGCCGCCCTGGTCTGCGTGCTGGCCGGTACCGGCACCGCGCTGGCCGTCACCGCACCCGAGCGCACCGACATCCCGGGCCTGGCCACCCGGGGCGACGGCCGCTACACCTTCCCCGCGCTGGCCCTGCCGCCGCTGCCGTCCGGCCAGGCGGCGCCCGGTGGGAGCAAGAGCCGGCATGCCGCCGACCTGCGGTACCTGCTCCTGCCGGCCCCGAAGGAAGCCGGCGGTTCGTCGGCCCCGGCGGTCTTCCCGACCCCGACCGCGACCCCGACCGCGACCGCGACCCCGACCCCCACCGCGGCATCGACCGCGGTGCCGACCGCGAGCCCGGCCGCGTCGTCGCCCGCCGCGCCCGACGGCGCCCCCGCGAGCGCCCCGGCGGCCACCGGCGGGTCGGCCGCCCCGACCCCGGCCGCCGGCACGGCCCCGGCGGACTGGGTCGCCTGTGACGCGATGGCCGCCGAGCAGGAGGAGCCGGTGAAGCTGCGGGCCCTGCTGCTGCGCGACGTCTGCCGCGCCGCCACCGTCCGGGAGTGGACGGCCTCGGACGGCACCCGCACCCAGATCCGGCTGCTCCGCTTCGGCTCCTCCGTCGAGGCCTGGGACGTCTTCGCCGACCTGCGCGGCGACGGCGCGCCGAAGGACCTGCCGGGTCTGCGGCCCGCCTCCGTCATCGGCTGGGACAGCGTCTCCGGCGTCGACCTCGCCACCCGCGAGAGCACGACGCTGGCCGGGGAGGGCCGGACCACCGGGTACCTGGCCTACCTGAGCGCCGGCGACATCGTCGGCGTCATCACGATGACCAACGCCCGGGGCGTCCAGCCGCCCGCGTTCCGGCAGGTCGTCACGCTCCAGTCCGACCTGCTGGCCTGATCCGGCGCCACCCGGTGGGCGGCGTGCCGCGCGGCATGACGCTCACCGGTCGCCCCGCGCCGCGGCGGCGGCCGCCGCGGCTCGGGGCGGCGGGCCTCAGCCGCCGGAGCTCTGGCTGCCGGAGGAGCCGTCGGTGTAGCCGTCGAGGGCCCGGTCCCCGGCGCTGTCGGCCAGCCGCTGGATGTCCTCCGGGCTGAGCTTGGTGCCGTTGGCGGCGTCGATGACGGCCTGCTTCGCCCCGACCGCCGCGCCCTCGCGCCCCTCGGCGACGAAGTCGCGACCCTCCTGGTTGCCGTCCTCGGTGGTGTCGCGCTCGTTGGCCTTCACCACGCTGTCGGTGATCTGCTCGACAAGGAAGTCGGCCGCCTCGCCCGCCAGCGGGACCCGCTCGGTGGCCAGGCCGATGGTGGTGCTGAACGCCGTCTGCGCGTACCCGGCGTTCTTCTCCAGGGCCTCGTTGTACTCCTTGTCGGAGGACGCGTGCTCCTGGTGGACCTCGTCGATCCGGGCCTCGTTGAGGATGCCGCTGATGACGCCGCCGGCCCGGGAGGTGGAGTCGATCTCCGACTCCAGCCGGGCGAAGTCGGTCTGCCCGCTGTCGATGTGGCCGCGCACCACCGCGGTCGAGTACGCCTGGTTGGCGTTGACCACGGCGCCGTACGCGTCCGGGTCGCGGCCGAGCGCGTCGAGCAGGCCGCGGACCGGCGCCTCCTTGAGCCCGGCCGGGGCGCCGTTGACCGGCAGGTCGTCCTTGTGCGGGGAGAGCGCGCGCTGGGTGTCGCCCATGTAGTCGGCGGTCATGTGCCCGAGGCTGTCCCGCAGCGGCGCGAACTTGGCGTCCTCGCCCTTGAGGTCGTCGAGCACGCCGCCGTTGCCGTGGGTGCCGAAGGTCTGCACGACCCGGTTCATGACCTCGGCCTGGTCGGCGGTGTGCTTGGGCGCGACCCCCGAGTGGTCGTCGTACGGCCGGCCGGTGGTGGCCGCCTCCAGGGCGTGGCCGAGGGCGTCCGGACCGCTGCGCATGCCCTGCTGACGCAGTTCGTTCTTCTGCGAGACGGTGTCCGGCGTGTACTCCTTGTCGTGCGTGAAGTACGTCAGGTAGTCCGAGGGCTTGACCTTGCCGTTCGGGTTGACCGAGCCGTCGGTGTTGTACGCGGTCGGCTGGTCGTGGAAGAACTTGGTGGCCGCCTCCGGGCTGTGGCCGAGCGCCTCCAGTACGGCGGTGGTCGGCTCCCAGCCCGAACCGCCCTCCTGGCCGAGGAGGTTGTAGCCGCGCCGGTCGCTGCGCGGGCCCATCACCGGGGCCGGCCAGTACTTGTCGTCGGTGTCCAGCTGGGTGATGTGCTCGGCGATCGGGTTGAGGAAGTGCGGGTCGTAGTCGCCGGTCCGCAGGATGCCGGAGAGCACCTGGTAGCCGTAGGGCGAGTAGTCCAGGCCGCTCTGGCGGTACGGCTTGTCCCACATCGTCTCGGAGCCGGCCTTGCGCAGGTCGGCGGCCCACTGGTCGGACAGGTGGGGCTCGTTGGTGGTGCGGGTGGCGGTGGCCAGGTTGAGGCCGAGGTTCTTCTGCAGCTCCTGGTACTGCTTCCACCGGGCGTCGCTGGCGCCGTTGAACTGCTGCTCGTCGCCGACCATGCTGTTCCAGGCCTGCAGCGTCCCCTTCGGGCCGAGGTCCTGGTAGAAGCGGGTGGAGAACTTCGGGTCGTTCGCGTTGGCGGCCAGCAGCGAGTTGAGCTCGGTGAGTTCGGTGTCCGAGATCTTCCCGCCCTTGCCGGCGAGCTGGGCGGCCCGGATGCCGTCCGCCTCCGGTCCGCCGCCGACGGCCTTGGCGTTGAAGGACTTCACCTCGTCGGCGGAGGCGTCCGAGCGCAGCGCCCAGGCGGCGCGCTCGTCGGCGGCGGTGGCCTCCTGGACGGCCGCGTCGATCGCCTTGCGGGCCGCTTCGGCCTTGGTGCGGTTCTCGTCGTTGTAGGCGCGGCTGGCGTCCGGGTCGTGCCGGGTGGCGTTGTCGGCCGGCGGCCAGCTCACGGTGCCGTCGTCGGTGACGGTCAGTCCGGCGCCGCGGGCGTCCGCGACGGCCTTGTCCAGCTTGGCCTTGGCCGCCTGGAAGTCGTTCCCGGCGTCCTTGAGGATCGAGCCGATCGCGGTGGCCTCGGTGACGGCGGCGGTCAGCTGCTCGTTGGCCCGCTGGAGCTTGGGCCGGGCCTGGTCGGCGGTGGGGCCGCTCCAGTTGGCGGAGTTGACCTTGGCGATGACCGTGTTGTCCCAGTCCTCGTCCATCGCCTTCAGCTTCTTGGCGACGTCCTCCCAGGCGGTGGCGGCGGTGCCGAGGACGTCCAGCTTGGCGGTGCTCAGTTCGTGGAAGTCGACCATGTCGTCCGCCCCCTCAGCCCTTCATGTCGTGCTTGACGGCGGTTTCGTTGTTCCGGTAGTTCGTGGCGCTGTCCCGCAGGGCCTGGGTGAGCTCGCCGATGGTGCTGTTCAGGGCGGCGATCTGCTGGTCCCAGGTGGCGGCGGTCTGCGCGGCCGCCTTGCCGGTGCTCCAGTTGGCCAGCGAGGTGGCCACCTGGGTGGTCTCGTCGTCGGCGGCCCGGCCGTCCCCGTTGAGCCGGCCGTGGATCTGGTCCGACGAGTTGGCGGCGGAGTCCAGCGCCGCGGGGTCGACCCCGACGGTGCCGCCGTCGCCGGGGGCGTTCGCCGAGTTGATCCGGGTGCGGGCACCCTCCTGCTGCCTGGCCGCGGTGGTCAGGTTCCCGTCGGCGTCGTACGCCCAGGGGTTCATCATCCGGTCAAATGCGGTCGCGCGATCCGACATGGTGCTCTCGTCCCTCCCTGCCGGGCACTCTCCCCGGCGGCCCCCGTGTTAGGAATTCGCAAAGAATACAAGGGCGGTGGCGGGCCGGAACCCCTAGGGGATCATCGGGCGGATGTCATACCGCAGCAGCACGGGGCGTCGTCATTCGAGCTCATGGCCCGGACGGTCCGGCCGCACTACGGTGAGGGACGTGTCCACTGTCATCAAGACGGACGGCCTCACCAAGAGGTTCCCCCGGGTCACCGCCCTCGATCAGCTCACCGTAGAGGTGGAGCCCGGGGTGGTCGGCCTGGTGGGGGCGAATGGCGCGGGCAAGTCCACACTCATCAAGATCCTGCTCGGGCTGGCCCCGGCGACCTCCGGTACGGGGCGGGTCCTCGGCCTCGACATCGCCACCCAGGGCTGGCAGATCCGTGAGCAGGTCGGCTACATGCCCGAGCACGACTGCCTGCCGCCGGACGTCTCGGCGACGGAGTTCGTGGTGCACATGGCGCGGATGGCCGGGCTGCCGGCCGCCGCCGCCCGCGAGCGGACGGCCGACACGCTGCGGCACGTCGGGCTGTACGAGGAGCGGTACCGGCCGATGGGCGGGTACTCGACGGGCATGAAGCAGCGGGTCAAGCTGGCCCAGGCGCTGGTCCACGACCCGAAGCTGGTGCTGCTGGACGAGCCCACCAACGGGCTGGACCCGGTCGGCCGGGACGACATGCTGGCGCTGATCCGCCGGGTGCACACCGACTTCGGCATCTCGGTGCTGGTCACCACCCACCTGCTCGGCGAGCTGGAGCGGACCTGCGACCACCTGGTCATCATCGACGGGGGCAAGCTGCTGCGCTCCTCGTCGACCGCGTCGTTCACCGGAGTGACGGCCACCCTCGCGGTCGAGGTGACGGACTTCCCCGACGACCACACCCGCGACGCGAGCGCCGCCGTGCGCGAGCGGCTGACCGCCGCCGGGCTCGCGGTAGAGCCGGAGGGCGCGCGGCTCCTGCTGGTGCGCCTGGCCGGCGACGACACCTACGACACCATCCGCGACGCGGTCGCGGACCTCGGCCTCGGGCTGGTCCGGCTGGAGCAGCGCCGCCACCGGGTCGCCGAGCTGTTCACGGAGACCAGCGGTCAGCAGAGCAAGGGAGGTACCGCAGATGGCACTGCCCTCTGAGGCCAGGCCGCTCGACACCGGTGTCATCCACGACATCGGGTACCGCGGCTACGCCGGCCCCCGGCTCGGCCGGGCCTACGCCACCCGTTCGCTGTTCACCCAGAGCCTGCGCGCCGCGTACGGCCTCGGGCGCTCGGGCCGGTCCAAGGTGCTGCCGATGCTGCTGCTCGGTCTGGTCACCGCGCCGGCCGCGATCATGGTGGCGATCGCCCTCGTCCAGCGCCAGGACGAACTGCCGGTCGACTACCCGGAGTACCTCGGGATCGTGGGCCTGCTGGTCTCGATCTTCCTGGCCTCGCAGACGCCCGTGCTGCTCTCCCGGGACCTCCGCCACCACACCGTCCCGCTGTACTTCTCCCGCCCGATCACCCGGGCCGACTACGTCCGGGCCAAGTACGCCGCGATGGCCTGCGCCCAGCTGCTGCTGATGACGGCCCCGCTGCTGGTGCTCTACGTCGGCGCGCTGCTCGGCGGGCTGGACTTCGGGCACAACACCGCGCACGTCCTCTACGGCCTGGTCACCGCCGTGCTGTACGCCCTGGTGCCCACCTCGGTCGCGCTGGTGATCGCCGCCACCACGCCGCGCCGCGGCTTCGGGGTGGCCGCGATCATGGGCTACCTGGCGATCAGCACCGCCGTGGTCGGCGTCGTCAGCGGCATCAGCTCGGAAGGCCGGGCCGGCCTGCCGGACTCCGCGCAGTGGACGGCCCTGCTCGCGCCGAACGAGCTGGTGGAGAGCCTGGTGAACCAGCTCTTCGACCTCGGCAGCGGGCCGGACCGGCTGCACGCGCCCGGCGCCCTCGGCGTGGTGGTCTTCGCCGCCACCGCCGCCGCGATGGTGGCCGGCTCGTACGCGCTGCTGCTGCGCCGCTACCGCACCATCTGACAACGCAGGATCTGAGAGGGCGTCATGGCCACCATCACCATCGACAAGGTCTCCCGCTGGTTCGGCAACGTGGTCGCCGTCAACGACGTCAGCATGGCGATCGGTCCCGGCGTCACCGGCCTGCTGGGGCCCAACGGCGCGGGCAAGTCGACCCTCATCCACATGATGAGCGGTTTCCTCGCCCCCTCCACCGGAGCGGTCACCCTGGACGGCGCGCCGATCTGGCGCAACCAGCAGGTGTACCGGCAGATCGGGCTGGTCCCCGAGCGGGAGTCGATGTACGACTACCTGACCGGCTGGGAGTTCGTGCTGGCCAACGCCGAGCTGCACGGCCTCGCCGACCCGGCCGCGGCGGCCCGGCGGGCGCTGTCCCTGGTGGAGATGGAGTACGCCCAGGACCGGAAGACCGGGACGTACTCCAAGGGCATGAAGCAGCGCGTCAAGATGGCCTCGGCGCTGGTCCACGACCCCGCCGTGCTGCTGCTCGACGAGCCGTTCAACGGCATGGACCCGCGCCAGCGGCTGCAGCTGATGGAGCTGCTGCGCCGGTTCGGCGCCGACGGCCGCACGGTGCTCTTCTCCTCGCACATCCTGGAGGAGGTCGAGCAGCTGGCCCGGCACATCGAGGTCGTGGTGGCCGGCCGGCACGCCGCCTCCGGGGACTTCCGCCGGATCCGCCGGCTGATGACCGACCGGCCGCACCGCTACCTGGTCCGCTCCAGCGACGACCGCCGGCTGGCCGCCGCGCTGATCGCGGACCCGTCGACGGCCGGCATCGAGCTGGACGTGCCGGGCCCGGACGCCAGGGCGGCGGCGGGCGAGGCGGGCGGGCTGCGGATCCAGGCGGTCAACTTCCAGGGCTTCACCACCCTGCTGCCCAAGGTCGCCCAGCAGGCCGGCGTCCGGCTGTACACCGTCGCCCCGGCCGACGAGTCGCTGGAGAGCGTCTTCTCCTACCTCGTCTCCGCGTAGCCCCACCCCCGGAACCGGACCCCAGGAAGGCCGACCAACCATGAACCCGACCGTCGCCAGGCTGACGCTGCGCGGCCTGCTGGGCCGCCGCCGCGGCATCCTGCTGCTGGTGGTCCCCGCCCTGCTGCTGCTCGTCTCGGCGATCGCCAGCGGCTCCAGCGGGGACAAGCACGACCTGACCGTCAAGATCCTCGGGCAGCTGGGCCTCGGCACGCTGCTGCCGATCCTCGGCCTGGTCGTCGGCACCGGCGCCATCGCCACCGAGATCGACGACGGCTCGATCGTCTACCTGCTGGCCAAGCCGCTGCCCCGCTGGAAGATCATCACCACCAAGCTGGCGGTGGCGGTCGGCACCACCTGGGTGTTCTCGGCGGTCCCGATCCTGCTGGCCGGCCTGCTGCTGTACGGCACCGAGGACGGCCTGGCGCTCGGCTACACCGTCGCCGCGCTGGTGGCCGGTGCCGCGTACAGCGCGCTGTTCCTGCTGCTCGGCGTCGTCACCCGGCACGCCGTGGTGGCCGGGCTGGTCTACGCGCTGATCTGGGAGTCCCTGATCGGCAACTTCGTGAAGGGCGCCAAGACGCTCAGCGTCCAGCAGTGGGGGCTGTCGGTGGCCGAGGCGGTGGCCGGCGAGGGCGCGATCACCGCGGACGTCGCGCTCGGGGTGGCCGTCCCGCTGCTGCTGGTCCTCACCGTGGCGGCGACGCTGCTCGCCTCGGTGAAGCTGGCCGGTCTGACCCTGGCCGCCGAGGAGTAGCGGGCCCGGGGGGGGGGGGGGGGGGGGGGGGGGGGGGGGGGGGGGGGGGAGGGGGGGGGGGGGGGAGGGGAGGAACACCGGCAACAAA
>NZ_JBVHVO010000032.1:0-40983 GCF_055564815.1 Kitasatospora sp. NPDC028961 | reverse complement strand
TTTTCCCCACTGGTGGTGGGGCTTTTTCCTCTTGTGTGGGGTTGCTTTGTTGTCCCTTGTCCTCTGGGGGGTGGTGGTTCTGCTCGTCTGTGGGCTGTCCCCGCGGCCGGCCGGGCCTCAGAGCGTCCGGTCGCGGCCCGCGCCCCAGCCGGCCACGGCGGCGACCGCCGCCAGCACCAGCATCAGCAGCAGCGGGACGTTCCAGCCGCCGGTCAGCTGGTGCAGGGCCCCGGCGCCGACCGGTCCGGCCGCGGCCACCAGGTAGCCGACCGCCTGCGACATGCCGCCCAGCTGGGCGGCGCCGGCCGCGCTGTCGGTGCGCAGCACGATGAAGGCGAGCGCGAGGCCGAGCGAGCCGCCCTGGGCGATGCCCAGGATGGTGGCCGACACCCAGGCCCCGGGCACCGGCGAGACCAGCAGGATCGTGATGCCGACCGCGTTCAGCACGGCCATCACCACGGCCAGCGTCCGCTGCCGGGTCATCCGGCCGGCCATCAGCGGCACCAGGAAGGCCCCGGCCACCTGGACCAGGTTGGAGAAGGCGAAGACCAGACCGGCCTCGCTCCGGTCCATCCCGTGGTCGGCCAGGATGGTCGGCATCCAGGCCACCAGGGTGTAGACCAGCAGCGACGAGATGCCCATGAAGAGGCTGATCTGCCAGGCCAGCGGCGAGCGCCAGACCCCCTCGATCGGCCGGCCGGCGGG
The DNA here is from genome assembly GCF_055564815.1 of Kitasatospora sp. NPDC028961. Lineage (NCBI taxonomy): Bacteria > Bacillati > Actinomycetota > Actinomycetes > Kitasatosporales > Streptomycetaceae > Kitasatospora > Kitasatospora sp. NPDC028961. The sequence continues at coordinate 40,278 of NZ_JBVHVO010000032.1, read as the reverse complement.
AGCCGCCGCCACCGCCGCCTTCTCCTGGCGCGAGCGCAGCACCTGCGGCAGCCAGGCGACGGCGGCGATCAGGGCCAGCAGCGACCAGGCGCCCAGCGAGGCCCGCCAGCCGCCGCCGAGGGCGTGCTCCAGGGGCACCGAGGTGCCCGCCGCGAGGGTGGCGCCGACCAGCATGGTGGTCGAGTAGACGCCGGTCATGGTCGCCGCCCGGCCCGGGAACTCGCGCTTGACCAGGCCCGGCATCGAGACGTTCAGCACCGCGATCGCGACCCCGATCACCACGCAGCCGGCGTACAGCGCGGCCACCGAGGGCAGCACCCGCAGCAGCACGCCCGCGCCGAGCACCAGCACCGCGCCCAGCACCACCCGCTCGGTGCCGAACCGCCTGGTCAGCCGGGGGGTGAGCGGGGCGCCGGCGCCCTGGAAGAGCACCGGGACGGTGGTGATCAGACCGCTCGCCGTCGCGGAGAGCCCGAAGGTGTGCTGGATCTCGCCGACCATCGGCGAGATCGCCGCCAGGCAGGCCCGCATGTTGAGGGCGACCAGCACGATGCCGGTCAGCAGCAGGGCGGGGTGGGCCAGCCGGGTGCGGACGGGGAGCGGGGCGGGAACGAGGACCGGCTGCTGGGCACGGGTGACGGCCATGGGACGTGCTGCTCTTTCGTGGAAACGGGGGACGGACGCGGGAGGGCGGCGGCGGGTGCCGCCTACTTCCGGGCCGCGATGGCGGCGAGGAGCTGCTCGACGGCCGCGGTCGGCTCGGCGAGCAGCGTCCGACACGCGGCCTCGGCGCGGTCCGGGTCACCGCTCTCGATCGCGTCCACCAGCGCCGCGTGGGTGGCCACGACCACCTCGGGCATCTCGTGGTCCCCGAAGGCCGTCCGCATCGACTCCCGCACCGAGGCGCCGAAGTAGCGGTACACCTCGGTCAGCGCGGGGTTGTGCGCGGCCTCGACCACGGCGGTGTGGAACTCCAGGTCGTGCTCGACGGTCGCCTCGCGGCCGGCCCGCTCCGGGTGCGCCGCGATCACCTCCGCCTCGCGGGCCAGCGCGGCCCGCATCCGGACGATGTCCTCGGGCGTGTGCCGCAGCGCCGCCAGCCGGGCGCCCTCGGCCTCCAGCGCCGCCCGGACCTCCAGGACGTCCCGGACGCCGGAGCGCTGCACGCCCCGCAGGACGGAGGCCGGGTCGCTGGTGCTGCGCACGAAGGTGCCCTCACCCTGCCGGGTGGCCAGCATCCCGGCGTGCACCAGCACCCGGACGGCCTCCCGCACGGTGTTCCGTCCGACCTGCAGCCGCTCGGCCAGCTCGTGCTCGGTGGGGATCCGCGAGCCGACCGGCCAGCTGCCGGCGGCGAGCTGCTCGCGCAGCTGGTCGATGGCGGTGTCCACCAGGGAGCGCCGGCCGGCGGCCTGCAAGGTGTCCTCGCTGTGGCCGGATGCGGTCATGGCGGAGCTCCCCTCTGCGCGTCGATCTGCGGTCATCGGTCATCCTACAACCGCTTGCCCGGTCATCCTACAACCGGCTCGCACCTGCGCGGGGGAACCGTCCGGGCCGTCCTGGCGTTCCTCCCGACGACTTCGGTCCACCCCTATTTCGAGGAGAGCGCCCCCATGGTGTTCAAGAAGCTGCTCGGTGCCCTGGGCGTCGGCGGTCCCGGCGTCGACACCGTCCTGACCACGCCGGTCGTGCAGCCCGGCGGCACCCTGCACGGAACGGTCGAGCTGACCGGCGGGACGGTCGAGGCGGACATCCGGGGGATCACGCTGACCCTGGTCGCCCGGGTGGAGATCGAGCACGAGGAGGGGGAGAGCACCGGCCTCTACCCGTTCGCGCGGTTCTCCGTCACCGCGCCGCTGGTGCTGGCGCCCGGCGAGAACCGGTCGATCCCGTTCGCCGTCCAGGTGCCGTTCGAGGCCCCGGTCACCGTCGTCGCCGGGCAGCACCTGCACGGCATGCAGCTCGGCGTGCGGACGGAGGTCGACATCGCGGGCGCGCTCGACAAGGGCGACTCCGACCCGCTGGAGATCGAGCCGCTGGCGGTGCAGCGCCGGATCCTGGACTCGCTGCTGCAGCTCGGCTTCCGGTTCCGCTCGGCCGACCTGGAGGCCGGCCACATCCGGGGCACCGGCCAGACGCTGCCGTTCTACCAGGAGATCGAGTTCTCCGCCGCGCCGCAGTACGCGCACGCCTGCAACTCGCTGGAGGTCAGCTTCGTCACCACCGCGCAGCGGGTCGAGGTGGTGCTGGAGGCGGACAAGCGCGGCGGCCTCTTCGGCCACGGCGGCGGCGACGTCATCCGCACCCACGTGGTCGAGCACGGCCAGGCCGACCAGGACCTCACCGCGTTGGTCGACGGCTGGATCCGGGCCGCGCTCTGACGGACCCGCCGGCGGCTAGCCGTAGGAGACGTTGCTGCAGATGTCGTCGTCGGCCGAGCGGGCCTCGTTGACCACCTCGGTGGGCAGCGGGGCCGGCACGTTGGGCGTGGCGCCGGTCGCGGCCGGGTTGGCCGCTGCGTAGTCCTTGCCGAGGACGAGGCTGATGCCGGCCGCCGAGGTGGGCGTCAGCTGGGCGCCCGGGAACATCGCCGCGATCCGCTCCGCGTTGGCCTTCTGCCCGGAGCCGTACTCCACCGTGGTGGTCGCCTTGTTGGTGTTCTTGGCGGTGGTGGTGCCGGTGACGGTGACCTTGTTGGTCTTGAGCGTCTCGGCCGCCTTGGCGGCCAGCCCGGTGACGGTGGTGCCGTTGTAGACCGCGACCTTCACCGGCGGGCCGTCCACGGCGGTCGGCGAGGGCGCGGCCGGCGTGGTCTCGGCGGGGGCCGGGGTCTGCGGCGCGTCCTCCTGCTTGCCGGTGGCGTCCTCGCCGTCGATGGTGCGGTCGGCCTGGAGGGTCTTCCAGAGGTTGTCGACGGCGGGGTGGACCAGGTCGATCCGGGGGCCGTTGTAGCGCCACGGCGTGGTCAGGAACTTGACGTCGTGCAGGTCGATGTTCTTCATCGACAGCGCGAAGTCCATCAGCTTCTTGGCCGAGTCCAGCCCGGGGTCGACCGTCATCGACTTGGTGGCCGCGTCGGCCAGCGGCAGCAGCGTGGTCGGGTTCAGGCCCTCGCCCTTGACCTTGGCCATCAGCGAGGACAGGAAGGCCTGCTGGCGCTTCATCCGGCCGACGTCGGACTCGTCGCCGATGCCGTGCCGCAGCCGTACGTAGTCCAGCGCCTTCTGGCCGGAGAGCTTCTGCTTCCCCTTGGGCAGGACGACCTTGCCCTTCTTGCCCAGGTTGGGGTTCAGGTGCCCCTCGTAGATGTCGTTCGGCAGGCAGACGTCGACGCCGCCGACGGCCTCGGTCATCGCCGCGAAGCCCTCGAAGTTCACCTCGATGGTGTGGTCGACCCGGATGCCGGTGAGCTTCTCCACGGTGTTCTGGGTGCAGGCCGGGTTGCCGGCCTCGCTGTTGCCCACCGAGAACGCCGAGTTGAACATCTGCCCCGGCGACTCCTTGGTCCACTTGCCGTTCGGCAGCTTGCAGGCCGGGATGGTCACCAGCGCGTCGCGCGGGATCGAGATGCCCACCGCGTGCTTGTGGTCCGCGTAGACGTGCAACAGGATCGTGGTGTCCGAGCGGGCACCGCCCTCGTTGCCGCCGCCGAGGTCGCTGTTCTTGCCGGCCCGCGAGTCGGAGCCGATCAGCAGGATGTTGACGGGCTTGTTGCCGTTGGCGTCGGCGACCGCCTCGGGCGGGCGGTCGGTGGCGATCGCGTCCGCGTCGAAGGACTTGATGTTGCCGTTCAGCTTGTAGTAGATCGCGCCGCCGGTGCCCGCCAGCGCCACCAGGACGCCGGCCACCGACCAGGCCACGATCTTCTTGGTGTTCCGCTTCGGCTTGCGGCTGTTGCGCGCGGCCGCGCGGCCGCCCGTCGCGGTGCCGTCGGCCTTCCCGTCCTCGGACCGCCCGCCGTCGCCCTTGCCGCGGCCGCCGCCCTTGCCCTGGGCGGCCCGCCGGGCCTCCGCCCGGCCGCCGGGCCGGGGCGCGGGCACCCGGGCGTCGTCCGCCGGGCCGTCGGTGGCGGCGCCGCCGCGTGAACCGCCGGTCCGCGGGGTGCCGGCCGCGCGTGCGGCGCCGGTGCCGCGGGGGCCGTTCGCGGCGCGCCGCCGGCCTTCCGCCCCCGACGTGCTCTCGTCCCACTGGCCTGACATGCGCGTACCTCTCAGCGGCGGAAGCAGCAATCCTGTACGTGTCCGGCGGGCACGGCCCGGGTGGGCCGGGACAACCGCACAGGAGCACCGCACCGGGAGACGCGGAGCTTCAGCGGAGCATACAAACTCTTTCTTTCACGGTCAGCATCCGGGTGCCGTCGGGCGGCCCGTCCGGTGCTCAGTGCCGTGGGTAGAGCCGCTCCAGGACGACGGCGACGCCGTCCTCGTCGTTGCCGACGGTGACCTCGTCGGCGACCGCCAGCAGCTCCGGGTGCGCGTTGGCCATCGCGACGCCGTGCGCGGCCCAGCCGAACATCGGCACGTCATTGGGCATGTCGCCGAAGGCGATGGTGTCGGCGGCCCGCAGGCCCAGGCGGCGGGCGGCGACGGCCAGGCCGGTGGCCTTGGAGAGGCCCAGCGGGAGCAGTTCGACGATGCCGGCGCCGGACATCACCACGCCGACCAGGTCGCCGGCGACCCGGCGGGCGGTCTCGGCGAGCGCGTCGTCGGTGAGCCCGCGGCACTGGATGTAGAGCTTGCTGAGCGGGGCGGCGAGCAGCTCGCCCTTGTCGACCCGGACCACCGGCAGGTCGGAGCCGATCAGGAGTTCGTAGCCGGGACCGGCCAGGACGTCGCCCTCCAGGCCGTCCTGGTTGGCGGCGACGGCCAGCGGGCCGGTCTCCGCCTCTATCTTGGCGATCGCCAGCGCGGCCAGCCTGCGGTCCAGGGTGAGCGAGGTGAGCAGCTTGTGCGCCCCCGCGTCGTAGACCTGCGCGCCCTGGCCGCAGACCGCTATGCCCCGGTAGCCGATCTCGTCGAAGACCGGCCGGGCCCAGGCGGCCGAGCGGCCGGTGACGACGATGTGCACCGCTCCGGCGCCGGTGGCGGCGGCCAGCGCGGTGCGGGTGCGCGCGGAGACGGTCTCCTCGCTGGTGAGCAGGGTGCCGTCGAGGTCGGTGGCGACCAGCCGGAAGGGCAGGTCGCCACCGGCGCCGGGGGAGACGGGGCTGGGGCTGGTACTGCTCATGGGCCGTGCGTCTCCCGGGAGTTGCATTCGGGCGGTGGTGCGGTGGGCGTTACTTGACCGGGGGCAGGACAGAACGCCCGCCGAGGAACGGCCGCAGCGCCTCCGGGACCACCACCGAGCCGTCGGCCTGCTGGTGGTTCTCCAGGATCGCCACGATGGTGCGCGGAACGGCGACCAGGGTGCCGTTCAGCGTGGCCAGCGGGCGGACCTTGCCCTCCTCGCGCATCCGGATGGAGAGCCGGCGCGACTGGTACTCGGTCGTGTTGGAGGTCGAGGTGACCTCGCGGTACTTGCCCTGGGTCGGGATCCACGCCTCGATGTCGAACTTGCGCGCGGCCGAGGAGCCGAGGTCGCCGGAGGCGACGTCGATCACCCGGTAGGGCAGCTCCAGGGCGTTCAGGAAGTCCTTCTCCCACTGGAGCAGCCGGCGGTGCTCCTGCTCGGCGTCCTCGGGCGCGGTGAAGACGAACATCTCCACCTTCTCGAACTGGTGGACGCGGATGATGCCGCGGGTGTCCTTGCCGTAGGTGCCGGCCTCGCGGCGGAAGCAGGACGAGTAGCCGGCGTAGCGCAGCGGCAGCTTGTCCGCGTCGATGATCTCGTCCATGTGGTACGCCGCGAGCGGGACCTCGCTGGTGCCGACGAGGTAGCGCTCCTCCTCTTCGAGGAAGTACACGTTCTCGGCGGCCTGGCCGAGGAAGCCGGTGCCGTCCATGGCGGCCGGGCGGACCAGGGCCGGGGTGATCATCGGGGTGAAGCCGGCCGCGGTGGCCTGGGTGATCGCCATGTTGACCAGGGCGAGCTCCAGCAGCGCGCCGACACCGGTCAGGTAGTAGGACCGAGCGCCGGCGACCTTGGCGCCGCGCTCGGTGTCGATCGCGCCGAGGATCTGCCCCAGCTCGACGTGGTCACGGGGCTCGAAGCCCTCGGCGGCGAAGTCGCGCGGAGTGCCGATCTCCTCCAGCGTGACGAAGTCCTCCTCGCCGCCGACCGGGGCGGCCGGGTCGATGAGGTTCGCCAGCGAGCGGAGCAGGCGCTCGGCCTCCTCCTTGGCCACGCCCTGTTCGGCGTCGGCGGCCTTGACCTCCTCGGCGAGCGCCTTGGTGCGCTGCAGCAGGGCGGTCTTCTCCTCGCCCTGGGCCTTGGCGACCTGCTTGCCGAGCGTCTTCTGCTCGTTGCGGAGCTCGTCGAAGCGACTGCCCGAGGACCGCCGCCGTTCGTCGGCGGAGAGGAGGGCGTCGACCAGGTCGACGTCCTCGCCACGGACGCGCTGCGAGGCGCGCACTCGGTCAGGGTCCTCACGGAGCAGGCGAAGGTCAATCACGGGGCCAAGCCTACCGGGCGGGGGCCCGTCCACCGGTAGCGGATTTCCCCTGGGGATAACTCGCCCTTTCCTGTGGATAACTCCTGTGGGCAAGCGCCGGGGGGTGAGTTATCCACAGGTGGATCGGGTGGGCTGTGGATGGCCGGGATCCGGGTGGGGAGAGTGGCCACAACCTAGGAATTGAGGCTTCAAACCTCATTTGACCTTCCCGGGTGAGGGAATTGAAGCACTCAGACGGGTGATTTGCTGGCACACGGGTGACTCTGGTCCGATTAGTCATCTCTGCGCCGCTAACCGGTGTTCCGACCGAAACGGCCGATGGCTATACCGGTTTGTCGACTCGTCCCCAGGTCTGTGGATAACTTTCGGCTGTGGACAGCCGCCGGGCCTGTGGACAGCCGGTTCCGCCGCTGCGGAGCCTGTGGACGACGGGTGCGGTCACCTGCCCCGGTGGCTGAGTTCAGTCGAAAACAGTCAAGAAAGAACAGGAAAACGAAAGCCGGCGATCAAATGTCCGGGCGGCCGGGGTCACCCGGATGCCGCAGCCGGCCGCGCCGCCCCGCAGGCCCGGGACACCCGGAGCCGGGTACCCCGGTCACCCCCTTCGCCCCGGCGGCCCCGCGCGCCTCAGATGTCGCCGCGCCCGTCGAGGCAGCGGGAGAGCCAGTCGGCCGCCGCGCCGAAGTCGGCGTCCGAGGTGCCCGGCCGCCGGTGCTTGGTGACCTGCCGGTCGGCGCGCGGATAGGAGCCGAGGAAGCGCACCTGCGGGCAGATCCGCTTGAGGCCCATCAGCGCCTCGCTCACCCGGCGGTCGGCGAGGTGGCCCTCGCAGTCGATCAGGAAGCAGTAGCTGCCGAGTCCCTCACCGGTCGGGCGGGACTCGATCCGCATCAGGTTGACCCCGCGCACCGCGAACTCCTGGAGCAGCTCCAGCAGCGCGCCCGGGTGGTCGTCCGGCAGCCAGACCACCATCGAGGTCTTGTCCGCCCCGGTCGGCGAGGAGACCCGACCCGGCCGGCCCACCAGGATGAAGCGGGTGGTCGCGTTCTGCGCGTCGGCGATGTCCTTGACCAGCGGGTCCAGGCCGTAGATCGGCGCCGCGAACTCGCCCGCGAAGGCGCCGTCGAACCGCTCCTCGGCGACCAGCCGGGCGCCGTCGGCGTTGGAGGCCGAGGACTCCCAGCGGGCGTCCGGCAGGTTGGCGGCCAGCCAGCGGCGCACCTGCGGCTGGGCGACGGGGTGGCTGGTGACGGTCTTGATGTCGCCCAGTCCGGTGCCGGGCCGCACCAGCAGCGCGAAGGAGATCGGCAGCAGCACCTCCCGGTAGATCATCAGCGGGGTGCCGGCGGCCAGCTCGTCGTTGGTCGCGGTGACGGCGCCCTCGACGGAGTTCTCGATCGGCACGAACGCGCCCGAGGCCTCGCCCGCGCGCACCGCGTCCAGCACCAGCGGCACCGAGGCCAGCGGCACCAGCTCCCGGGTCGCCGCCTCCGGCAGGGTGCGCAGGGCCGCCTCCGTGAAGGTGCCCGCCGGGCCGAGGTAGGTGTAGCGGGTGGCCGACATGCCGCCTCCATGCGAAAGGGTTACCGAGCAGATCACCTTAGTCACTTCGCCCGCCTCCCACCGCCGCGTTCCGGTCCGTGGGAATCCCGGGCGGGCGGCCGGCCCGGGCGCGGGGAGGTGCCCCGGCCCCCGGCCGGCCGCTACTCCAGCAGCGTCTGCCCCACGTAGCCGCCCTCCGGCGCGCCGGGCGGCACGGCGTACAGCCCGCTCGCCTCGTGCCGCAGGAAGCGGGAGAGGCCGTCGCCCCGGGAGAGTTTGCGCTGCACCGGGGTGAAGCCCCGGCCCGGGTCGGCCTGGAACGCGAGGAAGAGCAGCCCGGCGTCCGGCGAGCCGTCGGCCAGCAGGCCGTCGTGGTAGGAGAAGCCCCGCCGCAGCATCGCCGCCCCGCCGTTGGCGGCCGGTGCGGCGACCCGGATGTGCGCGTCGGCGGGGACGGCCAGGGTGCCGTCCGCCGTCTGCGCCGTCAGGTCCACCGGCGTGGTCTCGCCGGCGGAGGCGGGCGCGGAGAGCGGCGCGCCGTCCGTCTTGCGGCGGCCGATCACCCGCTCCTGGCGGTCCACCGGCAGTGCCTCCCAGGAGTCCAGCAGCATCCGGATCCGCCGGAACACCAGGTACGAGCCGCCGTTCAGCCAGGCGCTCCGCTCGTCACCGGCGGCGCAGAACACCTTGCCGGCGAAGCCGTCCTCACCGGGCCGGGGGTTGTTGGTGCCGTCGATCTGGCCCATCAGGTTGCGCCCGGTCATCGGCCGCGCGGTGGCGCCGGGTGTCCGGGCGAAGCCGGCCGCCTGCCAGCGCAGCGCCGCGGTGCCGGCCGCCCGGCGCTGGAGCACCCGCAGGGCGTGCACGGCGACCAGTGCGTCGTCGGCGCCGATCTGGACGAAGAGGTCGCCGTCACCGCGGGCCGGGTCCAGCGCGTCCGCCGGGAAGGCGGGCAGCGGCTCCAGCGCCGCCGGGCGGCGGTCGGCCAGTCCGGCCCGGTCGAACAGGGTGGCGCCGAAGCCGAAGGTGACGGTCAGCGAGCAGGGGCCGGCGTCCAGCGCCACCTGGTTCTCGAAGGCGTCGGCCGGCTCGCCGGCGGCCAGCAGCGCGGCCGTCCGGGACCAGTCGCGCAGCAGCGTCCGCAGCCCGTCCCGGCCGACGCCGGCGGCCAGGTCGAAGGCGGCCAGCTGGACCCGGGCCTGCTGCGGTTCGAGGATGCCGGCCTGGTGCTCGCCGTGGAACGGCACCCGTCCGGCGCCGAGCGCGCCGCTCGGCCCGGCGGCGGGTACGGCCGCGGGCGCCCGGTCCAGGGCGACCGCCCCGGCCGCGCCCGCGCTCGCACCCGCCACCAGCCCGGCCCCGGCGGTGCCCAGCAGGGCCCGCCGGGTGACGCCGGCGCGCGGGCCGGGCTCCGCGCCGCCGGGCGGCCGGCCGGTGTCCGTGGTGCTGCCCATCGCGCTCACCCGATCTTCAGCTGCTTGATCTCGGTGGTCTGGTCGATCTCCGAGGAGCGGACCTGCACCGACACCACCCAGTTCCCGGCCAGCGGGAGCTGCGCGGTACCGCTCCAGCGGCCCGGGCCCTCGGCGGTCAGCGGCACCGGCAGCGGGCCGAGGTCGCGGTCCGGCAGGGTGAAGGCGAGCTCCACCTCGGGGACCTCGACCGGCTTGCCGTCCGCCCCGTCCAGGCTCAGGTGGACTTCGTTGGGCCCGGTCCGGGCCGGGTTGAGGGTGACGGTCGCGGTGCCCTTGGCGTTCGGCGTCCGGCCCTTGGTGTCGTACGGGAGCTTGAGCTCCATGGTCTGGCCGGGCACCGTCTGCGGGGCGGGCACGCCCGGCGCGGGCGCGGTGGCGCCGTTGGCGGTGCCGGCCGCCGCGATCTCGCTCGCCACCCGGCCGGGCGGGGAGTTGGTCAGCATCGTGGTGACCACCAGCACGGCCACCGCCGCCACCGACTCGATCAGCACCGAGCGGCGCAGCCCGGCCCGGGTCGGGGTGAGCCCGCGGTCGCGGCCGGCGCTCGCCCGGGCGGCCCGCTGGCGGTCCAGCTGGGCCTGCCGGACCGGGTCGTCGGAGTGGGCCGCGACGGCGACCGGCTCCGGTGCCTCGACCGGCCGGGCCGCCTCGGCCTCCGCCGGAGCGGCCCGCAGCCGGGCCAGCCAGGCCCGGGAGATCCAGGCGACGCCGAGCATCGCGACCACGCAGCCGGTCTTCACCAGCAGCAGTCGCCCGTACTCGGTGTCGGTCAGCGCGCTCCAGCTGCCGAGGCCGCGCCAGGACTGGTAGATCCCGGTGGCGGTGAGCACCGCCACCGAGCCGAAGGCGACCTTGGAGAACCGCTCGGCGGCCGCCGCGCCGATCCCGTGCCGCAGCCCGACCGCCATCGCGGCCAGGCCGCCGAGCCAGAGCGCCATCGCGATCAGGTGCAGCATGCCGAGCGGCAGTGCCAGCCAGACCTGGATGCCGACCGAGGCGTGGTCGGCGCCCACCCAGGTCGCCGAGAGGGCGATGGCCAGCACCAGTCCGGCCACCCCGAGGCCCAGCCGGGTCTCGTGCTGCGGGCGCTCGGCGGCGCGCCGCTCCAGCTGCCGCAGCTCGGCCTCCTCCGCCTCCTCGGCGGTCCGTGCGTCGCCGCTCGCCCGCGCGTCGTCCCCCTCCTCCGGGCGGGCGGCCGGCGCGGGCTGTCCGAGCTGGCCGACCAGCAACGACAGGAAGACCCCGCTCGCCGCGAGCAGCAGCAGCCGGGCGGCCAGCGCGGTGCCGATCCGCTCGTCGAGGGTCGCGCGCACCAGCGACAGGTCGAAGGCCTGCCCGACGCCCGAACCGCGCTCGTACGGGCCGCGCAGCATCAGCACCGCGACGGTGGAGACCAGCAGCGCCACCCACCCGGTCATCAGCAGCCGCTGCACGGCGCGCTGCGCCGCCCCGGCCGGCCAGCAGGCCAGCACGAACGCAGCCGCGCCGACGAGCAGCGCGAACGCCCCGTAGGCGACGGTCCGGCCGGTGCCGTACAGCGCGGCGACCACGCCGTCGGCCTCGGCGCCGCTCAGCGCGGTGGTGGAGACGGAGGTGTCCGAGGGCGCGCCGATCGAGAAGGTGAACGCCCCGCCGATCGGGTGCGAGTCCTCGGAGACCGCGCGCCAGGCCACCGTGTAGGTGCCGTTGGCCAGGCCGCTGTTCAGCCCGACCCGGGCGGTGTTGTCCTTGCCGTCCGCGTGCGCGGGGTTGCCGCCGTCGACCGCCTTGCCGGCCGGGTCGAGGACCCGGACCGAGTCCCCGGAGAGCGACACCGACTCGCTGAAGGTCAGCGTGACGGCCGGCGGCGCGGTCGCGACGACCGAGTTCTGCGCGGGGTCGGTGGACTGCAGGGTGGCGTGCGCGGAGGCGGGGCCGGCGCCGGCGAGCAGCAGCGCGAGCACCGCGCCGAGCAGGCCCAGCAGCCCGACGATCCGGCGGCGGGTGGTGGGGTTCGGCAACGCGGCCGTCAGCATCTCCTGGATCCCTTACTGCTGGCCGGGGCGGTAGGTGAGTTCCCGGACCGGCACCTTGACCGAGACGGTGCCGGTCCGGGCGAAGGTCAGGTCGAGTTCGAGCTCGTCACCGAGGGCGGGGGCCTTCCGCCATCCCATGATCATGAGGTGGTTGCCGCCCCGGGCGAGCTCCAACGCGCCGTGCGCGGGGACGTCCAGCCGCTCGACCTGCTCCATGGTGGAGGCGGTGGAGCGGTGCATGGTGACCGACTGCGCGGCCGGGCTGGAGACCTTGACCAGCTGGTCCTCGCCGCCGTCGTTGCGCACGGTGAGGTAGCCGGCCGCCATCCCGCCCGCCGGGGGCAGCGGGATGTAGGAGTCGGCGACGCTCAGCAGGGCCGGACCGTCGGCCCGGGCCTCGCCGTCGCCCGCGCCGCAGGCGACCAGGATGGCGCCGGCGCCCAGTGCCGTCGCCAGCACCGCCCCCGCGAGCGCGGTCCGCCGGAACCCGCGCGGCCCGCCGGCGCCCTTCATGCCGCGACCCCCTGGGCGAGCAGCGGGAGGTCGTGCTCGTAGGTCTTCTCCTCGGTGCCGCTGAGGTAGAGGACGTGCGCCTTGTCGTCCGAGGGCAGGAACGCCAGCACCTGCGCGCCGTGGGTGGAGGTGACCGTGCCGTCCGCGTTGACCACCGGGTCCTCGATCAGGATGCCGAGGGACTTGGCCGCGGCCTTCACCTTGGCCAGGTCCCCGGTGAGGCCTATGAAGTCCTTGCCCATCGAGTCCAGCCAGGTGCGCAGCACCTGCGGGGTGTCGCGCTGGGGGTCGGTGGAGACGAAGACGATGTCGACCTTCTGGCGCTCCTCGGGGGAGAGCTTGGTCATCGCCACGCCGATGTCGCCCATCGTGGTCGGGCAGACGTCCGGGCAGCTGGTGTAGCCGAAGAACAGCAGGGTGCTCCGGCCGTTGGTCTTCTGCCGCAGGTCGAAGGGCTGGCCGGCGGTGTCGGTCAGCTGCAGGTCGGGCTTGTCGAAGTGCTTGCCGAGCACGGTGCCCTGGTACGGGGAGTCGGCCTTCTGCTGGGTGACCTTGGCGGGGCCGGTGGAGCCGTCGGAGCCGCAGGCGGTCAGGGTGAGGGCCGCGGCGAGCGCGACGGCGGCGGCGCCGGCCAGCCGGGCGGTGCGGAGGGTGCGGGACATGGGGGATCCGATCGTGCGCGGTGGATCACCGGCGGGGCCGCGCCCGCGCCCGGGTGCGGTACGGGCGCGGCCCCGCCGGTGCGGGGGTCAGGAGGCGGAGCCGCCGTTCTTGCGGCGCAGGCCGAGCACGCCGAACGCCGCGCCGACCAGGCCGACGACGATGCCGACCACGGCGAGGACGCGGGCGGTGGAGTCGCTGCCCTTGTCCGAGGAGGCGGCGGCCTGGGTGGTGGCGTCGCCGTGCCCGTGGCCGTCGGCGGTGGCCGTGGGGGCGGCGGTCGCGCCGTGGTCGCCGCCGGCCGCGGCCTTGTCGAGGGCCAGCACGGGGGCGGGCTTGGCGGGCTCGGGCTGGCCGTCCTTGGCCTCGTCGATCCAGCGCACGACGTCGCCGTTGTCGTAGCTCTGCAGCGCCTTGAAGACCAGCTTGTCGGTGTCGGTCGGCAGCGGGCCGATCGAGACGCGGAACTCCTGGAACTGGCCGGGGGCGATCTTGGTGCCCGCGTCGGCGGTCCAGGTGATCTTGGAGACGGCCTCGTTGACGTCGTTGCCGTGCACCTTGATCGGCTTGTCGAGCTTGGACTTCTCGACGGTCGTGGTCCAGCCCGGCATCGGCAGGGTGCGGACGGAGGCCAGCGGGTGGTCCAGCGGGAGGTTGACCTCCAGCTTCACCGTGGACGCGTTGTCGTTCTCGTTCGGCACCCGGAAGTCCACGGCGGTGTAGCCGCCCTGCTGGGCGTTGCCCGGGTTCACGGTGACGTGCGCGAAGGCGGGGCCGGCCAGCGCCACGACCGACGCGGCGGCGGTGAGGGCGACGGCGGCGATACGGCGGGTGGGGAGGGAACGCATGATTCGGGTCTCCGTTCGGAGGCTCGGCGGCAGGACCGCTCCCGGACACGGTGATCCGTGCCTCGGCGGGGCCGCGCGGCGTGGGGACGAGTGGGAGCCGCACGCCGCGGGGGTGCGGCGGGTACGGCGCGGTCGCCGCGTACACCCGGACCCGGTACGGGGCCTTGCCGGCACTCCGTCGGGGGGCGGGTCAGTACGCGAGGGCCCCGAACGGGGGGCCGCGCCGCACCACGCTGTGCCGCAGTGCGGCACGGGCCGGCGGCCGGCTGTCCCCGGCCCGCGCGCCGGAGCGGCGGGCGGGACCGGCGGGCGTGCCGAGCAGGCCGCGCAGCAGCGCCGCGGCCAGCGCGAACGCCGTCCGCAGCGGGGTGGTCCAGTGCTCCCGGGCGGCCGTGGCGGTGATCCTGACCAGCCGCCAGAGCGCCGCCTCGCCGCGCCGCAGCCACCAGCCGGCCACCAGGGCGGCGGCCAGGTGGCCCGCGAGCATCGACGGCGTCATCCCGAACAGGCCGTCCTGCCACCAGGGCGCGACGGCGAACGCCCGCGGGTCCAGGCCCGCGCCGGCGACCAGCTGCTCGGCCGACGGGCTGCCGGGCAGGCCGACCAGCGTGCCCGGACTGGCCTCGTTGCAGATCAGCCGGCCGGCCACCTGGGGCAGCGTCAGCGGGCCGGAGCCGCCGTGGTGCATCCCGGCCATCGCGCCGGCCACCGCGGTGGCGTGCCCGCCGAAGGCGTGGAACAGGCAGTGCAGCCCGAGCTGGCCCGCCCCGAGCGCGCCGGCGATGGCACCGAGCGAGCGCTCCCGCCCGCCGAAGGCCACCGCGAGCACCAGGACGGCCGCGAAGCCGGTCGCGAGCGCGGGCAGGGCCACGTTCCCGCCGCCGGCCAGGGCGTGCCCGGCGGCCGCGATCAGCGCGCAGACCAGGGCGAACGGGACGGCCCGCGCAAGCCGCAGGTCCCAGGCGGCGGCCCCCACCGGCGCGTCCGGTGCGGGGGCGCCCGGGTGCGGGGCGGCGGCGAGGGCAGTCATGGCCGGGCCATCATCTCATCGCCCCCCGCCCCGCCGAGGGCAGGGTGGGAAATCCCTACGAATGCCCCGTTCGGCCCGGCGTGCGGCCCCCGGTGTGCGCCGCTCGGCACACACCCCGGCCCCAGTCCATCCGCCGAACGGGCGGTAGCCGACCCCCTGCACGGTTCACCGCATGATCGCCCGGAGATACCTAGTTTTATGTGGAGCCGCAGCCAGGAGGGACCTCCCGTGGACATCTGGTGGACTCTGCACCTCAAGCGCGACCCGGCCAGCGTTCCGCTGGCCCGGCGCATCCTGCTCGGTGCCATGGCGACGGCGGGCGTCGACCCGCAGATCGCCGACGACCTCGGGGTCGCCCTCAGCGAGGCCTGCGCCAACGCCGTGGAGCACGGCGCCTGCGGCCGGTCGGACGACGGCTTCCAGGTCACCGCGTCGATCAGCGGGGACCTCCTGCGGATCGAGGTCACGGACTCCGGCCCCGGCCTCGCCGCGCCCGCCGCCCCCGCCCCGTTCCCGCCGCGCCGGCCGGCCGCCCCGCCGGCCCGCCCGGCCGCGACCGGCCGCGGCGCCCGCCGCCCCCGGCGCGGCCGCGCCAGCGTCCCCGGCCCGGTCCTGACCACCCGCCGCCCCCGCCGCGACGACCGCCCCTACGACACCCACGTGCTGCCCCCCTGTCACGCCGGGGCCCCCGCCCCCACCCTGCGCCCGGTCGACCTGGACACCCTCCCCGACCTCACCGCCGAGTCCGGCCGCGGCCTCTTCCTGATCCACGCCCTGACCGACCACGTCCAGCTCCGCAACCACCCCCTGCGCGGCGCGATCGTCAGCTTCGACAAGATCCTCAAATGGCAGGACGACGCCCTGCTCCGCGCCTGCTGACCACGGCGGACACCCCGCGCAGCGCGGAACTACGCTGGCGCGATGGGTGCGGTGGGCGAGTGGGATCTGCGGCGGCTGCGGGTGCTGTGGGCGGTCGGTGAGTGCGGGACGGTGACGGCCGCGGCGGAGCGGCTGCGGCTCTCGCCGTCGGCGGTCTCGCAGCAGGTGTCGGCGCTGGCCAGGCAGGTGGGCACGCCGATGCTGGAGCCGTACGGGCGGCGGGTCCGGCTGACCAGTGCGGCGCGGCTGGTGCTGCGCCACGCCGAGGTGGTGTTCGGGCAGCTGGAGCGGGCCGAGGCGGAGCTGGCGGGGTACCTGCACGGCGAGGCGGGCGAGGTGCGGGTGGGCGCCTTCGCCACCGCGATCGGCGGGCTGCTCGTCCCGGCGATCGCCCGGCTGCGGGCGGACGCGCCGCGGCTGGCGGTGCGGGTGGCGGAGTCGGAGGCGGCCGGGGCCTACGGGCTGCTGGCGGCGGGGGACGTCGACCTGGCGCTCTCGCTCGCGGTGCGGCCGGCCGGCGGCGATCCCCGCTTCGTCGAGTCCGTCCTGCTCAGCGACCCGCTGGACGTGGCGCTGCCGCCCGGGCACCCGTGGGCCGACGCCCCGGACCTGCGGCTCGCGGACCTCGCCGACGAGCCGTGGATCTACGGCGCCGCCGGCCCCTGGCGGGAGATCACCCTGACGGCGTGCGCGGACGCCGGGTTCGTGCCCGAGCGCGCGCACACCGCCGCGGACTGGTCGGCGATCCTGGCGATGGTCGCGGCCGGTCTCGGGGTGGCGCTGGTGCCCCGGCTGGCCTCGGCGGGGCGGGTCGGCGGGGCGGTGGTCCGGGCGCTGCCCGCCGACCTGCCGACCCGCCGGGTGGTCGCCGCGGTCCGCGCCGGGACGGAGGGGACGCCGCCGCTGCGCCGGGTGCTCGCGGCCCTGGCCGAGGCCGCCCGGGACGTTCAGTCCGGCTGAACGTTCTGGTCAGATCTTTGTGATGGACCTGACGGGTGTGCCGGGGTGACCGTGGAGGCATGACCACCGACGCGACCGCCACCGAGACCGCCGCCACCGAGACCGCCGACGCGCTGCCCTACGCGGGCGGCAACCCCTACGCCGACTACCGCTCCGCCAGCTTCGCCTTCACCGCCCTCACCGACCTGGCCGACCGCCGGCTCGGCGGCGCCGTGATCGCCGCCAACGACGAGCTGTTCGCCGAGCGGGAGAACCTGCTGCTGCCCGAGCTCGCCGAGTTCCGCCCGCACACCTTCGGCAACAAGGGCCAGCTCATGGACGGCTGGGAGACCCGCCGCCGCCGCGGCGCCGGCACCGACCGTCCGCACCCGACCGCCGAGGACCACGACTGGGCGCTGATCCGCCTGGGAGTGCCGGGGGTCGTGCACGGCGTGATCGTCGACACCGCGCACTTCCGCGGCAACTACCCGCAGCGGATCGCCCTGGAGGGCGCCGAACTCCCCGGCACCCCGGGCCCGGAGGAGCTGCTCGCCGACTCCACCGTCTGGCACCCGCTGGTGCCCGCCTCGCCGGTGCGCGGCCACGCCGCCAACGGCTTCGCCGTCGAGGACGGCCGCCGCTTCACCCACCTGCGGCTCAGCCAGTACCCCGACGGCGGCATCGCCCGGCTGCGGGTGCACGGCGAGGCCCGGCCGGACACCGCCTGGCTGGCCGCTCTCGGCACCTTCGACCTGGCCGCGATCGAGCACGGCGGCGCGGTCGAGGACGCCTCCGACCGCTTCTTCTCGCCCCCGGCCAACCTCGCGCTGCCCGGCCGGTCCCGGGCGATGGGCGACGGCTGGGAGAACCGCCGGCGCCGGGACGCCGGCCACGACTGGGTCCTGCTGCGCCTCGCCGGGCGCGGCGCGATCCGCGCGGTGGAGATCGACACCGGCTACTACGTCGGCAACGCGGCCGGCTGGGCCGCGCTCCACGGGCGGGACGAGCGGGCCGCCGACCCGCAGGAGTGGTTCGAGCTGGTGCCCCGCACCCGGCTCCAGCCCGACGCCGTCCACCGCCTGGTGCTGGACGCGCCCCGGCCCGCCACCCACGTCCGGCTCGACGTCTTCCCCGACGGCGGCATCGCCCGGCTGCGGCTGCACGGCAGCCTGGTCTGACCGGGTACGGCCGGGGCGGGCGGCGCCGTCGGCCCCCGGTTGCCGGGGCCGGAGGGCCGCCGGACGATGGGGGAATGATGCACCAGATGCGCGCCGAGTACGGTGACGGCGGTCCGTCCGCCGGGGTGAGGCTCTGGCACATGGTCCGCGGCTCCGAAGCCGTCGCCATGTGCGGCCGGGAGCTGGACGAGGGGGCGCAGCTGCGGGATCCGGCGGACTGGGGCAAGACGCCCGAACTCTGCTGCCACACCTGCGGCGCGTACTTCCTGCGCGAGACCCCGTACCTGGCGACCGAGCACCCGTAGCCCGGCGGCGGCGGCCCGTGGCGCGTCCGGCGGCTCCGGCCGCGCGCTGATGCGGCGCGAACCGCCGGGCGGGCCCTAGCGTGGTCGGCATGGAGAAGTCCCTGGTCCGTCCGCGGTCGCTGGCCGACGAGGTCGCGCGGTCGCGCGGCGGTGACGCCGACCTCGCCGGGCGGGTCGACCGGCTCTGCGGCCGGATCGAGCGGCTGGACCCGCTGCTGCACACCTTCGTGCCCGAGGCCGGTCGGCCGGAGCGGCTGCACGCCGAGGCCCGCGCGCTGGCCGCGCGCCACCCCGACCCGGCCACCGCCCCGCCGCTGTACGGGGTGGCGGTCGGGATCAAGGACATCGTCCACGTCGACGGCCTGCCCACGCACGCCGGATCGGCGCTGCCGCCGGGCGTGCTGGCCGGTCCGCAGGCCGCCGTGGTGGACCGGCTGCGGGCCGCGGGCGCGCTGGTGGCGGGCAAGACGGTGACCGCCGAGTTCGCCGGCAGCGCTCCGGGCCCGACCCGGAACCCGCACCACCCCGGGCACACGCCGGGCGGCTCCAGCAGCGGCTCGGCGGCGGCGGTCGCGGCCGGGCTGGTGCCGCTGGCGATCGGCACCCAGACGATCGGCTCGGTGGTCCGGCCCGCCGCCTACTGCGGAGTGGTGGGCTTCCGGCCGACGTACGGGCGGATCCCGATCGACGGGGTGATCCCCAACGCGCCGAGCTTCGACACCGTCGGCCTGTTCACCGCCGACCTCGCCGGGGCGGCGCTGGCGGCGCCGCTGCTCTGCGACGACTGGCGGGGCGAGCGGCAGGGCGGTCCGCCCGGCGACGGGCCGCCCGTCCTCGGGGTGCCCGCCGGGCCGTACCTGGAGCAGGCCGGACCGGCGGCGCTGGCGGCCTTCCGGGCGCAGCTGGACCGGCTGGCCGCCGCGGGGTCGACGGTGCGCGAGATCGAACTGCTGCCCGACTTCGCGTGGCTGGTGCGGCAGGTGCGGACGATCAACCGCTTCGAGCAGGCCCGCGGCCACGCCGACTGGTTCGCCCGGTTCGGCGGCCTCTACCGGCCGGAGACGGCGGCCGGCATCCGGCACGGCCAGGCCGTCCGGCCGGAGGAGCACGAGACGGCGCTCGGCGTTCGCGCGCACGTCCGCGCCCGCCTCGCCGAGGCCTGGGCGGCCGCGGGGGTGGACCTGGTGGTCGCGCCCGCCGCCACCGGGCCGGCCCCGTCCGGGCTGGGCAGCACCGGGGACGCGGTGATGTCCCTGCCGTGGAGCTACGCCGGGCTGCCCGCCGTCAGCCTGCCCGCCGGGGTGAGCGCGGACGGCCTGCCGCTCGGGCTCCAGGTGGTCGGCGCGGCCGGTGCGGACGAGTCGCTGCTGGCTCTGGCCGCGCCGCTGGAGCGGGCCCTGGGCGGCCCGGCCCGCTGAGCGGCGCGGCGGGCGGGGTCAGCGCCTGTCGCGCTGCTCGTCGGGGAAGCGGGGGCCGCCGATCAGGAACAGCAGGGCCGCGGTCGGAAAGCCGATCGACGCGGCCACCAGCACGATGAACTGCCAGAACATCCGTCGCTCCTCGTCCTCGTCAGTCCCGTGCGGCCCGGCCCCTCGAAGGAGGCCGTGAAACCTGACAGGCCCTGATTGGCCGAATTGTCCACTCGATATCCGACGGTATGGCCGAATTGCCCCCGCTGCCACCGGACGGTCCGGCGCCGGCGGCGCGCACCGCGTGCACGGGTCTGGGCGCGCGCCCCACCCGGCGTCCACACTGTCGGGATGCAGGTACAGCTGGCAGGGGAAGCACGGCGGCCGGACCGCGAGAGCGAGGACTTCGCGGCGGCCTCGCCGGAGGCGCTCGTACTGCTCGACGGCGCGAGCTCGCCGACCGGGCTGGAGTCGGGGTGCCGGCACGGCACCCCCTGGTACGTACGGCGGTTGGGGGTGCACCTGCTGGCCCGGCTGACCGACCGGGCGGACCGCTCGATCGCCGAGTGCCTGGCCGACGCCATCGTGGAGACGGCGGCGCTGCACGGGGGCCGCTGCGACCTCGCCCACCCCAACACGCCCGCCGCCATGGTGGTCGCCGCCCGGCGGCACGGTAGTGCGCTGGAGTACCTGGTGCTCGGGGACTCGCTGCTGGTGCTGCAGTACAAGGACGGGCCGCTCAAGGTGATCGGCGACAACCAGCGCTTCCCCGCCGGTGAGGAGGTGCGCCGCCAGGTCTGGTCGACGGTGCCGGGCTCCACCGAGCGCGCCGCGCTGCACCTGGAGTACGCGCTGGCCGTCCGGGCCGCCCGGAACTCCGGCGCCGGCCCGTGGATCGCGGCCGCCAGCCCCAAGGCCGCGCAGCACGCCGAGACCGGCTTCGTCGAGCTGGAGCGGCTGCACGCGGTGGCCGCGCTGAGCGACGGCGCCTCGCGCTACACCGAGCGCTTCGGACTGGGCAGCTGGGCGGACGCCCTGCGACTGCTCGCCGAGTCGGGGCCGGGCGAGCTGATCGCCCAGGTGCGGGCGGTCGAGCGGTCGGACGCGGCCTGCGAGCGGTGGCCCCGCGGCAAGGCGCACGACGACGCCTCGGCCCTCTACGCGCTGCTGTAGCGGACCGGGCGGGAGCGGCGGACTTGCGCGGCCGACCGCCCGATATGGGCGCGGTATAGGAGCGGGCGGCACCGTGGCGGTGCTGATAGATCGGCATCTCCATGGCCGCACCCCTCCCCCGAAGGACGCTCATGACCGACTCCGTGGCGCTGTGGTTCCGCACCTACCACACGGCTCCGGCCCCGCGGCTGCGGCTGGTCTGCTTCCCGCACGCCGGCGGAGCACCCACCGCCTACTGGTCCTGGGCCCGCGAACTGCCCGAGGACATCGAGGTGCTGTCGGCCTGCTACCCGGGGCGGCAGGACCGCCTCGGCGACCCCTACGCGCCCTCCGTCCACGCGATGGCGGACGAGATCGCCGCCGCCCTGGCCGTTCTGGCCGCCGACGGGGTGCCGCTGGCCCTGTTCGGCCACAGCATGGGCTCCGTGGTGGCGCACGAGGTGACGCTGCGCCTCGGCGCCGAGCACGGCGTGCGCCCGGTGCGGCTGTTCGTCTCGGGCTCCGAGGCCCCGCACCGCCGTGAGCGCGAGGAGTCGGCGGCCGCGGACGACGCCGACTTCCTGGCCGAGCTGCGCCAGCTCGGCCACAGCTCGCTGGCCGACATGGACCCGGGCCTCCTGGAGCTGGTGCTCCCCAGCATCCGGGCCGACTACCGGCTGTCGGCCGCCTACCGGCCCGACCCCGCGGCCGGACGCCACCGGGTGCCGGTCGTCGCCTACGTGGGGGCCCGGGACGCCGAGTGCGCGCCCGACAACGTCGCCGCCTGGTCGGACACCACCAGCGCCGGCTTCGAGCTGCGGATCTTCCCCGGCGACCACTTCTACCTCCAGGCCCAGGAGAAGCAGCTGCTCGCCCACATCGCCGGGCACCTGCAGTCCGACCTGCGGCTGCGCCAGGTGCTCGGCACCGGTCGCGCCTGAACCCCTCCCCGCTCCGCCCCGCCCCGCCCGCGCCGCTCCCGCCCGTCGCCGTCCCCGCGGGCGCCGGCGTCCCGCCCCGCCACCGTCCACCCCTGACCGAAAAGAGGCCGTGCTGATGGCCGATCACCTGGTGACCCGACTGGAGCGGCACGGCCGCGAAACCCCCGACCGCACCGCCCTGGTCTTCGTCGAGGCCGCCTCCGACGGCTGGTCGGAGCAGCCGCTGAGCTTCGGTGACCTCGACCGCGCGGCCCGCTCGGTCGCCTCCTGGCTGCGCGAGCGGTGCGCCGTCGGCGAGCGCGTGATGCTGCTGTACGGGGCCGGACCCGAGTTCGTGACCGCGCTGGCCGGCTGCCTGTACGCGGGCGTGGTGGCCGTTCCGGCGCCCCAGCCCAGCACCCAGCGCGGCCACAGCTCCCGCGTCGACGGCATCGTGCGGGACGCCGACATCCGCCTGGTGCTGACCGACTCGGCCAACCACGGCACGGCCGTCGCCATGCTGGAGCAGGCCGGTGTCACCGAGCTGCCCTGCGTGGCCACCGACCTGCTGGACCTGGCGCCCGCACCCGACTGGCAGGTGCCGCCGACCGCCGACGACGACCTGGTGTTCATCCAGTACACGTCGGGCTCCACCAGCGCGCCCAAGGGCGTGATGGTCACCCAGCGCTCGCTGCGCCACAACATCGGCCTGATCGCGCGGGCCTTCGCGCTGGAGTACGACAGCCGCGGCGCCTGCTGGCTGCCCCAGCACCACGACATGGGCCTGATCGGCGCCCTGATCGCACCGCTGTACGTCGGCGCCCTCGGCTACCAGCTCGCCCCGATGGCCTTCCTGCGCCGCCCGCACCTGTGGCTGGAGCTGATCAGCAGCCGGCGCGCCACCCACACGTCGGCCCCGAACTTCGCCTACGACCTGTGCGCCCGCCGGGTGACCGACGCCCAGCTGGCCGGCCTGGACCTGGGCAGCCTGGTCAGCGCGGGCAACGGCGCGGAGCCGGTCAGCGCCGCCACCCTGCGCCGGTTCGTCGAGCGGTTCGCCCCGGCGGGCTTCCGGCTCGACCAGTTCAACCCCTGCTACGGCATGGCCGAGACCACCCTGCTGGTCTCCGGCACGCCGCGCGGCGAGACCCCGGCCCTGACGGCCGTCGACGCCGAGGCGCTCGCCGCCAACGAGCTGCGTCCGGTCGCCCCGGGCGGCGACGGCCCGCTGCTGGTGAGCAGCGGCACCGTCCACGGCCTCGACGTGCGGATCGTCGACCCGGCCACCGCCGCCACCCTCCCGGACGGCGGGATCGGTGAGATCTGGATCCGCGGCGACAGCGTGGCCGCCGGCTACTGGCGCAACCCCGAGGCCACCGCGACGACCTTCCGCGCCGTCACGGCGGAGGGCGCGGCGGGCTACCTGCGCACCGGCGACACCGGCGCCCTGCACGAGGGCCGGCTGTACGTCACCGGGCGGATCAAGGAAGTCCTGATCGTCAACGGCCGCAACCTCTACCCGCACGACATCGAGCGCGAACTCGCCGAACTGGACGAGGCGTTCAACGGGCTCAGCGGCAGCGTCTGCACGGTGCCGGGCACCGGTGAGCAGATCGTGGTGATGCACGAGGTCCGCCGCCGCCCCGGCGCCCCCGAGGAGCTGGCCGAGTTCGCCCGGCAGCTGCGCGGCCGGCTCGCCGAGCGGGTCGGCGTGCGGATCCCCAACCTGGTGCTGCTGCGGCCCGGCCAGGTCCGCAAGACCACCAGCGGCAAGGTGCAGCGCTCGCTCATGCGCGAGCTGTTCATGACCGGAGCGCTGGAGCCGGTGGTCGAGGACCTCGACCCGGCCACCGCCGCCCGCTACCGCAGCGCGGCCGGTGCGCGATGACCCACGCCGCCACCCACCCCTCCCGCCGGATCGCCGGCGAGCTGGACCGCGCCCTCGGCGACCCCGAGGACGGCGGACGGTTGTTCTCCTACGCGCGCTGCGGCGCGCTGGACGACCGGGAGGAGTTCCCGGTCGAGATCTGCCGGGAGCTGGACCTGCTGGGGCTGCCCCGGCACTACGTCCCGGCCGAGTACGGCGGGGCGCTGGAGAGTTACGAGCACGTCCTGCAGCTGATGCGCGCGGTCGCCCGCCGGGACCTCACCGTCGCCATCGCGCACGGCAAGACCTTCCTCGGCGCGGTGTCGGTCTGGGTCGGCGGCAGCCGGGAGCAGGCCGAGCGGCTGGCCGCCCAGGTGCTCGACGGAACGGTGGTCTCCTGGGGGCTGACCGAGCGCGACCACGGCAGCGACCTGCTGGCCGGCGAGGTCGTCGCCGTGCCGACCGGGGACGGTTACCGGGTGAGCGGCGAGAAGTGGCTCATCAACAACGCCAACCGCGGCCGGGCGGTCTGCCTGCTGGCCCGTACCGGCGAGGCCGGCGACGCGCGCGGCTTCAGCCTGCTGATGATCGACAAGTCCGCCGTCGCGCCGCCCGGCTACCGGCCGCTGCCGGCCGTGAAGCTGCACGGCATCCGCGGCGCCGACATCAGCGGGGTGGCCTTCACCGACGCCCGGGTGCCGGCCGACGCGCTGGTCGGCGGCGAGGGGGACGGCGCCGAGATCGTCCTCAAGAGCCTCCAGCTGACCCGCACGATGTGTGCCGCGCTGTCGCTCGGCGCCGCCGACAACGCGCTCACGCTGGCCGCCGGCTACGCCCTGGAGCGGCGGGCCTACGGCCGGCTGCTGGCCGAACTCCCGCAGACCCGCAGGCTGCTGGCGCAGTCGTACGCGGACGTGCTGCTCGCCGAGGCGGTGAGCACGGTCGCCGTCCGCAGCATCCACGCGCTGCCCGGCGAGCTGGCCGTCTCCTCGGCCGTCACCAAGTACCTGGTACCGACCCTGGTCGACCAGGTGATCGACCGGCTCGGCACCGTGCTCGGCTCGCGCTCGCTGCTGGTCGGCGAGACCTACCAGCACGGCCGCTTCCAGAAGGTCCAGCGCGACCACCGGATCGTCGGCATCTTCGACGGCAACGCGCTGGTCAACCTGCACGCGCTGATCAACCACTTCCCCCTGCTGGCCCGCCGGTTGCGCAAGCGGACGGTGGACGGGGCAGGGCTGGCCGCGGCCACCGACCTGGCCGCGCCGCTGGCCCCGCTCGACCGCGAGCGGCTCAGCCTGCTCCCGCGCGGCGGCTCCAGCGTGCTGCAGGCGCTGCCCGCCGCCGTGGCCGAGCTCGGCCGGCTGGCCGCGCACGGCGCCGTCCCGGCCTCGCTCGGCCGGCGGGCCGAGGCACTGCTGGCCGCGGTCGACGGCCTGGCGGTCGAACTGGCCGCCCACCGGCCGGTCCCGGTCGAGGCGCCGC
Organism: Kitasatospora sp. NPDC028961; assembly: GCF_055564815.1. NCBI lineage: Bacteria > Bacillati > Actinomycetota > Actinomycetes > Kitasatosporales > Streptomycetaceae > Kitasatospora > Kitasatospora sp. NPDC028961. The sequence goes on along the minus strand of NZ_JBVHVO010000032.1, from coordinate 15,511 downwards.
GCGCGGCCTTCGACCTGGCCGAGCGGTACGCCCTGCTGTACGCGGGCGCGGCCGCCGTCCAGCTCTGGCTGCGCAACCACGAGGCACCCGAACACCAGGGCGGCCTGTGGGCCGACGGGCTCTGGCTGGAGGCGGCGCTGGCCCGGGTGCTGACCCGGCTCGGCCACGGCCCGCGGCGCCCGGTGGCCGGCGACGACCTGCTGGAGCGCCTGGTGCCCTTCCTGGAGGAGCAGCAACGCAGCGGCCTCCTCCCGTCCCTGCTGTCCTACCCCCTGGTGAAGGGAAGCAGCCGATGACCACGGCCACCACCCCCGACTGCTACGCCGACCTCGGCAACCCGGCGCCGCTGGAGGCCCTGTTCGGCGACCCCGAGTACCAGGACAACCCGCTGGGCTTCGCCGCCTTCGTGGCCGCCGACGAGCGCGGCGACCTGCTCCCGGCCGGTGAGCGCGTCCTGGACGCCTACGGGCTCGGCGCCGAGTTCGTGCCGCGGCGGCTCGGCGGCCGGCTCGACCGGGCCGACCGGCTGGCCCGGGTGCTGCGCCCGCTGTTCCGCCGCGACGCCGCGCTCGGCCTCGGCCACGGCGCCAGCAACCTGGTCGGCGCGGTCAACGTGTGGGCCCAGGGCGGTGACCAGCAGCAGCGGTGGCTCGCGGACGTCCTGTGCCGCAACGGCCGGATCGCCGCCGCCTACACCGACATGTCCACCGGCAACGACGTCTCGAACACCGCCTTCTGCGGCACCCTGCGGCAGGACCACCTCGTCCTCGACGGCCGCAAGGAGATCATCAACAACCTGGCCCGTGCCGAGGCCGTCACCGTGCTGGCCCGCACCAGCCCGGAGCCCGGCAGCCGCAGCCACTCGATGGTGCTGGTCGACATGGCCACCGCGCCGCGCGACCGGCTGCGCTTCCTGCCGCGCTACCGCACCGTCGGGGTGCGCGCGATGTACCTGGGCGGGCTGCAGTTCGACCACTGCCCGGTGCCGGTGACCGCGGTGGCCGGCGAGGTCGGCGCGGCCATGGAGACCATCCTGCGGTCCTTCCAGGTCACCCGGGCGGTGCTGCCCGCCGCCGCGCTCGGCGCGGTGGACCAGCAGCTGCGCACGGTCACCGGCTTCGCGCTGGGCCGGCGGCTGTACCACCGCACGGTGGCCGACCTGCCGCACGCCCGCTCGGTGCTCACCGACGCCTTCGTGGACCTCCAGGCGGCCGACGCCTTCGCCACCACGGTCTGCCGCGCGCTGCACCTGCTGCCCGGGCAGACGAGCGTCTACGCGGCGGCCGTCAAGTACCTGGTGCCGCTGCTCTTCAAGGACACCGTCGACGCCCTGGGCCAGGTGCTGGGCGCCCGCTCGTTCCTGCGCGAGGGGCCGCACGCGGTGTTCCAGAAGCACGCCCGGGACCTGCCGGTCGCCTCGCTGGTGCACGCCGGCGGCACGGTCTGCCAGGCCACCGTCATCCCGCAGCTGCCCCGGCTGGCCCGCGCCGCCTGGCTGGTCGGCGAACCGGCCCCGGCCGGCGTCTTCCACCTGGCGGGGGACCTGCCCGAGCTGGACTTCGACCGGCTGAGCACCACCGCCGGGCGGTACGACCCGCTGCTGGGGAGCCTGGTGGACGCGGCCGCCCGGGTGCGCCACGAACCGGTGCTGGGCCGGCTCACCGCCCAGCTGGTGGACGAGCTGACCGCGCTCAAGCAGGCCTGCCAGGAGCTCGCGCCCCGGGACCGCACCCCGCTGGCCGGCCCGGTGAGCTTCGAACTCACCCACCGCTACGCGGTGCTGCTGGCCGCCGCCTGCTGCCTGGGCGTGTGGCTGAACAACCCGGACCACCCGGGCGCGTACGCGCGCCGGCCCGAGTGGGTCGTCGCGGCGCTGGCCCGGCTCACCGCCCGGCTCGGCTGCCCGCCGGTGCCCGGGGCGGAGGCCGTCCGTCCGGCGGTCTTCCGCGAGCTGCTCGACCGCTACGAGAGCGGCGCCGGATTCGACCTCATCGGCCGGCACCTCGCCTGACCGGCCGGCACCTCGCGCACGCGGACCGGTGGCTCCCGGCGGGAGCCGCCGATGACGCCCAGTGACAGGAAGAGAGCATGGGAAAGTACGTACGGGTCGAGGAGGCCGGGCCGGTGGCGACCGTCCGGCTGCTGCGCCCGACCATCAGCGGCGCCGACCCGGTGCTGCCCGCGGAGCTGGCCGAGGCCGCCGAGCGGGTCGGATCGGACCCGGCCGTCCGGGCCGTGATCCTCACCGGGGGCCGGCGCATCTTCGGCTCCGGCGCGGACCTCGCGGCGATGGCCGAGCGCACCCCCGCCGAGGTGGACGCGTACACCGCCCGGCTGCACGCCGGGTTCGCCGCGATCGCCGCGATCCCCAAGCCGGTGGTGGCCGCGATCGTGGGCTTCGCCCTGGGCGGCGGGCTCGAACTCGCGCTCTGCGCCGACTTCCGGGTGGCCGGGTCCGGGGCCGTGCTCGGCCTGCCGGAGATCCGGTTGGGGATCATTCCCGGCACCGGCGGCACCCAGCGGCTGCCCCGGCTGATCGGCCCGGCACGGGCCAAGCGGCTGATCATGACCGGACGGCAGCTGGACGCGGCCGAGGCGCTGGAGCTCGGCCTGGTCGACGAGGTCGTCCCGGACGCCGAGGTGCACGCCTCGGCCCAGCGGCTGGCGGAGCGGTTCGCCGACGGGCCGACAGCCGCCCTGGGCGCCGCCAAGCGGGCCGTCGACGAGGGCCTCGGCCGGCCGCTGGCCGAGGGACTGGACCTCGAACGGCACCGGTTCGCCGCCCTGTTCGCCACCGCCGACCAGCGGGAGGGCCTGCGGGCACACCTCGCCGGGGAACCCCCGCGGTTCATCGGCCACTGACCCGCCCACCCACCGCAACGAAGGACGTCGATGTCCAGCCTGCACCCCCTCTCCCACGCGCAGCAGTCGCTCTGGTTCCTCTACCGGCTGGCGCCGGACGCCGCGGTCTACAACACCGGGGTGGCCCTCACCGTCCGCTCCGCCGTCGACCTGCCCGCCCTGGAGCGGGCGATCGAGGCGACCGCCGAGCGGCACGACATGCTCCGCTCGCTCTTCGCCGAGCACGACGGCCGGGCCGCCCGCACCGTCGCCGACCGGCACCCGCTGGGCCTGGAACTGCGCGAGCTGCCGGGGCTGACCGACGAGCGGTTCCGCACCGCGGTGCGGGACGCGCTGCGCGAGCCGTTCCGGCTGGAGCGCGACGGCGCGTTCCGCTTCGTCCTGCTGCGCCGCGGCGCCGAGGACGCCGTCCTGCTGATGGCCGGCCACCACATCGGCACCGACGCCACCTCCAACTGGCTGATCCTGCGCGACCTGCTGCAGAGCTACCGGCGGCTGGTCGACGGCCGGGAGCCCGACCTCGCACCCCTCACCGCGGACTACGACGACTACACGGCCCGGGAGCGCGACCTGCTCGGCTCGCCGCGCGGCGCCCGGATGGAGCAGTACTGGCACGATTTCTGCGCCGGGGCGATCCCGGCCGAGATCCCCACCGACCGCCCCCGGCCGACGAGTCCGGGCTACCGCGGCAGCACCCACCACCTGGACCTGAGCGGCCCGCGGGTGGCCGGGCTGCGCGAGCTGGCGCTGGCCGACGGGGTCTCGCTGTTCTCCCTCCTGCTCGGGATCCTCCAGGGGCTGCTGCACCGCTACACCCGGCAGAACGCCTTCCTGGTCGGCGCGCCGACCACCACCCGGCTGAGCCCGGCGACCCGCGAGGTGGTCGGGAACTTCATCAACACCCTGCTGTTCCGGGCCGACCTGGCGCCGGGGGCGAGCTTCCGCGACGCGGCCCGGGCCGCCGACGCGCAGGTCAAGGCGGGCCTCGGCCGGGTCGGTTACCCGTTCGAGCTGCTCACCCGGACGGTCAACCGGCCGCGGACCGGCGCCGGCTCCGCGCTCTGCCGGATCACCTTCAACATGATCGGCACCAGCAGCCCCGACCCGCTGCTGCGGCTGCTCCTGGACGCCGCCGACGGCGCACCGGCCGAGTTCGCCGGACTGCGCATCGCGCCGTTCGAACTCCCTCAGGCCGAAGGCCAGTTGGACCTCGCGGTGAATGTGCGGCAGAGCGTGGACTCGCTGGCCGTCGACTTCCGCTACGACGTCGACCTGTTCGACGAGGCCACCGTCGAGCGGTTCGCCGGCTACTTCGTCCGGGCCGTCGACGCGGCCCTGGCCGACCCGGACGCCGCCGTCGCGCGCCTGACCCTGGTGGACGCGGCCGCGATGGACCGGATGTTCGGCTTCGCCACCGGCGGGGGAGGGCGGCGCGTTGGCTGAGATCGTCCACCGGACCCTGCGGGTGGCCGGCCGGCGGATGCACGTCGCCGAGGCCGGCGAGGGGCCGCTGATCGTGCTGGTGCACGGCTTCCCCGAACTCTGGTACTCCTGGCGCCACCAGCTCAACGGGCTGGCCGAGGCCGGCTACCGGGTGGTCGCCCCCGACATGCGCGGCTACGGCCTCAGCGAGTGCCCCGCCGAGGCCGACCAGTACACCATCCACCACCTGGTCGGCGACGTCGTCGCGCTGATCGGCGCGCTCGGCGCGGACCGGGCGGTGGTGGCCGGGCACGACTGGGGCGCCCAGGTCGCCTGGCACACCGCGCTGATGCGCCCGGACCTGGTCCGCGGCGTGGCCGGGCTGAGCATCCCCTACCGGCCGCGGGCCGGCCTGCCGCCGCTGCCCGCGATGCGGCGCGCCATGGGCGAACGCTTCTACATGCTGTACTTCCAGGAACCCGGCGCGGCCGAGCGGGAGCTGGAACGCGACGTGCCCGCCGCACTGCGCCGGCTGCTGGCCGGCACCAGCGGCGGCGCGCCGCCCTTCGACCCGGTCGTGCCGGACGGCGGCGGCTTCCTCGACCTGTACCCGGAGCCCGACCGGCTGCCCGGCTGGCTGACCGAGCCGGACCTCGCCGTCTACGCCGAGGCGCTCGGCGCCACCGGCTTCACCGGCGGCCTGAACTGGTACCGGAACCTGCACCGCAACTGGGAGCTCACCGCGCCGCTCAACAAGGCCGCGATCCAGGTCCCGGCGCTCTACCTGGCCGGTACGGACGACTTCGTGGTCCGCGGCCAGGACCCCGACCGGCTGGCGGACGAGCTGCGGCGCTGGGCGCCCCGGCTGCACCGCAGCGTGCTGCTGCCCGGCTGCGGCCACTGGACCCAGCAGGAGCGCCCCGCCGAAGTCACCGCCGCGCTGGCCGAGTTCGCCGCCTCGCTGGACTGACCGGCATCCCGTCACCACCCCCACGATTTCCGACCCTCCCGAGGAGTTACCACCATGACCACGTCCATCGAGCAGACCCACAACCTCACCGAGCTGCGCGCCTGGCTCACCGAGCGGGTGGCCTTCTACCTGGAGATCCCGGTCGAGCAGATCCGGCCCGACGTCAAGCTCGTCGAGTACGGCCTGGAGTCGGTCTACGCCCTCGCCCTGTGCGGCGACGCGGAGGACGAGTTCGAGGTCGAGCTGGAGCCCACCCTGGCCTGGGACTACCCCACCATCGACGCCCTCTCCGGACTGCTCGCCGAGAAGATCGCCGAGCGGGCCTGACCCCGCACCGGCAGAGAGGAGGACGACCATGCGTGCCGCCATCACCCGTGGGGGCGCACTCGTCGTCGAGGAGGTCCCGGACCCGGTGCCGCAGGCCGGACAGGTGCTGGTCCGCACCCTGGCCTGCGGCATCTGCGGCTCGGACCTGCACGCCCTCGACGACCCCGACGCGTTCGGCGACGTCATGCGCCGCACGGGCGGGAGCACCCACGACATCCGCGAGGGCCTCGTGCTCGGCCACGAGTTCGCCGCCGAGATCGTCGACTACGGCCCGGGCACCGTCCGGGCCCTGCCGACCGGCACCGTGGTGTGCGGCCCGCCGATCGGCTTCGGACCGCAGGGCAGCGGGATCATCGGCTACACGCCGGCCTTCCCCGGCGGCTTCGGCGAGTACATGCTGCTCTCCGAGGCCTTCACCATGCCGGTGCCCAACGGGCTCGACCCGAAGACCGCCGCGCTCACCGAGCCGTTCTCGATCGCCGCCCGGGCCGTCCGGCGGGCCGAGGCGGCCCCCGGCTCGGTCGCCGTGGTGATCGGCCTCGGCCCGGTGGGCCTGGGCATCGTCGCGGTGCTCAAGGCCAGGGGCCTCGGCCCGGTCGTCGCGGTGGACTTCTCGCCGCGCCGCCGGGCCCTCGCCGAGCGACTCGGCGCCGACATCCTGATCGACCCGGCCGTCGAGTCCCCGTACGACCGCTGGACCTCGCTCGGGGTGATCCCCGGAATGATGGACCGGATGGCCGCCGAGTACCGGGGCGTGCGGATCAAGGACGCCGTCATCTTCGAGTGCGTCGGCACGCCCGGCATGCTCGCCCGGGTCGTGGACGGGGCACCGGCCGGCGCCCGCATCGTGCTCGTCGGCGTCTGCCTGCGCCCGGACACCTTCGACCCCGGCGTGGCCGTCGGCAAGGAGCTGGACATCCGCGGCTCCTTCGGTGGCAGCCCGACCGAGTACCGCCAGACCCTGCGCGACATCGCGGAGGGCCGGATCGACGCCGGCGCCGTGATCACCGGGGTGACCGGCCTGGACGGACTGGCCGGGGCGATCGCAGAACTGGGCGAGCCGGACCGCCACGCGAAGATCATCGTCGATCCTTCGCTGGACCGGCTCGTCGTCTGACCCAGCCAACCAAGCGTGGAGGACCAATGCTCGTCGACACGTCCGAACAGTCCGCGGCGGTGGGCCTGCTGGAACGCCCCGACCCGGCCGACCTCGCCCCGCCGTCCACCTACCGACGACTCCTCGACCTGTTCCACCGGGGTGACATCGCCTACCGGCTGATGGACCACCCGCCGGAGGGGCAGACCACGCTCGCCAGCGAGCTGCGGGGCCACGAGCTCTCCGCCGCCGCCAAGTGCATGGTGGTCACCGTCACCAAGGGCGGCCGGCCCGCCCGCCACGTGCTGGCCGTGATACCCGGCGACTGCCGGGTCGACCTCAAGCAGGTCGCCCGGGTGGCCGGCGGCGGCAAGGCGCGGTTCGCCGAACAGGGCGTCGCCGAGGCGCTCGGCGCGACGGTGAGCGGGACGATCACCCCGTTCTCCTTCCACCCGGACCTCCAGGTCCTCGCCGACCCGGCCCTCTTCGACCAGCCGGAGCTGTACTTCAACGCCGCCCGGCTGGACCGGTCGGTCGCGATCAAGTCGGCCGACTACCTGCGGCTGGCTCGCCCCCAGGTGGTCCCGATCACCTGATCACCACAGGGCTCCACACCGGTGGCACTCCTTCTCGACAAGGGGTGCCACCTTCCCTTTTCCCCGGAACGGGCGCGACATGACACTCCTTCGGCCTGCCAACTACGGTGGGCGCATGACAACCGGCACAGCCCCGCGGCGGCTGCTCACCCTCGCGCTCCGCCGCGCGCCGTGGTCGGTGCGGGTCTGGCGGGACATCGTGTTCCTCTGCCTGGGCGTCCCGCTCCAGCTGGCCTCCTTCTCCCTGGTGGCGGTGCCCTGGCTGCTGTTCGTCGAACCCGCCGACGACTGGCTCTACTGGCCGCTGGAGACCACCCAGCTGATGCTGACCGTGGTCGGACCGCTCGCCTTCCTGCTGCTCTCGGTCACCGCCCTGAACGAGGCGCAGCACCGCCGGTTCCGCTACCTGCTCGGCGAGTCGATCCCGCGTGCCGCCCACAGCACGATCCGGCTCAGCTGGCGCGGGCTCGCCACCTCGGTCCGCTCGCAGGCCGCCTGGCGCCAGCTCGGCTACCACGTCCTGGTCGGGCCGGTGCTCGGGCTCGCCGGGCTCGCCGTGCTGGCCGGCTGGCTCTACGCCATCGCCCTGGCCGGCGCCTACGGCTGGATCTGGGCCCTGCCCGAGCAGGTCCGCCAGCGCGCCGCCGTGTTCACCGCCGGCGGCCTGCTGCTCGTCCTCGTGATGCCCTGGGTGACGGCGCTGGTGGTCGGCGCGGACGGCTACCTGGCCCGCCGGCTGCTCGGGCCCAGCCGGGCCGAGCGGCTCGCCGAACGCGTCGACGACCTGACCGAGGGCCGGGACGGCCTGGTGGCCGCCGCCGACGCCGAACGGCGCCGGATCGAGCGCGACCTGCACGACGGCACCCAGCAGCGCCTGGTCGCCCTGGCGATGACCCTCGGCCTGGCCCGGGCCACCCTGACCGACGCCGGGCCGAACGCGAAGGGCGTCATCGACAAGGCGCACCGGGAGGCGCTGGAGGCCATCGCCGAGCTGAAGCACCTCGTCCGCGGCCTGCACCCGGCGGTCCTGGACGACCGCGGCCTGGACGCCGCGCTGTCCGGGGTCGCCGCTCGCGCCCCGCTGCCCGTCGACCTGGCGGTCACGGTGGACCGCCGCCCCGCGACGGCCATCGAGTCCGTCGCCTACTTCGTCGTCGCCGAGGCGCTCAACAACGTCGCCAAGCACGCCCGCGCGGAGCGCGCCGCCGTGCGGGTGGACCGCGTCGCCGACCTGCTGCGCGTCGTCGTCACCGACGACGGTGTCGGCGGCGCCGACCAGAGCCGGGGCACCGGCATCGCCGGCCTCAGCCGTCGCGCCCGCTCGGTGGACGGCACCTTCCGGATATCCAGCCCCGTCGGGGGCCCGACCACCATCACCGTGGAGCTGCCGTGCGCGTCGTGATCGCCGAGGACTCCGTCCTCCTGCGAGTCGGCCTGACCAACGTCCTGGAGACGATGGGCTTCGAGGTCGCCGCCGCCGTCGGCGACGCGGAGGAGGTGCTCCTCGCCGTCGAGGAGCACCGGCCGGACGTCGCCATCCTCGACGTCCGGATGCCGCCCTCGCACACCGACGAGGGCGTGCGGGCCGCGCTGGTGATCCGCCGTCGCTGGCCGGAGACCGCCCTGCTGCTGCTCTCCCAGTACGTCGAGGAGCGCTACGCGGCCGACCTGGTCGCCACCAACCCCAGCGGCATCGGCTACCTCCTGAAGGAACGCGTCGCGCACGTCGAGGAGTTCGTGGACGCGCTGCGCAAGGTCGCCGCCGGCGGCACCGCGCTCGACCCCGAGGTCGTCTCGCAGCTGCTGCTGCGCCGGCAGAGCGGCCCGCTCGACCGGCTGACCGAGCGGGAGCGGGAGGTGCTCGCGCTGATGGCCGAGGGCCAGTCGAATTCCTCCATCGCCGCCGCGCTGGTGATCAGCGACAGCGCCGTCGGCAAGCACATCAACAGCATCCTCACCAAGCTCGACCTGCCCCGCGAGGACGCCGGCGGCCACCGCCGGGTCCGCGCCGTGCTGCGCTTCCTGGAAGGGCGCTGACGGACTGGGTCCCCGAGCCCGGTCGGGCCTGGTCGGGCCGCGCGGTCCGGTCCGCCCCGAGGGCCCCGCGCCGTCCGGCTCGCCCGGGCCCGTTCCGCCCCGAGGGCCCCCGCGGTCGTACCGACCGCGGGGGCCCTCGGGCGTTCCGCCGCTAGTGGACGGTGCCGACGCCGGCCACCACCCGCTGGGCGCGGGTCCGCAGCTCGTCGAGCACGCCCTCGGAGTCCGGCGCCGACCCGCCGGACACCAGGGCGGTCACCGCGTGGCTGTCGAAGCCCGCCGCCAGCAGCAGCCGCCAGTCCTCCGGCGTGGCCTGCACGTGGGTGACGCGCTGCGCGTCCACCAGGGCGACCAGCGCCGCCGGGTCCGCGGCCTCGGCCTCGGACGCCAGTACCACCCGGGCGCCGCCGGTGAGCGGCAGGTGCAGCTCCGCCGCCGCCCGCAGGCCGGCCCCCGGAGCGGCCGCCAGCCAGGCGCCGCGCCGGATCCCGCCCAGTTCGGCCCGGACCTTCTCCAGCAGCCGTCCCAGCTCACGGTGGTCGACCAGCACGCCGTCCAGCAGGCAGGCCGCCCCCTCCGGCGAGGCCGCGAGCGGCAGCGCCCCGGCCGGCCGGGCGGCGAGCGGCGCCGCCTCGTCGTCCAGCCGCAGCACCCCGCCGGTGAAGCCCCCGGCCACCGCCCGATCGGTGATCAGGAAGGTGACCCGCGGGTCGACCTGCTCCGCCGCGGCGGCCGGGTCGATCAGCTGGTACGCGGCGCCGGCGCGCCAGACGCCCTGGAGCACCGGGACCAGCTCGGCCCGGCGGGCCAGCGCGACCCCGACCACCGCGCCCGGGCCGACCGCGAGCGCGGTCAGGTGGTGCGCGATCCGGTCGGCGTACTCGTCCACCTCGCGGTAGCTCAGCGTGCGCCCGGACGCGACCACGGCCACCGCCTTCGGCGTGCGGGCCGCCTGCTCGGCGATCAGCCCGACCGGCAACGGCTGCTCCAGCTCGGCCGCGGGCGCACCCGCCGACGCGGTGGGGACCGGCAGGTAGCCGGCGGTCGCGTCCCCGTCCGGGTCGGCGGCCATCGCCTCCAGCACCAGCCGGTACATCGCGACGAGCTGCGCCAGCTGCGCCCGGCCGAGCGCGCCGGCCCCGGTGCTGAGCCCGATCCGGCCGCCGGTGGCGATCACGGTCAGGGCGAACTCGTTGGAGCCGTCGTTCATCGAGGCCCGGACGTCCACCGCGCCGCGGTCGACCTGGTGGAAGTCGAGGAACTCGAACATCACGCTCAGCGCCGCCCGGCCGGGGCCGGCCGCCCGCTGGATGGCGGGCAGCGGGTAGCGGCGGTGCGACCAGAGCTCGGTCTCGGTGCCGAAGACCCGCGCCACCAGCTCGCGCCAGGTCTTCGCGCCCCGGGCGGCCGGGAAGGGCAGGGTGTTGAGGTGCATGCCGAGCACCCGCTCCGCGCCCGGCGCCTCCAGGCGGCCGTGGTAGACCACGCCCGTGTGGAAGGCCGGGGCCGTGCTCAGCGAGCCCATCACCGTGAGGTGCGCGGCGAGCAGCACGGTCTTGAGCGAGGTGTTCGCGCCGACGGCGAGCGCCCGCAGCCGCTCCTCCAGGTCCGCGTACTCGACGTTGAGCAGCAGCGACCCGGCGCTCCGGTCCCGCCAGGTGGCGGGCAGCTCCAGCGGGCTGTGCCGGTCGACCACGTCCTGCCAGAAGGCCTGGTCGGCCGGGTCGGACAGGGCGGTCAGCTCGGCGGCGACGTAGTCCGCGTACCGGACCGCGGGGGCCTGGTAGGCGGCCGGCGTCCCGCCGTCGCGCAGCGTCCGGTAGGTGTCGAGCAGCTCCATCAGCAGCGAGTTGAGCGTCCAGCCGTCGGTGACGGCGTGGATGTGGCTCGCGGTGACCCGCCAGGCCTCGTCCGACTCGACGTGCACGGCGATCCGCAGCAGCGGCGCGGCCGTCAGCTCGAACCCGCGGGCCCGCTCCTCGGCCACGTAGCCGCGCGCCCGCTCGGCCCGCTCGTCCTCGGTCAGGCCGCGCAGGTCGTGCACGGTGACGGGGACCTCGGCGGTGGCGTGCACCAGCTGGAGCGGCCGGCCGAACCCGGTCAGGTGCACCGAGGTGCGCAGCAGCTCGTGGCGGTCCGCCAGCAGTGCCAGGGCCCGCCGCAGCGCCGCTTCGGCGAACGGCCGGGTGTCCGGGATCCGGAAGGAGTTGATGTGGTGGTAGGCCGTGCCGCCCTCGCCCGCCATCAGCTCGACGAGCATGCCGGTCTGGATCTGGGAGAGCGGGTAGGCGTCGACGACGTCGGCGGGCAGGGCCGCCCGGTCCTCCTCGTCGACCAGCGCGAACGGCTCGACGGCGGTGATCAGCGAGCGGCCGTCGCCGCCGGGCAGGGCCGCGGCCAGGGCGGCGACGGTCCGCCGCTCGAACACGTCGCGGATGGTCAGGTCGTGGCCGGCCTCGCGCAGTGCGCCGACCAGGCGGACGGCCCGGATCGAGTCGCCGCCGAGGTCGAAGAAGCTGTCCTCGACACCGACCTGCGCCAGGCCCAGCACCTCGGCCCAGACCGCCGCCAGGGCGGCCTCCAGCTCGGTGCGCGGTGCGAGGTGGTGCTCGCCCACGACGCTCACCGCCTGCTCCGGCGCGGGCAGCGCCCGGCGGTTCACCTTGCCGTTGGTGGTCAGCGGGATCCCCGCCAGGGTGACGAACGCCGCCGGCACCATGTAGCCGGGCAGCGCCGCCGCCAGGTCCGACCGCACCGCCGCGAGGTCCGGGGCGGCGGAGCCGGCCGGCACCAGGTAGGCGACCAGCGACTTCTCGCCGGCCTCGTTCCGGTGCACGATCACGGTCGCCTCGTCCACCAGCGGGTGCTCGCGCAACCGGGCCTCGATCTCGCCCAGCTCGATCCGGAAGCCGCGGACCTTCACCTGGCCGTCGATCCGGCCCAGCGACTCGTAGCGGCCGTCGGGCAGGCGCCAGGCGAGGTCGCCGGTGCGGTACAGGCGGGAGCCGGCCGGGCCGTACGGGTCCGGCACGAACCGCTCGGCGGTCAGCCCGGGGCGGTTCAGGTAGCCGCGGGCCACGCCCGGGCCGCCCACGTGGATCTCGCCCGGCACGCCGTCCGGCACCAGGTGCCCGTTGGCGTCCAGCAGGTGGATCACGGTGTCGGCGACCGGCAGGCCGATCGGGGACGCCGTCCGGGGCAGGTCCGACTCCGTCACCCGGTGGTAGATCGAGTGCACGGTGGTCTCGGTCGGCCCGTAGATGTTGATCAGGGCCGTCCGCACGCCGAACTTCGCCGTCCAGGACGCCAGTTGCGACATGTCCAGGCGCTCACCGCCGAACACGACCGCACGCAGCCCCAGCCGGTCGACGCGCGGGTCGCCCTCCTGCACCAGCCCGGTCAGCGAGCGGAACGCGGACGGGGTCTGGCAGAGCACGGTGACCCGCTCGGCCACCAGCAGCTCGACCAGCTCCTGCGGCGACCGGGCGACCATCGCGGGGACGACCACCAGGCGGCCGCCGTGCAGCAGCGGGGCCCAGATCTCCTTGACCGAGAAGTCGAAGGCGTAGGAGTGGAACAGCGCCCACACGTCGTCCGCGGCGAACGGGAAGTCCGCACGGGTCGCGCCGAACAGGCGCGGCACGTTGGCGTGCGCGGTGCCGACGCCCTTCGGCAGACCGGTCGAACCGGAGGTGTAGATGACGTACGCCAGGTTGTCCGGGCGCACCCCGGTGGCCGGGGCGGTGGCCGGCCGGGCGTCGATCGCGGCCCGGTCGGCGTCCATCAGCACCCGGGCGCCCGCGAACTCGATCGGCTCCAGGGCGGAATGGGTCACCAGGATCGGCGCCTCGGCGTCGGCCAGCATGTAGGCGAGGCGGTCGGCCGGGTTGGCCGGGTCCAGCGGCAGGTAGGCGGCGCCGGACTTCAGGATGCCCAGCAGGGCGGGGACGAGGTCCGGGCCGCGCTCCAGCGACAGGCCGACGACCCGCTCCGGCCCGGCGCCCAGGGCGACCAGGTGGTGGGCGATGCGGTTGGCCCGCTCGTCCAGCTCGGCGTAGGTGAGGCTCTGATCGCCACTGGTCAGCGCGACGGCGTCCGGGGTGCGGGCGGCCTGGACGGCGAACAGCTCGTGCAGGCAGCCGGCGGCCTGCTGCTCGACGGGTGCCCGGAGCACCGGGACGAGCCGGCGGTCGGCCTCGGCGAGCGGGACGGGCAGGGCGTCACCATCGACGTCGGCGGCCATCGCCTCCAGCACCGACCGGTACATCGCGCCCAGCCGCTCCAGGTTCTCCCGGCTCATCGTCGAGACCGCGGCCCCGAGGCTGAGCCGGCCGACCCCGGCGATCGCCATCAGGCCGAACTCGTTGCGGCCGTCGTTCAGACCACCACCGGTGTCCACCGTGCCGGTGTCGACCTGGTGGAAGTCCTGGTGGTCGAAGAGCACGGTGAGCAGGTCGCGGGTGTTCCCGGCGGCGCGCTGGACGGCGGGCAGCGGGTAGCGGCGGTGGGACCAGATCTCGGTCTCCGTCGCGTAGGTCCGCTCGACCAGTTCGCGCCAGGTCTTCGCGCCCCGGGTGGTCGGGAACGGCAGGGTGTTGAGGTGCATGCCGAGCACCCGGTCGGCGCCCGGTGCCTCCAGGCGGCCGTGGTAGACGACGCCGGTGTGGAAGGCGTCCTCGGCGGTGAGGCTGCCCATCACCTTGAGGTGGGCGGCCAGCATGACGCTCTTGAGCGAGGTCTTCGCCTCGGCCGCCAGCCTGTGCAGGCCCTCCTCCAGGTCGGCGAACGGCACGCCGATCGAGTGGCGCTGCTCCGAGTCCTCGGCGCCGGCCCAGGTGGCCGGGATCCGCAGCGGGGTGTACCCGTCCACGACGTCCTGCCAGAAGGCCTGCTCCTCGGTGCTCGCCAGCGCGGCCTCCTCGGCGGCGACGTAGTCGGCGTAGCGGACCGCCGGGGCCACGTGGGCGGCCGGCTCGCGGCCGTCCCGCAGCGCCTGGTAGCAGCCGACCAGCTCCATCAGGAAGGAGTTGATCGTCCAGCCGTCGGTCACCGCGTGCAGGTGGCTGACCGTCAGGCGCCAGGCCTCGGCCGACTCGAGGTGGACCGCCAGGTGCAGCAGCGGGCCATTCACCAGGTCGAACCCGGCCGTCCGGGCTGCGGCGACGAACGCGCGGCCGTGGGCTTCCTGCTCGGACTCGGTCAGGCCGCGCAGGTCCTCGACGACGAACGGGATCTCGACGTCGGCGTGGACGAGCTGGAGCGGCCGGCTGTAGCCGGTCAGGTCGACCGAGGTCCGAAGGATCTCGTGGCGGGCGGTGACCAGGCCGATGGCCTCGCTCATCGCTGCGGCGTCGAAGGCCTTCGCGTCCGGCAGACGGAAGGAGTTGATGTTGTGGTAGCTGTTTCCGCCGTCCGCCGTGAGCATCTCGACGAGCATGCCGGTCTGGATCTGGGAGAGCGGGTAGGCGTCGACGATGTCGGCCGGGAGGGCCGCGCGGTCCTCGGCGCCGATGAGGGCGAAGGGCTGGACGGCGGTGATGAGGGATTCGCCGGTGCCGTTGCCGGGGAGGGCGGCGGCCATGGCGGTGATGGTGCGCTGCTGGAAGACGTCGCGGATGGTGACGTCGTAGCCGGCGGCGCGGAGGGCTCCGACGAGGCGGACGGCGCGGATGGAGTCGCCGCCGAGGTCGAAGAAGCTGTCTTCGACGCCGACCTGGGGCAGGCCGAGGACCTCGGCCCAGACGGCGGCGAGGCGTTCTTCGAGGGGGGTGCGGGGGGCGGTGTAGTGGGTGGTGGTGAGGGTGTCGAGGTCGGGGGCGGGGAGGGCGCGGTGGTCGATCTTGCCGTTGGGGGTGAGGGGGATGGTGTCGATCGTGAGGTAGGCGGTCGGGACCATGTACTCGGGGAGTTTGTCGGCGAGGTGGGTGCGCAGTGCCGCGGTGTCGATGGCGGTGTCGGTGGTGGTGTCGGTGATGAGGTAGGCGGTGAGGCGCTTGTTGCCGGGGCTGGGTTCGCGGACGGTGACGACGGTGTCGGTGATGTGGGGGTGTTCGCGCAGGCGGGCTTCGATTTCGCCGAGTTCGATGCGGTAGCCGCGGATTTTGATCTGGTTGTCGATGCGGCCGAGGGTTTCGAGGGTGCCGTCGGGGAGGAAGCGGGCGAGGTCGCCGGTGCGGTAGAGGCGGGTGCCGGCGGGGCCGT
>NZ_JBVHVO010000031.1:76495-88944 GCF_055564815.1 Kitasatospora sp. NPDC028961 | reverse complement strand
CCCCCCCCCCCCCCCCCCCCCCCCCCCCCCCCCCCCCCCCCCCCCCCCCCCCCCCCCCCCCCCCCCCCCCCCCCCCCCCCCCCCCCCCCCGCCCCCGCTACCGCTTGGTGCCGTCGACGATCACGGGGGTACCGGCGGAGCCGCAGGGGCTGCTGTACACGGGGTTCTTCTCGGCGGCCGCCTTGAAGGCCTCGATGCACTGGCTGAGCAGGATCTTGTCGGTCAGCGAGCCGGCGATCGCGGCGTTGGCGGCCGCGGTGCTGTCGGCGTCGATCTTGCGCTTCTCGGCCTCGGCCTTGGCGGTCCGGACGGCTGCCTCGGCCTGGGCGGTGGCCTGGTCCTGCTGGATCTTCTGGTCGATGGCCTTCTGGAGGCCCTCGCTGGGGCGGACGTTGCGCAGGTTGACGCCGTTGACCAGGACGCCGCGCGGGGCGAGCCGGTCGGTGACCAGCTTCGTTATCTCGGCGCCGATCGCTTCGCGCTGTGCGGAGTACCCCTCGACGCTGGTGTGCCGGGCGAAGACGTTGCGGACGATCTCCCGGCTGTCCGCGTACACCAGCCGCCGCTGGATGGCGTCCCCGCTGCCGGCGAGCTTGTAGAGCGGCACGGCGTGCGCCGGGTCGACGGACCACTTGACCGTCAGGTCGGCGTAGAGCACGCCGCCCTCGGAGGAGCGGACCTCGACGGTGTCGCCGTCGGTGAGGTCGAGGTCGGTCGGCCGGGTGGAGAAGGTGGTGACGTCGGTCAGCGGCGACTTGAGGTGCAGGCCGGGCTGCCAGGTGCCACCGACCGTGCCGAGCGTGCTCGGCACGCCCACCTCGTACGGCTGGACGACGTAGGTGAAGGTCGTGAGCCCGAGCAGCAGGCCGAGCAGGGCCGTGCCCGCGCCGGTGAGGGTCGCGAGGCGGAACGTGACAACCCGCCGCCGGCGCAGGATCAGCAGGGTGGTGCCGAGGACGAGCAGGAGCAGCGAGATGAAGATCATGGCCGGCAGCCTAGGGAGCGGCCGGCGGGGCGCGGGTGACGCGGGGACGGTGCTCCGGTGAACGCGGGCCGTCCGTCCGGCCCCGGCCCGACGGTCCGTCAGGGTATGGGGCCATTCGCGGTGGTGGCCGGCCCGGTCCGACGGCCCGCGGGGGTCACCGGGCGGGCCGGAAGCGGGTGGCCTTGTCGATGCAGCCCACCGACACCTCCTCGTCGGGCAGCTCGGCCATGGTGGCGGCGGTGGCGATCGGCAGCCCGCCGTCTCGGTCTGCCGGGGCACGGCCATCCACCGGGTCAGGCCGCCCTGCCGCGCGCGCCCCGGGGTGCGGCGTGGTGGGGTGCGCCGGACGGGCCCGGTGGCTCCTGCCCCCGCCCGCCCCGGCGACTGGCAGGATGGTCCCGTGGCCGCTCCGCTCCCCCCGCGAGTCCGGGTCGGCCGCCGGAGCGGCGGGAAAGCACGGGAGGGGAAGCTCGGTTGACGACCATGCGGATCATCGGTGGCGGCATCGCCGGAACGGCCGCCGCGCTGGCGCTGCACAAGGCGGGGTTCCACGTCACCGTCCACGAGGCGCACCCCGACACGGGTGAGGACATCGGGGCCTTCCTGACCCTCGCCTCCAACGGGATGCGCGCCCTCGCCGAGATCGACGCGGCCGAGGCCGTCGCGGCCCTCGGCTTCCCGATCACCACCATGACCGTGCTCGACGCGAGCGGCGCCGAGCTGGCCGCCGTCCCGCTGGGCGAGCCCGGCCACCGGCTGACCCGCTACCGCTGCCTGCGCCGCGCCGAGCTGGCCGCGGCGCTGCGGGCCGAGGCGCGACGGCGCGGCATCGAGGTCCGGCACGGGGCCCGGCTCACCTCCGTCACCGAGACCGACGCCGACATCACCGCGCACTTCGCCGACGGCACCAGTGCCACCGGCGACCTCCTGGTGGGCGCGGACGGCACGCACTCCGCCGTCCGGGCCTGGCTGGACCCGGCCGCGCCCGCGGCCGAGTACGCGGGCCAGCGCGTCTTCTACGGGTACAGCACCTCCACCGCGCCGTCCTCCGGGCCGGAGCGGATCACCATGGTCCGGGGCAGCGGCGCCGCGTTCGGGTACCTGGTCTCACCCGGCGGCGAGACCTGCTGGTTCGCCCGGGTGCCCGGGCCCGCCGCGTCCCCGGTGGAGGTCGCCGGCACCACTCCCGCGCAGTGGCGGGAGTGGCTGGCGCCGCTGCTGGGCGCGGACCGGACCCCGGCCGCGGGGATCGTCGCCACGACGGGCGACCGGCTGATGGTCACCAACGCGCTCCACGTCGCGCCGGGGGCGCGCTGGCGGACCCGGCGCGCCGTCCTGATCGGGGACGCCGCGCACGCCGCCTCGCCGGCCACCGGCCAGGGCGCCTCGATGGCCCTGGAGGACGCCGTCGTCCTGGCCAAGGCGCTGCGCGACACCCCCGGAGCCGCGGCGGCCCTGGCCCGCTTCGAGCACCACCGCAGGCCCAGGACCGAGCAGAACACGGCCGCCAGCGCCCGCCTGACGGCCGGCCCGCCCTCGGCCGCCCCGCAGGCTCGTCCGGACGGCGCCCGGCCGCGGGTGGACGAGGACCTGCTGCGCCTGCTCGCCTGGGACGTCCCGCTGCCGGAGCCGTCCGGCACCGCCTGAGGGCCCGTCACCTCGGGCGGTCAGGGCCGTTCGGCGGGCGGGAGCAGCGTGGCGATACCGGCGCAGATCAGCTCCAGGCTGCGGGCGAACTGCCCGTCCTGGTCGTGGGCGGCCGCGGCGACGGTGCGGGGAAAGCGCCGGTGCAGGGCGGCGACGGCCTCCGGGGCGGGCGGTACGACCGGCGGTTCGCTCTGCTCCTGGAGGACGTAGCCGGTCACGTGGCTGAGCACGGTGTCGGCGGCGGTGCCGCACCGCTCCGCCGGGACGCCCGCCGCCGCGAGGGTGTCGAGCAGCCGTTCCATCACGGACAGCGCGCCGGGGCTGAGCGTCTTCGGGCTGTCGGCGAACATGATCGCCCCGCCGGGGTGCCGCCGGATGCTCCGGCGCAGGGCGACGGTCTGCGCCGTCAGCCGGGCCTGCCAGCCGCTGGAGGCGTCCAGTGCGGCGAGTGCCTCGGTGCCCGCGTCGTACGCCTGGCGGGCCACCCGGTCGGCCATCAGCTGCAGTAACGCGGCCTTGTTGGGCACGTGGTAGTAGAGGCTTCCGGCGTGCGCGTCGAGCCGCTCCGCCACCCGCCGCATGGAGAGGCCGTGGTAGCCGGACTCGGCGAACACGGCCATTCCGGCGTCGATGATCCGGTCTGCGGTCAGCTTCACCCCGGCAGTCTAACGATCACCACGGGGGTTTCGAACGCCGTTTGAAACCGGCCCGGCGGCCTTTCGGCCACGAACGGCCCGGGGGGGCGAGGTCGGGAGCGGGCCGGGGGCGGGCTGATGCCGGCATCCCTGGGCGGGGTGCCGGCACGGTGGTTCAGCTCCGGTCAGACCTTGACGACGTTCTCCGCCTGGGGGCCCTTGGGTCCCTGGGTGACGTCGTACTCGACGACGTCGTTCTCGTAGAGCTCCTTGAAGCCGGTGGTCTGGATGGCGGAGAAGTGCACGAAGACGTCCGGGCCGCCGTCGTCCTGGGCGATGAAGCCGAAGCCCTTCTCCGCGTTGAACCATGTGACCTTGCCAGTTGCCATGCCGATCTCCTTCACACGTGCTGGGCGCGGCCACGATACCGCCACTGAGCAGTGCCGATGGCGGAAGGTGTCCGGTCCGTCACCCCGAGTGGTGCGAGCGGGTGATCCGGCGGCGGGGTCAGGTCCGGTCGCGCTCGTCCCGCCGGCGGATCAGCTCCTCCACCGCGCTCGGCAGGGTCGTCTCGAAGTCGATCAGCTTCGCCCAGGTCGGGGTGACGACGATCCGCACCATGCCGTCGTAGAGCGAGCGGACCTCGGCCTCCCATGCGGCCCGCTGCTCGGGCGTCATCTCGTAGGCGCCGTTCCCGCGCAGGTACTCGTCCGGGATGCCCTCGACGACGTCGAGCTCGGCCCGGCCGCGGACGAGCAGGATCTTCGGCGGGTGCGCCTCGGTGTCCATGGTCAGCGCGACCGCCGGGTTCCGGCGCAGGGACGCCAGCTTCGGGGCGTTCTTGACCGTGCACATCACGATCTCCGAGCCGTTCCAGACGAACCCGATCGGTACCACCCGGGGCGTGCCGTCCTTGGCTACATAGGCCAGCCGGGTCAGCGCGCGGGCCAGGAGCTCCTGGCTGAGCGGCCGGTTCAGGACCTCGTTGATCTCGGTCGGCTGCACGGTCGATCCCACCTTCCAGCGGTAGTCCAGCAGAGCCGTTCCAGCTTAGGAACGTTCCGGGGCCGGGGTCTCGTCGGGCGGGGATGGGGCCGAGCGGGCGGGGGAGGGGATTGACAGGGCCCAGGAGAGGAATGAATATTCATTCCGTGGCACCCAGGAAGCCCGACCTCGACCGCCTGCTGATCGACACCGCCCTCGCGCTCTTCGCCGAACGCACCTACGAGGGCACCCAGATGCCCGCCGTCGCCCAGCGCGCCGGCGTCGGCGTGGGCAGCATCTACCGCTACTTCCCCAGCAAGGAGGCGCTCGGCAACGCGGCCTTCCAGCACGCCAAGCGCGCCCTGCTCGACCACCTCGCCGGCGCGCTCGCCGAAGGGGGGCCGGCCGGTGACATCCGGGCGGAGTTCGGCCGCTTCTGGCGCGGCTTCACCCGCTACGCCGTCGCGTACCCGGACGCCTTCGTCTTCCTCGAACACCAGCAGCACGACACCTTCCTCGCCCCCGAGAGCCGCGCCCTCGCCGAGGAGATCGACCGCGTCGCCGCCGACTTCATCGAACGCGGCCAGCGGGCCGGCGAGATCCGCGAAGGCGACGCCGCCCAACTCGTCGCCCTCGCGCTCGGGGCCTTCACCGGCCTCGTCAAGCTCCGCCGCCCGGGCGGCCTGCACACCCTCCCCGCCGAGGACCTCGACCGCGCCGAAGCCGCCGTCTGGGACCTCCTGCACCGAAAGGTCTCGCCATGACCGACGCCGCACGGACCGTGCTGATCACCGGCTGCTCCTCCGGCCTCGGCCGGGAGACCGCGCTCGCCCTCCACCGGCTCGGCCACCGGGTCCACGCCACCGCCCGGCGCCCCGAGACCCTCGCCGACCTCGCCGGCCTCGGCATCACCACGTTGGCGCTCGACGTCACCGACGAGGCCTCGATGGCCGCCGCGGTCGCCGTCGTCGAGGCCGCGCACGGCCAGGTCGACCTGCTGGTCAACAACGCCGCGTACGGCCTCCACCTGCCGGTCGAGACCGCCGGCCGGGAGGAGATCCGCGCCCAGTTCGACACCAACGTCTTCGGGCTGGTGCGGATGGCCCAGCTGGTCCTGCCCGGCATGCGCCGCGCCGGGCGCGGACGCATCGTCAACATCTCCTCCATGGCCGGCCGCTTCTCCCCGCCCGGTGGCGCCTTCTACCACGCCAGCAAGCACGCGGTGGAGGCGATCAGCGACTCGCTGCGTCTGGAGGTCGCCCCCTTCGGCGTCGAGGTGGTGGTCGTCCAGCCCGGCCCGACCATCACCGGGTTCGCCGCGACGGCGGTGGCCACCATGCACGGCGAGGCCGACCCGGCCGACCCGTACGCGGGGTTCCGCAGCCGCCTCGCGGAGATGTACGGCGGCCGCACCTTCACCCGCCGCAACGGCGCCGTGCCCGCCGAGGCCGCCACCCGGGTCGTGGTCCGGGCCGCCACCGCCGCGCGCCCCCGCGCCCGCTACGCCGTCGGCGCCCTGGCCCGCTCCACCATGCTCGCCAAGCGGCTGCTCCCCGACGCGGCCTTCGACGCCCTGATGCGCCGGAGCTTCCCGCTGCCCGAGCCGGTCCGAGCGGCCTGACCCGTCCGAGGGGGCCGGGCGGCGGGCCGGCCCGCCGCCCCGCCGGGGCAGAATCTCCCCGTGCTCGAAGAACACTTCACTCCCGTGGACGAACCGCTCGCCGGCCTGGCCCGCCGGCTCCTCGCGGCGCGGACCGGCGGCTGGACCGAGGACGGCGCCCGGGCCCTCGTCGACGGCCTCGGCCTGCGCCGGGCCGGCCCCGCCGACGGGGCGTCACCCGACGGACCGCGGCTGCGCCCGGTCGGGCCGTCCGAGCGCCGCTACGCCGAGGGGCGGGCCCATCTCGAACTGGCCGTGCCGGCCGGGCGGGGCGGCCCCGACGCCGCCGGCCACGTGCTGGCCTTCGGCCGGGCGCGGACCGAACTGACCGACGAACTCGGCGAGGCGTCGGTGATCGGCTCGTACGGCTCGCTGGGGCCCTACTACGGCCCGACCCCGGCCTGGGGCGCGCCGTTCCTGTGGTGGCGCGGTCCGCACGACACGCTCGAACTGCGGGCGGGCCGCCGGGGGCCGGAGCTCGTCCTGCGGCCCACCGCCCCGCTGGAGGACTGGTACCTCGGCCTCGGCCACGGTGAGGAGAACGCCATCGGCGGCTTCCTCGGCACCCGCCGGGCCCCGTCCACCGCCGGAATGAGCCTGCCCGGCCGCTGGTCGGCGCGGAGTTGGGAGACGGTGACCGGAGCGCTCGCCGCGTTCCTCACCACGCTGCCGGCCGAGTTCGCCGCGCTCGGCATCGCCAAGGTCATGCGGCTCTACGGCCGGACGGGCGGCGGGGCGCCGCGCCTGTTCGACATCGACGCGGACAGCCGGCTGATGCTGGCGTCCTTCGCCGACCACGACGCCGACCCGGCCGCGGCGGGCTGGGGCACCGTCGCCGAGCACCCCGGCACACGGGAGACCTGGGCGGACGACCACGAACCCAGGTGGCGCCTCGACGCGGGAGGCCCGGGCGAGCCGGACGGCCGGGCCCTGGCCGGGACCCTCGTGGCGACCGCGCGCGCGGCGGGCGTCGCCACCCCCGGTGACCTGCTGCTGGGCAGTGAGGCGGAGGACATCGGCCCCTACCGGGTGACCTTCCACGGCCTCGGCCTGGCAACCGTCTGACCGGCCGACCGGGGGCTCTCGGCGGCGACCCCGAAAGCCCCCGGCCGGCCCGCCGTCAGCGGACGACGGTGACGGTCACGGTGGTGAAGCCGAGCGAGGTCAGCAGGTTCTGCAGCATCGCCCGGGTGTTCTTCTCCGCCGTCGCGGTGAGCGCGGTCTGCTCGGCGGCCGCCTTGATCTTGTCGGTGGCCAGGATCTCCAGCTTCTGCTGGTCGCCGGGGTTGCCGGAGAAGAAGTCCCCGAGCCGGTCGAAGAGCCCGCGCTGCTGGGAGAACACGTAGGAGCGCTTCACGTCCAGCGCCGGGTCGGCGAGGCGGGCGTGCGGCAGCGTGACGGTGGCCGAGCGCCGGTCGTCGGAGACCGTCACCGCGCCGTTCGCCAGCTCGCCCAGGTCCACGTACGCGTCGACGGTGCCCGCGGCCACGTACAGGGTGCGTTTGCCGAGGATCTGGGACGGGAGGAACTTCGCGTCCTCGTCCAGGTCGACGATGACCTGGAAGTTGCCGCCGGCCGCGGTGTAACGGCTCATGTCCTGGATGGACTTGAGGACGGCGGGCTGGCTCCGGTCGATCTGGCGCTCGGCGAAGGGATTGGGCAGTCCGGGCAGCAGGTCCAGCTTGGCGGCGGCCAGGAAGACCGCGAGGATCGCCGCCAGGGTGACCGGCAGACCGACGTACCAGGGGACCCTGCGGGGCCGCGACCGGGCGTCCGGCGTGCGGCGGGGCGCCGCCGCCTTCCGCTCGGTCCCTTCCGTCCCTTCCGTGCGCTGCTCGTCGGATTCCTCGCTCCGTTCCGTGCGCGGTCTCTCGGGTTCGTGCCGTCGACCGTTCGTCGGCCACCGCATCGCTGGACCTCCTCGACGGGCCCGCGCCGGGTCGGCCCGGGCATCGAGGCCCTTCTGCCCGCTCGGGCGCGGGGCAACGGTTCCGTCGTGTGCGGATCTGTTCCCGGGCACTCCGGCGGCCGCGCCGGGGGCGGGACCGCTCGGCGGCCTGCGGACGGCGGCCCTGCCGACCCGACCCCGCGCCCGGCATGCCGAACTCCGGCGCCTGCGGGAGGTTTTGGCCCGGGACGCGGCCGGGCAGGCGCCGGCGGACCGGTCAGGTCCGCAGGTGGGAGGCCCCGTTGAGGTCGAGGATGGTGCCGGAGGACCACTCGGCGGCGGGGGAGGCGAGCCAGAGCACCGCGGCCGCGACCTCGGCGGCGGTGGCGACCCGGCCGAACGGGCTCTGCGCGCGGATCGCCTCCCCCTCCGGGCCGTTCAGCCGCTGGGCCACCCGCTCCGTCTCGAAGAAGCCCGGGGCGACGGAGGCGACGGCGATGCCGTGCGGGGCGAGGGAGACGGCGAGCGACTGCCCCAGGGCGTGCACGGCGGCCTTCGTCGCGCCGTACGCCGGGTGGTCCGGCTCGCCCCGGAAGGCGCCCCGGGAGCCGATGTTGACGATGCGTCCGCCGCCGCCCCGCTCGATCATCGCGTGGGCGGCCCGGTGGCTCAGGTAGGCCGTGCCGAGCAGGTTGACCGAGACGTGCCGCTGCCAGCTGTCGACCCACTCGTCGTACGGCGTCCCGGGCAGCGGGTGGCGCAGATTGACGGCCGCGTTATTCACCAGCACGTCGATGCCGCCCAGCGCCCGCACCGCCGCGTCGGCGACCCGGGCGGCCTCCGCAGGGTCGGTGAGGTCACCGTGGACGAGCGCGTGGCCCGAGCCGGCGAGCGAGGCGAGCGTCTCGGCGGCGTCGTCCGCGCGGGTGCCGTAGTGCACGGCCACCCGGTCGCCGTTGGCGGCGAAGGCCTGGGCCACCGCGCGGCCCAGGCCCCGGGAGGCCCCGCTGACCAGCACGCGACGGCCGGTGGAGGGCAGGTTCATGGCGGGATGCTCCCGGGGTCGGGCCGTCGGGCACGGCCGGCTGTCCAGCACCCTACGGCGGGCCCCACCGGAGCGGCCGACCGGGCCGCCGACACGGTCGCGGGCCTACTGGCCTACTGGCCTGCGGGGGTCGGGGTGAACATTTCACTGCGGGAAATATTTACCTCATCACGCATGTTGGAGGTCGGGCGGTGCGGGAAGGACCCGCCCGGCTGAGGACAGGAGCAGCGCCGTGCGCGTCGAGATCTGGAGCGACATCAACTGCCCGTGGTGCTACATCGGCAAGGCACGGTTCGAGAAGGCCCTCGAACGGTTCCCCCACCGGCAGGACGTGGAGATCGTCCACCGCTCCTTCGAACTCGACTCCCGGTCGCCCGCCGAGGCGCGCCCGGTGGTCCCGCTGATCGCCGCCAAGTACGGCCTCGGGCTGGACCAGGCGGAGGCGGCCGAGCAGCGCATCGCCGCCAGTGCCCGCGAGGAGGGGCTGGACTACCGCACCGAGGGGCGCGACGCGGCGAACTCCTTCGACATGCACCGCATGCTGCACTTCGCCGAGGAGCACGGTCGCCAGGCCCGACTGCTGGACCTGCTGTACCGGGCCAACTTCGCCGACGAGCGCTCGGCGTTCGCCCCGGGCCGCCTGGTGGAGCTGGCCGCCGAGGCCGGGCTGGACGCCGGGGAGGCGGCCCGCGTGCTGGCCGACCCCGCCGCGTACGCGGAGGCCGTGCGCGAGGACGAGGCCACGGCGACGGCGATGGGCGCCACCGGAGTGCCGTTCTTCGTCTTCGACCGCCGGCTGGGCGTGTCCGGCGCCCAGCCGCCGGCGACCTTCACCGCCGCGCTGGAGCAGGCCTGGGAGAGCCGGGTCGTCCTCCTGCCGGCGGCCGGCGCCGAGGCCGGAGAGGTGTGCGGACCGGACGGCTGCGCGGTCCCGCAGGGCTGAGCTGCGCGGAGTGGGACGTCGGCCGGTCCGACGTCCTGCTCCGCACCCCCGGCCTCCGAAGGCCGGCGCCCCCGGTCAGAGCCGCTGGGCCGACCAGGACGGGTCCCGCCCGGTGAGGGCGATCAGCTGGTCCTGGGCGTCGGCGCCCGGGGCCGGGCTGCGGGCGGGGGCGAACTGGCCGGTGCCGGCGAGATCGTGGCAGCTCCGGAACTCGCCGAGTGCGTACCGGGCCGCAGTCTCGGGCATCCGGCCGTCCCGGCCCAGCGCCCGGGCGAGGTCCCAGCCGTGCACGACGGTCTCGGCGGTCAGCTCGCGGGCGTAGCCGCCGACATCGCGCAGCCCGTACGGTACGTGCGCCAACTGGTCCGGCGCGCCCGGTCGGTCGAGGGCGCGGACGGCGCTGCCGAGGGCCATCGTCCAGACCCCGACCGGGTTGCGGCCCAGGACGTCGCCCTCGAACCGGTGGCCGATCTGCGCCGGGGTGTAGCCGGCGACCGCCTGGCAGACCCACAGGTGCTGGGCCGTGAGGTGGTTCAGCAGGGTGCGCACGTCCCAGTCGTGGCAAGGAGTGGGCGCCGTCCACCGGTCCTCGGGTACCGCCCGGACCAGCCGGGTGACTTCCGCCCCGGCGGCGGCGTAGCGCTCGCGGACCTCGGTGTGGAACCCGAGTGTGTGGGGACATCCCATGGCCGGGCCTCCGTTCCTGCCCTGGTGACTCCCAGTGAACCGCTACCGGGCGTGAGAAGCCAGATCTACGCGGGCTGATTCCGGCGACGGTGCCGGACGGTGACCGCGGGGTCGCCGAGCGGACCCGGGGGTGCGGTCCGCCGGGCGGGTCGGCGGCTGTGCCGCCGGGCGCTCGGGGCCGGCCGTCCCGGGAGGGCCACCGGCTGCCCGAAACGGCCCGTACCCGGTACGGGCCTTACCGCGACTGACTGGTTCGTCCACGTGCTGGCGTGTCGGCGGCCGGCCGGTGGCCTCCCCCCGCCATGATGACTCCGCGGGCACCCGAACTCCCCTGCTCGGGCGGTCCCGTGGCCGGTCTCCCCAGCCGGCCGGGTGGTGAAGTCCCCGCACACCGCACCGGGAGCACGTGTGACGAACCTTCGGCCGTGGCACCGGCCCGCACCGAAGGCTCCTTCGTGGCACCCGGCCTGAGCGCCCGTCGGCGGTCGCCGGGCCGGTGTGCGGTGTGATCTTCGAACCCGTCTCCGCGTTCGCGTGTCCGCGCCGGAGAGCCCGCCTTCCCCGCGTCGACCTTCGTCCAGCCGGGGAGGCCCACGGGCCGGGCGACCTCCTCGCCGTGGGGCCGTCACCGACCAAGGAGACCTCGTGACCGACCTCGAAGACCACCTCGACGCCCAGTACGAGAGCAGTTTCCCGCGCCTCGCGGGCTACCTCCCGGAGAGCCGGGAGGCCGTCGACAGGTGGCAGTCGGAGTTCGTCGCCCGGCTCGCCGACGGCCCGACCGAGCCGGCCGGCGCGGTGCTGGACCTCCGGACGCTGCTCAGGAACGACGCGATCGTCCGGATGTACGTGATCCAGATGATGGAGCAGGTGCAGCCGCCGCACAACCGCGTCCGCACCGTCGACCAGTTGCTCCGGGCCCTGACCCGGATCATCCACGACGTGCCCAGGTACGACCCGGATCCCAGGCAGCGGATCGCCTTCCCGATGTCGGCGCTCTTCGTCTACATGATGATGACGCCGGCCGGCCAGGCGGTGTTCCGCAACGAGAAGTTCAACAGCGCGCTCCAGAAGGTCCTGAAGGACTGGTGCGGCTACCTGGACTCCGCCGACAGCTGCCGCGTGCTGAACGAGGGGCCGGAGGGCTGGCTGTCCCCGGAGGCCGTCAAGGAGTTCGACCTCGACGACTTCGAGATCGACCGCACCGAGCCGCACTGGGGCTTCACCTCCTACAACGACTACTTCCACCGCAGGATCCGGCCGGACCTGCGCCCGGTCGACCCGGACCCCAAGGCGATCGTCTCGGCCAACGACGGCACCGTCTGGAAGATCGCCCACCTCGTCCGGGAGTACGACCGGTTCTGGCTCAAGGGGCAGCCGTACTCGCTGGCCGACATGATGGCCGGCAGCCCGTACGCCGAGCGGTTCGTCAACGGCCACGTGCTGCAGTCCTTCCTCTCCGGCGCCGACTACCACCGCTGGCACGCGCCGGTCTCCGGCACCGTCCGCAGTGCCGAGGTCGTCTCCGCCCTGATGTTCAGCAACGCCGAGAGCGCGGGCCAGGACAAGACCGCCGGGACGCACTCGCAGGGCTACCAGTCCTCGGTGAACACCCGCGGCCTGGTGTTCATCGAGGCCGACGATCCGAAGATCGGCATGGTCTGCGTGGTGCCCATCGGGATCACCGAGATCTCCTCCGTCACCCTCTCCGTGACGCAGGGGGACACCGTGCGCAAGGGCCAGGAGCTCGGCTACTTCAGCTATGGGGGATCCAGCATGTGCGTGGTCCTCCAGCAGGGCGCCGTCGGGGGCTTCGGCACGCTGAGGGAGAAGGACGTCATCAAGGTCAACGCGAAGATCGCCCGGGCGGGCTGACCTCCGCCGCCCGCGGGGGGGGGGGGGGGGGGGGGGGGGGGGGGGGGGGGGGGGGGGGGG
Organism: Kitasatospora sp. NPDC028961; assembly: GCF_055564815.1. NCBI lineage: Bacteria > Bacillati > Actinomycetota > Actinomycetes > Kitasatosporales > Streptomycetaceae > Kitasatospora > Kitasatospora sp. NPDC028961. The sequence goes on along the minus strand of NZ_JBVHVO010000031.1, from coordinate 76,535 downwards.
GGGGGGGGGGGGGGGGGGGGGGGGGGGGGGGGGGAGGGTA
>NZ_JBVHVO010000031.1:67195-76487 GCF_055564815.1 Kitasatospora sp. NPDC028961 | reverse complement strand
CAACGACTACTCTACGCGCGCCACCCCCCCCCCCCCCCCCCCCCCTTCCCCCCCCCCCCCCCCCCCCACCCCCCCCCCCCCCCCCCCCCCCCCCCCCCCCCCCCCCCCCCCCCCCCCCCCCCCCCCCCCCCCCCCCCCCCCCCCCCCCCCCCCCCCGCGGTGCGATCGCCGTCCGTTCCGGGCAACCGGCGCGGGGCCCGTGTAGCGGCCACGGAGCGGGGCAGGCGCGGGTCATGGACGACACCGCGGCCGTACCGACCGGGCCGACCGCCGGCGCCGGTCCCCCCGGCTGCCCGCTCGACGCAGAGGCCGAAGAGGCGATGAGGACGATCGACCACACCACCGAACCCCGTGCGCAGCAGACCAGGCGGCTGTTCCTGGCGGAGCGAGCCGGCGCCGTACCGCGCTCCCGCGACTTCTGCCGCCGCGCACTGACCGACTGGCAGTGGCTGCCGGCGGCCGACGACGAGCAGCTGGCCGCGGCCGAGGACGTCGTGCTGATGGTCTCCGAACTGGTCACCAACGCGTGCGTGCACGCCCCCGGAGGCCCGTACGAGCTGCGCCTCGCCTGGGACGGCAGTCGGCTGCGGATCGAGGTCGGCGACGCCGGCCGGGAGCCGCCACGGCTGCGCCCGCCCGCCGACCGGGGCGCGCCCGGCGGGCACGGGCTGCGGGTGGTCGACCGGCTCGCCCGTGCCTGGGGGTACCGGCCGGAGCGTGACGGGAAGACGGTGTGGGCCGAGGTGCCGGCCCCGCCCGGCCCCCGGCGGCCCTGACGCGGGGCCGGGTGCCGCTCAGCCGGCCCGCAGCCGCTCCACCGCCCCCGGCGCGCGGCCGGCGCGCACCAGGCCGTCCGCGAGCCGGACGAGGTCGCGCGGCGCGACGAGGTCGGCCAGCGCCCCGGGGCTGCGGGGGAGGCCCAGGGTGGAGGCGCTCCGCCGGGCCCGCGTGTCGAAGAAGGGCCGGAGTTCCGGCCAGACGCCCTGGGTCTCGCGGCAGAAGATGTCGGCGGCGGTCGGGCCGATCCTGGGCACCTCCCGCAGCAGCCCCCGCAGCCGTTCGACGTCTCCGCCGGCCTCCCGGCGCAGCGCCCGCAGATCCCCGTGCCAGCGGTCGAGGACGAGCTCCGCGCCGTCGCCGAGAGCCGTGGCCGTGCTCTCGTCGTACCTGCGGTAGTGGGCGCGGCCCAGCGCGTCCACCCGGTCCTGCCACGTGGCACGCGCCATCGCCCGGGGCGTCCGCAGCCCGGCCGCGAACAGCTCGCGGGCGGCGGCGACCGCCGTCTCGGTCCGGATCGGGGCCGCGCACAGGACGCAGAGCACCAGCACCTGGTACAGCGGCGCCGGGGTGTCGGCCAGGCGGATGCCGGCCTGGTGGGCATAGGTCTCGCCGTAGTCGTGGAGCACCCGGCGTGCCGTCCGCTTCGCGTCCATCGGAGTCACCTCCGCTCGGCGGCGCCCTGCGCGGGGAGGTACCCGGCGCCGGACGGGCGGTTCCTCCCACCGGCTCGGCTACCCGGCCCGGCGCGGGTGACACGCCGGGCCGGTGGCACTGATCGGCGCTCAGGCCCCGGTGGTCTCGCTCAGGCCCCCGTGGTCTCGTCGGCGATCGTCGCGACGAACTCCGCCCTGCCGTGTCGGCGCAGCGTGCGCCGTTGCCGCACGGCCCCGTTGCCCTCGCGGAGCAGCCGTTCCAGCACCGGCGTGACGTGGCGCCCGTCGTCGGTGGCGGTCAGCACCGGGTCCAGGTAGTCCAGCAGCGCGGCCACCGCGCGCGCGGCGGGCGCGAGGTGCCCGGAGAGCGGGTCGAGGACCGTCCCGGTGCAGCCGTGCCGGGCGCTGTGCCAGACGGCTGCCGCGAGTACTTCGGGGGTGACGGCGGGCGCGGGCGGCCGCGCCCGGTCGTCGTCGAGCAGCCGGGTGGCGAGGGCGCGGAGGAGGCCCGCGAGCATCACCGCCTCGTCCGGGCGGAGCTGGACGTCCATGGCGCGGACCTCGACGGTGGGGTACCGCTCGGAGAGCCTGATGTGCCAGTAGAGCTGTCCGCTGTCACGGATGAGCCCCTCCCCGACGAGGTCCGAGGTGCGGCGGTCGTAGTCCTGGGTGTCCCGGAAGGACGGGGGCGGTCCGCTGACCGGCCAGCGTCCGAAGACGACGGTGCGCCAGGACGCGAATCCGGTGTCGGCGCCGTGCCACAGGGGCGAGTTGGCGGAGAGCGCGATCAGCAGGGGCAGCCACGGCCGCAGCCGGTTCAGCAGGGTGACGCCGGTCGCCCGGTCGGGTATGCCGAGGTGGACGTGCATCCCGGCGATCAGCTGTTCGTCGGTGAGGCGCCGGGCCTGGGCGTGCATGGCCCGGTAGCGGGCCGTCGGGGTCACCGGGACGGGGAGGCGGTCGGTGTCGGCGAACGGCGCCGCCGCGCAGGCGGTGAGGAGGCAGCCCTCCTGGTGGGCGGCCTGGCCGAGGGCGTGGCGCATCCGCAGCAGGTGGCCCCCGGCCTCGTCGAGGGCGTGGCAGACCGGGGTGGCGATCTCCAGCTGGGCCTGGAGCAGTTCGTGCTGGACCTCGCCGTCGGCGAGCGCCGGGTGGAGCCCGGCGGCCCGGCGCACCTGGGCCGCGCGGGCCAGGGGCAGACCGGTCTCCGGGTCGAGCAGCAGGTATTCCTCTTCCACACCCAGGGTCAGCATGCCTGGCGACTACCCGCCGTCACCCGGATCACTCCGGGTCGGCGGCGGCCTCCACCGCCTTGCGCCCGGCCCACCCCCCGCCGACCGGGGCGCCCTGCGGGTTCGACCCGGTCGGCGGGGGTACGTACGAGTCGAGGCTTACGGGGGCGGGCGTCCGCGACGGTCGTGGGTGCGGCGGGCCCGCTCGCCGTGGGCGCCGGGCCGGTGCGTCCGGCGCCGGCCGAAAGGGGCAGCAGCATGGGCGACGCGGCACCGGGCGGTGGGCAGGACCGGGACACGGCCGGGTACGCAGGGGCGGCGGACTGTCGCAGGGCCTTCGCGGAGGTCGCCCCGGAGGACGCGGCCGCCCTTGTCACCCGGGTGCTCACCGGGCCGGACCCGGCGACGGCGAGCGAGGCCGTCCGCGAGTACCTCGGCCGCCGGGCCGCCGAACTGCTCACGGACCCGGCCTACCCGGCCTGGTGCCTGGAGATGACCGGCCCGGTGGCGGCGGACGCCTCTGCCGCCCGGCGGCTGCGGGAGTGGACGCTGCTGCGGGCCGTGACGCTGGACGAACCGTGGGAGGCGGACGCCCTGCTCGCCGCCTCCGACTGGCTCCAGCTGCGCACCGCCGAGGAGTCCTCGGCGGTGATCGCCCTGGCCGTCCTCGCCGAGGGCGGCCGGACCAGGCGCATCCGCAACACCGCGCGGTCCCGGCTGACCGGCGCCTAGACCTGGGGACGGGCGGCGAGCAACACCTGGACCTCGGCGAGGGCGGGCGAGTCCGTTCCGGCGAGGGCGAGGGCGAGGGCGAGGACGAGAGCGGCCCGGCCCCGGTGCTCGACGGCGGCGCGGCCCCGGCCGGCGGCGTGCTATTTTTGTGAGCGATCGTTCAACTAAGGGGGTCGCGGGTGGGGCGCAAGCAGCTCTGGGACCGGGACGAGGTCCTGGCCCGTGCGATGGGGCTGTTCCGTCGCAGCGGCTACCAGGGGGCCTCGGTGCGGGACATCGAGGAGGCGACCGGGCTGCATCCGGGCAGCCTGTACCGGGTGTTCGAGAACAAGGACGGCCTGTTCCGCGCGGCGCTGGACGCCTACAACGACCAGGTGGTGCGGGGCCGGGTCCGGGAGCACCTCCTGGAGCCGGCGGACCCGGTGGCGGGTATCCGGTCGTTCTTCACCTCGACGTTCGAGACCGGCCCCGAGCCCGACCCGGGGTGCCTGCTGACCAACACCGCCGTGGAGTGCTTCACCGTCCCGCAGGCCGCCGACGCGGTCCACCGGGGGCTGGAGACGATCGAGTCGGGCTTCGCCGAGGCCCTGACGCGCGCCCGGGCGCTGGGCCTGTTGTCCGCGGACCTCGACGTCGAGGTGTCGGCGGCCCAGCTGCTGGCGCTCTACCAGGGCCTGCTGGTGCTGGTCCGGGCCGCGACCCCCGTCACCAAACTGCGCACGATCACCGACGGCGCGATGGCGTCGATCGGCTACGAGAGAGACGGACAGCGATGAGTGACTCACAGCAGCTCTGGATGGACTACGCCGCGTGCTGGTCGGCGGACGCCGGCGAGCGGCTCGCCGCGCTCGGCGAGGTGGCGGTCGAGGACGTCGCCTACCGGGACCCGGGCACCGAGGTCGCCGGGCTGGCCGGGCTGGCCGGCTACATGGCCGGGTTCGCCGGGGCCTTCCCCGGTCACCGGTTCCGCATCGACGAGGTGCTCGAACACCACGACCGCTCGCTCGCCCGGTGGACCCAGCTCGGCGAGCAGGGCGAGCCCGCCATGGCGGGCGTGAGCACCGCGCTCCACCGCGACGGCCGGCTCGCCGACATCACCGGGTTCTTCCTTCCCGCGTGAGCGGTTCCCGCAGCCTCGCCGAGCACGTCGCCGACCAGCTGGCGCCGCTCGGCGAGGTCACCCTCCACCGCTACTTCGGCGGCTGGGCACTGCGCAGCCGCGGCAGCCAGTTCGCGATGGTGATGGACACCCTGTACCTCCGTGTCGACGGCGCGTCCCGCCCCTCCTACGAGGAGGCGGGGTCCACGCCGTTCACCTACCACGCGGCGGGCCGCGAGGTGGTGGTGCGGGCGTACTACAGCGTCCCGGCGGAGGTGATGGACGACCGGGACGGGCTGTGCGCGCTGGCCCGCGCGGCCCTCGCCTGACCGCGCGGCTCCTCGAAGACACCGCCGCGCCACCCGACCGGGGCCGGCGGTCTCTCCGTCTCCCGCCGTCACGGCACTACCGTTTCAGGGCCCTGTACCGCTTGAGGAGAGCGGTGAGCCGCTCCGGGTCGGCCGCGCCGTTCAGCTCGGCGGTGAGGCCGTCGGGGCAGAGTTCGTACCGGGCGCCCCACCATCGGCGCCCCCGGTTGTCCCGGACGGCGGGTCAGGGGCCGCGGCGGCTTCGCCCGGGGCTCCGCCGGCCTCCCGGTAGCAGTGGCCGGAGCAGAAGCTGTCCCGCCGCCGGACGCCGGGGTGCTCGTACGCGCGCCCGCAGCGCACGCAGGTCCGCGTACCGGGGCCGGCCGGCTCGGCCGCCAGCCCCAGGGCCTCCAGCAGCAGCCGGCAGTCCGCCTCGTCCAGGGCGTGCGCGGCCACCAGGGCACGGGCCCGGGTCGCGACGGAGGCCGGGGCGATCTCGGCGAGCGGCTCGATGGTCTCGCCCAGGGTCATCAGGTCTCGTTCGGCGTGTTGCACGATCGCCACCCCCGTCGGACTGCGCGGTCGGGAACCTTCCATCCTACTGCGCCCGGTGCCGGTCCGGACGGGCGGCGCAGAGGCCGTAGCGCGCCGTCCCGACGTCTCCGCGCTGCCCGCCCGCCGGACGCGGCGGTACGACGCCTTCCCGACCGCCCCGGCCTCCGGTGGGCGCCACGAGGGTGCCCACCGGCCGATGTGCGAGACAGAGCCGGATCACGTGGCCGAGGATCGAGGTGATCGATCCGAGCGGTTCGAGAACGACGGCCAGGTGCAGGACCTGGCCGGGCCGTCGGCGCGGCCGGGCGGAACCGGGCGCGCCACCGAGAAGGGACATCCGTCATGGGCCTGCACGTCAATGCGAACGAGGTGGTGGCAGTGCTGCTGTCGGACGGCTGGCACGGGGTGAAGCCGGGCACCTTCGCGGTCGGTCCGTTCGCCTTCGGCAGCTCGATGGAGGGCGGGTCCATCGACATCGCGGGGCAGCCCGGCTTCCGGTTCACCACCCAGGACGGGCCCGTCATCACCGGGCCGCTGTCCTCGGTGCTCGCCGTCCAGTCGGAGAGCACCCAGGTGCCGGGGCGTACACCGCTGCACGAACTCGCCGACCGCCTGGACGGCTCGATCGTGGTGGTGAACGGCACCGACGCCGTCCGGTTCTCCTACGCGGGGGAGGACTTCGAGGTCTGGCTGGGCGCGACGAAGTACGGGCCGCGCTGGCTGTTCGCCGCGGCGGGCAACCGGGACGGCGCGGTCGACTACGGCTTCGGCGAGAAGGACCCCGTGGACCAGGTGGCGCGGGCGGCGATGAGCGACCTCAAGGCCGGCATGCGCCCGGGCCGGACGGCCGCCCCCGGCAGCCCGTCGGCCACGCCGTAGCGGCCGCGGTCCGCCGGGTCGGACGGCCCGGGCGCGTGCCGGCGCTCACCGCCAGGTCGTCGCCAGGCAGGCGGTCACCGCCGCGACGGCCAGGAGCGTGAGGTTGAGCGCGACCCGGCGGTCGCCGAGGCGCAGGTGCACGGCGGTGGCGGCGGTCTGCAGCAGCGCGAACCCGACGGCCGCGGCCAGGCCCAGCCACGGCGCGACCCCGGTCAGCGGGGGCAGGACCAGCCCGACCGCGCCGAGCACCTCGACCGCCCCGATGGCCCGGACGGCCGCCATCGGCGTGCTGTCCACCCACGCCATCATCGGGCGGAGCCGCTCCCGGCTCCGGAGCAGCTTCAGCCCGCCCCCGTAGAGGTAGAAGAGGGCGAGCAGGCCGGCGGCGGCCCAGTAGGCGGTGTTCACGGTTCCCCTCCGGAAGTGTGTGCGTGGTGGGGGCGGGCGCCCGCGGGGTCACGGCCGGCGCCCGCCCGGCGGTCAGGCGAGGTCGGGCGCGGGCTCGGTGGCGTAGCGGCTCATCACCCCGAGGTGGGCCCGCGGGGTCAGCGCCCCGCCGCCGGCGATCATGTCCTGGAGGTCGCGGAAGTACTGCACGTAGAGGTCCGGCGTGAACGTGCTGAGCATGACGGCCGGTTGGTCGGTCGGATTGGCGAAGGTGTGCGGGGCGCCGGGCGGGACCATCACCAGGGTGCCCGGCGTCGCGTCGTGCTCCCGCTCCCCGACGGTGAACCGCACCGTGCCGGAGACGACGTAGAAGCCCTCGTCGTGCTGGGAGTGACGGTGCTGCGGCGGCCCGGGGGTGTGCGGCGCGAGCACGGACTCGGCGATCCCGAGCCGGTGCCCGGTGGTGCTGCCGTCCTCCAGGATGCGCATTCGGGTACTGCCCAGGAGGATCGTTTCGCCCTCGCCCGGGCCGACCACCGACACCACGGGCTCCGCCGGCCGTTCGCCGGTCCTCGGTTCGTTCGTCATGCCCCGATTCCACCGCCGGGGTGCGGCGGCCGTCCAAGACCCGTTCCGGTCCGCCGATACCGCGCCGGTATCGTTGCACCATGGAGCTACGCACGCTGCGCTACTTCGTCGCCGTCGCCGAGGAACTCCATTTCGGCCGGGCCGCCGCCCGACTGCACATGAGCCAGCCGCCGCTGAGCCGGGCGATCAAGCAGCTGGAGACGGACCTCGGCGCCGTGCTGCTGTACCGCTCCGCCGCGGGCGTCTCGCTCGCCCCGGCCGGCGCCGTGCTCCTGGACGAGGCGCGGACGCTGCTCGACCGGGCCGAGCAGATCCGGCTGCGGGTGGCCGCGGCGTCGGGCGCCGCGACCATCACCGTCGGCATCCTCGCCGACAGCTTCGACCGGGGAGCGCGGCGGCTGGCCGCCACCTACGGCCGGCGGCACCCGGAGGTCGAGATCCGGATCCGCGAGACCGACCTGACCGATCCGACCTGCGGACTGCGCGCCGGACTGGTCGACGTCGCGCTGACCCGCGGCCCCTTCGACGGCGCCGGCCTGACGGTGCACGAGCTGCGCGCGGACCGGGTGGGCGCGGTGCTGCGCGCCGACGATCCGCTGGCGCGGCGCGACCGCCTGGAGCTGGCCGACCTGGCCGGCCGGCGCTGGTTCCAGTTCCCGGACGGCACCGACCCCCTCTGGCGCTCGTACTGGAACGGCGGCGAGCCGCGCGAGGGCCCCGTGGTGCGCGCCGTCCAGGAGTGCCTGCAGGCCGTGCTCTGGAACGGCACCGTCGGCATGGCGCCGCTCGGCCACCGGCCGCCCGGGGAGCTGGCCGTGGTCCCGCTGGCCGACATGGCGCCGAGCCGGGTGGTGGCGGCCTGGCGGGAGGGCGACGCGAACCCGCTGATCCGCTCGTTCGTCCAGCTCGCCACGGCGGCCTACCGCGACTGACCCGCCGGGCCCGGCGGACCGGGGCGGGAGGCGCGGGGCGAGCCCCTCCGACGGGCGGTCGGGCGGACCCGGCCGGTGTCCCGCACCGGCGAAAACTGTTGATCATGTCCCGGCCAGGCTCTAGCATCGCCCGCGATGCCTAACAACGAACAGATCATCGAGCAGGCCCTGGGGCGGATCGCCACCGGGTACGTCTTCGCCGAGAAGACCGAGTCCATCGACGCCGCGATCCGGCGTCGGCTCCAGGCCGGTGCGTACGACGGCCTGGACGGGCCGGCGCTGTGCGAGGCGGTGACCGCAGACCTCCAGGAGGTCTGCCCGGACAAGCACCTGCGGCTGCTCTGGGTGGACGAGCCCCAGTCGCTGGAGCCGGCGGACGAGGACGCCGGGCGGGCCGCGTTCCTCGCGATGCTCCGGGCCGCGAACCAGGGCGTGCGCCGGGTCGAGCAGTTGGACGACGGCGTCGCGTACATCGACGTCCGCCTCATACCGGACGCCGAGGGCGGCGCGGCCGTGGTCGGCGCCGCGCTGCAACTGGCCGCCGGCAGCCGCGCCCTCGTCCTGGACCTCCGCGCGTGCCGCGGCGGCGCGCCCGAGGGGGCCGCCATGTGGTGCAGCTACTTCTTCCCCGACGACCAGGTCCACCTCAACGACATCTACGACCGCGCCTCCGGGGCGACGCGGCAGTTCTGGACGTCCGCCCACCTGCCCGCGCCCCGCTACCTCGACCGCCCGGTGTACGTGCTCACCAGCGCCGTCACCTTCTCCGGGGGAGAGGACGTCGCCTACACCCTCCAGGCGCACGGCCGGGCCACCCTGATCGGCGAGACCACGCGGGGCGGCGCCCACCCCACGGACCGGTACCCGGTCACCGAGCACATCATGGTGACCGTGCCGACCGCCCGGACCATCAGCCCGGTGACCGGCACCAACTGGGAGGGTGTCGGGGTCGTCCCCGACATCGCCGTACCCGCCGACCGGGCGCTCGACGCGGCGCTGGACGCCTTCCGGGCGGCGGCCCGCTAAGCGCCCGCCACCCGGCCTGCTCCGCCGACCGGTGGCGGGGGGGGGGGGGGGGGGGGGGGGGGGGGGGGGGGAGGGGGGGGGGGGGGGGGGGGGGGGGGGGGGGGGGAGGGAGGGAGGACCG
>NZ_JBVHVO010000031.1:63703-67185 GCF_055564815.1 Kitasatospora sp. NPDC028961 | reverse complement strand
AGGCGCTACAAACCGGGCATGCCTCCGCGTAGTGGCTCCCCCCCCTCCCCCCCCCCCCCCCCCCCCCCCCCCCGCCACCGGTCGTCCGCGGGCCGTCAGGTGCCCGACGACGCTCTCAGCCCCGGGCGGTGAGCTTGTCGTCGAAGAACGGCACGGCCTCCCGGACGGCCCGCTCGACGTACTCGGGCACGTCGTAGAAGTCCATGTGGGTGCCGCCCTCGACGAGGACGAGCCGCTTCGGGCCGCGGACCCGGCCGTGCAGTTCGGTGGTGTGCCAGAGCGAGCCGGCGTCGCTGCCCGCCACCATCAGGACCGGCTGGGTGAGCAGGTCCTCGACCAGGTGGAACGCGTCCCAGGCGAGGATCCGCGGAATGCTCGAACCCAGCAGGTACCGGTTCTCGGCGTTCGGGTGCTGGGCGCGCGGGGTGAGGTAGTAGTCGTGGGCCCGGACGAGGTCGTACGGGGTGTCCGCGTCGGGCTCGGCGGGGACGTACGGGGCGAAGGCGGGCTCGCAGCCGGTGGTCGCCTCGGCCCGCCGGGCCGAGGAGGCCGCGTCGCGGACCGGCAGGGCCGCCGAGTCGTGCTCCAGGCCGGACCAGCCCTTGCGCCAGGCGCTGCCGATGTTGACCGCGCTGACCGTGGCGACGGCCCTGATCCGGGCGTCGGTCATGGTGGCGTTGACGGCGTAGCCGCCACCGGCGCAGACCCCGAGGACACCGACCCGGTCGGCGTCGACGTAGGGCAGGGACTGCACGAAGTCGACGGCGGCGTGGATGTCCTCGACCCGCCGCGACGGGTCCTCCAGGAAGTGCGGCTCACCGCCGCTCGCGCCCTGGTGGGAGGCGTCGTAGGCCAGCGCCACGAAGCCCTGCTCGGCCAGCTTCGCCGCGTACAGGCCGGCGGTCTGCTCCTTCACGCCGCCCCCCGGGTGGACGACGACCACCACCGGGTGGCCGCCCTCGGGGTCGAGGTCCCGGGGGTGGAACAGATTGCCGGCCATGGTGACCGTGCCGTTGGGGAAGGTGACGCTGTCCATGAGCTGCACTCCAGTGGAGGTGGTCCGAAAGCCCCGGAGCTCTCCTCGCTGCACGGGAGCGTCCTGGGGGGTACGTCACTCAGGCTCACACGCCCCCCGGGTGCCCGGAAGGGGAGAGCTTCTGCCCGGGAGGGCGCCATCGGGGGAGGAAACCCTCCCTCCCACGGGACGCGCGGCGGGGTGAGACTGGGGGCATGAGCAGCAACGCGCACCCCGGGGAACTCGGGGCCTTCCTCAAGGCCCGCCGGGCCGAGCTGAGCCCCGAAGCGGTCGGGCTGCCGGAGGGAGCCGGCCGCCGCCGGGTGAGCGGGCTGCGCCGGGAGGAGGTCGCGCAGCTCGCGGCCATCAGCACGGACTACTACACCCGTCTGGAACAGGGCCGGATCCAGGCCTCCGCCGGAGTGCTCGACGCCCTCTTCCGGGTCCTGCGACTGGACGGCGACCAGCGCGACTACCTGCTCACGCTGGCCGGGCGGCCGGCCGCCCGGGCCCCGCGGCGCACCCTGCAGAAGGCCCAGCCGAGGTTGCACCGGCTGCTGGACGACCTGAGGACCCTCCCCGCCGTCATCCTCGGCCGCCGGATGGACATCCTCGCCTGGAACCCGTTGGCGGCCGCCCTGGTCACCGACTTCGCGAAGATCCCGGAGAAGCGGCGCAACTACATCCGGATGGTGTTCACCGACCCGGCCATGCGCGACCTCTACGCCGACTGGGAGAGCGTCGCCCACACCTGCGTGGCCCAGCTGCGGATGGAGGCGGCCCGCGATCCGGACCATCCCAGGCTCACCGCGCTGGTCGGCGAACTGTCCGTCCAGGACGCCGACTTCCGCCGCTGGTGGGCCGCCCACCACGTCGCCCTCCGCGGCGTCGGCACGAAGGTGCTGCACCACCCCGTGGTCGGCGACCTCACCCTCGACTGGGACACCCTCGCCAGCACCACCGACACCGACCAGCAGCTCGTCGTCTGGTCCGCCGAACCCGGCTCGCCGAGCCACGACGCGCTGCGCATCCTGGCCTCCTGGGCCGATGCCCCGGCCGACACCCCGGCGGGCTGACGCGGTCCGGCGGCGCGGCCGACGACCGTCAGCCGGCCGCTGCCGGGCCTCAGCGGCGGGGTGGCGGGTGGTCGGGATCCGGGGGCGTCGGCCCCGGGGTCCGGAGCTCGCTGATCACCGCCCAGGCCACCGACACCGCCGGTACCGCGACCACCGCGCCCAGCACCCCGCCCAGCACGGCGCCGCCCGTCACCGACAGGGCGATCACCACCGGATGGATCCGAACCGACCAGCCCAGCACCAGCGGATGCAGCAGATGGCCCTCGATCTGGCCGATCACCACGATCAGCCCGAGCACCAGCAGGGCCACCACCGGGCCGCGCGCGGCCAGCGCGACCAGTGCGGCGACGGCCAGCGCGATCGGGGAGCCGATCAGCGGGATGAGGGCGGCGACGAACTCCAGGACGACCAGCGGCAGTGCCAGCGGCACCTGCAGCACGGTCAGGGCGATGCCGACCAGGACGGCGTTGGTCGCCGCGACGATCAGGACGCCCCGGGTGTACCCGGCGAAGGTGCGCCACGCGGTGCGGCCCGCCCGACCCCACACGGGCCGGGCGCGGGCGGGCAGCTGGCGCTCTGCCCAGGCCCACATCCGGTCGCCGGAGTGCAGGAAGAACACGGAGCAGAACACCGCGAGGGCGGCCGCGGTGACCAGTTCGACGACCCGGCCGGCGCTGCTGATGGCGGCACTGATCAGCGTCGAGCGGTGGGCGTCCACGAAGTCGCCGAGTTTCGCCCGGAAGTCGGTGACGGCGCCCTGCCGCAGGTGGAAGGGGGCGCCGGAGAGCCAGTCGTCGAGCCGGGCCAGACCGCCGTGCAGCTCGGTGTTCAGCCGGCTCCACTCGCCGGCGACGGTCGTGCCGACCAGTGTCAGGACGCCGGTGACCAGCGCGATCGCCACCAGGAAGGCCAGCAGGACGGCGAGCGGGCGGGGGAGTGCCCGGGCCAGCAGGTCGACGGCGGGCCGCAGCACGGAGGTGATGACCAACGCCAGGAAGACCGCGACGACCGGCAGTTCGAGGCGGGCCAGCAGCATGACGACCAGGTAGGCGGCCACGCCGATCAGCAGCAGCCGCCAGGTGTAGCCGGCGGCCTTCCGCAGGCCCGGCGGGACGCCGTCGCCCTTCGGTGACGGCCGAGCCGGCGGTGTGCGGACCCGGGGCCGCCTGACTCCGGGCGGCCGGGGCCGCCGGGCCGGTCCGCGGGTGTCCATGCGCGAGGGCCGCCTTTCCTGCGGGGGCCTGCCCGTCCGTCGGGTTTCCGCTCCGGAGCAGGCGCCCGGAACCGGGCGGGGGGGAGGGGGGGGGGGGGGGGGGGGGGGGGGGGGGGGGGGGGGGGGGGGGGGGGGGGGTGGTTTGTTCCGGTCCTTTTCCCCCCCTCTCTCCCGCTTT
>NZ_JBVHVO010000031.1:0-63693 GCF_055564815.1 Kitasatospora sp. NPDC028961 | reverse complement strand
ACATCCTCTCCGGGGGGGCCCCCCCCGTCCGGAGGTTTCCATCTCAGGAAACCACACCAACACCGAGTGTCCCCTAAAAGCCGATCGGGTCTTCCCCCCGGGCCGGGTGGGTCCGGGTCAGTGCTTCCCGGCGTCCTTGACCTTCTCCACGGCCTGCTTCAGGTCGCTCTTGGCCTGCTCGCCCCGGCCCTTCGCCTCGATGGTGCGGTCACCGGTCGCCTTGCCGGCGGCCTCCTTGATCTTGCCCTCGACCTTCTCACCGGCGTTGCGCAGCTTGTCGTCGGCACCCATCGTGTCGCTCACTCCCTCTCGTGGAGTCCGGCTCTCTCGTGGACTCGGGCGACGCTCGCCCCGACCGGCGTCTGCCCGGTTCGCCCGGTTCCACACCCGGTGGTGCCGGGTTCGTCGCGGAACCCGGTGCCGAAGGGTCCGTCGCGGGCCCGGTGGTGCCGGATTCGTCGCGGGCGGGAGTGTCGCGACGCCCGGCAGGTGTGACCGGGCCGGAGCCGGGCAGGCGCGAACCATGCCCGAGGCGCAGGTGAGAAGGGGGCCCGCCGCCCCCGGGGCGTCGGTTCGGCCGGTTCCCGACGACCGGTCGTCGACCGGCGTCCGCGCGCTCGCCCGTGCCACGCGCCATGATGGTCGGGACGGCCCGCCGCCGTCCGGACCCGACCGGGAGCCAGCCATGCGGAGGCCAGCCGAGCAGCCCACCCGAGGGGCGGGGGAGCGGGTCCGGCACGCCGCCCCCGGTCACGGCCGGGTGGACGGCGTCGGCCGCACGACGGCCGACGGCACCGGGCGGATCGCCGCCGGGCCGCCCGCCCCGGGCCTCCGCGACTCCCCGGGGAGGTCGGGATGAACCGCTCCCCGAGTGGCCCCGTTCCCGACCGGTCCGGCGTTCCGATACCCCCCGGCCGGGGGCCCGCACCCGAGTACTCCGAGCGTCTCCTGCTCGACGGCGGCGAGGGCGCGGTGCGGCGCTGCCGCGAGTTCAGCCGTCGGATCCTGGAGGAGTGGCACTGGCTGCCCGCCGACGACGAGGAGCAGCGTGCGGTGACCGAGGACGTCCTGTTGATGGTCTCGGAACTCGTCACCAACGCCTGTCTGCACGCCCCGGGCGGCCCTCGGGAGCTGCGGCTGAGCTGGAACGGCGAGCGGCTGCGGGTCGAGGTCGTGGACGCCAGCCCGGTTCCGCCGCGGGTCCGGCCGGCCATCGTCCCGGGGCGGCCCGGGGGGCACGGCCTGCGCATCGTGGGCCGGCTCGCGAGGGCCTGGGGTTCGCTGCCCGCGGGCCGCGGGAAGCTGGTCTGGCTCGAAGTGCCCTCCCCGCTCGGCCAGCGCGTCCGCGGCGGCTGACCCGGGCGGGGACGGCTGTGTGGTGGCAGCGCCGCGTGCTCCGGGCCTGCACCCGCCGGTAGGCGATCACGCGGCAGGCGGGTGCCGTGACCGCCCCGTGGATGCGTCGCGGAGGTTCCAGTCGGGACCTGGTGCGGACACCGACCGGTGCTCAGGCCTGCGGCGGGGGCGGCGGGTTGTCGAGGAGGAGGTCGTGGCCGACGTCGGTGAGGGCGTGGCGGACCTGCTTGCCCTCGCGCTGGGTGGCGATCAGGCCGGCCGCCCGCAGGGCCGTGGCATGGGCGGAGGCGGAGGGCGGGGTGACGCCGAGCCGCTGGGCGAGCTCGGTGGTGGAGCAGGCGCTGCCGGCGATGGCGCGCAGGACGCGGGCCCGGGCGGGGCCGAGCACGGCGGCGAGGCCGTCGGCGGCCGGGGTCCGGGCCGCGGGCTCGGCGGCCGGGGCGGCGATCGGGTGCAGCAGCAGGCTCTGGCGGTCCGGCTCGGCCAGCAGGCTGATGCTCCGCTGGACGAAGTAGTTGGGCCGCAGTTCCAGGCCCCGGCCGCCGAGTTCGAAGGAACCCTCCAGCTCGCCGAGGGTGCACTCCAGCACCCCTTCGTCCCGCCAGACGGCCTTCGGGTGGAGCGTGCCGAGCATTTCGCCGATCCCGGAGCGGGCGGCGGTGCGGGCCCGGACGGCGATGTCGGCCTCCAGGGCACGGCGGATGTCGGGCCAGTCCGGGGCGAGGCAGGCCTGGAACAGCGCCCAGGCGCCGTCGCTGACCTCGCGCAGGCCCCGGCTGCCGTCGTCGCGCAACCGGGCCAGGGCGGCCGGGAGTCCCAGGCGGTCGCCGAAGATCGCGACACCCTCCTCCACGGTCTGCTGCGGGACGGAGAGGAGCGCGTCGAGCTCGTCGGTCAGCTGGCGGCGGACGGCGTCGAGGTCCGCCACCATGAAGTCGGGGATGCCGATCGGGCTCGCGTTGACCACTTCGAGGAAGCGCACGGCCCGGTGGGGCACGTGGCGGCGGGCGTCCCGCCACCAGCGTTCGCTGCGCGACCCGTTGCCCTGGTGAACGCCCATCCGGGCCGAACCGGCCAGCAGATGGTCGAGCGGGGATATGACGAACCGGGTCCTCGCGAGGTCCGCGACCCCGAACCTCAGTGCGATCACGAACCTTCCTCCGGCTCCCCGCAGCCATCCTGACCTGCCGCGTTGTTGACTATTAGGCTCAGAGGCTAATGCATGGCCGTCCGGCCGCCCCCATTGGCATGCTCTCTCTCGTCGGCGCGACTGAGGCCCGCTCCGGCCCCCACCACGAGGGGAGTGGGGGCCGGAGCACGATCCTCGACCGGGCGTTCGCCGAACCGAGCGCCCGGTGTCGCCCGGCGGAGCGGTCACGACGGCCAAGACGGCCGCGATCTGACGACCCGCCCGCCCCTAGGTGCTCTTCGCCGCGCCGACGGTGCTGAGCGGCGCGGCCAGCGACTCCAGGCTGCGCCCTTCGGCCCGGACCCCGATCGCGGCCTCGACCAGCCCGGCGGCGGTCATCAGGGCGGCGCCGATGCAGAACGCGAGGGTCGTGTCGGACACCTTGCCGCTGCTCACCAGCCCGTTGAACAGCAGCGGCCCGCTGATGCCGCCCACCGCCGTGCCGACGGCGTAGAAGAAGGCGATGCACATCGCCCGGGTCTCCAGCGGGAAGATCTCGCTGACGGTCAGGTAGGCCGAGCTCGCCCCGGCGGAGGCCAGGAAGAGCACCGCCGTCCAGCAGGCCGTCATGCTGACCGCGGAGAGCGAGCCCTGTTGGAAGAGGGCGGCGGTGCCGAACAGCAGCAGGCCGGAGCCGATGTAGGTGCCGGCGATCATCGGTTTGCGGCCGACCGAGTCGAAGAAGTGGCCGAGCAGCAGCGGGCCGAGGAAGTTGCCGACCGCGATCACCGCGAAGTAGTAGCCGGTGTCGCCCTCCGGCACCTCGAAGTACTTGGTGAGGATGACCGCGTAGCCGAACGTCACCGAGTTGTAGAGGAAGGCCTGGCCGATGAAGAGCGCGAGGCCCAGCACCGTGCGGCGCGGGTAACTGCCCACCACCGTACGGGCGATCGTGATGAAGCCGAGCGGTCCGCGCTCGCGGATGCGGATCGGGTCCCCCTCGACCGGCGGCAGGGCGCGGCCGGTCTCCTCCTCCACGATCCGTTCGGCCTCGGCCACCACCTCCTCCGCCTCCGCGGCGCGCCCGTGGGTGAACAGCCAGCGCGGGCTCTCCGGGACGTGCCGGCGCACCAGCAGGATCACCAGGCCCAGCACCACGCCGATGGCGAAGGCGAGCCGCCACCCGACGTCGGTGGCGAACAGCGCGGTGTTCAACAGCGCGATCGAGGCGAAGGCGCCGAGCGCCGCGCCGATCCAGAAGCTGCCGTTGATGATCAGGTCGATCCGGCCGCGCACCCGGGCCGGGATCAGTTCGTCGATCGCGGAGTTGATCGCCGCGTACTCGCCGCCGATGCCGAAGCCGGTGAAGAAGCGGCAGAGGAAGAAGAACCAGGCGCTCCAGGAGAACGCCGTGACGGCGGTGGCCACCAGGTAGACGGCCAAGGTGAGCATGAAGAGCTTCTTGCGCCCCAGCCGGTCCGTCAGCCAGCCGAAGAACAGGGCGCCGCTGCACGCACCCGCCACGTACACGGCGGCCGCGACGGTGGTCACCTGGGTCGTCGAGATGCTGATGCCGCTGCCCTGCTCGGCGAGCCGGGCCGCCATGTTGCCGACGATCGTGACCTCCAGACCGTCGAGGATCCAGACGGTCCCCAGGCCGATCACGATCCGCCAGTGCCAGCGGGACCACGGCAGCCGGTCGAGTCTGGCCGGCACGTCCGTCTCGATGACCTCGTCACCGGGGGAGTCCCCGGTCTGCGGTGGCTGTTGCGACCTCTTCGCGGACGCCTTCACCGAGTCGGCCATGACACTCTCCTCCTACGCCGGAACGGGACGCCCCCGCGTCTGCCCGGCTCTCCGGCGATCACACGGGCCGACCCGCGTCCGCCGGACCCGGCCGTACTCCCGGGCCCCGACACGCCGTTGGCGGCCCCTCGACGGAGCCGCCAACGGCGTGTCGGGGCCGGGCGGTCAGCGCTCCGGGAAGCGGTGCCGCTCCAGCAGGCGGGCGAAGCCGTCCCAGAAGTCCTCGTCGGCCCGCTCCCCGGGGCCGCGGACGGCGACCCCGGCCAGGTCGGTCGGATCGCCGGCCCCGGCCGCGCGGACGAGCCCGGCGCCCGATCCGAGGACCGCCACCGGCTTGCCGTGCCGCAGCGCCTCGGTGACGAACCGTACGGCGTCCGGATCGGCGGTGAGGTCGGTGCCGGTGCCGCCCGGCACGATCACGGCGTCGTAGAGGACGCCGGTGCCGTCCGGTACCACCACGGCGTCGTAGAGGACGGACGCGGTGGTGGGCAGCGGGCGGTCCACCACGAGGCGGCCGCCGTCCCGCGCGGGCAGTTCGCCGCCGTGTGCGGCGAGGGTCTCCACCGTGGCGCCGCGGGCACCCAGGTGCTCGTGCGCGGCCCGCACCTGGTCGGCGTCCGCGCCGGGGCCGACCAGCACGGCGACCTTGCGGGTGCGGATGCCGGAGCCGCGCAGGTGCTCCAGGCTCAGCGCGGGGGAGACCAGCGGCCCGGCCGCGCCGGCGTCCTCCTGCGCCGGCGCGTCCAGCTCCGCCGGCTCCGGCTCGGGCACGCCGATCCGCCGGGCGACCTCCGCGGCCAGGACGGGGTCGACGTGCACGAGGTTGCCGACGGTGCGCCGCCGCACCTCCTCTTCGACCACCTTGCCCAGCTCGAACGCGAAGGCGGCGGTGATGTGTTCCTGCTCCCAGCCGGTCATGCTGCGCCAGAACAGGGTGGCCTGGCTGTAGTGGTCGGCGAAGCTGGGGCTGCGCCGCCGGATCGTCCGGCCGTCGACCCGCTCCTGGTAGTGCTGGAAGACCCCCTCCGGCAGCCGGCCGCCGCCCATGGTGAACGGGCAGCCGCCTCCCACGGAGTTGGGCGAGTAACCGTGACCCGGGTGGATGGTCTGCTGGCCGTGGCCGTCGCGGTGGTTGACCCGGACGTCGGCCAGCGGCCGGTTGACCGGCAGCTGCGAGAAGTTGGGGCCGCCCAGCCGGATGAGCTGGGTGTCGAGGTAGGAGAAGTTGCGGCCCTGGAGCAGCGGGTCGTTGGTGAAGTCGATACCGGGGACGATGTTGGCGGTGTGGAAGGCGACCTGCTCGGTCTCGGCGAAGAAGTTCTCCGGATTGCGGTTCAGGACCATCCGCCCGACCGGCCGGACCGGCACGAGCTCCTCCGGCACCAGCTTCGTCGGATCGAGCAGATCGAAGGGGAACGCGAACTCGTCCTGCTCCGGTATCAGTTGGACGCCGAGCTCGTACTCCGGGAAGTCGCCGTCCGCGATCGCCTCCCACAGGTCGCGGCGGTGGAAGTCCGGGTCGCGTCCGGCGGTGAGCTGGGCCTCGTCCCAGACCTGGGAGTGCGTTCCGAGCAGCGGCCGCCAGTGGAACTTCACGAAGGTCCCACGACCGTCGGCGTTCACCAGGCGGAAGGTGTGGACGCCGAAGCCCTGCATCATCCGGTAGCTGCGGGGGATGGCCCGGTCGGACATCGCCCACATGAGCATGTGGGTGGACTCGGGCTGGAGCGAACAGAAGTCCCAGAAGGTGTCGTGGGCGGAGGCGCCGGTGGGGATCTCGTTCGGGGCCTCCGGCTTCACGGCGTGCACGAAGTCGGGGAACTTGGCGGCGTCCTGGATGAAGAACACCGGCATGTTGTTGCCGACCAGGTCGTAGTTGCCGTGGCGGGTGTAGAACTTGGTGGCGAAGCCGCGGACGTCGCGCACGGTGTCGGCGGAGCCGCGCGGGCCCTGGACGGTCGAGAACCGGACGAAGACCGGAGTGCGCCGGCCGGCCTCCTGGAGGAAGTCGGCGCAGGTGAACTCGGCGAGCGATGCGTAGGGTTCGAAGAATCCGTAGGCGCCCGCCCCGCGGGCGTGCACCACCCGCTCGGGGATCCGCTCGTGGTCGAAGTGGGTGAGCTTCTCCCGCAGCTGGAAGTCCTCCAGCAGGGTGGGCCCGCGATCGCCGACCGTCAGCGAGTTGTCGGTGTCGTCGACCCGCACGCCCTGGTCGGTGGTCAGCGCTCCGTTCGGGTCAGGAGCCCGGGCGGCGTCCAGCGCGGCGTCCTTGGCATCGCGCCCGTGCTCCACGGGCGGCCCCGGATTCGGGGTGCCGGTGACGAGGGGCGCGTGGGGGCGGTGCTCGGGAGGTCCGGGGTTGATCGTCATGGCACGCTCTCCGTCCTGGAAGGGGCCGGACCGCCGCTCTCCGGGCGCCCGGCCTGGGTCGGCGGTGCGGCTGCCCGATGGACGGGAGCGCAAACCGGGCGGCGCGCGCCCGGGCCCCGGCCCGGCGGGGGCTCAGCGGTCCCGGTCCCTCTGGTGGGCGTGACGGCGCAGCACCGAACGGGGGAGGACGAGCCAGCAGACGCAGAACCACGCCAGCGCCGCGCCGCTGAGCACCCAGGCCGCCGGTGAACTGTCGGTGGCGGTGCGCAGGAGCAGCAGCAGCGCGGCCGAGATGGTGAGGGCGAGCAGCACCAGGCCGAGGCCGATGAGCCGCCCGGCGACGTGGATGAGCTCGGGCTTCATGCCGTGGCCGGACATGAAGCGGTGGAACGCCACGGGGGCGATGAGCGTGCCGGTGGCGAAGGCGCCGAGCAGGACGGTGGCCACGTAGAGGTGCTTGTCGAAGTCCGGCAGTGTCGCGAAGCGGGGGGTGAAGGCGGTGGCGAGGAGGAAGCCGAAGAGGATCTGGGCGCCCGTCTGGCAGACCCGCACCTCCTGCAGCATCTCGTTCCACAGGCGGTCGGCACGCTCTTCCGGAGTCTCGTCACGCCCCCGGGCCGGTCGGTCGTGGTCTGCGGTCATCGGCGGGTCCCCTGCGGCGGTCGGGGCCGGGCGCCGACGGGGCGGCGCAGCGCGGCGAACGGGTATCGGCGGCCGGTGTGCCCTCGGCGGGACCGGCGCCGCACCCGTCTGCCCAGTCTGGCGACGGCCACGCGGGGGCGCCACCGGGAGCGGCGGCCCGGCCCGGGCGGGCGGCGGAAACCCGCCGGTCGGCGCTCACAGGCCAGGAGCGACTGCGTCCGGGCGCCGCGGCCGCGGCCTCCACCGGCCGGGTTTCGGCCGGCCCCGACGGGTCAGACGAGAGCGCGGGGAGTTTCTCCCGGTCCCCCCGCCGGCGAGTCGAGCTGCGAACGGAGCCCAACAGATGAAGGTCTCGGACTACATCCTCGAACGTTTGCGGCAGTGGGACGTCGAGCACGTCTTCGCCTATCCCGGTGACGGCATCAACGGCCTGCTCGCCGCCTGGGGCAGGGCCGACGACAAGCCGCAGTTCGTGCAGGCGCGGCACGAGGAGATGGCCGCCTTCGAGGCCGTCGGCTACGCCAAGTTCTCCGGCCGGACGGGCGTGTGCGCCGCGACCTCCGGCCCGGGCGCGATCCACCTGCTGAACGGCCTCTACGACGCCAAGCTCGACCACGTCCCGGTCGTCGCGATCGTGGGCCAGACCGACCGCAGCGCGATGGGCGGCTCCTACCAGCAGGAGGTCGACCTCCTCTCGCTCTACAAGGACGTCGCCTCCGCCTACTGCGAGATGGTCACCGTCCCCGAACAGCTGCCCAACGTGCTGGACCGGGCGATGCGCATCGCCGCCACCAGCCGCACCGTCACCGCCGTGATCGTCCCGGCCGACGTCCAGGAGCTCGACTACGAGCCGCCGGCCCACGCCTTCAAGATGGTGCCCTCCAGCCTCGGCGTCGGCCGGTACGCCCCGGTGCCGTCGGACGCGGACCTCGCCCGCTGCGCCGAGATCCTCAACGCCGGCGAGAAGGTGGCCGTCCTGGTCGGCCAGGGTGCCCGGCGGGCGCGCGCCGAGGTCGAGCAGGTCGCCGGGATCCTCGGCGCCGGGGTGGCGAAGGCGCTCCTCGGCAAGGACGTGCTGCCGGACACACTGCCCTACGTGACCGGCTCGATCGGCCTGCTGGGGACGCGGCCGTCCTACGAGCTGATGCGCGACTGCGACACCCTGCTGGTGATCGGCTCCAGCTTCCCGTACACCCAGTTCCTCCCCGAGTTCGGCAGGGCCAGGGCCGTGCAGATCGACGTCGACCCGTCGATGGTGGGCCTGCGCTACCCGTTCGAGCTGAACGTGGTGGGGGACGCGACGGAGACCCTCAAGCGGCTCATCCCCCTGCTGGACCAGAAGACGGACCGGTCCTGGCGGGAGACGGTCGAGGAGAACACCGCCCGCTGGTGGGAGGTCATGGAGCGGCGCGCCGCCGTCTCCGCCGACCCGCTCAACCCCGAGCACGTCGTGCACGCCCTCGACGCCCTGCTGCCGGAGAACGCCATGATCGCCGCGGACTCCGGGTCCGCCGCCAACTGGTACGCCCGCCACCTGCGGATGCGCGGGACGATGCGCGGCTCCCTGTCGGGCACCCTCGCCACCATGGGCCCCGGGGTCCCCTACCTGATCGGGGCGAAGTTCGCCCACCCGGACCGCCCCGCCATCGCCATCGTCGGGGACGGCGCGATGCAGATGAACGGCCTCGCCGAACTGATCACCGTCGCGAAGTACTACCAGCAGTGGTCGGACCCGCGGCTGATCGTCGCGGTCCTCAACAACCAGGACCTCAACCAGGTCACCTGGGAGATGCGGGCCATGCAGGGGGCCCCGCAGTTCGAGGCCTCCCAGCACCTGCCGGACGTGCGGTACGCCGACTTCGCCGTCCAGCTCGGCCTCTACGGCACCCGGGTGGAGAAGCCCGAGGACGTCGAGCCGGTGTGGCGCCAGGCGCTCGCCTCGGAGCGGCCGTACGTCATCGACTTCCGTACCGACCCGGCCGTGCCGCCGATCCCGCCGCACGCCTCGCTCGACCAGATCACCGCCGCCGCCTCGGCGGTCCTCAAGGGTGACAGCGACCGCGGGTCCATGGTCAAGCAGGGCCTCAAGGCGAAGATCCAGGAGTTCCTGCCCGGTAGCGGCAAGGAGTGAGCGCGATGACCGAGGCCCCGGCCGCACGGCACCTGCCCGGGCTCGTGCCCCGCGCGGTGCACGACGTACGCCACGGCCGCTTCGAGCGGTCCCTGTCCCTGCTGATGTCGGGCGGCGCCCTGGTGACGGCCGCCGAGATCTACCTGGAGCACGACCGCGCGAGCTTCGGCAACCGCGTGATGTGGTGGCCGGTCGTGCTGGGGCCGCTGGCCGCCGCGGCGGGGGTGGCGGGATTCGCCAGCGAGCGCGCCGCGCACACCGTGCTGCCCGTGATGTCGGCGGCCGTGGTGGCCAACGGCCTCCAGGGCACCTACCTGCACGCGCGGGGCGTCGCCCGCAAACCCGGGGGCTGGGCGATGGCCCGCTACAACGTCGAGATGGGACCGCCGCTGTTCGCACCCCTCCTGGTGACGATGGTCGGGGGAATGGGCCTGCTCGCCGCCGTCCTGCGCCGGGAGCGGTGACCGTGCCCGCGCGCCGCCGGCCCGCCCGCCGGACCGTCCCCTCCGGCGAGGCGGGCCGGCGCTTCCCCGGCTTCGACGTCCTGGACCAGTCCGACGCCTGGGATCCGGCGACCGCCGCCACCGTCCATCAGCGCCTCCAACTCCAGCCCGACCTGCGGTACTTCACCCCGACGGAGGAGGCCTGCGCGGCCGCCCTGCTGGACCGGCTGCTCGCTCAGGACGGCCCGCCGGAGCGCCCGAAGGTGCCGGTCCTCCAGATGATCGACGCCCGCCTCGCCGAGGCCCGGACGGACGGCTGGCGGTACCGGGACATGCCCGAGGACGGGGAGGCCTGGCGGGCCTCGCTGCGGGCCCTCGACGAGGACGCCGCCGACCGGTACGGCGCGCCGTTCGCGGCGCTCGACCCCGACCGGCAGCGCACCCTCGTCCAGGCCGTCCAGGACCTGCGCGGCAAGCCCTGGCACGGCATGCCCGCGGCCCATGTGTGGAGCCTGTGGACCAGGTACGCCTGCACCGCCTTCTACGCCCACCCGTGGTCGTGGAACGAGATCGGCTTCGGCGGGCCGGCCTACCCGCGCGGCTACGCCCGCCTCGGCGTGGGGGCGCGCGAACGCTGGGAGCACCCGGACGCGGACCCCGCCGACCCGGCCGGACCCGCTCCCGGGGGAGGCGGCGCCGACGACGGCCCCGCCGATCACGGCCCCCACGCCCACAACACCGCCGACGACAGCCCCGCCGACCGAAAGGACAGGACGTGAGCCGACGTCTGGAAGCGGTACGGTCCACGCTGGCCCTCACGGCCGGATCGCAGCAGGAGATCCGGGACCGCAACGCCTCCGCCTGGCTGCTGCCGGACGACGGAAGCCGGTTCGACCACGCGCTGATCGAGAACATGCGCCGCTTCGACGACACGGACGAGGTGGACCTGGTCATCGTCGGCTGCGGCGCCGGCGGCGCCACCCTCGCCCAGCGGATGGCGCACGCGGGGTGGTCCGTGGTCTGCCTGGAGGCCGGGCCGTTCTGGGATCCGGACACCGAGTGGGTCAGCGACGAGGCCGGCTCCCACCACCTCTACTGGACGGAGCCGCGGGTGATCTCCGGGCAGGACCCGGTCCCCATGGGTTCCAACAACTCCGGTCGCGGCGTCGGCGGTTCGACCGTGCACTTCGCCGGATTCGTACCCCGCCTGCACCCCAGCGACTTCTCCACGCTCACCGACGACGGCGTCGGCGCCGACTGGCCGATCCGCTACGAGGACCTGCGCCCGTCCTACGAGCGGATCGAGCAGGAACTCCCCGTCGCCGGGCAGTACTGGCCGTGGGGCGACCCGCACGCCTACCCGCACGCCCCGCACCCGGTGGGCGGCAACGGCGAGATCTTCCTGCGCGGCGCGGCCGCCGCCGGGATCGAGGCCCGGGTGGGCCCGGTCGCCATCACCAACGGCCGGTTCGGCAACCGCCCGCACTGCGTCTACCGGGGCTTCTGCCTCCAGGGCTGCAAGGTCAACGCCAAGGGTTCCGCCTTCGTCACCCACGTCCCCGACGCCCTCGCGCACGGCGCCGAGATCCGCACCGACGCCATGGTCACCGCGATCGAGACCGACGCCGACGGCAGCCGCGCCACCGGGGTCCGCTATCTGCGCCGGGGGCGCGAACACCTGCAGCGCGCCCGGACGGTGGCCGTCGCCGGGTACGCGATCGAGACCCCGCGGCTGCTGCTCAACTCCGCGAACCGGCGCTTCCCCGAGGGGCTCTGCAACGACCACGACCTGGTCGGCCGCTACGTCATGGTGCAGGGCGCCCCGCAGACCGCCGGGCGCTTCGCGGAGGAGATCCGCGCGTACAAGGCGCCCCCGCCGGAGGTCTCCTCCGAGGCCTTCTACGAGACCGACCCCGGCCGCCCCTACAAGCGGGGCTTCGCCGTCCAGACCGTCTCCCCGCTGCCGATCACCTGGGCCGAGCACGTGGCGGCCCAGGGCCACTGGGGGCACGACCTGCGCCGCTACCTCCAGGACTACATCCACTGGGCCACCCTCGGCGCCCTGTGCGAACTCCTCCCGCAGCCCGACAACCGCGTCACCCTCGCCACCGAGAAGGACCGCCACGGCCTGCCGGTGGCCGACTTCTCCTACACCCAGTGCGACAACGACCGGGAGGTGATCAAGGCCGCCCGGTCGACCATGGAGGAGATCCTGCGGGCGGCCGGCGCCACCGAGGTCATCACCATCGAGCGCTACGCCCACCTGGTCGGCGGCTGCCGGATGGCCGGGGACGCCGAACACGGCGTCGTCGACGCCGACCTGCGGAGCTTCGCGATCCCCAACCTGCTGATCACCGACGGCAGCGTGCTGCCCACCCAGGGCTCCGCCAACCCGGCGCTGACCATCATGGCCCTCGTCGACCGCGCCGCCGGGCGGCTGGCCGCCGGAGCCCGGTCCGGGCTGCGCGCACCCGCCGGGAGGAGCGCCCGATGACCGACCCCGACGGACCGCCGCTGGAGCGGATCGACGTCCAGGTGCTGACCGTGCCCACCGACGCGCCCGAGGGCGACGGCACCCTCGCCTGGGAATCCACCACCATGGTCCTCGTGCACGCGCACGCCGGGGGCACCACCGGCACCGGCTGGACGTACGGCGCCGCCGCCACCGCCGACGTGATCAGGGACGAACTGGCCGGGGTGGTCACCGGGCGGTCCGTCCTCGACGTCCCCGCCCGCAACGAGGCGATGACCCGGGCGGTGCGCAACGCCGGCCGCCCCGGCCTGGTCGCCGGCGCGATCTCCGCGGTGGACATCGCCCTGTGGGACCTCAAGGCCCGGCTGCTCGGACTGCCGCTGGTCCGCCTGCTCGGCGCCGCCCGCACCGAGGTGCCGGTCTACGGCAGCGGCGGCTTCACCACCTACGACGACGCGCGGCTGGCCGACCAGCTGCGCGACTGGGCGGACCGGCAGGCCGTCCCCCGGGTCAAGATCAAGATCGGCGAGTCCCGCGGCACCCGCGAACAGCGCGACCTGCACCGCGTCGAGCGGGCCCGGGAGGTCATCGGCGACGCCGCCGAACTGTACGTGGACGCCAACGGCGCCTACACCCGCAAGCAGGCCGTACGGATCGGCCGCACCCTCGCCGGGCTGGGGGTGAGCTGGTTCGAGGAACCGGTCTCCTCGGACGACCTGTCCGGGCTGGCGCTGGTCCGCGACGCCCTCACCGCCGACGTCGCCGCGGGGGAGTACGGCTACGACCTGCCCTACTTCGCCCGGATGATCCCGGCGGTGGACTGCCTGCAGGCCGACGCCACCCGCTGCGGCGGCCTCACCGTCTGGCTGCGGGCGGCGGCCCTCGCCGAGGCGCACGGCCTCCAGCTCTCCGGCCACTGCGCGCCGCACGTCCACGCCCACGCCGCCGCGGCCGTCCCCAACCTCCGCCACCTGGAGTGGTTCCACGACCACGTCCGGATCGAGAACCTGCTGTTCGACGGCGCCCTCGACCCCCGCGGCGGGGCGCTGCGCCCCGGCGCGGACGGCGCGCCGGGCCTCGGCCTCACCCTGCGCGCCGACCGCGCCGAGCAGTACCGCACCGGCTGAGCACCGACCCCGCCACCCCGCCGAAGGAGAGCCGAGCCCGTGACCGACGACCGCCCCCAGCCCCACGCGCTGCGCGACTACGCCCTGCTGGCCGACGGCGAACGCGGCGCCCTGGTGGGTCCCAGGGGCGACCTGGTCTGGATGTGCGCACCGCGCTGGGACAGCGACGCCGTCTTCTCCGCACTGATCGGGGGCCCCGGCTGGTACTCCGTCGCCCCCGCCGCCCCCTTCGTCTGGGGCGGCTACTACGAGAGCGGCACCCTGATCTGGCGCAGCCGCTGGGTGACCACCGGCGGCATCGTCGAGTGCCGCGAAGCCCTCGCCCACCCCGGCGACCCGCACCGGGCCGTCGTGCTGCGCCGGATCCTCGCCGTCGACGGGCCGGCCACCGTGGACGTGACCCTGCAGGCCGCCGCCGCGTTCGGCGAGCAGCCCGCCCGTGACCTGCGGCGCGACGAGACCGGGCGCTGGACGGGCCGGGCCGGCGACCTGCACCTGCGCTGGACCGGCGCACCGGCGGCCCGGCCCCGCGACGACGGCGGCCGCCCCACCCTCCACACCCGGCTGGAGCTGGCCGCCGGCGCGCACCACGACCTCGTACTGGAGCTCTCGGACCGGCCGCCCGGCCGGGTCGCGAGCGCCGACCGGCTCTGGCGGTCCACCGAGGCCGCCTGGGCGCAGCAGGTCCCGACCTTCCCCGACGCGCTCGGCTCCCGCGACGCCCGGCACGCCTACACCGTCCTGCGCGGCCTCACCGGCGCCCACGGCGGCACCGTGGCCGCCGCCACCACCAGCCTCCCCGAACGCGCCGAGCAGGGGCGCAACTACGACTACCGCTACGTGTGGATCCGCGACCAGGGCTACATCGGCCAGGCCGTCGCCGCCGCCGGTCCGCACCCGCTGCTCGACGACTCGGTCCGCTTCACCACGGCCCGCCTCCACGAGCACGGCCCCGACCTCGCCCCCGCGTACACCACCACCGGCGCCGCCATCCCGGACCGGCGCACCCTGGACCTGCCGGGCTACCCGGGCGGCTTCGACGTGGCGGGCAACCACGTCAACCGGCAGTTCCAGCTCGACGCCCTCGGCGAGTGCCTGCTCCTCCTCGCCGCCGCCGCCCGCCACGGCCGGCTGGACACCGACGGCGTCCAGGCCGCCCGGATCGCCGCCGACGCCATCGCCCACCGCCACACCGAGCCCGACGCCGGGATCTGGGAACTCCACGACGACCACTGGACCCACAGCCGCCTCACCGCCGCCGCGGGGCTGCGGGCGGCCGCCACCGCCGGCGCCGCCGACCGCTCCACCGCCGGCCGCTGGGAGGCGCTCGCGGACGAGATCACCGCGCGGACGGCCGCCACCGGCACCCACCCGACCGGCCGCTGGCAGCGCACCCCCACCGACCCCGGCGTCGACGCCGCCCTGCTGCTCCCCGCGATCCGCGGCGCCGTCGCCCCGGACGACCCGCGCACCCGCGCGACGCTCGACGCGGTACGGGCGGAACTCTGCCGGGACCACTACGCCTACCGGTTCCGCCACGACGAGCGGCCGCTGGAGGACGCCGAGGGAGCGTTCCTGCTCTGCGGCTTCGTCATGGCGCTCGCCGAACACCAGCAGGGCGACCCGGTGGAGGCGGCCCGGTGGTTCGAGCGCAACCGGGCGGCCTGCGGACCGCCCGGCCTGTTCGCGGAGGAGTTCGACATCGCCCAGCGCCAGCTCCGCGGCAACCTGCCGCAGGCCTTCGTCCACGGCCTGATGCTGGAGGCCGCCGTGCGCCTGGCCGGGCCCACCCGCTGATTGCGGTGGCCGTCCCTGTCTGCGACGGCCCGCGCGTGGTAGGCGCGAGGACGGGGACGACGGCGTGGAGGCCACCATGGCTGAGGACCGGGACCGGGACCGGGACGCGACCCCGGGCACGGCGGGCACGGCGGGCACGTCGGGCGCGACGGTGGCGCCCGGGCGCCGCAGCGCCGCCTCGGTCGCCCTGGAGGTCTGGAAGCAGGGCCGCTCGGTGGAACTCCTGCAGCGCTCGATGGCCTTCGCCGCGCTGTTCTTCGTCACGCTGGTGCCGCTGCTGATCGTGATCGCCGCGGCCCCGCCCACCCGGAACAGCGGAATCAGCCAGTGGATCACCGACGGCCTGGGCCTGACCGGCCGCGGCGCGCAGGCCACCCGCGGCCTGTTCGCCTCCCGCGGCCAGATCCTCAGCACCACCACCGGCTTCGGCCTCGCCGCCCTGACGGTCTTCGGCATCTCCCTGATGGCCTCCGTCCAGACCGTCTACGAGCGCATCTGGCAGCTCGAACGCGGCCCCTGGCACGCCGTCTGGCGCCAGGCCCTCGGCCTGGCCGGACTGACCGCCTACATCCTCGTCGCCGCCTGGAGCGGCAGCCCGTGGCAGGGCAGCGCGGCCCAGCCCGCGCTGCGCCTGGCCGCCACCGTGCTCGGCGGCGTCCTGCTGTTCTGGTGGCTGCAGCGCCTGCTGCTCGGCGCACGCGTCCCCTGGCTGTGGCTGCTCCCCGGCGCGCTGGCCACCATGGCCGCGCTGACCGGGCTGCGGTACTTCTCCCGGCTGGTCCTCGCCCCGCTGCTGGTCTCCAACGCGGTCTCGTACGGGACGGTCGGCGCGGTCCTGGTGGTGCAGTCCTGGCTGATCGGCGTGGGCTACACCATCTACGGCGGGGCGCTCGCCGGCCACGCGATCATGAGGAGACGGGCGAGCCTGTCGTCCGACGGCGCCGTGCCGGTGGACCGCTGACGGGTGACGGCCGACCGGCGACCGTTCCGGGGCGCCCCGGTACGCGTGGGATCGGCGGGAGCGGGCACACGCCCGCACAGTCGAGGCCGTCCGGCGGCCCGGCCCCTCGCCACCCGTACTCCCGACCCTTCCCGGTCACGTCCAGCCGAGGTGAGAACCCCTTGACCAACATCTCGCGCCTGCCCGGCGCCTTCGACCACCGTTGGAACTGGCAGCTCGCCGCCGCGTGCCGCTCCGTCGACACCGCGTTGTTCTTCCACCCGTTCGGTGAACGCGGCCAGGCACACGACGACCGGGAGGAGCAGGCGAAGCGGATATGCCGGGGCTGCCCCGTCCGCGAAGAGTGCCTCCGGCACGCCCTGGAGGTGCGTGAGCCGTACGGTGTCTGGGGCGGTCTGTCGGAGACGGAGCGCGCCGACCTGCTCGGCCCCGTCCGCTCCCCGCAGGCCGCGTGACCGGCACGCCGGAGCCGGGCCCCGGGACCGCCCGGGTGACCTCCTGATTGGGCGCCCGCGATCGGGGCAGGCGCGCCGGTGTACGGAATGCCCGATCCTGTCGATTCGGAAGGAGACCGTTGTGAGCAAGGTGAAGGAGTCCATCGACGTGGACGTCCCGCTGCACAGCGCCTACAACCAGTGGACGCAGTTCGAGGACTTCCCGCGTTTCATGGAGGGCGTGGAGGAGGTCCGCCAGACCGACGACCGGCACTCGCACTGGACGACGAAGGTCGCGGGTGCGCGCCGCGAGTTCGACACCGAGATCGTCGACCAACTCCCCGACGAGCGGATCTCCTGGCGCACCGTCGGCGGTGACGTCCAGCAGATGGGAGTCGTGACCTTCCAGCGTCTGGACGACTCCCACACCCGGGTGAGCCTGGCCATGGACTTCCACCCGAAGGGCATGGCCGAGAAGGCCGGTGACCTGCTCGGTGTCCTGGACCGGCAGGTCAAGGGCGATCTGAAGCGGTTCAAGGGCTTCATCGAGGAACAGGGCCGCGAGAGCGGAGGCTGGCGCGGCCGGCTCTCCCCCGAGGGCACCGGCGGCCAGGGCACCGGCGGTCAGGGCACCGGCGGGCCCACGGCGCTCGGCGACGCGCCGCCGCGCGAGCGGCCCCAGGCCCGGATGACCGGTGAGGGCGCACCGCCCCTGCCGGCGGACCCGGACGACATGCGACACGGCTGACCCGCCCCGATGCCCGGGCCCCGGCGCCCCGAACCACGGCGCCGGGGCCCGGGCATCGCCGGTCCTGCCGCCACCGTTACCCGGAAGGACAGGTAGACCCATGACCGAGTACGGCTACTTCCTCTCCTGCGAGGAGTTCACCCCGGCCCAACTGCTCGACCAGGCGCGGCTCGCGGCCGAGGCCGGCTTCACCCGGCTGGCCGTCTCCGACCACTTCCACCCGTGGAACGACGCCCAGGGCAGCAGTCCGTTCGTCTGGTCGATGATCGGCGCCCTCTCGCAGACCGTCGACCTGCCGGTCACCACCCTCGTGACGTGCCCGACGGTCCGCCTGCACCCCGCCGTCACGGCGCAGGCCGCCGCCACCTCCGCCGTCCTGCTGGGCGGGCGCTTCACACTGGGTGTCGGTACCGGCGAGGCGCTCAACGAGCACGTGCACGGGGATCGTTGGCCCTCGTTCGACGAACGGGCCGAGATGCTGGAGGAGGCCCTGGAGGTGATGCGCAAGCTGTTCACCGGCGACCAGGTGTCCCACCGCAGCCGGCACTACACCGTCGACAACGCCCGCCTCTACACCGTCCCCGCCGAGGCACCGCCGGTCTACGTCTCCGGCTTCGGGCCGAACGCCGCCGCCCTCGCGGGCCGGATCGGGGACGGTTTCGTCACCATGACCCCCGACCGCGACCTGGTCGGCGCGTTCCGTGCGGGCGGCGGCGCCGGCAAGCCGGTGATCGGTGGCGTGAAGGTCTGCTGGAACGACGACCGGGACAAGGCCGTCGACCTGGTGCACCGGCTCTGGCCGACCGAACTGCTGCCGGGCGAGCTCGCCCAACTCCTCCCCACCCCGGCCCACTTCGAGCAGGCCAGCGAACTGGTCACCCCCGAGATGGTGGCCGAGGCGGTGACCTGCGGCAACGACGTGGACGAGCACGTCGCGACGCTGCGGTCCTACGTCGACGCGGGCTTCGACGAGGTCTACGTCGGCCAGATCGGCCCCGACAACGAGGCCTTCTTCGACCACTACCGCCGCGAGGTCCTGCCGGCCCTCCCGCGCTGACGGGCCCGCACCGCGCCGGGGGCGCTGACGGACCGGTCCGTCAGCGCCCCCGGCCGAGCGCGCTGTCCGCCAGCCCCGCCAGCAGCGCCGCCACGTCCTCATGGACCTCCAGCGCCCCGGCGGCCCGCAGGTCCCGTTCGCTCCAGCCGCCGGACAGGACGGCGACGCACGGCACCTCGGCGGTCGCCGCGGCCTGCACGTCCCACGGGGTGTCCCCGACGAAGACCGCCTCCTCGGGCCGCGCGCCGGCCTTGTCGAGCGCCGCCCGGACGAGGTCGGGGGCGGGCTTGCTCGCGTCGACGTCGTCCGCACCGGTGACGGCGGCCACCACGTCGTCCGCGTCGAGGACTTCGCGCATCACCGCGAGGTCCCGCCCGGAGGCCGAACTCGCCAGCACCACCGTCCAGCCCCGCGCGGCGACCGCGCGCAACAGCGCGGCCGCCCCGTCGAAGGGCCGCAGCACGGGCCAGAAGCGGGCGTAGAGCGCCTGGTGGGCCGCGCTCAGGTCACCGTCCCCGGACCGGTCACGGTCCCGGCCGAGGACGTGGTCGAGCAGCTGGTCGCCCCCCATGCCGATCGACGCGTGGATGCGCGCCATCGCCGGGGTGTGCCCGTACTGCGCCAGCGCCTCGGCCCAGGCGAGGGTGTGCAGGTAGTTCGTGTCGAGGAGGGTGCCATCGACGTCGAACAGCGCTGTCGGTGCCATCGGGCGCCTCCTGTCCGTCACGGTTCGCTCCGCCGCCGACGCTACGGCGGCCCCGGGCCGAACGCGACCGGGCCGGGCGCGTTTGACCCGCGCGGCGCCGGACAGACGACGGTCATGACTGCATCGAGGCGCACCGAACGGGTCGTGGTGGTGACCGGCGCGAGTGCCGGAATCGGGCGCGCCTGCGTCCGGGCCTTCGCCGAGCGGGGCGACCGGCTCGCGCTGATCGCCCGCGGCCGGGCGGGCCTGGAAGCGGCGGCCGCGCAGGCCCGGGAGGCCGGTGCGACGGTGATCACGATCGAGGCCGACACGGCCGACCCGGACGCCGTCGAGGCCGCCGCCGAGCGCGTCGAGAACGAACTCGGCCCCATCGACGTGTGGGTGAACGACGCCTTCACCTCCGTGTTCGCGCCCTTCACCGAGATCACCCCGGAGGAGTTCCGCCGCGTCACCGAGGTCAGCTACCTCGGCTACGTCTACGCCACCCGCAGCGCCCTGCGACGGATGCTGCCGCGAGACCACGGCACCCTGGTGCACGTCGGTTCCGCGATCGCCTACCGGGGGATCCCGCTGCAGAGCGCCTACAGCGGCGCCAAGCACGCCCTGCAGGGGTGGCACGAGGCGCTCCGCTGCGAGCTGCTGGCCTCCGGTACCGCCGTGCGGACCACGATGGTGCAGATGCCGGCGGTGAACACCCCGCAGTTCGACTGGGTGCTGTCGCGGCTGCCGAACCGCGCCCGGCCCGTAGCCCCGATCTACCAGCCCGAGGTCGCGGCCCGCGCCGTGCTGCACGCCGCCGACCGGCCGCAGCGGCGGGAGTACTGGGTGGGCGGCAGTACGGCGGCCACCCTGCTGGCCAACGCGGTCGTGCCCGGGCTGCTGGACCGCTACCTGGCCCGGACCGGCTTCGACTCCCAGCAGACCGACCGCCGCCGCCGCGACGACGAGCCCGCCAACCTGTGGCGGCCCGTCGACGCGCGGGAGGACCACGGCGCCCGCGGCCGCTTCAGCGACAGCTCCCACGACCGGAGCCTGCAGTTCTGGGCCACCACCCACCGGGGGCCGCTCGCCGCCGCCGCGGTCGCCGGCCTCGCCCTCGGCCTCGGCCTCTACGCCGGGCGGACGCGATGACGGGCGCGCGGGGCACGGCGCCGCGACACTCGTGGCGTCCCCCGGCGCGTCCCCTCGGCCCGGAGCCGTCCCGCCCGCCCGCTTCGGTGAGCCCGGGACGGTGCCCGGACGACGGGTGGGCCCGCGTGCCGTCGCCCGCGTCCGCGCAGCGCGGGTGATAGGCAGAGGGGCATGACCCTCTCACACCCCGCCACCCGGAGCGACGGTGCACGCGGGCGGTTCGAGCGGCTCGCCGAGGCCGCCTCCAACCTCACCAGCTCCCCGGCGTTCTCCGTGTTCTGCGTCCTGCTGGTGGCCGCCTTCGTCGCGGTCCACGCGGCCGGACTGTCGACGGAGTGGCAGATCCTCGTCGGCGACACCATGACCGCGATCACCCTGCTCCTGCTGGCGCTGCTCAAGAACGCCGAGCGCCGCGCCGAACACGCCATCCAGCGCAAGCTCGACGCGATCGCCGCCGCCCTGCTCGAACAGCACGAGGGCCACGAGGGCGAGGCCCACCTGGCGCTCCGCGAGGCCATCCGGATGGAGGAGCGGCTCTGAACCCCCGCCCGGTCCGGGCGGCCAGCGCGCCCCCGGCCCGGCCCGGCCCGCCCGCCGGGCGGAGCCCCGCAGCGAGGGGCACCATGGGAGGAGTACCGCCGTTCGGCCCGGGCGCCCGCGACGCGGTCGCGAGGCACGCGAGCGCCGACCCGACAGACCCTCGCCCCTGGAGGTCACGTGAGGTCACCTCAACTCCTGGCCCAGCCCCTGGGCGTCTACCTGAACGACCACCTCACCGGAGCGTTCGGCGGCGCCGCACTCGCGCGCCGGATGGCCGACTCCCATGCCGACAGCCGGCGCGCCGCCGAACTGCGCGAGCTGGCCCGGCAGGTCGAGGAGGACCGCGACGAACTCGTCCGCATCATGAACCGGCTGGGCGTGCCGGTGCGGCACTACCGCACCTGGCTCGGCATCGCCGGCGAACGCATCGGGCGGCTCAAGCCCAACGGCACCCTGGTCCACCGCGCCCCGCTGTCCGACCTGGTCGAGCTGGAGATGATGCGCACCGGGGTCGCGGGCAAGACCGCCCTCTGGCGCGCGCTGCGCGCCATCGCCGACGAGGAGCCCCGCCTCGGCCGCGACGACCTGGACCGGCTCATCGCACGCGCCACCGACCAGGCCCGCACGCTGGACGGCTGGCACCGCCTGGTCAGCGCCGAGGTGCTCGCCGGGGGCGGCGCCGGATCCGGCGGGCCCTCGCCGCTCTGAACGCGGGGGCGTGGAACTCCGAACCGGGGGAAGACGCCTGTCACCACTGGTGACACCGACCTTGGAGGCTGTTCGGGATGGTTCCTCTGCTGCTCGTCCTGCTGCTGGTCCTGATCCTCTTCGGAGCCGGATTCGCGCTGAAGGCCCTCTGGTGGGTGGCAATCGCGGTGCTGGTCATCTGGCTGCTCGGCTTCGTCGCGCGCGGCGCGAGCAGTTCGGGCGGCCGGGGCCGCTGGTACCGCTGGTAGACCTCGGGCCCGGCACGGGGAGCGGCCCGCCGCTCCCCGTGCCGGGCCTTGCCGCAGCCTTGCTGCGAACCGGTGGTGTCCGGAACGGGTGGGAATGTCCTCGCCCGTCCGGGGGAAGACGTGGCCCGGACCGTCCTTCCCCCCGACCCCTTGGGAGTGCACTGTGGCAGGCGACGACTTCGTCATCGACGTGAGCCGGATCCGGGACGAGGCCCGGAAGAAGATGGCCGAGGGCGCGGTGACCAGCACCTACGGCCTCGACACCGAGAAGGTGATCGCCGTTCTGAACGACGTGGTCGCCACCGAGGTGGTCTGCTGGCTGCGCTACACGCGGCACGCCATCTCGGCCACCGGCATCGACCGGGCCCAGGTGGCGGCCGAGTTCACCGAGCACGCCGCCGAGGAGATGCAGCACGCGCTGCGGGCCGCCGGACGCATCGCGCAGCTCGGCGGCGAGCCCGACTTCGACCCCAGCACCCTCGCCAGTCGTGCCCACACCGACTACACCACGCCGGACGAGAAGGACCTCACGGCGATGCTGGAGCACAACCTGCTGGCCGAACGCATCGTCATCTCCACCTACCAGGAGATCGCCCGCTGGCTCGGGGACCACGACCCCACCACCCGCCGCCTCATCGAGTCCATCCTCGAAGAGGAGGAGGAGCACGCCGACGACCTCACCGACCTGCTCGCCATCTGATTCCCGGCCGGCGGGCCGCCACCGGTGGATTGGCCGGCCCGCCGACGGACAGACGCACAGCATGGAACGGCCGACGGCCGACGGCGGTCGTGCGATCCGGGGAGACTGCGATGATCAAGATCCTCTACAAGCCGCTCGGGCTCCTGTTCGGCGTTCTCGGCGGGCTGATCGCGGGGGCCCTGTTCCGGCGCCTGTGGGCGCTCCTCGGACACGAGGAGGACGCTCCGGAGGCCACCGACCAGGAGCGCACCTGGCGGGAGGTGCTGACCGCGGCCGCCCTGCAGGGAGCGCTGTTCGCCCTCGTGAAGGCGGCGGTGGACCGCGGCGGCGCGGTCGGCACCCGCCGCCTGACCGCCGCCTGGCCCGACTGACCCGCGGCCGGCGAAGCCGCCCGGGCACGGGCCGCCGGCGACACAGGAGGACAGACCCATGAAGGAGTTCGACCGCGAGCGGGCCCACCGGAAGTCCGAGGACCTCTCCCACCTCAAGGACGAGGTGGACGAGAAGAACACCGAGCACATCGATCGGGCCCGCCAGGGCCCGGGCGACGGCGGTAACCGCTCCGACGGCGGTGGCCGCTCCGAGGACGGGGACGGCGACGCCGCCGAGCAGGCGTCGCGGCGGAGCGCCTGACCCGACCGCCCCCGGTCCGGCCCGATCGGGCCGGACCGGGGGCGGTCGGCATGTTAGGGCTGCGGCCGGCCGGGTAGACGAGGCCCAGCGAGGGGAGGGCACCGGGGGCCGAACGGACCGAAGGGACTCCCGACATGCTGCTGCTCGGACTTCTGCTGATGGCCGCCGCCGGCGCGTTCACCGGCCTGCTGATCGCGGACAACCTCAACGGCGGGCCCGACTACCAGGTCTCCGTCCTCGGATCCGACCTGGTGACGCTCAACAGCCTGGCGATCTTCCTCGCCGGGGTGGCGCTCGCCCTGCTCTTCTGCCTCGGCCTGGCCCTGATCGTCCTCGCCCGGCGGACCCGCCCGGTGCGGCTCGGCGCCCACCGCAGGGGCCGCCCGGAGGGCTACCCCGCTCCGGTCGAACCCGTTCCGTCGCGGCCGGTCGCGCCCGCGACGCCCGTCCAGCGCGACGACCCCCGCCGACCGGCCGACCCGGCCGGCCGACCCGAGCCCCAGACCTACGCGCTCGACCCGCAGGCCCTCACAGCGGAGCAGCAGGCCTACCCGCCCGAGCCGCAGACCTACGCGCGCGACCCGCGCGCCGTCGCGCCCGAGCAGCCGCAGGACGAGGAGCGGACCGCCGAGCCCGGACGGGGCGGCCGGATCCGGCACCTCTTCGGCCACTGACCGCGTCGTGGTGATCCACGGCAGGCACGATCCGCAGGTTAGCCGGCCCGCATCGCGGGCACCCGCACCGGCGGACATGAACGGCTATGCGAGGAGACAGACGCGATGGAGCGGCGGGACCAGGTGGCGTTGGCCGGAGTCGACGGCGGCACCGGCGGTACGGGCAGCCACGGTCGCGAACTGGTGGCTCTGGTGCGACGGCTCGGGCTCGGGCTGCGCAGCCGGGGCTGGGAGATGGTGCGCGGGGTACGCCCGCGCACGGTGCTGGGCCTGGGACTGGCCTCGCTCGCCCTGCTGGCGGTCGGGTTGCTGCCCGCACCGGCGGCGGTCTTCTGGGCGTTCACCGGCGGCTGGGCGCTGATCCTCGCGGCGTCCTTCGCCGTGCTGCGCCTGTGCGCCGAGGGCCACCGGAGCGGACGGTGAACGCCCTGCCGCGGTCCCGCGGCCCGCTGTCCGAGGCGGTGCTCGACCTGGTCACCGCCGGACCGCCCGCTGCGGGGCGGCTCCTGACCGAACCGGGCCCGCTCACCGACCCGTGGGGCGAGGACCACCAGCTCGCCCTCCACCTCTGCTACGAACTCCACGACCGGGGCCTGCCGGGCGTCGACCCCGAGTGGGAGTGGGATCCCGGTCTGCTCGCCCTCCGCCGCGACCTGGAGCGGGCCTTCCTGGCGGCCGTGCGCGCCGAGGTGGAGCCCGTACGGCCGCTGCCGGAGGCGCTGGAGAGCCTGCTGACCGAGCCGCCGGACGGCTCCGGGCCCTCGCACTTCCTGCTCGCCGAGGGCGAGCGCTGGCAGGCCCGTGAGTACCTGGTGCACCGCTCGGTCTACCACCTCAAGGAGGCCGACCCGCAGCTGTGGCTGGTGCCCCGGGTGCACGGTCCGGCGCAGGCGGTCCTGATGGCGATCGCCTACGACGAGTACGGCGCCGGGCGCCCGGACCGCGCGCACGCGCTGCTGTTCGCGCGGATGATGGCCGACCTGGGCCTCGACCCCGAGTACGGCCACTACATCGACCTGGTCCCCGCGCCCGCGCTGGCCGTGGTCAACCTGATGATGCTCTTCGGCCTGCACCGGGCGCTGCGCGGCGCGGGGGTCGGCCACTTCGCGGCCCTGGAGGTCACCTCCTCGCCCGGCTCGGCTCGGCTCGCCACCGCGCTGGAGCGGCTCGGCGCGGGGCCGGACGGCACGCTCTTCTACCGGGAGCACATCGAGGCGGACGCCGTCCACGAGCAACTGGTGCGGCGTGGCGTGGTCGAGGAACTGGTCTCCGCCGAGCCCGGGTTGGCGGCCGACATCGCCTTCGGAGTGGCCGCCGCCGGCGCGGTCGACGACCGGTTCGCCGCCCATCTGCTCGACCACTGGCGGGCCGGCCGCAGCTCGCTGCGCTCGCCCCTGCCCGACTCACCCCTGCCCGGCGGTGTCGGCGCGGCCCCCTCCCGCGGCTGAGCGCTCCCCGAGCGAGCCCTCTCCGGCGGCGCGCTCCCCGGCCGGGACCGAGTCCGGCCGGGGAGCGTGCCGCCGTCGGTGGCTGGTGTCGCAGAACGGGTAGCGGCGGCTCCGCCGGCAGGCGCAGAGCGCCACCACCGGCCGCTCCGAGCGCCGCACGGTGCCGTCCGGCAGTGTGACCTCGACGGGGCCCTCGACCAGCATCGGCCCCCCCGCCACGATCGTCACCCGGGTGAAGTCGGCCGCGCGCGGCTCACCGCTGCCGGACACCGCGCACCACCGCCAGGTCCTCCGCGCGTTCGCCGGGCGCGATCAGCCCCAGCCGTTCGAACAGGCCGGCGCGCGCCGTCATCACCGGGCCGAACGCCTGGCGCCGCCGCGCCGCCACCGAGGCCCGCAGCCCGGACCGCCGCAGCGCGGTCAGCGTCGCCGGGACGTCCGCC
Organism: Kitasatospora sp. NPDC028961; assembly: GCF_055564815.1. Taxonomy (NCBI): domain Bacteria; kingdom Bacillati; phylum Actinomycetota; class Actinomycetes; order Kitasatosporales; family Streptomycetaceae; genus Kitasatospora; species Kitasatospora sp. NPDC028961. The sequence continues at coordinate 37,988 of NZ_JBVHVO010000031.1, read as the reverse complement.
AGGGAGGACTGCACGATCAGGAGCACCCCGCCGGGAGCGAGCAGGCGGGGCGCCTCCCGGCAGATCCGGTCCAGCACCAGTCGCCCGTCCCGCCCCGCGTCCCAGGCCAGGGCCGGCCCGCGCCCCGGAGCGTCCGCGGCGTCGTCGACCGGCACGTACGGCGGATTGGCGGTGATGAGGTCGAACCGTTGCCCGGCGACCGGACGCAGCAGGTCCCCGCGGCGCAGCCGGACGCGACGCCGGTGCAGCCGGGTGTTCAGCCAGGCGGCCGCGACGGCGCGGCCCGACAGGTCCACGGCGGTGACCCGGGCGCCGGACCCGGCGGCGGCCAGTGCCACCGCCCCCGTGCCGGTCCCGACGTCGAGTACCCGGCTGGTGGGGCCCAGCGGCTCGCGGCGCAGGCTGGAGATGAGCAGTTCGGTGTCGCCCTGGGGCGGATAGACGCCCGGCGGTCTGATCAACAGCATGCCGGGCGGCTGCCCGGATCAGCGCCGCCCACACCTGGCCGGCCCGCTCGGCCTATCGTGGCCCGCCGTCCTCCGGGGGCGCCGCCTCCTCCTCCTTCTCCTCGGGCCAGGTGCTGGTGTCACGCGGGGTGACGTAGGGCTCCCGGTCCTTGGGGAAGCCACCGGCGATGGCCCGCTGACGGGAGAGCTCGGCATCGAACTCCAGGCCGAGCAGGATCGCGAGATTGGACAGCCAGAGCCAGACCAGGAAGACGATCACGCCGGCGAGCGTGCCGTACGTCCGGTTGTAGGACGAGAAGTTGGCGACGTACACGGCGAAGCCCGCCGAGGCGGCCAGCCAGATCAGCACCGACAGGACGCTGCCGGGGGTGACCCAGCGGAAGCCGCGGCCCCGGACGTTGGGCGCGGCCCAGTACAGGACCGCGATCATCAGGATCACCAGCACCACCAGGACGGGCCACTTGGCGTAGGACCACACCCGTAGCGCGGTGCTGCCCAGCCCGAGCGCGCGGCCGACCCGGTCCGCGATCGGCCCGGTGAAGACCACGATGACCGCGCTCGCGGCGAGCAGCACCATGAGGAGGAGGGTCAGCCCCAACCGCAGCGGCGTGACCTTCCAGATCGGGCGCCCCTCGGCGATGTCGTAGACGGCGTTGGCGGCGCGGATGAAGGCGCCGACGTACCCGGAGGCCGCCCAGAGCGCGGCCACCAGGCCCAGCACGGCGAGGACCGAGCTCGGGCCGCTGTTGTCCCTGAGCTGGTCGACGGCGTTGCGCAGGATGTCCCGGGCCGGGCCCGGTGCGAGGTGCTGGAGGTTGTCGAGGATCGCGTCGGTCGCGGAGCGGCCGATCACCCCCAGCATCGCCACCAGGACGAGCAGGGCGGGGAAGATCGCCAGCACCCCGTAGTAGGTGAGCGCCGCCGCCCGGTCGGGGAGCTCGTCCGCGAGGAACTCGCCGGCGGTGCGGCGCACGACGGCCCGCCACGAGCGGCGGGGCAGATCGGACGGGCTCCGCGGGGCGGCGGGGGCGCTGTCCGGTCCGGCCGGCTCGGGGCCGGTGTCCGGTCCGGAACGGCCGGTCGGCCTGGGCGGGGGAGGGGTCTCGGGGCCGTCGGACGGGTGGGTGGGCTCGGGCGCGGGTTCCATGCGGCGCGCCTGCCCCGGACCGGCTCCCTCAACCGGTGCGGCCGCCTCAAGCGCTGCGGCCGGCCGCCGGTGCCGACGGCCGCGGCGCGTGCGGGAAGCCCTGCTTCCGGACGGGTTCCCTCCCGGCCGGGCGGCATGGCCCGCCCCTGCCTGGGCAGGTTCTCTGAGCACGGCAGGTGGCCGGCTCCACGAGCCGGTGATCGTGCGTGGCACTCGTCCTGCCTCGTGGCCCCGTCTCCTGACCGACTCCGAGGGGCCTCCTTCCTACTGGCCCTCCTCCTGCCGGCCCTTTTCCTGTTCCTACTGGCCCTCTTTGCGACTGGAGAGACCGATGGCTGTGACCGGCTCCGCCCCCGGGGACTCCCCGCTCACCTTCGGTGTCGAGGAGGAATTCCTGCTGGCCGACACCCGCAGCCGGGCTGCCGCGCCCCGGGCGGCTGAGGTCATCGCCGACGCGCGGCCGGTCCTGGGCCAACGCGTGCAGGGTGAGTTCTTCGCGAGCCAGCTGGAGATCCGTACCGACCCGGCGTCGACCTCCGCCGGCCTCCGCGCGCAACTGGCGGCCGGCCGGCAAGCGGTGGCGGCCGCCGCGGCCCGGCACGACTGCCTGCTGGTGGCGTCGGCCACGGCGCTGCTCACCCGCCACCCGCTGCCGATCACCGACGCCCCCCGGTACCGGGAGATCGCCCGGCACGTCGGCCCGCTCGCGACCGGCGGGGGCGAGCTGAGCGGCCTCCACGTGCACCTCGGCACCTTCGACCGGGCCGAGGCGCTCCGGCTGAGCCACCGCCTGCGCCCGTGGCTGCCGGTGCTCCAGGCGCTCATGGTCAACTCCCCCTTCGCCGACGGCCGGGACCGCAACTGCGCCAGCTGGCGCGCCCTGCAGTACGGGCAGTGGCCCACCGTCGGCCCCGCGCCGGTGCTCGACGAGCGGGGCTACGACGCGCTGGCCGACCGGCTGGTCACCGACGGCACGGTCCTGGACCGGCGGATGATCTACTGGTACGCGCGCCCGTCGGAGCACCTGCCGACCCTGGAGATCCGGGTCGCCGACGTGAACGCCGACCTCGACGCCACCCTGTTGTTCGCCGTGCTGCTGCGCGGCCTCGCGAGTTCGCTGCTGTACGAGGCCGAGCGGGACGCCCCGGCACCGGACGTCACCGACGCCCAACTGGCCGCGGCCCACCGGCAGGCCGCCCTGCACGGCCTGCGGGGGACGGGCGTCGACCCGTCCGGAACGTCCCGCCCGATGATCCAGCTGCTCCACCTGCTGCTGCGGCGCAGCACCCCCGGCCTGGAGGCCCACGGTGACCTCGCCGAGGCCCGCGCACTCCTCGGCGCCGTCCTCGCCACCGGCACCGGAGCCGAACGGCAGCGTGTCTTCCACCGCCGCCACGGCTCGCTCCACCACGTGGTGGACGGCCTCGCCGCCCTGACCGCCCGCGCCTGAGGGGCCCGGCCCCGCAGCCCGGAGAGCCTCGGGGAATCCCGTCGGGGCGTCCTCCAGCCTGCTCCCGGGCGTCTGGCAGGTCGTCGGCGTCGGCGGTAGGTTCTCCTCGGTGGCCTTGATGGAGACAGAGGGCCTGACGTCCATGTCGGACGGGGCGCGGATCCGCTGGACAGCGCTGGGCGACACGACTCGGACGCCGCCCGTGGTCATGCTCCACGGGGGCCGGATCGACGACGCCGGCCACGAACCGTGGCTGGAGCAGCCCGACACCGTGCGCGATCACCTTCGGGCCTTCGTGCGAGACACGGTAGGCCCATAGCCCGACGCCCCGGCCCGTACTTCGAGGTGCGGCCTCGAACGCCGGTCCGACACCACGACCGAGCGCGACCAGGCCGGACCGCGGGGAACAGACCCGGGCGGCCGGTCAGTGCCGGAGCTTGTGCCAGGTGCGGCGGGCGGTGGCGAGTTGCTCTCCGGTCCCGGCGCGTTGGAGGGCGTACAGCAGGCCGTAGCCGAAGGTGCGCTCGCCGGCGTCGCCCGCGGCGGCCACCACCGGGAGGAGCGCCTGTTCGGCGACGACGCCGTCCTGATGGGCGCCGAGGGCCTTCTGGATCCGCTTCATGCGCTTGCCGAAGCGCCGGCCGGCCGTACCGGCCAGCGGCGACAGGCTCTCCGAGGTGTAGCGGGCGCGCTTGGCGGCCTTGCGGGCGCGGTGCAGCGCCTGGTCACGGTCGGTACCGGCGGGCAGGTCCAGCGCGCTGCGCAGCCGCCGCCCGGTACGCCGCTGCTCGCGCTTCAGCGCGCGGCGGGCCTGCCCGGCGCCCCGCTCGGCGCGTGCCCGCAGGGGCGGCGCCGCGGCGAATTCGTCGAGGGCGTCGAGCAGCGCGTAGTACCGGCGCCCGTCCATCGTGTGGACGGCGGCGCGGTGGGCGCGGGCGTAGCGGTGGTCGAACCAGGCGGAGATCCGCTCGGCGACCTCCCCGGGCTGGGCCACCGGCGGCAGGTCCCCCGCCTGGGTGCCGAGCCGTTCGCCGAGGACTTCGGCGTCCCGGGCCTTCCCCAGCACCTTCCCGAGCCAGCGCAGTTCCTCGGCGAGGTGGTCGGTGGTGGCGCGGTCCAGCAGGCGGCGGTGCGCGGTGAGCGCGCTGCGCAGCCGGCGGACGCTCACCCGCATCCGGTGCACCGAGTCGGGCCGGTCCAGGCGGACGGCCGGGTCGAGGTCGTGGAGGGTCGCCGTCTGCTCCCGCAGGTAGGCGGTGAGGACGGCGCCGACCGACCCGGCGGGCGGCGCGGCGGGCCGCCGGTCCGGCGGCAGGCGGTCGGCCAGCAGCCGGCCGAGCTTGGACGGCGCGGCCGTCCGGCGGAGCCCCTCCTCGCGCAGCCGGCGATCGACCGCGTCGAGGAGGTCGGGCCCGCCGTCGACCAGTTCCACCTCGGTCTCGGTCCAGGTGACGAGTTCGGTGCGCGGCCCGGACCCGTCGGGCCGGGCCGCCGGCTGCGGGGGGTTGCTCCCGTCGAGGTCCTGGCCCTCGTCGAGAGTCTGGCCCTCGTCGAGGAGCCGACCCGGGTCGAGTATTTGGGCGGACACCTCGTCCTGGGCCAGTTCGGCCAGGGTGCGGTGTCCGGCGTCGAGCAGCAGGGTCCGGTCCCGGCGGGTGCGCAGGTGGGCGACCGGCGCCAGCCGGCTGCCCCGGGCGGCGCCGCGGGTGCGGGTCACCAGCTCGTCCGGCGGCCGGCGGCCCGTCCCCGCTTCGAGTGGAAGCCGCAGCTCGGTGCGGTGCCCGTCGGGGTGCGGGATCTTGAGGTGCCAGCCCGCGTCGTGCCCGCCGGTCCGCCTGCGCACGGTGATGCCGCCGCGCAGGAGCCGCAGGTCGGGCGTGTCGTAGTAGACCGCGTCCAGGATCTCCGCGGTGCCGGCTGCGATCTCGGCCACGCCCGGCAGCCCGTCGGGGGCCAGCGCCCGGCTCGGGGCTCCGTCGTAGCTCTGTTCGGTCTCCTCGTGGACAGTCGCCATGGAGGTCGCCTGCCCGGATCGGGCGCACTCAATCGCGCGGTCCCGGTGGTCCGGAGGCACTGTCCGCACCCGCCGGATGCGGATCCGCCGCGGCGCGCCGCGAGCCCGGGCGCCCCGAGCGGTGGCGGCCTGCCGAAACCGGCGGTGCGCGGCGGCCCGCCGGTGCTAGCGTCGCGCCATGTCCAAGGCTGAGATCGACACGCTGACCGCCGAGTTCTTCGGGTCCTTCGACAACCGGGAGGGCCGGGCCGCCGACGTCGCCCGGGTCCGCCGGCTGATGATCCCGGGTGGCGTGATCGTCCTGACCGGTCCGGCGTTCACGGTGTACACCGTGGAGGAGTTCGTCGAGCCCCGCGAGCGGCTGCTGACCGAGGGCCGGCTGGTCGAGTTCTCCGAGTGGGAGGTCTCCGAACACACCGAGATAGCGGGCGACATCGCGTCACGGTTCGGCGAGTACCGCAAGTCCGGGATCCTGGACGGCGAGCCCTTCGAGGGCGGCGGCACCAAGACCATCCAGTTCGTCCGGACCCCGGAGGGCTGGCGGATCGCGGCGTTCTCCTGGTTCGACGCGGTCTGAGTACGGGGGCGGTCCGCGTGCGGGGCGGCCGGGCCGGGACGGCCGTGGTACCGCCCGAGGGCGTCAGGAGACCGCCTTGAGCCGGCGGCCGGACCGGGCCTTCCCGACGGCCTCCTGCAACTCCTCGCGGTTCATGGTGGAGCGGTGGGGGATGTCCAGCTCGGTGGCCAGCTTGTAGAGCCCGGCCTTGGTGAGCTCGGACAGCTCCGACGCCTCGGCGGCGCCGGCGCGCTTCGAGGTGGAGCCGCCGGCGGCGGTGCTCTTCTTTCCACCGGTCTTCTTTGCACCGGTCTTCGCGGGAGCCCGGTCCTTACCGGAGGACGCGGTGCTCCGGGAGGACTTCTTCGCCGCCTCCGCGGACTCGCCCTTGCCGGCGCTGTCGAGGCTGCGGCGCAGGGCGTCCATGAGGTCGATGACGTTGGTGGCCTCGGGGGCCGGGCCGCTGGACACGGCGATCTCGCGGCCGGCGAGCTTGTCCTCGATGAGCTGTTTGACCTGGTCCTCGTAGGTGTCGTGCCACTCGCCCGGGTCCCAGTCGACGGCGAGCATGCCGATGAGCTGCTCGGCGGTCTTGATCTCCTGGGTGGACAGCTCGACCTTCTCGGGGAGGTCGTCGATCTCCCGGCGCGGGTCGCGGACCTCGTCGGCGAAGTGCATGGTGTGCAGTTCCAGCAGGCCGTTCTCGGAGCGGATGGCGGTCAGGTACTCCTTGCCGCGCATCGCGAACATCGCCAGTCCGACCTTGCCCGCGTGGTCGAGGGACTCCACGAGGAGGGCGTAGACCTTCTGGTACTCCTTGCCCTTGGGGCCGAGGTAGTAGGTCTTGTCGAAGAAGATCGGGTCCACCTCGGCGAGGTCGACGAAGCCGGCGATGTCGATGGTGCGCGAGCGGCCGGGGGAGATCTGCTCCAGCTCGTCCGGCTCCACGACGACGTACTCGCCCTCGGCGACCGGGTAGCCCTTCACGATCTCGCCGAACTCGACCTCCTTGCCGGTGCGCTCGTTGACCCGCTTGTTGCGGACGCGGTCCGAGGTGCCGCGCTGCAGCTGGTGGAAGCGCACGTCGTGGGACTGCGTCGCGGTGTACAGGGAGACGGGCACGGTGACCAGGCCGAAGGTCAGGACTCCGGTCCACACGGGTCGGGCCATGGCGGCTGTCCTCTCTCGCCCCCGTCGGCGGCCCGCCGGCGTCCGCGCCGGACCGCTGCTCCGCGTGCGGTGACGGGCCTGCGGGCGCCGCCGCCTGCTGGGCCCCGCTCGGAGGCACGACGACGCCCTATCTGGTGTGTGGACAGCCGCTCACCTGCTCAAACCCCGACGGGACAGGTATGACGGGCCGTGTTCGATCCCGCTGCCCAGCGTGCTCACTCCTCGTCGGGCACGATGTGCATGGCCGCCTCCTCGGCGCCCGCGGCGCCGCCGTCGATGCCGACGTCGGAGGCGAACATGCCCTTGGTGGTGTGCGCGTGAGCCCCCTCGTCCGGTGCGACGAGCCGTCCCGCCCGACGGTCGCCGGCCTCGGCGTCCAGCAGCTCGCCCTCCCCGCCCGGCAGGTCGCCGATGCCGTCGCCCTCGCCGTCGGCGACCTCGGGCAGCTCCCGGGCCAGCCGGGCGTCCAGGCTCTCGCCCTCGCGCTGTTCCGCCGGGGTGGTTCCCGCGCCGGTCACGCCGAGCGGCTTCTCCGGCGGTGAGTACCCCTCGTCGAGGATGTCGTCGTACGTGCGCTCGTCCAGTGCGTCCTGGAGGTCGAGCGGCGTCGCGTCCTCCTGCTCGTCGTCGCCGCCGACGGGCTGGTAGACGTCGTCACCCCTGCTGTGGTCAACCATGAACAACTCCTGACTCCTGTGGTCCGGGGCTGGGAACCGGACGCGCCGGCTGCCCGGGGCGCCCACCCCCTGGTGCGAAGTGGGGCGCGCGCCCCGGTCTGAGCCCCTGTCAGGGCGCCTGGGTGTCCGCCGCCGGCGGTTCGGGCTCCTCGTCGTCGCCGTCCTCCGCCTTGGCGCGGACGTCCGCAGGGGTGGGGGCCACGATCGAGCGCTCCTCGGCGGACCGCTCGCGGGTCTCCTCGTCCGGCTCCTCGGTGTTGTCGGGTGTGGTCATGGCCGCGGTCCTCTCTTCGGTGTGTCCGACAGCAGTACCAAGCGCTTGCCCGGAGTGCCTGCTCCCACGCCGGGTGTGATCCCGCTCAAGCGAGCTAGATGGTCAAGGTGTTGTTAGAAGCTATCACTAACACTATTGACCCTCAGGGTCGTTCTGCGTTACAACTTCTAACGAACACGTGAGCATCTATCTATCTCAGCCTGGCATGCGTGGTGCCGCCGTGCACTCCGCCGATCCAAGGAGACCCTCATGGCCGCCACGGTCCAGTCACTCCACGCCCGCGAAGGCCGGCAAGAAGACCGGCACGAAGACCGGCACGAAGGTCGGCGTGGAGACCGGCGTGGAGACCGGCTCGTCCCGAGGTCGGTGACCGTCGCCGCCTGGGCGGTCCCCGTGCTGGTGATGGGCCAGTTCGCGCTGCTCGCCGTCCTCCCGGTGGTGCTCGCCCTCGTCGGCGCCCTCCGGTCCGTCCGTGACCGGGCGGTGCGGCGGGCGGTGTTCCTGCTCGCCGCCGCGTACGCCGCCCCGCTGGTGGTGTGGCTGGCCCGGCCCGACGGGGCGCAGAGCCTGTCCAAGGACATGCACCCCGGGTTCGCCGGGCTGATCGTGGCGGCGTCCGCCGTCCTCCTCGCCACCCTCCACCGGGCCCGGACGCAGCGCCGCCCCGGCCGGTGACGCGCTCCACCGAACACCGCCCGCCGTGCCGGGCCCGATGCCCGCCGCGCACCCGATGGGCCATGTCCGCCTTACGACCGATCAAGGGAGACCCCATGTCCGGCATTCGCAGCACCGGCCTCCGTGCCGCCCTGTGCACCGTCCCGCTCGTCGTCGGCCTGCTCGGCGCGGCCGCCCTGCCCGCCGGGGCCGCCACCGGGCCCGGCTCCCGGCCCGGTGCGTCCCTGACCTGCGGCGGGAAGGGCGTCGACCCCGACGCACTCGTCCGCCACCGGACCGAGACCGTGATCCACGCGCCGCTGGGCGTCGTCTGGACGCTGCAGACCGACGTGGAGCGCTGGCCGGCCTGGCAGCCCCCCGTCACGACGGCGGACCGCCTCGACGACGGCCCGCTCCGCAGGGGTTCGGCCTTCCGGTGGACGACGCCCGTGCCCCCGAACCCCTCGACCCCCGCCACCAGCCTGGTGATCACCTCGACCGTCGAGCAGCTCGAGCGCGACTCCTGCATCCGCTGGACCGGCCCCGCGATCGGTGCGGGCCTGCACATCGACGGTGTCCACGTGTGGAACTTCGTCAAGGTCAGGGGCGGTGTTCTGGTGCGCACCGAGGAGACCCACACCGGCCCCCAGGTCGATGCGAACGTGCCCGCCGCGACCGAGATCCTCGCGCAGGGCCTCGAATCCTGGCTGCGCGACCTGAAGGGCACCGCCGAGGCCCGGGCGCACGGCCTGTCGTCCTGAGCGGCCGTACGAGCCCGGCCGTACTGAGCCTGCCGGCGAACCGCCGTCCCGCCCGCGCTCCGGCGCGAGTGGGACGGCGGTCGCGTGTCCGGCCCCCGGCGGTCACGAGGGCCCCGGGACCTTGCTCGCGCCCGCTCACCGACAAATTCACTTGTCTTGACAAAGAATCCTGTCGGCAGCATTCTGGAGGGGTGCTGGACGTCGCTGTGATCGAAGAACCCGCCGCGGCCGAGGCGTCCCTGGACCCGATCCGGTCCCGGATCCTCGCCGCCCTGGCCGAGCCCGGCTCGGCCACCATGCTGGCCGGCCGCCTCGGGCTGCCCCGGCAGAAGGTCAACTACCACCTGAAGGAGCTGGAGCGTCACGGGCTCGTCGAACTCGCCGAGGAACGGCGTAAGGGCAACGTCACCGAACGGGTGTACCGTGCCACCGCCGCCTCCTACGTGATCTCCCCGCTCGCCCTGGCCGCCGTGCGCCCGGACCCGGCCCGCTCGCCCGACCAGCTCTCGGCCCGTTGGCTGCTGGCCCTGGGGTCACGGCTGGTCCAGGAGGTCGGGCAACTGCTGACCGGCGCCTCCCGGGCCGGCCGGCGGGTCGCCTCCTTCGGCATCGACGCGGAGGTGCGGTTCGCCTCGGCTGCCGACCGGGCGGCCTTCGCCGAGGAGCTGTCCCGGACCGTGGCCGCCCTCGTCGGCCGCTATCACGACGAGAGCGCGCCGGGCGGCCGGACCCACCGGGTGGTCGTCGGGCTGCACCAGATCCCCGACCCGGCCGGGCCGCCGGGCGCCACCGGGGCGCCCCCGGCGACGAACTCCGAAGCGGCAGAGGAGAACCGACGATGACGCACCCGTTCGAGATCGAGCTGGAGACCACGCTGCCGGCGAGCCCCGAACAGGTCTGGGAGGCGATCGCCACCGGCCCGGGGATCGACTCCTGGTTCATGGGCCGCAACGAGGTGGAACCGCGCGAGGGCGGCACGGCGGCCATGGAGACCGGCGGCCACCGGGAGGAGGCCCTGGTCACCGCCTACGAACCCGGCAAGCGGCTGGCCACCCGCACGTCACCCGGCGAGGACGGCCGCTTCATGGCCTTCGAGTACCTCATCGAAGGCCGTGGCGGCGCCGCCACCGTCCTGCGCGTCGTCCACAGCGGCCTCCTCGGCGACGACTGGCAGGACGAGTACGACGCGCTGCGCCGCGGCTGGCCCTTCCACCTGGGCACGCTGGCCCAGTACCTGACCCACTTCGCCGCCCGCACGGCCGTCCCGGTGTTCGCCGCGGCGCCGACCGGCCGGCGGCCGGCGCAGGACGTCCGGGCGGCCCTCGCCGGCGCGCTGTCGCTGCCCACCCCGGTGACCGTCGGCGCCCGGGCGCAGGCCGAGCCGGCCGGCCTGCCGCCGCTGGACGGCGAGGTGGTCTGGGCCGACGACGAACGCTTCGGGCTGCGCACGGCGGACGGCCTCTACACCTTCCACCACGGCGCCGGAACGGCGTTGATGTTCCACCACCTGTTCGGAGCGGACACCGACGGAGCCGAGGACGCCTGGCAGCGGTGGCTCGTACGAGTACTCGGCTGACCGCCGCCCGGATATCCCGACCACACCCGAGAACGACACCGAGGACCCCCATGCGCACTCTCATCAGCACCGCGTTCGTCTCCCTCGACGGAGTCGTCGAGGCGCCGGGCGGCGAGCCCGGCTACCGCAACTCCGGATGGACCTTCAAGGACGTCGAGTTCCTCCCCGAGGCCTTCGAGATCAAGGGGCGCGAGCAGGAGGAGTCCACCGCCATCCTGCTGGGCCGCACCAGCTACGAGGCCTTCAGTCCGGTCTGGCCGGACATGGCGGAGTTCGCCCGCTACCGGACGATGCCGAAGTACGTCGTCTCGACCACGCTCACCGAGGACAAGCTGGTCACGAACTGGGGCGAGACCAGCATCCTGCGCTCGCTGGACGAGGTCGCCGCGCTCAAGGAGACCGAGGGCGGCCCGATCATCGTCCACGGCAGCGCCACCCTGAACCACGGCCTCTCCGACGCCGGCCTGATCGACCGCTACCACCTGCTCGTCTACCCGCTGCTGCTCGGCGCCGGCAAGCGCCTGTTCAGCACCACGGACAAGGACGCGCAGAAGCTGCAGCTCGTCGAGCACGAGGTCTACTCCAACGGCCTCCAGAAGCAGATCCTCGACGTCCTCCACTGACCCGCCACCGTCCCGCCCGGCGGCCCTCGCCGTCGACCCGGTCGGCCGGGTCCTGCTCGCGCCGCGATCGGGAGCGCGACCTGGTCGTCCGCGGGATCGACGCGGGCGCGTTCTCGCCCGGACTCGGCCCTGACCCCGTCGTCGACGGCCTCGTCGGCCCGGTCGTCCACTGCGCCCTGACGGGGTCGGGCGTCTCCGCCGCCCTGGTGGACGCCCTCGTCCAGGACCTGCTGAGGCCCCGCGCGGGCTGAGTGCCCGCCCGACCGGTTCCGCCCGGGTGCTACGCCGGACCCTCCGGCCGATGCCTCGGCCGCGCGGCCGCGTAACCGGCCGCGCTGCGGACCGCGGGGCCGACACCCGCCCGGAGCCCGGCCTTGTTCAACGAGCGCAGGGCCACGAGCAGGAAGCCGATGTCATCCAGCAGGATCGGGTCGGGCAGCAGGTCCACCGGGCTGATCAGATAGGCGATGGACGCCCAGAAGAGCACCTTCTTCGACATCGGGATGCCGGCTGAGCCCAGCAGTCTCCGGGCCCGGACCAGTTTGACCACCAGGACGACCGCCACCACCACGGTGACCGCGACGATCCCGCCGGCCACCCACCAGAACACGCTTCCGCCGTCCACCCCGGCCACCTTTCGCTCGAACCGATCGCTCCGACCGTTCCCCAGGAACCTGCCCCGCTTTCCGCGGACCGTGCACACCACCGGGCGAACTCAAGCATCGCACCCGTGGTGCGGTCGCCGGGGCGGCCACCGATCCGGCGGCCCCGCGTGCGGCAGGAGGACGCGCGGCATGAGGTGGCGCGGCGCGGGTAGGCGGGCGGTCGCGCACCACCTGAGCGGGCGGGGGAGTCGTGACGAAAGAGCTGATCGACACGGAAGCCGGGGACGGGCCCCGGGGCGGTGCCCGGTGGGCCCTGGCGGCACGGCTGCGACGTCGCGACCGTCCGGCGCCGCCCGACCACGGGGAACCGCCGATCGGTGCGCCGGACGGTGCGCAGGAGCGGGCGCCCGAGCGGCGGTCCTGGGCCTCGGCGGTCGGCCGGTGGCTCATCCTCCTCGCCGCCTTCCTCGCGATGGTCGGCTTCGCCGTCCTCCTGGCCCGCATCACGCTGGTGCCCGCGCCCGGGGCCGTGGGCCGGGTGCACAGCAACCTGCGCCCCGGCGACTCGCTGCGGCACTACCTGCTGCACGCCGTCACGCTGGACGCGCTGCGGCAGGTGGGCGGGAACGTGCTGCTCGGGGTGCCGTTCGGGCTGCTGCTCCCGGTGCTGTGGCCGAGGGCCCGCGGCCTGTTCCGGGTGCTGATCAGGACGGCGGCGGTCATGGTGCTGGTCGAACTGGTCCAGGGCGCGCTCATCACCGGGCGGGCCTTCGACATCGACGACGTCATCCTCAACACCCTCGGCGCGCTGCTCGGCTACCTGGTGCTGGGGCGGCGGCTGGCCCGGACGGTCCACCCCGGGCCCCGGACGCACCTTCGCCAGGACAACAGCCCTGAGGGTCAAGGGAATTGACCAGTCCTCGACCGGTTTGCCGCAGCCGCCACGGGCTAAGCGGTGGCCATGAGAGGAATGAATTCGGCCATCAGAGCAGCGGCCCACATCGTCGCAGGCATTCTCGTCGTCTGGATCATCCTGGATCTGCTCAGCGCCAATCAGGGAAACACCGTCGTCGGCTGGTTCCACTCCGCGGCCGACTGGCTCGCCGCCTGGTCGCGCGGGCTCTTCACCGTCTCCAGCCAGACCGTCCAGATCCTGCTCGACTACGGCATCCCGGCGATCGTCTACGCGGCGATCGGGAACCTGGTCGCCCGCCGGGCCGTGGACTAGCGTCCGGCTCCGGATCACGAACCGCCGGGCGGCGCGGCGGCCTCCAGATCGGCGATGCCGCCCGCCATGATCGTCCGCACGTGCTCGGTGATGTGCGCCGGGGGCCAGTCCCACCAGGCCACCGCCAGCAGGCGGGCGACGTCCTCGGCGCCGTAGCGGGTGCGGATGAGCCGGGCCGGGTTGCCGCCGACGACGCCGTAGTCGGGGACGTCGCCGGTGACCACGGCGCCGGCGGCGACGATCGCGCCGTGGCCGATCCGCACGCCGGGCATCACCGTGGCGCCGTGGCCGAACCAGACGTCGTTGCCGACCACGGTGTCGCCCCGGTTCGGCAGCCCGGTGAGCAGGTCGAAGTGGTCGGCCCAGGAGCCGCCCATGGTGGGGAAGGGGAAGGTGGACGGGCCGTCCATCCGGTGGTTCGCGCCGTTCATGAGGAAGCGCACGCCCGTGCCCAGCGCACAGAACTTGCCGATCACCAGCTTCTCCGGTCCGTAGTGGTACAGCACGTTGCGCGTCTCGAAGGCGGTCGGGTCGTCCGGGTCGTCGTAGTACGAGTACTCCCCGACCTCGATCAGCGGGGACTTCACCAGCGGTTTGAGCAGCACCACCCTCGGGTGCTCGGGCAGCGGGTGGAGGACCGTGGGGTCGGCGGGCGCGGTCATGGGGTGGGCCTCCTCGTCGGTCGGGGGTGTCCGCTCCATGATCGCGGAACGGTGCGTCCCGGAACCAGTCGTTTATCCCTGCCGCCGCGACGGGCCCCGGCCCGCCGCGACGGCGGCGCGGTGGAGGGCGCCGGCTACTGCGCGTTGAGGCTGGTGTGGTTCCACCAGCCCTGCCGGCCCGCCGTGAAGGTGACCGGTCGGCTGCCGATCCGGCCCTCGTACGAGCGGCCCTGGGTCAGCGGGCTCTGCTCGACGACGCCCTTCGGGTCCTTGATGGTCGGGATGGTGACGGCGGCGGCGTGGTCGAGGTCGCTCTGCTGGAAGCCGCCGGGCCGGACGGTGGTGATGACCTCGTCCCAGTTCCTGGTGCACGACAGCCGGATCCGGTCGAGCGTGCTCCGGCGTGCGCCCGCAGACACGGGCGCATACGAAGGGCGCGGGCGCTCCGGGGGGAGCGCCCGCGCCCTTCGGGCTCCGTCCGGCCCGGCGGTCAGTCGGGCGGCTCGTCCTCGTTCTCGGCTCTGGTGGTCTCCGCGGCCGAGCCGTCGCGGTCGGTGGTCGGCCCTCCGGCCGGGGTCCGGCCCTCCTCGCCACCGGCCGCGGGGATGTCGGGTGCCTCCGTGCCCTCGGCGGGCGGCAGGTCGGGCACCTTGGGCGCCGTGCGGGGGTCGCTCACGGCGGGCTCCTCTCGCTCCGTTGCAGCTCCCGGGCGTTCCGGGTCCCTGCGCGGGTGCCCACCGGGCGGTGCTCCATGCGTGCCCCGTCGGGGTTTCGGGCGCGGCCGACCGCCTCCCGCCGGCCGCGACGGCCCCGCGTGGTCCGGCGGAGCGCACCGTCAGAGCGCGCTCCGCGCGCCGGTCACCAGGGCGGCCAGCAGGCAGCCGAAGCCGGCCGTCGCGGCGACCGTCCGCACGGTGTTCCAGCCCACCCAGCTGCTCTCGAAGGTCTCCCGCACGGCCGCCAGGTCCGGGATGTGGTCGAGCGAACCGGCCGCCGCCAGCTGATCGTTGAGCGGGACGTTCACCGCGCCCGTGACCACCAGCACCACCGTGTAGAGCACCGCCGCCGCGATCAGCCAGGGCAGCAGCCGCCGGTCGCCGCCGCGGAACTGCAGCACCACGGCGAGCACGGTGAGCGCGAGCGCGCCGAGGAAGACCAGCATGAACCAGCCGTTCAGGATGGCCACGTTGATCCGCTGCATGGTCTCCACGAAGGTCCGGTCGTCGGCCTTGCCGAGCCCCGGCATGACGGAGCAGGAGAAGGCGAAGAACAGACCCGCGCTCAGTCCCATGGCCAGGGTCGCCGCCAGCAGTACCGCACTTCTGAATCCCGCCATCCCACACACTCCCCGTCGTGAACGCCCGCTGACGGACACCCCCGAGTCAACCGCCCCGGCGGGTGCCCGCACCATCGCCGAGCCACTCGACCGCATACGCGGGCGTCCACACCCGGCGTCTACACTCGGGCGCCATGGACGCACTGGCCGGACTGCTGGCGGGGCCGAGGGCCCGGGGCGCCTTCCTGATCCGCTCGGTCCTCACCCCGCCCTGGGCGATCCGGGTCGAGGACCGGGCACCGCTCACCCTGATCACACCCGTGCGCGGCACCGCCTGGGTGCTGCCGGACCACGGTGCCCCCGTCCGGCTCGACACCGGGGACGTGGCGATCGCCCGGGGCCCGGACGCGTACGTGCTCGCCGACACCCCCACCACCCCGCCCCGGGTGGTGATCCACCCCGACCAGAGCTCCAGCACCCCGGCCGGCGACGGGCTGTGCGAGACGATGGCGCTCGGTACCCGCACCTGGGGCGATGCCACCGACGGCCCGGACGTGCTGCTCAGCGGGACGTACCAGCTGCGCGGCGAGGTCAGCCGGGGCCTGCTGGAGGCGCTGCCCCCGCTGCTGGTGGTGACCGCGGACTCCTGGCACTCCCCGCTGATCGACCTGCTCGGCGAGGAGATCGGCAAGGACCTGCCGGGTCAGGACGCGGTACTGGACCGGCTGTTGGACCTGTTGCTGATCGCCACCCTGCGCACCTGGCTGGCCCGGCCCGAGTCCGACGCCCCGGCCTGGTACCGCGCCCACACCGACCCGCTGGTCGGTCACGCGTTGCGGCTGCTGCACGGCGACCTCGCCCACCCCTGGACGGTGGCGGGCCTGGCCGCCGAGGTCGGCGTCTCCCGGGCCGCGCTGGCCCGCCGGTTCGCCGAGCTGGTCGGCGAACCGCCGATGTCCTACCTCACCGGCCGGCGGCTGGCGCTGGCCGCCGACCTGCTGCACGACCCGGCCGCCACGCTCGGCGCCGTCGCCCACCGGGTCGGCTACGGCAGCCCGTTCGCCCTCTCCACCGCCTTCAAGCGGGTGCACGGCGTCAGCCCGCAGGAGCACCGCTCGGCCGGACCGGTCGCCGCCGGGGGCTGACCCCGGGGCGACCGGTCCGCAGTGGTGGTCGGGAGTGTGGCGCGCTCCCGCCGGCGCGCTGCTCAGGGCACGCTGCTCAGAGCGCGGTGGGCTCCAGGACCGGCGCCTGGTTCGCGGCGCCCGGGTCCGTGCCCCTGCCCCCCGCGGTGGGGCGCCTGGCCGGGAGCAGCAGGGCCGCCACACCGGCGAGTGCCACCGTCACGGAGCCGAGCACGACCGCCGGGTACAGGCCGTCGACGAAGCGCTGCGCGCTCTCGTAGCCGCCCTGGGCGGAGAAGACCGACGACATGACGGCCACGCCGAGCGCCCCGCCCACCTGGCGAAGCGCGCTGTTGGCCCCGGAGGCGATGCCCTGTTCCTGCGGGCGGACGCTGGACATGACCAGGTTGGAGGCGGGTGCGAAGAACAGGGCCATGCCGACGCCGCTGATGATCAGGGCCGGCAGCTGGGCGGCGTACGAGGTGTGCGGGGTGGCCACGGCGGCGAGGTAGCCGAGGCCCGCGGCCTGGAGGAACAGGCCGGCCGCCACCACCGGACGGCCGCCGAACCGGTCGGAGAGGATGCCGGCGAAGGGGGAGACGAGCATCGGCATGCCGGTCCAGGGCAGCATCCGCAGCCCGGCCTCGGTCGGCGAGTAGCCGAGGACGCCCTGCATGTACTGGCTGATCAGGAAGATCGAGCCGAACATGCCCAGGAACATCAGCAGGCTCGCGGCGTTGATCGCGGAGAAGGCGCGGGACCGGAAGAGCCGCATGGGGAGCATGGGGTTCCTGGCACGGATGCCGTGCACCACGAAGGCGGCCAGCAGCGCGGTGCCCGCGACCAGGCCGGTCAGCACGGAGGAGTCGGTCCAGCCGTCGGAGGGGGCGCGCACCATGCCGTACACGATCCCGAAGAGGCCGCCGCTGACGAGGAGGGTGCCGGGGATGTCGAGCGTGGCGCCCTCGCCGTGGGACTCGGCGAGGCGGAGGCGGGCGAGCGGCAGGACGGCGAGGCCCAGCGGGACGTTCAGCCAGAAGATCCAGTGCCAGGAGACGTGTTCGGTGAGGCTGCCGCCGATGAGCGGGCCCAGGGCGACCCCGAGTCCGTTGATGGCCCCGAGGATGCCGTAGGCCATCCCGCGCTTCTCGGGGGGCACCGCGGCGCTGAGCAGGGTCAGGGTCAGCGGCATCATGACGGCCGCGCCGACGCCCTGGACGGCGCGTGCCGCGATCAGGGAGTCGATGCCGGGCGCGAGGGCCGCGGCGGCGGAGGCGACCGTGAAGACGGTCATACCGGCGAGGAAGAGCCGCCTGCGGCCGAACCGGTCACCGAGCGCCGCGCCGAACATCAGCAGGACCGCGAAGGTGAGCGTGTACGCGCTCACGATCCACTCCAGGCTGTCCAGCCCTCCTCCGAGGTCCTCGCGGATGGCGGGCAGGGCGGTGGTGACCACCAGGTTGTCGAGGGCCGACATGAATCCGGCGGTACCGGTGATCACGAGGGCCCAGGTGACACCCCCTCGGCGTGCCGTCTGCTGCTGTGACATTGCTTCCCCCCAGCGGTTGATGCGTGTTCTGGATGTAGTTATCGCTTACTAACTTTGCGGCCCGTGGCAGTCCCCGGATGCCGCGACGGCGCGGGCCGCCCCGGCGGATCCGGCCGCGCCTACGCCCGCGCCTACGCCTCCGGCGGGACCACGACCTGGTCGAGGCGGATGCCCTCCCAGACCCGGTGTCCGGCCGGGAACCCCATGGCCATCAGGGTGTTGATGAGCATGCCGTAGGCCAGGAACCTCGTGGTCTCGTCGCCGTCGGCCTCCAGCGGGAGGTTCACGGCGTCCCAGAGCTGCGTCCAGGCGGCCCGGACGGTCTCGCCGAACCCGCTGTCCCCGTCCGCCTCGACGGAGGCCACGGCGATGTAGGTCTGCATCTGCATCTGGAGCTTCTCGGGGTCGTCCGCGATCAGCCGCATGTACGCCCTCGCCATGGCGCGCATGGCTTCCTTGCCCGTCAGCCCCTCCGCGGCCTCCTCGAACACCCGGCCGGTGTCCTCGATGCAGCGGAGCGAGGCGGCGACGAAGATCGCCTTCTTGCTCGGGAAGAGCCGGAACAGGTAGGGCTGCGAGACGCCGACCCGCTTGGCGATCGCCTCCGTGGAGGTGCCGTGGTACCCGCGCCGCGCGAACTCGGCGATCGCCGCGCGGACCACGCTCTCGCGCCTGTCCTCTGCGCTCATCCTGACCATGCGGGCAAGTTAGTGGGTAATCACTAACTGCGTCAACGGATCCGGTGCGGGGCGCCAGCCGTTCGGGCGTCCGAGCCGGTTGGACGGCGCCGCCGCTTACGTCTACATTCCTGTAGTCGTATGCGATGGCCCGGAGCGCCGCACGTCGGCCCCCGGGAGAGTGCCGACACCACTGGGAAGGTGCACGTGAGCGCGATCACCGTCGGGCAGGCCGTTGTCCTGGGAGTCGTGGAGGGGGTGACCGAGTTCCTGCCGATCTCCTCCACCGGCCATCTGAAGATCACCGAGGGGCTGATGGGCATCCCGGTCGACGACGCCTCCGTCGTCGGTTTCACCGCCGTCATCCAGGTCGGCGCCATCGCGGCCGTGCTGCTCTACTTCCTCAAGGACATCGTGCGGATCGTCTCCGCCTGGGGCCGCGGCCTGGTGAACCGCGAGGAGCGGTACCACCACGACTACAAGTTCGCCTGGTGGGTCATCTTCGCGACGGTTCCGATCGTCGTGGTCGGCCTGGCCGCCAAGCCCCTGATCAAGGGCCCGCTGGCCTCGCTCTGGGTGGTGGCCGGCTCCCTGATCGTCGGCAGCGGCGTGATGTGGGCGGCCGACCAGATGGGCCGCCACAAGCGCGGCGAGGACGACACCGGCTTCAAGGACGCGATGATCGTCGGCTCGGCGCAGATCCTCGCGCTGCTGTTCCCCGGCTTCTCGCGCTCCGGCGCGACGATGTCCGCGGGCCTGATGCTCGACCTCGAACGGGTGGCCGCGACCAGGCTCTCCTTCTTCCTCGGCATCCCCGCCCTCACCGGCGCCGGCCTGTACGAGCTGAAGGACGCCCTGGGCGCCGGGGTCAGCACGACGCCGCTGGTCGTCGGCACCGCGGTCTCCTTCGTGGTCGCCTACGGCTCGATCGCCTGGCTGCTGAAGTACGTCGCCAAGCACTCCTTCAACGCCTTCGTCGCCTATCGGATCGCCATCGGCGTGATCCTCCTCGGCCTGCTCGGCTCGGGCGTGCTGACCGCCTGACCCGTGGCCCGGTGCCGGCCGCCTGACCCGCGGCCGGGGCCGGACGGCGCCCGGCACCCGGCGGTGGGGCCGCCTCGGTGCGGGCGGCTGCCGCCGGGTGCCGGCCGCCGGGTGCTCACGGCGCGATCCCGGTGCCCCGGCGGCTCACAGGTCCGCCCAGTAGGTCGCGCCGCCGGGGCGGGTGCAGCTGCCGTGGCCGGTGGCGACCAGGGCGACGATCGTGTTGCCGCGGCCGTGCTCCTCCGGTGCGCAGCTGGTCGTCCAGTCCCCCTCGTGGCCGGCGGGCCCGCCGTCGCCCACCTCGATGTGCAGGGTGCGGTCGTCGCAGCGCCGGAGGTAGAGGGTGACGGGCGGCAGGGCGTGTTCGACGGCGTTGGTCACCAGCTCGGAGGTCACCAGCAGGGCGCGCTCGGCGGTGTCCTCATCGATGCACCAGCAGCGCAGGGCGCCCTGCACCAGGCGCCGCGCGGTGCGCGCGGAGCGCGGGCGGTGGGGGAGCGCCCAGATGTTCGACGCTTCGGGGGGTGGCACCTCGGCGGCCGAGCGGTACGAGGCGGTGGGCGTCGTCGTCGGTCCGGACCGAGCGGCGCCCGTCTGCGGAGCGCCGGTGACGGTCACGGAGACGGTGGCGATGGCGTCCATGAGGACTCCTGGAAGTAGCGGTGGGAGTGGTGCGTGATCAACGCTCGCCCACCGGCCCGGAGACGAACAGGGGGGAACTACTCAGATCGGACGACTGGTCGCCGTGACGCACCCGTCACGGCACGTGACAGGTCCGCCCCGTCCGGGTGCGGCGGGCCGGCCGTGCGGGGCCGGACCTCCCGGTCACTTCCCGGCGCCGGCCGCCTGCGGGGGATCGGTCGGATGCCGTGACACCCAGACGGCGATCTGGGTGCGGGAGGAGAAGCCGAGCTTGGCGAGGATGTGCTCGATGTGGTTCTCGGCGGTCCGCAGGGAGATCACCAGGGCCGCCGAGATCTCCTTGTTGCTCATGCCCCGCCCGACCAGCTCCGCCACCTGGCCCTCGCGCCGGGTCAGCCGCGCCCCCGGCGTCCCGGTGGGCTCCCGCGGTGCTCCCTCCCGCAGGATGTCCTCCACGATCTGCTCGGGGCTGAGTCGCGCGCCGCGTTCGACCGCCGCCTCGAAGGCCCGGCGCCCCATGGCCTCGCGCACCTGCTGCAGATACAGCTCGTGCGCCTCGATCATGAACGGGACGGACTCGCGCAGGGAGGCGCCGAGCCCCTCCCAGAGCGCGTGCAGGATGCCCAGGAGGTGGGCCGCACGGTCGTGCGCGCCGTCCTCGGCGGCGTTCCAGAAGGTCAGCTCGGCGCAGAGGGCCAGTCCCCACCTGTCCCGGAACGACTTCTTGAGCCTGACGGCATCGCGCAGCAGGTCGGCGGCGGTCTCCCGGTCGCCGCTCGCCCAGGTGACCAGCGCCACGGAGAAGATCGAGTAGGACCGGACGAACGACTCGCCCGCGGCGCTCGTGATCGACACCGCTTCCCGGCTCAGCGTCAGTGCCCGGCCGAGATCTCCGATCAGCCCCTCGGCGATCGCCTGCATGAAGAGGTCCGAGGTGAGGCCTTCCAGGTCGGCGAGCTCCCGGTGGCGCGCCACCGCCTCCGCGAAGACCGGGATCACGTCGGTGGACCCGGGATCCGCGAAGCCCATGGCTGCGGCCCGGTACTGGAGCGCCCAGGCGATCTCGGGCGCGTCGGCCAGGCGCCGGGCACGCTCCTCGTGGTGGGTGAGCAGCGGCTCGGCCTCGGCCAGGTTGCCCTGGAGGACCGCGAACCAGGCGTCCAGTCCCTCGGCCCGGGTGCGCGCCGGCGCGTCGCCCCCGGCGGCGGCCAGCAGGCGTGCCAGCCACTGCCGCCCCTCGCCGAGCGAGCCCATGGCGACCCAGTAGTCGCGGGGCCGGCTGGCCATCGTCAGCCCGGCGTCCGCCTCGTCCGGCTCGGCCGCGCAGAACTCCAGGGCCGCCCGCAGATTGGCGTGATCGACCCGGAGCCGGTGGAACCACGGCACCTGATCGGGTCCGAACCAGTTCGCCTCGGCCTGCTCGGCCAGCTGCCCGAAGTGGTCCCGGTGGCGTCGGCGCATCCGCGTGCGCTCCCCGGTCGCCTCCAGCCGGTGGTACCCGTATTCGCGGACCGTCTCCAGCAGCCGGTAGCGCGCGCCGTCGCCGGACTCCTGCCGGGTCAGCACGGATTTGTCCACCAGGCCGGCCACCAGGCCCAGCACGGTCTCCTGCGGGATTCCGTCGCCGGAGCAGACCGCCTCGGCTGCCGCCAGGTCGAAGCCGCCGGAGAACACCGACACCCGGGCCCACAGCAACTGCTCCGGCGGCGAACAGAGTCCGAAGCTCCAGTCCATCAGGTCCCGCAGGGACCGCCGGGCGGGCTGCGCGCCGGCCGCCGTCCCGGCGTCCAGCAGCGCGAACCGGTCCGTGAGACGGGACAGCACCTCGTTCACGGTGAGCACCCGGAGCCACGACGCCGCCAGCTCGATCGCGAGCGGGAGCCCGTCGAGCGCGGCGATCAGCTGGGCCACGGACGTGGAGTTGGCGTCCGAGACGGCGAACCCCGGCAGTACGGCGACGGCACGCTGTTCGAACAGCTTCACCGCCTCGTAGCGGCCGAGCGAGCGCGCGGCGGGCCGTTCGTCGCCGGTCGGCACCCGCATCGTCGGCACGGTGTAGACGTGCTCCCCGGGGACGCCCAGCGGCTGCCTGCTGGTGGCCAGCACCTTGAGCCCGGGTGCCGCCCGGAGCAGCGACTCCACCAGCCGGGCGCTGGGCGCGGCCAGGTGTTCGCAGTTGTCGAGGACGAGCAGCAGCCGGCGGTCCGCGAGGTAGCTGGTCAGGACGTCGGTCGCGGTCCGGTCGGAGTGGTCCTGGAAGTCCAGGGCGTCCAGGACGCTCTGCGCGAGCAGAAGCGGGTCCCGCAACTGCGCCAGCTCGACGAGCCGTACACCGTCCGGGAAGGACCGCTCCGCGGCCGCCGCCGCCCGCAGGGCCAGCCTGGTCTTGCCGACGCCGCCCGGTCCGGCCAGCGTCACCAGGCGTGACGCGGCGAGCAGCCGCCCGACCTCGCCCAGCTCGCCGCGCCGGCCCACGAAGCTGGCCACCTCGGCGGGTAGCTGTCCGGGGACGGTCGCCCGGAGCGCGCTCTCGAAGGCGTCGGTGGAGGTCGGCGAGGTGCCCATGCCCGGATCGCCTCCCATCGGACATCCCCTCGACCTCAGTATGAGCGCCGGGCCGAGCCCCGGCGAGCCGCTCCGAGCGGGAGCCGTCGGAGCTCACGGTGACCGGGCGGCGGGCGGCGGGCGGCGGCCTTCGGCCGGTTCGGCCGGTTCGGTCCGGTTCCTGGACGGGCGGCGCGCTGTCGGTCGGTGTGGTGACCTGCCGACCATTGCGTATACCTAATCCGGCGAACCCTGATTCCCCGCGTGGTCGGGTCCGCCCACGCTGGGAGTCGACCAGCGGGTGGACGGCCACCCGCGGGACCGATCGGGAGCTGACATGGGCTTCGCCACTCTTCGAGCCGAGTACGCCGGGCAAGCCGAATGCGCGGAGCAGGCCGCGCACGCCGAGCACGACCGGTGGCCCGTCCCGGTGCCGGGGCCTCGGGCGGGCGCGCGCCCGCTGCTCGCCGCACCCGCCGCACCGGCCTCGGTCCCGGTGCTGAGGCGTTTCGCCGAGGATGCCGCCGGGCGGTGGGGCGTCCCCGTCGAGGCCACCGAACGGCTGGCGCTCGCCGTCACCGAGCTGGTCACGCAGGCGGTGCTGCACGGCCACGGCCCCGAGGTGGCGGTCGCCGTCGGGTTCGACGGCGCGGTCCTGGACCTCGAGGTCACGGCGTCGGGGGCGTGGCTGTGGTGGGGACGCTGGGCCGCCTGTCGTGTCGCAGATCAGGACGCCGTCTCCGGCGGCTGGGGTCTCGGCCTGGTGCGGCACTGCGTGACCTCGTGCGTGGCCTTCCCGTCCCCGGCCGGGACGCGGGTGCTGGCCCGCCTGGCCACCGGGCCCGCGACGCCGTAGCCGGCGCGGCCGGGCCTGCACGGCGGTGAGCGGGCCCGGCACCGGAACGACCCCGGCCGCGTACTTTAATACTGGACAAAGTAAATTATTTGCGAGTACGTTGCGGTGGTGTTCCCGAATCACGCGCAGCCGCTGGTCACGGCCCCGGCCGAGACCGCCATCCTCGCCCTCCTGCTGGCCGAGAGTCCGCTCAGCAGGGTCGAACTGGCCCGTCGTACGGGCCTGTCCTCGACCGCCGTCACCAAGGCCGCCAGGCCGCTCATCGTCGACGGCTATCTCCACGAACTCCCCCCGGAGCGTACCGCCCCCGGGGCCGGCCGCCCGGTCAACCCGTTGGCCGTCACGGTGGACCGGGAGTTCTTCGTCGGGATCAAGATCAGCGGCGAGGCCCTGTTCGGCGTGGTCTGCGACCTGCGGGCCGGTCTGCGGGTCACCGGCGGCCGTCAGCTGGGCGAGGACCGCAGCCCGGAGGCCGTCTGCGGGCTGCTGGGTGAACTCGTCGAGGAGCTCCTCGACGCCGACCCGGTGTTCCGGGAGCGTACAAGGCGCCTCGGGGTCGCGGTCTCCGGTGACGTGGACCGGTCGGCCGGCCTCGTCCGGTACTCCGTCCTTCCCGGCTGGCGCGACGTCCCGCTGGCGGACGAGCTGGCGAGGGCGACCGGGCTGAGCGTCACGGTGGAGAACGACGTCAAGGCCCTGACCGCCGCCGAGCACTGGTTCGGCGAGGGGATCGGGACGGAGAACTTCGCGCTGGTCACGATCGGTTCGGGGGTCGGCTCCGGGCTGGTCGTCAACGGCCAACTGGTCACCGGGGCCTACGGGGTCGCCGGCGAGTTGGGGCACATCAGCATCGACCCGGACGGCCCGCCCTGCCACTGCGGCGGGGTCGGCTGCGTCGAGGTCTTCGCGGCCAGCGGCGCCATCCTCGCCTCGGCCCGCGGTGCGACCGGCCGCGCGGACCTCGACTTCGACGACGTCGTCCAGCTCGCCCGGGCCGGCGACCGGGCCGCCCGGGAGGCCTTCGCCGCGGCCGGCCGGGCCATCGGAGTCGGCATCGCCACCCTGGTGAGCCTCCTCGGGCCCGAGCGCGTCGTCGTCACCGGCGAAGGGCTCGACACCTACGACCTCTTCGGCACCCACATCAGGGAGGCGTACGCCGCGCACTGCTTCAAGGCGGCGGCGAAGTGCCCGCTGACCCTGCGTCCACTTCCGTGGGAGGAATGGGCCCGGGGCGCCGCCGTTCTGGGCATCCAGGCGCTCCTCCCGTAGCGCGGGCCCCGGGCCCGGCCGTTCGTGCCGCCGTGTGCGGCCGAGGTAGCGCACGGCAGGTGCGAGCCGGGGGCTCCGGGGGCGGCGGTCGCGGTGGGGGAGGCGCGGGCCACCGGGCCGGTCCGGCTGTCCGCGGGGCGCTCCGGGGCGGCGAAGGTCACCCCTTGCCGTAATGAGGCGTGTGCAACTATTGTCGTACGCAGTAGGGCGTGACTGCAAGTATTTGGACGGCGCCGCCGCCTCATTCAGGAGACCCGACATGAGCACCACTCTCTTCACCCCGTACACCCTGAGGTCGCTGACCGTCCCCAATCGTGTCTGGATGGCGGCGATGTGCCAGTACAGCGCCGTGCCGGACGGCGACGGGGCCGGTGTCCCGACGGACTGGCACTTCACCCACCTCGCGGCCCGCGCCACCGGCGGCACGGGGCTGATCGTCACCGAGGCCACCGCCGTCAGCCCGGAGGGCCGCATCAGCCCGTACGACCTCGGCATCTGGAACGACACCCAGGTCGAGGCGTTCCGGCGGATCACCGCCTTCCTGAAGGCGCAGGGCACGGTTGCCGCGATCCAGCTCGCCCACGCCGGCCGCAAGGCCTCCACCGAGCGCACCTGGGTCGACCGCGGCCGCGCCATCGGCCCGGACGAGGCCCACGGCTGGACGCCGGTCGCCCCGACCGCCGTGCCCTTCTCGCCGGCGCACACCACGCCGGAGGATCTGACGGAGGAGCAGATCGGTGATGTCGTACGGCAGTTCGCCGACGCCGCCCGCCGGGCGCTCGACGCCGGCTTCCAGGTCGCCGAGATCCACGGTGCCCACGGCTACCTGATCCACCAGTTCCTCTCGCCCCACAGCAACCACCGCACCGACGCCTACGGGGGCTCCTTCGAGGGACGGACCCGCTTCGCGCTGGAGGTCGTCGACGCCGTCCGGGCGGTGTGGCCGCAGGACCTGCCGCTCTTCTTCCGGATCTCCGCGACCGACTGGCTCACCGAGGACCCGCAGGACGACCGCGAGGGCTGGACGTCGGAGGACACCGTCCGGTTCGCCAAGGAGCTCCAGGCCCGTGGCGTGGACCTGATGGACATCTCCACCGGAGGCATCGCCCCCGACGCCAGGATCACCGCCGGCCCCGGCTACCAGGTGCCCTTCGCCGAGGCGGTGCGCAACGGGACCGGCATGCCGGTGGCGGCCGTCGGCCTGATCACCGACCCCGCCCAGGCCGAGGAGATCCTGGCCACCGGCCGGGCCGACGCCGTCCTGCTCGGCCGCGAACTCCTGCGCGACCCCTACTGGCCCCGCCACGCCGCCACCACCCTGGGCGCCCCCCTCCCCGCCCCGGTCCAGTACCACCGCGCCTGACCCCGGCGCCGGCCGCCGGGGCGCGCCCCGGCGGCCCCCGGCCGGTCAGCCCGACGGTGGGCGGCTGCCCCAGTCGAGGCGGAGGACGGCGAGGTCGTCGGTGTGGCGGCCGGCGTTGAGGGCGTGGGTCTCCTTGATGAGGAGGTCGACGTGGGCGGCCGGATCGGCCGGGGGCAGGGTGTCGATCAGTCGGAGCAGGCCGTCGACGCCGAGCCGTCCCTTCGTCGTCCCGTTGTGCCCCTCGGTGAGGCCGTCGGTGTAGAGGGTGAGCGCGCCGTCGGCCGGGAGGGGGATGACGGTCGGGGTCCAGCTGCCCAGTCCGGGGGCGATGCCCAGGGCGATGCCGTGGGCGGCGGTCAGCTCACGGGTGCCGTGCGCCGTGGTGAGCAGGGGCTCGTGGTGGCCGGCCAGGTAGAGGGTGGCCGTGGTGGCGTTCTGGTCGAGCGTGAGGAGCGTGCAGGTGGCGAAGAGCACCTGGTTGCCGCGTTCGGCGATCAGGATGCGCTCCATCAGGTGGAGCAGGCTCTCGCCGCGGTGTCCGCCGAGTACCAGGGAGCGCCAGGCGATCCGCAGCAGCACGCCGAGTGCGGCGGCGTCGGGGCCGTGTCCGCTGACGTCGCCGACGACGGCGTGCAGCAGTCCGTCGTCGCCCTCCACGACGTCGAGGAAGTCCCCGCCGAGCAGGGCCGTGCTGGCTCCGGGCAGGTAGCGGGCGGTCACCGTGACCGTGGAGGTGCCGAGGATCGGCGGGGGCAGCAGCCCCCGCTCCAGGCGGGCGTTCTCCTCGGCCCGCAGGCGGGCGGCCTGGGCCTCGATGCTGGCGCGCTCGGTCTGGCTGCGGTACACGGCGTAGCGCACGGTGCGGTGCAGCAGGTCCGCCTCGACCTTGCCCTTGACGAGGTAGTCCTGGGCGCCGGCGGCCATCGCCTCGGTGCCCGCCTGGGCCTCCGCCATGCCGGTGAGGACGATCACCGCCGTGTGGGGGGCGACGGCGCGGACGGCGGTGACCGCGGCGGTGCCCGTCGCGTCGGGCAGGTGCAGGTCGAGGAGGATGCAGTCGGCCGGGTGGGCGGCGAGGGCGGCGCGGGCCTCGGCGAGGGTGGGCCGGGTGGTGAGTTCGAACCGCAGCCCGGTGTCGTGGAGGAGCTCCTCCACGAGCAGGGCGTCGCCCTGGTCGTCCTCGATGAGGAGGACGCGGTACAGCGGTTCGTCGGGGGCGGCGCCGGGGATGGCTGCCACGGCCGTGCTCATCGTGCCTGCTCCGTGTCGGATCGGGCCGCGGTCTCGCCGGTCGGCGGGCCGGGGCGCTGCGGCGGTTCGGGTGCCAGGGTGAAGGTGATGCGGGCGCCGTCGCGGTGGTCGGGGTCGATGGCGATGGTGCCGCCGTGGAACTCGACGATCTTCTTGCACATCGCCAGCCCGATGCCGCTGCCGGAGTAGGCGTCCTTGGTGTGCAGCCGCTGGAAGATCACGAACACCTTCTCGGCGAACTCCGGTGCGATGCCGATGCCGTTGTCGGTCACCGCGAAGTGCCAGAGCGCGTCCTCCCGGACGGCCGAGACGTGGATCTCCGGCGCCACGCCGGGCCGGCGGAACTTGACCGCGTTGCCGATCAGGTTCTGCCAGAGCATCCCCATCTGGGTGGGGTCGGCGACCAGGGTCGGCAGCGGATCGTGGGTGATCTTCGCGTCGGCCTCCTCGATGCCCACGCTCAGCGCGGCCAGGGTCTGTTCCAGCACCTGGTCGAGGTCGACCTCCTGGTGGGCGTGGTGGAGCCGGCCCACCCGGGAGAAGTCGAGGAGGTCGTTGATGAGGACCTGCATGCGGTTCGCACCGTCGACCGCGAAGGCGATGTACTGGTCGGCCTTGGC
This sequence comes from Kitasatospora sp. NPDC028961, assembly GCF_055564815.1. Lineage (NCBI taxonomy): Bacteria > Bacillati > Actinomycetota > Actinomycetes > Kitasatosporales > Streptomycetaceae > Kitasatospora > Kitasatospora sp. NPDC028961. Next base: position 9,909 of record NZ_JBVHVO010000031.1, on the reverse strand, counting down.
GTCGAGTTGGCCCCCGTAGCGGCGCTGGAGGAGCTGGGTGAAGCTGGAGACCTTGCGCAGCGGCTCCTGGAGGTCGTGGGAGGCGACGTAGGCGAACTGCTCCAGCTCGGTGTTGGACCGCTGGAGGTCCGCCGCCTGCTCGTCCAGGCGCAGCCGGGCCTCCTCGGTGAAGGCCAGTTCCCGCACCAGGCGCCGGCGCATGGAGTCGATCTCGCCGCTCAGGCGCCGGAGGTCGGCGGGGCCGGTCGGGGTGATGGGGTGGTCGAAGTCGCCGCCGCCGATGGTGCGGGCGTCCGCGACGAGTTGGTCCAGCGGCTCGGTGATGCCCCGGCGCAGCCCCTCGAACACCAGGGCGGCGAGGACGGCGATCAGCACGGCGACGGCGCCGAACACCCAGTTCCGCAGCCGCATCATGGCGGCGAGGTCGCTCCGCGTGGCGTCGCGGTCCTCGCGCAGCCGGTCCTCCTGGCCGCTCAGGGCGGCCCGTACGTCGTCGAAGGCGTTCTTGCCCTCCGAGGCGCTGCCGGCCGCGAGCGGCGAGGGCGTGCCGGGTGGCGCGTCGGCGATCGGCCGGGCGATCCGCTCCTGCCAGCTCGTCACGGCGTCCTGCACGGCCTTCAGGTCGGCGAGGCCGGCGGGGTCGTCGTGGAGCAGCTCCGTCAGCTGTGCGGTCTCCGTCCGCTGCTCGGCGAGCCCCTGCTGGTAGGGCGCCATGAACTCCGGGGTGCCGGTGAGGCCGTAGCCGCGGATCCCGGTCTCCTGGTTGAGCAGGGCCGACTCCAGGCGGAACGCGCTGGCGAGCGCGGGGGAGCGCACGTCCACCAGGTCGGTGCTGATCGACTGGGTGCGGGACAGTACCCACGCCCCCGCTACTCCGAGCAGGGTGAGGATCACCAGGGACGCGGTGACTCCCACCCGGAGCCACCGCCGGGTCGTCCAGGTGGCAAGGCCCCCGCCGGACCTCCGGTCACTGTCGTCGCCGGTCATCGTGTCAACTCCTCGCTCTGCCCGATGCCTTCGATCGGATGCGGCGAGGCCACTCTAGAGGGCGGACGACAACGGTTGTTGTCGTGGGTTGGTTCTGGGCTTAGAGTGCCTGACATGCCCGGCAAGAACTTCGTACTGCGTACCACCTCGCAGGAGGCGGCCGCGATCGCGGACGCCGCGATGGGAGACCTCGCCCGGCGGCTGGCCGGGCGGCTGACGGCGGTCCCCGCCGCTCCCGCGGTGAGCGACACCGCCCAGGCGCTGAGCCTGCTCCACGTACTCGACCACCTCCGGCAGGCCACCGAACGGCTCCAGCGGGAGGTGGCCGGCGACGCCGCGCGCGCGGGTGCCGGTTACCCGCAGATCGGCGCCGCCTGCGGCATGACCCGTCAAGGTGCCCGCCGGCGCTGGCCGGGGCTTTTCCACCACCCGACCGAGAACCCGCGGAGCACCCGATGATGACCACCGCCCGCCCCTTCGATGTCCTGCTCGTGGAGGACGACGCCGCCGACGCGATGCTCATCGAGGAAGCCCTCTCCGAGCGCGGGGAGCGCAACCTGGTCCAGGTCACCGACGGCGTCGCCGCCCTCGAATACCTGCGCGCCCCGGACAGCGTGCGCCCCGACCTCATCGTCCTCGACCTCAACATGCCCCGGATGAACGGGCGCGACCTGCTGAAGGTCCTGAAGAACGACGACGACCTGCGGACCATCCCGGTGGTCGTGCTCACCACCTCCACCGCCCCGGACGACGTCACCGGCGCCTACAGCAGCCACGCCAACGCGTACGTGGCCAAGCCCGTCAACCTGGACGAGTTCGAGCAGGCCGTCCAGACCATCGACGCCTTCTACCTCGACACCGCCACCCGCCCCCGCCCCTGAACGTCCCCCGCCCCTGAACGGGCCGGCCCGGCCCGGCCCGACGAGACGCGGGCCGGGCCGGGGCGGGCTCAGGGCGTGAGCCGGGCGTCCAGCTCGGTGAGCGGGGCCCCGCCCGGCCAGGGCAGCACCTTGCCGAACTGCACCAGCTCGCCGTACAGCGCCGGGTCCACGCCGTCGGCGGTGATCAGGTCGAGGACGGGGAGCGCGGCCTCGGCCGGGGTGCGGGCCTCGCTGTAGTCACTGAACCAGGGCCGGGAGGCGCGGGTGTCGACCATCCCCGGGCAGACCGAGGCGACCAGCGTGCCCTCGGCGAGGTCGCGCTCGCGCCGCGCGACCGCGACGGCGCGTACCGCGGCGACCTGCGCCACCTTGGACGGCACGTTGATCCAGCGCGGCCAGCCGGCCTCCTCCGCCGTGCCGGAGTGGACGGCGCTGCGCCAGGACTCGACGGCGTACTCGACCTGCTCCGGCGTCGCGCCGTCGAACAGGGGGTGGAGCCGGGCCGGCAGGTACCCGAGGGTGCCCAGCCCGCTGGCGACGACGATCAGGCGCCCGCCGGGGCGCAGCACCGGCCCGAAGGAGCGCAGGACGGCGTGGGTGCCGCCGTTGGCGACGTCGATGAACGCGTCGGCCTGCTCGGCCTGCGAGCGGTCCGGCACGAGCGGGGCGATGGCGTTGGAGACGACGATGTCGACCCCGCCGTGGTTCCTGCGCAGCGCGGCAGCGAGGGCGGCGACGGCGCCGGGGTCGGACACGTCGAGGACGGTGCCCTCCACCCGGGCCCGGGTGGAGGGCAGGGCGGCGACCTCGCGGGCCGCGTCGGCGACGCGGCCCGCGTGACGGCCGGTCAGCAGGACGAGGTCGGCGGGTTCCAGCCGGGCGGCGAGGCCTTCGGCGATCGCGCGGCCCAGCCCCTGGTTCGCCCCGGTGACGAGGGCGATGCGTGTGGTGTTCGTCATGCCCTCCACGCTAGGAACTCCACCATCATGAGTCCAACGAAAGTTCGGCACAGGTGGTATGCGTAGACGTCATGGACTTCACCGAAGTGTCGCTGACCGCCCTGCGCGTCCTGCGGGCCGTCGCCGAGCAGGGCACGTTCACCGCCGCGGCGGGCCAACTCGGGTACACGCAGTCGGCGGTGTCCCGGCAGATCGCCTCGATCGAGCGGCTGGCGGGCACCCCGCTGCTGGAGCGGCGGCGGACGGGGGTGCGGCTGACGCCGGCCGGCCGGCTGGTGCTGCGCCGGGCCGCGGTCGTACTGGACGAGATCGACGCCGCCGCGCGCGAGCTGTCCGGCCTGCCCGCCCGGGCCGGGACCGTTCGGGTGGGCTGGTTCCCGAGCGCCGGCGCCGTCCTGCTGCCCAGGGCCCTGGCCGCGTTGCGCGAGTCCGATCCGTCGATCACCGTGATCAGCCGCGAGGGCACCTCGCCCGCCTCGGTGCGCGCGCTGCGGGCGGGCCGGGTGGATCTCGCGCTGCTCGCCTCCGGCCCGCCGTTCCGCCCGCTGGACGCGGAGACGCCCGCGCTGGTGGTCCGCACGCTGACCGAGCGCAGCCTGCGGCTGGCCGTTCCGGCCGGACATCCGCTCGCCCACCGGGATTTCGTCGATGTCGCCGACCTGCGCGGCCTGCGCTGGGTCACCGGGCCGGCCGGCGGGGAGGACCAGCTGATGGGGGTGTGGCCGGGCTTGGACGAGCGGCCCGAGATCGCCCACACCGCGCGCGACTGGCTCGCCAAGCTCCAGTTCGTCGCCGCCGGCCTCGGGGTCACCACGGTGCCGGCGGTGCTGGCGCCGGCCGTCCCGGCCGGGGTGCGGGTGCTGCCGGTGCGCGGTGGTCCGCAGGAGCTGCGCCGGCTGCAACTCGCGCGTCTGCCGGGCCCGTTGACCGAGCCCGTGGCCCGGGTCGCACAGGCCCTGCGGGCGGTGGCGATCGAGCTCGACGCCGCGTCCTAGCCGTAGCCGTAGCCGTAGCCGCAGCCGCAGCCGCGGACATGGTCGTGCCCGGGTCCGCCCGGGAACGACACGGGCGGCCCGGCCACGTCGACGGCCGCCCGTCGACGCCCGTCAGGCGATGCGGCGGGCGCCGTCGGCGGGGGTGGCCGCGAAGGTGCGCGGCGGGGCGTGGCCGGCGGCCGCGAAGGCCGCGGTGACGGCGGCGGTGACGCGGTCGGCGTCGTCCTGGTGGACGAGCGCGATGACCGAGCCCCCGAAGCCGCCGCCGGTCATCCGGGCGCCGAGGGCGTCGGCGGCGACGGCGGTGTCCGCGGCGAGGTCGGTCTCGGGGCAGGAGACCGCGTAGTCGTCGCGGAGCGAGGCGTGCCCGGCGGTGAGGACCGCGCCGAGGCCGGCCAGGTCGCCGGCGTCGAGCAGGGCGGTGGCCTGCCGTACCCGGTCGTCCTCGGTGACCACGTGGCGGACCAGCGGCCGCAGTTCGGCCGGCAGCCGGTCGAGGGCCGCGGGCAGGGCGTCGGCCGTGAGGTCGCGTAGGGCGGCGAGGCCGAGCAGCTCGGCGGCCCGCTCGCAGCCGGCCCGCAGCTTCGCGTAGGCGCCGTCGGCGAGGTCGTGCTTGACCCGGGTGTCGATCACGAGCAGCCGCAGGCCGGCGCCTTCGAGGTCGAGCGGCACCTGGCGGCTGGTGAGGTCGCGGGTGTCCAGGAGGAGCGCGTGGCCCGCGCGGCAGCACAGGGAGGCGGTCTGGTCCATGATCCCGCAGGGGACGCCGACGTAGGCGTTCTCGGCGCGCTGGGCGAGCAGGGCGAGCTGCATCCTGTCCAGGCCGAGGTGGTACAGGTCGTTGTAGGCGGTGACGACGGCGCACTGCAGGGCGGCGGACGAGGAGAGGCCGGCGCCCTCGGGGACGTCGCTGTCGATCAGCAGGTCGGCGCCGGCGACGGCGTGGCCCGCGTCGCGCAGGGCCCGGACGACGGCCGCGGGGTACGCGGTCCAGCCGGTGGGGCTCCCGGGCTCCAGCTTGTCGAGGTCGAGGGTGGTGATCTCGTCGCCGCCCCGGGCGCTGTGCAGGCGCAGCAGGCTGTCGGCACGGCGGCGGGCCTGGACGCGGGTGGTGTGGGGGAGGGCGACGGGAAGGACGAAGCCGTCGTTGTAGTCGGTGTGCTCGCCGATCAGGTTGACCCGGCCGGGGGCGGCCCAGGTGCCCTCGGGGTCGGCGGAGAACAGCGTCCGGAAGGTGGTCATGCGGGGTGCTCCAGGGTGAAGTTCCAGGCGTCGGCGACGATGTCGTCGAGGTTGGGGCGCTTGGGGGTCCAGCCGAGCTTCTGGTGGGCGCGCTCGGCGGAGGCCACCAGGACGGCGGGGTCGCCGGCGCGGCGCTCGGCGGTGACCACCGGGATCTCGCGGCCGGTGACGCGCTTGACCGACTCGATGACCTCGCGGACCGAGAAGCCGCTGCCGTTGCCGAGGTTGCAGATCAGGTGCTCGCCCGCTTCGGCGGCGTCCAGCGCCAGCAGGTGGGCGTCGGCGAGGTCCGCGACGTGGATGTAGTCGCGGACGCAGGTGCCGTCCTCGGTCGGGTAGTCGTCGCCGTAGACCGCGATGTGCGGGCGCTGCCCGAGTGCGGCCTGGAAGACCAGCGGGATCAGGTGCGACTCGGGGTCGTGCCGCTCGCCGTAGGCGCCGTACGCGCCGGCCACGTTGAAGTAGCGCAGCGAGACGGCGGCCAGGCCGTGCGCGACGGCCTCGCTGGTGATCAGGTGGTCGACGGCCAGCTTGGTGGCGCCGTAGGTGTTGGTGGGCGCGGTGCGGGCGGTCTCGGCGATCGGCACCGACTCCGGCTCGCCGTAGGTGGCGGCGGTGGAGGAGAACACCAGCTTGCGCACGCCCGCCGCGCGCATCGCGCTGATCAGCTCCAGCGAGCCGGCCACGTTGTTGCGCCAGTACTTCTCCGGGTCCGCGACCGACTCGCCGACCTGCGAGGAGGCCGCGAAGTGCAGCACCCCGTCGAAGGAGGCGTCGAGGACCTCGCCCGCCTCCTGGATCCGCCCCCGCACGAACTCGGCGCCGGCCGGCACACCCTCGCGGAAGCCGGTGGAGAGGTCGTCCAGGACGGTCACCTGGTGTCCCGCCTCCAGCAGGTGGGCGGCGACCACGCTGCCGACATAGCCGGCGCCACCCGTGACCAGGTACTTGCGGGCGGCGCTCATGACGCCACCTCGCGCAGCCGCTCGGCGGCCGTCTCGGGCGACACGTCGTTGACGAAGGCGTCCATGCCGGACTCCACGCCGGCCAGGTACTTGAGCTTGTCGGCGGTCCGCCGGATGGTGAACAGCTCCAGGTGCAGGGCGAGCTCCGCGCCGTTGGTGGCGGGGGCCTGGTGCCAGGCGGAGATGTACGGGGTCGGTGCGGCGGCCTCGTCGGCGCCGGGCGCGGTGAACAGCCGGTCGAAGCGGCGCAGCAGCTCCAGGTAGACGCCGGGGAACTCGGCGCGCTCGGCCTCGGTGAGCCGGGTGAGGTCGCCGACCCGGCGGTTGGGGTAGAGGTGCACCTCGTAGGGCCAGCGGGCGGCGAACGGCACGAAGGCAGTCCAGTGCCGGCCGGTGAGGACGGTGCGCCGGGGGTCGCCGCGTTCGGCGTCGAGCAGGTCCTCGAAGAGGTTGCGGCCGGTGGTGGCCCGGTGCTTCGCGGCCTGCTCCACCATCCGGGCGGTGCGCGGGGTGGCGAAGGGGAAGGCGTAGATCTGGCCGTGCGGGTGGGCGAGCGTGACGCCGATCTCGGCGCCGCGGTTCTCGAAGCAGTAGACCTGCTCGACGCCCGGCAGCGCGGAGAGCTCGGCGGTGCGGTCCGTCCAGGCGTCCAGGACCAGCCGGGCGTGCGCCTCGTCCAGGGCGGCGAAGGACGACTGGTGGTCGGAGGTGAAGCAGACGACCTCGCAGCGACCGGTCCCGGCCAGGGCGGTGCGCAGCGGGTCGCCGGCGGCGCCCTCGGGGGCGGGGCTGTCCGCGGCGAGCGAGGGGAAACGGTTCTCGAAGACGGCGACCTGGTAGTCGGCGTCGGGGATCTCGCTGAACCGGCCGTCGCGGGACGGGCAGAGCGGACATTCGTCGGCCGGCGGCTGGTACGTCCGGGCCTGGCGGTGGGCGGCGACGGTCACCCAGGCGCCGGTCACCGCGTCGCGGCGGATCTCCGAGCGGTTGGCCGGGGCCTCCAGGGGGCGGAGGTCCGCGGTGCCGCGGTGGGCGGGCACGTCACTGTCGAAATAGATCAGCTCGCGCCCGTCGGCGAGCTTGCTGGTCGTCCTGATCACGGCTTCCTCTCGGCGGGGGTCCCGGGCGGCGACTGCCTCGCTCCGCCAACGGACTGTGGCACCACATAATCAAACATAAATGAGCAAAAAGCAACGGTGATGACCCGGGAACCTACCGGGAGCCTGGCACGGCGGGCGACGGCCGCGCCAGGACGGACACGCGGGGCCCGACGGGCCGGTGCCGCAGGGCCCGGTGGGCGCCGGGGAAGCGGCTGGGTCCAGGCGGTTTCGCGGGTCGCGACGGTGCCCGAGGGGGGCGCGCGGACCGCGCCGGGCGCGCCCGGCGGCCGCTCCCAGGACGTGTCCGCGACGCGGTTCGCCGCGGCCGCGGGCCGGAGGCGGCCAGGTCAACACGTTCCACCAGCAGCGGGCGGGCGAACCCCCGGACACGACCGGAAGGGGGCGCTCCGCCGTTCGATCCTGTTCTCCCCTGCGCTACGTTGGTGGCCGGCAGACCCGGCCGACGGCGCACAGGCGCGCCGCGCGCGGGACAGGGACCGGAACGGGGAGCGTCGTGGCGGATCAGGGCTTGCTCGCGCAGCAGCGTCGGGCGCTCATCCTGGAGTACGTCCGCAGGGACGGCGCCGTCCGGGTCGCCGACCTGGTCGAGGAGCTCGGCGTCTCGGACATGACCATCCGCCGGGACCTCGACGCGCTCGCCCGCAGCGGCGGCGTGGAGAAGGTCCACGGCGGCGCCGTCGCCGTGACCGGACCGACCGCCACCACCGACGAACCCGGCTTCGAGGCCAAGTCCACCCGGGAGTCCGCGGCCAAGGCGGCCCTCGCGGACGCGGCCGCCGGTCTGGTCGAGCCCGGCACCGTCGTCGCGCTCTCCGCCGGCACCACGTCCTTCGCCGTCGCCTCGCGCCTGCTCGCCGTCCCCCGCCTGACCGTCGTCACCAACTCCCTGCCCGTCGCCGAGCTGCTGCGCACCGCCCGCCGGGAGCTGGGCGACGCGGCGCCGACCCTGCTGGTCACCGGCGGCAGCCCGACCCGCTCGGCGGCGCTGGTCGGCCCGCTGGCCGACCAGGCGATCCGCAGCCTCCACATGGACCTGCTGATCCTCGGCACGCACGGGGTCTCCGAGCAGGCCGGGCTCACCACCCCCAACCTCGCCGAGGCCGAGACCAACCGGGCCCTGGTGGCCGCCGCGCGCCGGGTGGCCGTGGTCGCGGACCACACCAAGTGGGGTGTGGTGGCGCTGAGTTCCTTCGCCACCCTGGCCGACGTGGACTGCTTCGTGACCGACGACGGGATCTCCGGCCAGGCCCGCGCGGTGCTGGCGGACACGGTCGGCGAACTCGTCGTCGCGCCCATCCCCAAGGACTGACCCGGTCCCAAGGACTGACCCGTCCCCAAGGACTGACCCGGTCCCAAGGACTGACCCGTCCCCAAGGACTGACCCGTTCCCGAGGGGCGACCGGTTCCCGAGGACCGACCCGTTCCCGAGGACCGACCGGCCGTGTCGCTGCCGGTCCGCGGCGGTCACTCCGGCGGCCGCGGCCCCCGCAGGAGCGGGCCCGGCTTCCTGCCGTCGGTCTCCGGGACGGCGCCGGGGGTGGTGATGATCAGCTTGCCGACCCGCTCCGCGAGGACGGCACGGGCCTGCGGCGGCATCCCGTCGTCGGTGACGAACCAGCCGATCTGGTCCAGGTCGGCGAAGGTGCTGAGCCCCGTGACACCCCACTTGGTGTGGTCCGCCGCCACCGCGACGCGGCGGGCGCGCGAGATGAACATCCGGTTGGCCTGGGCCTCCGCGAGATTGGGGCTGGTGAGCCCCTCGTTCTCGGTGACCCCGTGGGTGCCGAGGATCAGCAGGTCGACGTGGAGCGAGGCGATGGCCTGGTCGGTGATGGGCCCGACGAGGGCCTCGGAGGGGGTCGCACTGCCGCCGGTCAGGAGCACGACGGGCGGTCGCTGGGCGGTGTCCGTCGCTCCGCGCACCAGGCGCTCGATCGGCAGCGAGTTGGTGAGGATGGTCAGGTCCGGGACGTTCAGCAGCTGGGTCGCCACGGCGTGCGTGGTGGAACCGCCGCTGAGGGCCACCACCGTGCCGGGTTCGACCAGGGCGGCGGTCGCCTCGGCGATGGTGGCCTTGGCCGCCGATTCGAGGGTGGACTTCACCTCGAAGCCGAGCTCCTGGGCGGTGCCGGCGGTGACCGCGCCGCCGTGCACCTTCTCCACCGCCCCGGACCGCGCCAGGGCGTCGAGGTCGCGCCGGATCGTCATGTCGGAGACGCCGAACGCGACGGACAGGTCGGACACCCGCACGGCGCCGTCGCGCCGGACCGCCTCCAGGATGAGGGAGCGGCGCTGCTGGGCGAGCAGCCCCTGATCGGGCATCACCATGCTGTGGTCAGCTCCCTCGGGCGGATCGGATACGGCTCGATCGAGACGGTCCCGTCGAGGACGGCTCCGTCGAATGCGGTTCCGGGGCGGGCCCGGTGGTGCGCCGGAGGCCACCCGGCCGGTACGGAACCGCCGGTGGCACCCGGTCCAGTCGGGTACCACCGGCAGTCTGTGGCGAGCGGGCCGACCCTCGGCGGCCCTCGCCGTTCCCCACGGGCGCGACCGGAGCGGTCCGTTCGTCGAACGGGCGCCGCCGGCCGGGCGGGTGCGGAAGTCGCTGACCCGGCACGGCCTCCGGGCCGATCGGTCCGGAGGCCCGGGCCCGGTGGCTAGGCAGGGAGGCCGATGGCGCGTTCGCCGCTCTGGCGTTGCTGGATGACGACGGCGGCGACGAGGAGGGCGCCTTGGGCGACGTTCTGCCAGAAGGAGTT
>NZ_JBVHVO010000030.1:75858-91547 GCF_055564815.1 Kitasatospora sp. NPDC028961 | reverse complement strand
CCCGGAAGCTAAGCCTCACAGCGCCGATGGTACTGCAGGGGGGACCCTGTGGGAGAGTAGGACGCCGCCGAACAATCATTCCAAAGAACCCCCCGATCCTTACGGATCGGGGGGTTCTTTGCGTTTCCCGGAGAAAGGCGCCACCTGCTGGCGGCCTACGCCGACCTGCTGCCCGCTGCCCGCCCGCAGGGAGCCTCATCTTCATGGTGGGCGCCGCGGCGGTGGACCTCGCCGCCGCCGGACCGGTGCCGGCGGCGGTGGGCGCCAAGGTCGTGCACTGCGGCCCCTCGGGCGCCGGGCAGGCCGCGACGGTCTGCAACAACGTGATCCTCGGGATCTCAAGGATCGCGGTCAGCGAGGCGTTCGTGCTGGGGGAGGGCCTCGGGCTCAGCCACCAGGCGCTGTTCGACGTCGCCTCGACCGCCTCCGGCCAGTGCTGGGCGCTGACCGGCAACTGCCCCGTCCTCGGCCCGGTGCCGGCCAGCCCCGCCAACCGTGACTACCGGGCCGGCTTCGCCGCCGCGTTGATGGCCAAGGACCTCGGACTGGCCGCCGGAGCGGTCCAGGCCGCCGGCCTGCCGGTGGAACTCGGCCTGAGGGCAGCGGAGTTGTACGCGGTCTTCGCCGCCGCCGAGGGTGCGGGGCCGGACTTCTCGGCCATCATCACGACCCTCCGGGAGGGGGGCGAGCAGAGCCGTCGGTGAATACCGGCCGACCGGCCGGGGCTGCCTCGCGAATGGCCCCGGCCGGTCGGCCCCGGGAATTGCCCGGAGGTGCCGGGAAGCCGACCGCGGGTCGGCCCGGATTCCCGCCACCGGTTCGAGCCACGGATTCCCGGCACGGATTCCCCTCACGGGTTCCCGGCACTACGCCGGAGGAATGTACCCGTGGTGTTGCCGGAGATGAATTCGCCGTGACGAATTCCGGTCCGCCGGGAATTCGACCGGCCGGCCGGTCCCGGTATCCGGGGGTTCTTCCGGCCCGCTGCGGGTCGGGCCGGAAGAACCCCCGGGTGGTGCCGGACCGCGGAGCTACGCGGGAACGGCCCCGGCGGGCCGGGTGAGGCCGTCGAAGCCCGCCGGATCGGTACCGAGACCGGCCGGTGCCACCCAGTCGAACGGCCGGTAGACCGCCGGGCCCAGGCCCAGGCTCTCGGCGACCGTCTCCCGCAGCCGGTTGGAGGTGAACCCGCCGATGACGTTCATCTGGGCGTCCCGGTAGAGGCGCTCCACCTCGTGGCCCCGGGTGACGCCGGCCGCGCCGTGGATCTGCACGGCGCGGGCGGCGACCTCGACGGCCATCTCGGTGGCGTAGATCTTGAGCATGGCGATCGCCTCCCGGGCCGACCGGCCGGCGGCGAGCTCGGTCACCGCCCGGCGGGCCAGCACCCGGGCGGCGTCGATCTGGGCCCGGGACTCGGCGAGCTGGGTCTGCACGCCCTCCATGTGCGCCAGGGGCCGCCCGAAGGAGACCCGCTCACCCGCGTACCGGACCGAGGCGTCCAGCGCGGACTCGGCGATGGCGATGGCCGAGACGGAGATCAGCAGCCAGCCCCAGGCCATCAGTTCGGCCAGCTCACCGGCCAGTTCGCCGAACGGCACGGGCACCATGTCGGCCTCGGAGACGGTGGCCTCGGTGAAGACGATGCCGCCCCAGGGCATGCCGCGCAGGCCCATCCGCGGCGTCTCGTAGCGGCGGACGCCGGGCTGGTTCAGGTCCACGAAGGCGAGGCACCAGTCGTGGCCCTTGTCGCCGGGGGCCTTCTGCCGGCGGGCGAGTGTGACGGCCACGTCCGCGTCCGGCGCATTGGTGATCTTGGCCTTCTCGCCGTTGATGACGAACCCCTCGCCGGGGGCTCCGGCCGGCCGGACCGTGGTGGTGTAGGTCCCGGCGTCGCTGCCCGCGGGCGGTTCCACGATGGCGAAGCAGGCCAGCTTCTCGCCGGAGATCAGCGGCTTCAGCAGCCGGTCGTACTCGCTGGGCCGGCTGTAGCGGGAGATCAGCTTGCCGCACAGCAGGCCGGACACGGTGGCGGCCCAGTAACTGCCCGGGCAGGCCCGGGCGAGCGCCTCCATGGCCGCCAGCTGGGTGAGGCCGTCGGCCCCGCTGCCGCCCGAGGACTCCGGGTGGAACAGCCGCAGGTAGCCGCTGTCGATGATCTCCGTCCAGTTCGGCGAAGGCATCCGGCCCGCCGCGTCGGTCTCGGCGGCCCGGGAGGCGGTGCCCGGGAAGCTGAGGACGGTGCCGTGTGGTGTGTCGGTCATGTCGGTATCGGTCCTCACGTCAGCCGAGCCCGAGCAGGGACGCGGCGATCACCGGGCGCAGCACCTCGGTGCCGCCCCCGGTCTCGGCGAAGAACAGGGCGTCGCGGTGGGCCCGCGCGATCAGGTGGTCGCTGGTCAGGGCGAGCGGGCCGGACAGGCGCGCGGCCCCCTCGGCGACCGTCCGCGCGGCGGCGGCCACGAAGAGCCGCGCGGTGGCGGCGTCCTGGCGGGTGGGCCGGCCGCCGGAGTCGAACTGTCCGGCAGCCCGGTAGAGCAGTCCGGAGGCCAGCTCGCAGCGGGTGGCGAGGTCGGCCAGGGTGAACCGGGCGGACTGGGCGTGCACGAGGGGCCGGCCGAAGACCCGGCGCTCGCCGACGCCGTCGACGGCGTCCCGGACCAGGGCCCGCATGACGCCGAGCCAGGGCGCGCTGGAGAAGACCCAGTCGAGCGAGGCCAGCAGCGGCTCCACCTCGGTCCCGGCGCCGCCGACGCTGCCCAGCACCGCGTCGTCCGGGACGTGGCAGCCGTCCAGGACGAGGCGTCCCCAGGTGCAGGTGCGCATGGCGGCCGGCGCCGACTCGGTGATCAGCAGTCCGGGGGTGGAGCGGTCCAGGACGAAGGCCGTCCGGCCGCCGCCGTCGTGCGTGGCGACGACCAGGAAGTGGTGGGCCACCGGGCCGCCGGCGACGAGGTCCAGCTCGCCCGTGAGCACCCAGCCGCCGAGCCCCGGGGTGCCGGGGCGGGCGGTGACGGTCGGGGCGAGGGCGGCGCCCTGGGTCTGCCGCAGGGACACCGCGCCGATCCAGTCGCCGGAGGCCATCAGGGGCAGGTAGCGCTCGCGCTGGCGGGGGCTGCCGAAGGCGCGCAACGGCACGGTGGCGAGCACCGCGTGGACGCCGACGGCGAGGGCGAGGCCCGGGTCGCGGGCGCCTTCGCCGAGGCCTTCGAGGAGGGCACAGGTCTGGGTGGCGCTGAGGCCGCCGCCGCCGAGGGCGCGCGGGACCAGCGGTCCGGCGAGGCCGGGGCCGGGCCGGGCGCCGGCCAGTTCGGCGAAGAGGGCCGGGTCCCAGCGGTGGTCGCGGTCCCGCTCGGCCGCGGTCGGCCGCGCGACGCGCTCGGCCAGCTCGCGGGCCGCGGCGGCCGACGACGGATCGCCGGACCCCTGGGGGGCGGGCTTGAGTTCCAGTGGAACAACCATCGGAAGTTCTCTCCTTTCTACGGGCGGTGCTCAGTTCGGTAAGTGGTCGCTTCCCCCGGCACTGCGGGGTGCGTGCGCACGGTTCGACCGGTCCGTTCTCACGTCTCCATGGCTCCGTTCTCGGGTGGAGGGGGGTGCGGCGGTACGGGACGGCACACCGTCGGGGGCGCTCGAACGACTCGCGGGGCAATGCCGCCGGCCTCCCGCCGCTCGGCGCGGATTTCGCGCGCCTATTCAGCGATACAGGCGCCCTCGAAGGCTGTCCAGGAAATTGTCGGCATGCCGACGAGAAGTCCGCACAGCTCACCGTCCATGACGTTCCATCACAGTCCTTGACAAGCTCCTGACATTGGCAGTGTTGTCCCTTCACAGCGCGATCGACCACCATATTCGTCGAGCGCACTGCGCATCGTCGCTCTTTCGGCCCTGCTCCATTCGTACATGCCGCATCGCGAGAATTCAGGCCGGAGCCGAGGTCAGCGCGAATGGGAACCCGGCTCCGGAAAAGGAGGGAACGCACATGGCACCAGCAGAGCACCTGAAGGAAGACGTGCCCCCGCAGGGGCTGCCCCACCTGTCCGACGCGACCTTGCGGGACTCCGCGCACATGGCCGGCGTCGAGTTCGGCCCCAAGGACGCCGCCCACATCGCCGACCTCCTGGTCCGCACCGGCGTCGAGCTGGTCGAGGTCGGGATGATCTCCGGCCCGTCGACCAAGGACGCCGACCTCATCCTCGCCACCCACGAGTCGGTGGGCCCGGAGCGCTCGCTGAGCCTGGTCGTGGTGCGGGACCGCCAGCAGGTGGTCACGGCGCTGGACGAGGCCAAGCGGCTCGGCGTGCGGTCCGTGATGTTCTCGATCCCGACCTCGGAGCAGCACGCGGCCCTCAAGCTGAGCTCCTCCAGCACCAAGTACCTGATCGCGGTGGCCCGGGCGGCGATCGTCGCGGCCAAGGAGCGCGGCTTCCACGTCACCTTCAGCGGTGAGGACGGCGCCCGCACGCCCAGGGAGCGGCTCGTCCCCTACGTCGAGGCGGGCTTCGCGGCCGGCGCCGACCGGTTCCGGCTGGCGGAGACCGTCGCCTACCTGTCGCCGTGGCAGATGGAGCGTCAGATCCGCAGCATCACCGAGATCGACGGCTCCGAGATCGAGATCCACTCGCACAACATGCTGGGCATGGCGGTCGCCAACTCGCTGGCCGCCTACCGAGCCGGGGCGAAGTGGATCTCCGCGACGGCCGGCGGCATCGGGGAGCGCGGCGGCAACGCCCCGCTGGCCGAGCTGCTCACCTCGCTGCGGGTGGTCTACGGCGACACCCGCTTCGACCTGAGCCACCTCACCGAGCTCACCAACGCCGCGCTGCGCGGCGCCCGGCTCGGCGACGCCTTCCAGTCCGGCCCCACGGCCCCGCACGCCTTCGCCTACGAGCTGCCCGGCCAGCTGACCCACCCCGAGGCCTACGAGACGCTGGCCCCGGAGATCGTCGGGAACTCCCGCGAACTGCGGGTGCGCACCCGGCTGACCACGCCGCTGGTCACCTGGGCGCTCGACGAGCTGGCCGAGTCGGTCGACGTCGCCGCCTTCACCTCCTGGCTGACCGTCCGTCAGGAGCGCGACGACCGCGACCTGCTGGACCGCGACGCGATCCGCAAGGCGGCCGTCGAGTTCCAGTCCGTCTGACCGGTCCCACCCCGGTCCGGCTTTCCACCACCACCGGATCCACATCCACCAGAGAACGACTACGGAGATGACAATGTCTGCTGGCACGTTGACCGGCCTGTGCCCCGAATGCGAGACCGATCTGACCACCCCGCCGATGGTGCAGGGCGAGACCATCGCCTGCCCCGAGTGCATGCTGACGCTCCGGGTGGAGGACGTCGTGGAGGGCCGGCTCAGCCTCCAGATGGTCGAGGTGCAGCTTCGCGATTGGGGCCAGTAAGCCCATGGACCGAACTGTCGCCATCGTCGCCGACCGGGTCGGCTGGGAAGAGCGCCGGCTGATCGACGCGGCCGCGGGCCTGGGCCTGAGCGTCGAGTGGGTCAACGACGAGTCCCTCGCCCTGGGTGACCAGGAGTCGGCCTCGCTCGGGGGCTACGCCGCCGTGCTCGTCCGCAGCCGCAGCTACACGCGGGGCGGTCTGATCGCCACCGTCGCGGAGGCGGCCCGGATCCCCACCCTGAACACCGTCTCGGCCATCCAGGCCTGCGAGAACAAGCTGACGCTGCGCGCCCAGCTGCGTGCCGCCGGCGTGCCGGTGCCCGACTTCCGGCTCGTGCTGTCCCGCCGGGACTTCGAGAAGGCCCTGGCCGAACTGCCGCCGCCGGTCGTGCTGAAGCCGGTCTTCGGCGGCATGGGCAAGCGGGTCACCCTGCTGCGGGACGCGGACTCCGCGCACTCGGTCTACGACTACGTCGAGGACCTCGGGCACGGCTTCGAGCAGGCCTCGCTGATCGAGCCCTACCTGGCCGGCGGATCCTCGCTGCGCTGCTTCGTGGTCGGCCGCGAGCTGGTCGCCATCGCCGAGTTCCACAGCGCGGGGACGGACTGGCGCAGCAACGCGGCGCTGGGCAACCGCAACCGCGCCGTCGACCTCGACCCCGAGGTGCAGAAGATCGTCGACGGGGTGCTGGACGTCCTCGGCGAGGGCATCTTCGGCATCGACCTCTTCGCGACGCCCGACGGCTACGTGGTCAACGAGGTCAACCACGCACCGGCCTTCCGGGCGGTCGCCTCGGCCACCGGGGTGGACATCGCCGCGGCCATCGGCCGCTACGTACGGGAGGAGATCGGATGATCCGGGTCGGCATCATCGGGGCCTCCGGACTCGCCGGCGGTGAACTGATCAGGCTGATCACCCAGCACCCCGAGCTGGAGCTGACCTTCCTCGGCGGCAACGCCAGCGCGGGGCGCCGCCCGGCCGAGCTCCACCCGGGCCTGCGGCTGGACCTCGGGCTGACCATCGAACCGGTCGGCACGGACCTCAGCGGCCGGTGCGACGTCGTCCTGCTCGCCACGCCCGCGACCGCCTCAGCAGAGCTGGCGGCGCGGCTGGCCGACGAGGTGCCCTGCGTCATCGACCTCAGCGGCGCCTTCCGGATCCAGACGCCGGCGCTGCACGACCGGTGGTACCCGGACGTGCACCGTGCCGACGGCCTGGCGGACCGGTTCGTCTACGGCGTCCCGGAGCTGGTCGGCGACCAGCTGCCCGGCGCCGCGCTGATCTCGCTGCCGGGCTGCTTCGCCACCGCGATCACCCTCGGGCTCGCCCCGCTGGTGATCGGCCTCGGCCTCAACCTGAGGACCGTGGTGGTGGACGGCAAGACCGGCTCCAGCGGCGGCGGCCTGTCCCTGCGGACGGCCGACCTGCACCCGCTGCGCAACGGCGCCATCGCGCCGTACGCACCGGCGGGGCACCGGCACGCGGCGGAGGTCAAGGACTTCCTGGAGCGCAGCAAGCCGGGCGGGATCGACTCGCTCAGCATGTCGGCGTACGGGGTGTCGCACGTGCGCGGCCTGATGGCCAGCACCTACGTCTTCACCGACGACGAGGTGGACGCGCGCAGCCTGCACCGCGCGTACCTGCGCTTCTACAAGCAGCGCCCGTTCGTGCGGGTCCGCCGGCACAACGAGACGCTGATCCCGGTGCCGGACCCGCAGGCCGTGCTGGGTTCGAACTTCTGCGACGTGTCGGTCCTGCACGACGAGGAGGCCGGGCGGATCGTCGTCCTGGCGGCGCTGGACAACATGGTCAAGGGCGCGGCGGGCCAGGCGATCCAGGCCCTCAACCTGCGCTTCGGCCTGCCCGAGGAGACCGGGCTGACCCAGCAGCCGGTGATGCCGGCATGACCGGGACGGCAGCCACCGACACCCCGACCGTCGTCAAGCTCGGCGGCAGCACGGTCGACGACCTCGCCGGCACCTGGTGGGACGACCTGGCCCGGTTCGGCCGGGACCGCCCGCTGGTCCTCGTGCACGGCTGGTCCAAGCCGCTGAAGAACCTCAGCCCCCGCTACCACGAGCCCTCGGCGATCCTGCGCGACCGGTACGGCAACCAGAGCCGGTGGACGACGCCCGAGGTCATCGAGGACATCAAGACCGTCAGTGCCGAGCTCGCCGAGGACGTCCTGCGACGCCTGGAGCAGCGCGGCATCACCGCCGAGCGGGTGCTCGGCAGCGACGGCCTGGTGACCGCCGGCGAGGGCGAGCGCTGGTGGTGGAAGGAGAAGCAGCTCGTCGAGCTGGAGAACCTCGTCGGCCCGATCACCGGGGTGGACCCGGCGGTGCTGAAGAACATCAAGGCCGGCCACGCCTACCTCGTCACCCCGCTGGCGCGGGACGCGGCGGGCCGGGAGGTGAACACCGACGGCGACCGGGCCGCTGCCGCCGTCGCCGGCGGCATCGGGGCCGAACAGCTGGTCCTGGTCACCGATGTCGCGCACCTGCTGATCGACGATCAGCCGGTGCGCCGGATCACGGCGGAGGCCGCGGCCAGGTTCCGGGACAAGGGCGCCACCGGCGGCATGCGCAAGAAGCTGCGCGCCGCGGGGGAGGCCCTGGACCGGGGAGTGGACCGCGTCGTCATCGGCAGCGCACCCGTGACGGACCTGATCGCCGAGCGCACCGGAACCGTCATCACACGAGCGTGAGGAGCAGGGTACGTGGCGAAATCCCGTGTGCTAGTCGTCAACAACGGAACGCTGTCGCTGAAGCAGCTCCGCGGCCGCTTCGAGGAGCTGGGTTCGGAGACGGACGTCGTCCGCGCCGAGGAGGTGCCCGCCGACCTCGGTGGCCGCTACCAGGCGATCGTGCTGAGCGGTACCAAGGTGCGGGCCTATGACAGCGACTTCTACCGGCCGCTGATCGACCTCGTGACCCATGCCGACGTCCCGGTCTTCGGGATCTGCGGCGGCATGCAGATCATCGCCGTCGCGGCCGGCGGCCGGCTCGCCGAGGGGCCGCAGCGGGTGGGCGGCTACGAGGTGCAGGTCGACAAGGAGGAGCCGCTCTTCACCCATGTGAAGCCGACCGTGACGGTGTTCCACCGGCACACCCTCTACCTCCAGGAGGCGCCCGAGGGCTTCCGCTCGATCGGCCGCTCGGAGCACGCCCCGGTGGAGTTCATCCGCTCCGAGGACGGGCGGATCCACGGGGCCCAGGCACATCTGGAGTTCCGCGCCGACGGTCTGGAGATTCTGCGAGGCTTCGCACAGCTCTACCAGTGACGATCCGTCAGCAGGCGCGTACGGCCGGGCCGTCCGCGTCGGCCGGCGCGCCTGGCTGACGGGCCGTCACACCATGAACCCATCTAGGTACCGAAGGAATGCGCACATGACTGTGGAAGAGACCCAGGCGCCGGCATTCGCCGTTCACCTCAACGGCAGCGGTGGTGCGATCAAGGGCTGGGTGGTCGTCGACTCCCTCGTCGACGGCCTGGCCATGGGCGGCACCCGGATGACCACCGGGGTCACCGAGGAGGAAGTGGCGGGCCTGGCCCGCGACATGACCGACAAGTTCACCCTCGCCGGGCTGCGCATCGGCGGCGCCAAGGCCGGCATCGTCTCCGACGGCACCGACCGCGAGGAGACCTTCCGGACCTTCGGCCGGACGGTGAAGCCGCTGCTGCACGGCGGCATCCACCTCGGCATCGACATGGGCGTCACCCCCGCGGACCGGGCGGTGTTCTTCGCGGAGGCCGGTTACGACCCGCGCTTCCGGCTGGGCGCCCCGGACATGCCGATCGACTGGCGCACCTACTACGAGCCGCTGATCGACTGCACCGGGCACGGCGTGGGGGTGGCCGCGGTCACCGCGCTGGAGGCCAGCGGCCGCACCGGGTCGGCCCGGGTCGTGGTGCAGGGCTTCGGTGCGGTGGGCCGTGCCGTCGCCCGGTTCCTGGAGGACCGCGGCCACACCGTGGTGGGCGTCGCCGACGTCCAGGGCACCATCAGCGCGGACCGGCTGCCGGTGGCCGACCTGGTCGCCATCACCGACGAGTTCGGCCGGATCGACCGCTCCCGCCTGCCGCAGGGCGTCACCCAGTCCGGCGAGCCGGACGCCTGGCTCGACGTCGACGCCGACCTGCTGATCCTGGCGGCGCAGAAGCACGCGATCAACGCCGACAACGCGCACCGGCTGCGCTCGCGCCTGGTGGTGGAGGGCGGCAACCTCGCCTCCAGCGCCGAGGGCAAGGCCAAGGTGCTGGCCGCGGGCGCCACCGTCGTCCCCGGCGTGATCGCCAACATCGGGGGCGCCGGCTCGGCGGCCCTCGCCGTCACCCGGGTCGTGCCGTTCCACCTGGAGGCGGAGGCCCGCAAGGCCTGGGTCTTCGACTGGGTCGGCGACCGGGTGCGGCAGAACACCCGCGACCTGCTGGAGATCGCCGCCGCCCGCGCCGGCGACCCGCTGCCCGAGCTGCTCGCCGCGCGCCGCAAGGAGCGCGGATGACCGCCGGCCCGTCCGTCGGCCCGGACCAGGCCCCGCCCCGGGGCAGCGCGGCCGAGTACCTGCGGCGCGGCTGGTGGCGCGAGGAGACCTTCCTCGACGACCTGCGCCGCCAGGCCCGGCTGCGGCCGCGCAAGCTCGCCGTCGCGGCCCGCCGGATCGGCGAGGCGCGCACCGACACCCTGGACTACTCCGAACTGGCGGTGCTGACCGACCGCTTCGCCCTGGCGCTGGTGGAACTCGGCGTCGAGCGCGGTGATTTCGTCGCCGTCCAGCTCCCTAACCGGTGGGAGACGGTGCCGCTGCTGTTCGCCTGCATCCGGGTCGGCGCGGTCATCTGCCCGATCGACCCGGTCTGCCAGGAGGAGGAGCTGCGGCACCGCCTGGAGCTCACCGGCGCCCGGGTCTGCATCACCGTCCCGGAGTGGAACGGCTACCCGCTGGCCGCCCACCTCACCGCGCTGAAGGCCGAACTTCCGCTGGAGCACGTGGTGGTGGTCGGTGGCCGGGACGCCGGGACGCTCTCCTTCGACGAGCACTTCGTCGGCGTCCCGTGGGAGGAGCAGCGCGCGGGCGAGCTGGACGGGCGCGAACTCACGCCCGACGAGCCGTTCGTGGTGCTCTTCACCTCGGGCACCACCGGGGTGTCCAAGGGCGTGCTGCACAGCCAGAACACCATCTACGCGGCCGTCCGGGGCTACGCCGACACCTTCCTGCTCGACGACAGCCTGGTCGCGGCCGTCACCACCCCGCTCGTCCACTACTCCGGCTTCGGCCAGGGCATCCTGACCGGCGTCATGCTCGGCGCCACCGTCGCCTTCCAGGACGTCCGGCGCAACTCCGCCCTGCTCGACCTAGTCGAGCGCTACGGCGCCACGCTGGTCTACGGTCCGCCGTCCACCCTGGCCGACATCGCCAGGTCCCAGCGGGAGGACCCGCGCGACGTCTCCACCCTGCGCCACGCCGTCACCGGCTCCGCGCCGGTGCTCCAGGAGCTGGTGGACGAGGTGCGCGAGACCCTCGGGGCCCGGACCTACTCGGTGTGGGGGATGTCCGAGTTCGGGCCGGTCACCATCACCCGGCTCGACTACAACCCGGACTGGGCGGCCAGCAGCAACGGCGGACCGATCGACTCCATGGAGCTGCGCGTCGACGACCGCGACGACCCGGGCAAGCGCGCCCCGGTCGGCCGGCTGCGGGTGCGCGGCGCGGCGCAGGCCCTCGGGTACTACAAGCGCGAGGACGTCTTCGCCGCCGAGTTCAACGCCGAGGGCTGGTTCGACACCGGGGACTACGCGCGCGACGACGGCCGCGGCGGCATCCGCATCCTCGGCCGGGCCAAGGACGCCCTGATCCGCGACGACACCGTCGTCCCGATGACGGAACTCGAAGCGATCATCTCCCGGCACCCCGAGGTGACCGAGACCGCGCTGGTCGGGACCACCGGGCGCAGCGACGACCCGATCCTCGCGGTGGTCGTCACCGCCGGCGCGCAGCCCGGGCTGGAGGAGATCCACGCCGTGCTGCGCGAGGCCGGCCAGGATCCGCGCTTCTTCCCGGAGCGCGTGGTGGTCGTCGACGCCCTGCCGAAGACGCTCACCGGCAAGGTCCGCAAGGCCGAGCTGCGCCGCCGCTACGGCGGGCAGTGACCCACGCCGGATCGCCCCGGTCCCGCACCGCCGACCACCAGCCCCCTCCGATCCCTGGAGCACACCCATGCCCGAGCCCGCGAAGGTGACCCTGTCGGCGACGTTGGCCGCCGACGAGGCCCTCGCCCGCAGACGCGCCGCCGGCGAACAGGTCCTGATCATGGCCAGCGGCGAGATCGGCCTGCCGGTCCACCCCGAGCTGAGGGCCCGGCTGGCGGCCGCCGCCGACCGGTCCACCTACGGCCCGGTGGCCGGCAGCCCGGAGCTGCGGTCGGCGGCGGCCGGCTACTGGCAGCGGCGCGGTCTGGCCGCCGACCCGGAGCTGGTCGTCGCCGGGCCGGGCAGCAAGGCCCTGCTGTTCGCCCTGATCATGGCGGTCGGCGGCGACGTGGTGATCCCCCGGCCCAGCTGGGTCAGCTACGCCGCCCAGGCCGAGCTCGTCGGCGCCCGCGTCCTCAAGGTCCCCGTCCCGGCGGGGGAGGGCGGCGTACCGGACCCGGACCTGCTGCGCGAGACGGTCCTGGCGGCCCGTGCCGCCGGGCACGACCCGCGCTCCGTCGTCGTCACCCTGCCGGACAACCCCACCGGCGCCGTCGCCGCGCCCGACACCGTCCGGCGGCTGGGCGAGGCGGCCCGGGAGCTGGACCTCGTCATCATCTCCGACGAGATCTACTGCGACCTGGTCTTCGACCCGGCCACCCCGGCGGTCTCCCCGGCCGCGTTCGCACCCGAGCGCACCGTGGTCACCACCGGGCTGACCAAGAACCTGGCGGTGGGCGGCTGGCGGACGGGCGTCGCCCTGCTGCCCGAGGGCACCGCCGGGCGCCGGCTCCACGCCCGGCTGATCGCCATCGCCAGCCAGATCTGGTCCAGCCCGCCCGCGCCCGTCCAGGTGGCGGCCGCGTACGCCTTCGGCGAGCCGCCGGAGATCGTGGCGCACGTGGCGGCCTCGCGCCGGCTGCACGGGATCGTCGCCGCGGCGACGGCCGAGCGGTTCACCGCCGCCGGAGCGCTGCTGGCGCCGGTCCGCGCCACCTGCTACCTGTACCCGGACTTCGAGCCGCTGCGCGAGCGGCTCCGCTCCGTCCACGGGGTGCGCACCGGGACGGAGCTGGCCCGGCTGCTCACCGACCGCTACGGCGTCGGCGTGCTGGGCGCCGAGGCCTTCGGGGAGGCCGCCGAGCCGCTGCGGCTGCGCGCGGCCACCAGCCGGTTCTACGGCGAGACGGCGGAGCGGCAGCACGCCGCCCTGGAGGCCGCCGACCCGCTCGGGCTGCCGTGGATCCGGGCCGCCATCGACCGGGTCGACGAGGTCCTGACGGACCTCACCGCCCCGTCCACCACCCGGCTCCTGCCGGGCCGACCGCACCAACGAGCCTAGGAGGACCACCGAGATGTCCATACTTTTCGAATGCGAATACCAGGGTGAGCGGTACGTGGGCTTCGAGAAGCCCGTACCCGGGCAGGCTCTGACGCTGTACCGGGTGAACGACGGCCGGCTGCAGGCCGAGTTCATCGCCGCCGAGACCGCCGAGGACGTCGTCGCCGCGATCAAGGCCGAGGTCACCCCGATCACCGTCGAGGGCGGCGAGGAGCAGGTGAAGTACCTGCCGCCGCTGCTGCCCGAGGCCAGCGGGAACGCCCTGCTGAGCGGTTTCATGCGGACCCACAAGTCGAAGTTCGAGGGCGAGCCGGGCGAGGACGAGGAGTTCGTCGCGCCGAACTGGTTCTTCAAGGGCTTCGGTTCCTGGCTGCGGCTGCCCGGCGAGACCCTGGTCGTCCCGGAGAAGTCGGTGGCGCTGATCGAGGAGCCGGAACTGGCCCTCGTCTACGTCAACGACGACGCGGGCAACCCGCGGTACGTCGGCTACACCTTCGGCAACGACCTGTGCGACATCGGCCTGCACATCCAGAACCCGGGCTGGAACCCGTACTGCAAGCTGTGCGACACCTCGATCACCCCGTGGCTGTTCCTCGGGGAGCCGCCGGCCTCGGTGACCGGCCGGGTCGTCATCGAGCGGGACGGCGTCCCCGCCTGGGAGGGCCCGTTCGACTGCGGCGAGGACGCCCTGTACTTCAAGATCCAGGACATGGTGGACAACCTGTTCGAGTACCCGGCGCTGCGCCGCCCGGGTCTGGTCAACTACGTCCTGCTCGGCGCCGACAAGGCGAGCTTCCACGACGGTTTCCGGATCGCCCACGGCGACCGCATCACCATCGACTTCAAGAGCCACGGCGTGGTGCTGGACAACGAGGTGACGTTCACTCAGTCCAACTACCCGGCCTAGTCGTTCGGGTCTCGCCGCCGTTGGCCGGTTCCCGCCCTTCTGGCCCGATCCGCCTGCCCGGTGGGGTTGTCCGCCCCGCCGGGCAGGCGGGTTCCTGCGGAGCGTCCACCATGTGAGACGGTATCGCCGCCGCATCGGAAGCCCCGCGGCCACCCCCGCGGCCGACTGTCCGGAGCGTCGTTCCGGGTCCGTGAGCTGCGCGTTTGATGGTCCGTCAACTCTGTTCAGCGCCAGGCCGAGTGCCGTCCACCGGGCTCGCCGCACCCGCTACTTCCGCCGGAACATAAATAAGTCCATCATCTCTGCGGGAAACGGGATGACCGGGCGGTCGGCGGTTGTTGCGGCTGGCAGCGCGCTGCGTGGGGGCCGGGGGGCTTTGGCGTGCGACGAACCGGCACGCGACGAACCGCTCTCCGCCCGCAGTCGGCTCACCCCGTACCGCAGCAGCGTCCTGAATCCGCATTCGTATGAGAGTTCGAGGTATCAAGCATGGCAACCTCCCAGACCGGGCTGTCGGCAAGCTCCCCTCCGGACACACCCTCCGCGGAGGAGAGCCGGAAGCTCCCGATGTCCCCCCTGCTGGCCCTGGCCACGGCCGCCTTCGTGATGGTGCTGACCGAGGCGCTGCCCGCCGGCGTGCTGCCCGAGATGGCGCGCGACCTCTCGGTCAGTGAGTCCGCGGCGGGGCAGGCGCTGACGATCTACGCGATCGCCACCGGCGTCTCGGCCATCCCGCTCGCCGCCGCCACGGCCGGCTGGCGCCGCAAGCAGCTGGTCCTGGTGGCGGTGGTGGCCTTCATCCTCGCCAACACGGTCACCGCCATCTCGTCGAGCTACGTCCTGACCATGGGGTTCCGTCTCGTCGCCGGTGTGGCCGCGGCCGCCGTCTGGGGTGAACTCGTGGTGTACGCGCGCCGGCTGGCGCCGCCGCACCTGGTCGGCCGGGCCATCGCGATCACCATGATCGGCATCCCGCTCGCCCTGTCGCTGGGCATCCCGGCCGGCACCTTCCTCGGCAAGGTCTTCGGCTGGCGCCTGACCTTCGGTCTGATCACCGCCGTCACCGTGCTGCTGCTGCTGTGGATCATCGCGTCCGTGCCCGACCACCCGGGGCAGAAGGCCGAGCACCGCGAGCCGATCCTCCAGGCCCTGCGCCTGCCCGGGGTGTCGATCATCCTGGTCGTGGTGGCCGCGTACGTGCTCGCCCACAACACCTTCTACACGTACATCGCCTCGTTCCTCGACGAGAACAAACTGGGGGACAACCGCGACACCGTCCTCCTGGTCTTCGGCCTCGCCTCGATGCTGAGCATCTGGATCACCGGCACGCTGATCGACCGCTATCTGCGCGAACTGACCATCGCCAGCTGCGTCCTGTTCACCGTGGCGGCGGTCTTCCTCGCGCTGACGCCGGGCAGCCCGGTGGCCGTCTACGGGGCGATGGTGCTGTGGGGCCTCGGCTGGGGCGGCCTGGCCACCCTGCTGCAGACCGCCGTCACCAACACGGGCGGCAGCCGCGGTCAGGCCCTGCTGGTCACGGTCTGGAACTCGTTCATGGCCGGTGGCGGCGTGGCCGGCGGGGTGCTGCTCTCGGCGGCCGGCCCGGGCTCGTTCCCGTGGACCGTGCTGGTGCTGGTGATCCCGCTGATCGCCCTGGTGTTCGCCGCCCGTACGCACGCCTTCCCGGCGAAGCGCGCGGAAGCGGTCTGATTCTCCCGGCAGATGGCAGTGGGGGGGGGGGGGGGGGGGGGGGGGGGGGGGTTCGGGGGGGGGGGGGGGGGGTTGTTTTTGGTTTTTTTTTTTTTTTGTTTTTTTTTCTCTTTCCTTGTTTTTTTTTTCCCCTCGTG
>NZ_JBVHVO010000030.1:49843-75848 GCF_055564815.1 Kitasatospora sp. NPDC028961 | reverse complement strand
AGGAGGGGGAGGTCTTCTTGTTCTCTGGGCGGGTGCTGTTTCCCCCCCCCCCCCCCCCCCCCCCCACTGCCATCTGCCGAACCGCTCGGTCGGTGCGCCCGGGTTCGCTCTTCGCCGGGGCTCCGCGCGCCGGTCGTCGGTCTGTCAACCGCCGGGGAAACGGTAGATGACGATCAGTCGGCCGGCCGGCGGCGCGCCTCGGGGGTGGGCCCGTGGGCTGCTGTCCGTGCGAGGTCGGTTCGTTCCCGCACTGCGCGGGGTCGTTCGATGAGGGTGTCGTGCGCGCCGGGACGCCGTTCGCGCGGGGCGCTCCGGGCGGGTGCCGTCCGGTCGGTGCGGTCCTTCCGGGGCGGGCCCGTGGCCGGCCGTCAGCCGTGGCCGATGCGGTAGCCGATGCCGCGGACGGTGATGACCCAGGTGCTGGCGCCGAGCTTCGCGCGAAGGTTGCGCACATGCGTGTCGATGGTCCGGCTGGAGTCCACCCAGTCGGTGTCCCAGACCCGGGCCATCAGATCCTTGCGTGACATGACGTGGCCCTGGTTCGAGGCCAGGATGTGCAGCAGCTCGAACTCCTTGGCGGTGAGGCTCACCCGCTCGCCGTGCAGGCGGACTTCACGGGTCCTTTCGTCGACGTGGAGCGGGCCGATGGATAATATCCGGACCGGGGCCGGTCTGGGGCGGGCCCGGCGGAGGACGGCTTCGATACGGGCCGTCATCTCCCTGGGGCCGCACGAGCGGACGACGCAGTCGTCCGCGCCGGCCTGCAGGGCGAGCACCCGGTCCAGTTCGGTGTCGCGGCCGGTGAGAGTGATAATGGGCTTGTCTCCACTCGCTCGTATCGAACGGCAGACTTCCAGGCCGTCGATGTCGGGAAGATCGAGGTCGAGCAGGATCATGTCCGAGTGCTCATGTGTTCTCAGCACTTCCGCGCCGGTTCCGGCAAGTCTCGTGCAGTACCCCTGTCGTCGGAGGTCATGAGCCCTTCCTTCGGCGGCGTCGTGGTCGCCGGCGACCACGAGCACCCGGATCGCCTGCGGCTCGGAGGCCTTCTCGGTCCGTCGGTACGGGATCGACACCACGGCCCGGGGCTGACCTGGTAGTTCGGTTCGAGAGGTTGTCGCCAGAGTCATAAAGTCCCCCCTGTACACCAGTTCTACACAGGATGCACCACGGGGAGGCGGCCCCGCTACAAAAATAGTGGCATTCTTTTTTTACGCCTATGGTGCGGGTGTATGAACGCCACATCTGACAGGAGCATGATGATGCAAGAGAGGGCGGCCCGGACGCGACAGAACCTGGTCAGCGCGGCCGCTGGCGAGTTCGACCGCGACGGATACGCGGGGGCGTCCCTGGCGCGGATCGCCAGGTCGGCCGGAATCACCACCGGAGCCCTGACGTTCCACTTCCAGAGCAAGGAGGAGATGGCCGCGGTGGTCAGGACGCAGGGCCACGCCGTGACCCAGGCGGTCGTGGGCCAGGTGACGGCGCGGAGCGAACCCCCGGTCCAGTCGGTCATCTCGCTGACCCTGGCGCTGGCCGATCTGCTGGAGCGGGAGGCCGTGGTGCGCGCCGCGGCCCGGCTCGCCCGGGAGCAACCCGGGGAGCCGGACTGGTCGACGACCTGGGCGCCGGTGATCCACGAGCGCCTGCAGGCGACGCACGAAGCCGAGTTGGGCCCGTACGGGGACCGGAGCACCCTCGCCACCCTGGCCGGGTACCTGGTCACCGGAGCGGAGTCCTGCATCCGGCAGCGGGCCTGCCGGAAGGAACCCCTGGACGGGCAGTCCGTGGAGCACATCAGCCGCATCTGGGACCTCCTCAGTTGCGGCGAGCGGTGCCTGACTTGAGCCCACCGGCGAGAGTCACCCCGCCGGGCCCGACCCCCGGCTCCGCCGGCCCCGTCAGACGGCGCTGCAGCCGCCGTCGACGGGGACGGCACCACCGGTGACGAACGAGGCCTGGTCGCTCAGCAGCCAGGCCGCCGCGCGCGCCACCTCGACGGGTTCGGCGAGCCGGGGCTGGATGGATCTGCCCACCGCGACCTGCTCCAACTGCGGCACCTGGCGCATGGCTTCCTCGATCAGCTCGGTGCGGGTGGTCCCGACGACCAGCGCGTTGACCCGGATCCCGCGTGCCCCGTACTCGGCCGCCGCGGCCCGGCTCAGGCCGAGCACGGCGTGCTTGGCCGCGACGTAGGGGGAGACCGCTCCGGTGGCGAACAGGCTCGCGATGCTGGCGGTGTTGACGATCGACCCGCCCGACTCCTGGCCGAGCATCACCGGCACCTGGTGCTTGAGGCAGTTCCACACGCCGCGTACGTTGACGTCCATGATTCGGTCGTAGACCGCGTCGTCCGTCTCGTGCAGCTGTGAGCCGATCGCCCCCCAGCCGGCGTTGTTGAAGGCGCCGTCCAGGCCGCCGAAGGCCGCCACGGCGGTGGCGACGACCCGTTCGACGTCGGCCGTCGCCGTGACGTCCCCCGGGGCCACCTCGGCCCGGCCGCCCGCGGAGCGGATCTCCTCGGCGAGCCGGTCGAGCAGCTCCTTGCGCCGGGCCGTCAGCACCACGGCCGCGCCCTCGGCGGCGAACAGCCGGGCGGCGGCCGCGCCTATCCCGCTGGACGCCCCGGTGATCATGACGGTCCTGCCCTGCAACAGCCCCTGACGGTGCTCCATGTGCTTCGCCCCCCTGCCCGCGGCGCCGACCGGCCCGCGAGCCGGTCTCGGTGTCGTCGAACTCGGATGTCGATCATTGTCCCGGGCCCGCCGGGGGCGGCACCAGTCGGGACGGCCGACCGTCCGGGGAGCGGACCGGCACGGGGCGGTCCCGGCGGTCGGCGCTACTCGGGCCGGCCGCGGCACTCCGAGAGCTCGATCCGCTTGGCGGTGGCGGGAGTTGCGACAGCCGGCAGCAGCAGCTGCCAGAACTCCACGACGCGTTCCGGGAGATCGGCGCGCCGGGTCTCGATGAACGAGTGCATCTGGGCCCCCGTACACGCGTAGACCACCAGGCGGGAGAGCGCCTGGACGTCGGTGCCGGCCCGCAGTTCCCGCCGGCGCTGGGCGACCAGGAGGTCGTCCATGATGATCTCGGCCCACTGGCGGTGGGAGTTCTCGTCCGGGGAGTTGAACTGCTCCTGCTCCCAGACCAGTCGGGCCCCGGCCTGGAGGATGGGGTTGTCGAGCAGCTGGCAGGCCCAGGTGAGGGACACGTCGACGACGCGCTGCAGCCCCTCCGAGGGGCGGGGGGTCACCACCCACTCGGGCTGGCGGCAGACGATCTCCCGGGCCAGCTCGCTCTTGTTGCGGAAGTGGAAGTACACCGCGCCCAGGGTCAGGCCGGCCTCGTCGGCGATCTTCACGACGCTGGTTCCGGAGAAGCCCTGCTCCCCGAAGAGCTTCGCGGCGGCCTGGATCAGGGCGGCCCGCGTCCGCTCGGCCCGCTCCTGTTTCACTGGGCGTCCCACCATACGACTGCACCTCATGTTGCTTGATAAAGAAGAGTATTCTTCATTTTATAGGCTGGGGGGACGATTGCACCGCTCCCGTCCCCCGCCACACTGACTCCGGGGGGAGACGGCTCATCATGGAGTCGCGTCCAACGATCGTTCAGCACACGGCGGCCACGCGCACCCGGCCGACGGTCCCGCCGGAGATACCGGCCCTGGTCGGCAAGTCCGTGGCGGGCGAAGCGCTCGTCACCGACTGGGGCGACGTCTCCGGCGCCACCCAGTGGGTCACCGTCCACTGGCCGCACGACCACCCCTTCTACACCGAGGGCGGCCGCTACAGCCCCCTGCTGTTCACCGAGAGCGCCCGCCAGGCGCTCACCGTGCTGAGCCACGCCGTCCACGGCGTCCCGCTCGGACACCGCTTCGGCATGGAGCGTATCCGAACGTCCGTCAACTCGGGCGAGCTGCTCACCACTTCCGGCCCGCCCGAGGTCGACCTGCTGATCACCCACACCTCGGTGACCAGGCGGCGGCTCGGCTCCGCCCACCTGGTCTCCCAGGTCGAGGCCCGGCGCGGGGGGCGCCACCTCGGCACCGCCGAACTCCACTACACCAGCCACCCGCCCGCCCTCTACGACCGCCTGCGCGGCCGCTACGCCGACGCGGCCCAGGCCTTCGCCCGGGCGCTCCCGCTCCCCCCGCCGGCCCCCACCGCCGTGGTCGGCCGCCTGCACGAGCGGGACGTCGTCATCTCACCGGCGGGCGCGCCGGACCACTGGCAGCTCCGTACGGACACCGGCCACCGCGTCCTCTTCGACCACCCGCACGACCACGTCCCCGGCATGGTCCTCCTGGAGGCCGCCGTCCAGGCGACCCGGGCCACCCTGCCCCACCCCGCCGTCCCGGTCGCCTTCGACAGCACCTTCCTGCGCTACGTCGAGTTCGACCAGCCCTGCCTCCTGACCACCACCCCCGCACCCCCCACCCCCGACGGCCACCCCCGCACCCACATCCGAGCCACCCAGTCCGGCACCCCCGTCTTCACCACCACCCTCACCACCGAGCCCCACCCGGCCTGACCCACCGAGGCCGGGGGCGGGCGGGGGAGGACGGCGGGCGGCCCGGCTCCGGTGATGTCCGTCACGGGCTGGAGCGGGGGAGGAGGGCGCCGGTCGGTGGCAGCCGTGGCGTGCGAGCGGCTCGCGGCCCACGGCCGGGGTGCGCGGACCCCGCGGAAGGTCGCGCACGACCGGCCGCCGTACGAGGGCCTGTTGCCCGCTCCGGTGCGGGCTTTCGATAGGGCCACGACGGCCCCCCGGGTCGGACGAACGGGCTAGGCGTGCCCTTCGGGCTGCCGGGCGGGGGAAGTGCCGTTCGGGTGGGTCCGGCTGAGAGGCCAAAATGGCTCAAAGCTAGCATGTGGGCATTCGCCTAGCTCGAAAGATGGACCTGTGACTGTCAACGAAGACGTGTTCACTAACTGGATGAACCGCGAGGAGATCGCGGAGTCGATGATCCCGATCATCGGGAGGCTGCAGCGTGAGCGGGACGTCACCGTTCTGCTGCACAGCCGTTCCCTGGTGAACAAGTCGGTGGTCAGCATTCTGAAGACTCACCGGTTCGCCCGCCAGATAGCCGGGGCGGAGCTCTCGGTCACCGAGACGCTGCCGTTCCTGCACGCGCTCACCGCGCTGGACCTCGGCCCCTCCCAGATCGACATCGGCATGCTCGCCGCCACGTACAAGGCCGATGACCGCGGTCTGTCGGTGGCGGAGTTCACCGCGGAGGCGGTGGCCGGCGCCACGGGTGCCAACAAGCTGGAGCGCCGCGGGTCGCGCGATGTCGTGCTGTACGGGTTCGGCCGGATCGGCCGGCTGCTGGCCCGCCTGCTGATCGAGAAGGCCGGGTCGGGCAACGGCCTGCGGCTGCGTGCCATCGTCGTCCGCAAGGGTGCGGGCGACGACCTGGTGAAGCGCGCCTCGCTGCTGCGGCGCGACTCGATCCACGGCCAGTTCAACGGCACGATCACCGTCGACGAGGCGAACAACAAGATCATCGCCAATGGTCACGAGATCACGGTGATCTACTCCGACGACCCGACCACGGTGGACTACACCGCGTACGGGATCAAGGACGCGATCCTGATCGACAACACCGGCCGGTGGCGGGACCGCGAGGGGCTCTCGAAGCACCTGCGCCCCGGGATCGAGAAGGTCGTCCTGACCGCGCCGGGCAAGGGCGACGTCCCGAACATCGTGCACGGCGTGAACCACGACATGATCAAGCCGGACGAGCAGATCCTGTCCTGCGCCTCCTGCACCACCAACGCGATCGTCCCGCCGCTGAAGGCGATGGCGGACGAGTACGGCGTGCTGCGCGGCCACGTGGAGACCGTCCACTCGTTCACCAACGACCAGAACCTGCTGGACAACTACCACAGCTCGGACCGCCGCGGCCGTTCGGCACCGCTGAACATGGTGATCACCGAGACCGGTGCCGCCTCCGCCGTCGCGAAGGCGCTGCCGGACCTCGACGCGAAGATCACCGGCAGCTCGATCCGGGTGCCGGTGCCGGACGTCTCGATCGCGATCCTCAGCCTGCGGCTCGGTCGCGAGACCACCCGCGAGGAGGTCCTCGACTACCTCCGGGAGGTGTCGCTGACCTCGCCGCTGAAGCGCCAGATCGACTTCGTCACCGCTCCCGACGCGGTGTCCAGCGACTTCATCGGCTCGCGCCACGCCTCGATCGTGGACGCCGGCCCCACCATGGTGGACGGGGACAACGCGATCCTCTACCTGTGGTACGACAACGAGTTCGGCTACTCCTGCCAGGTGATCCGGGTCGTCCAGTACGTCTCCGGCGTGGAGTACCCGACCTTCCCGGCCCCGGCGCTCTGATTCCGGGCCCCGGCGCTCCGATCCGCTCCGGCTCGCTGGTACCGGGCGCGGCCCGCACCCGGGTGCGGCCGTGACGACGGGGGCCCGCTCCACCGCCGGTGGAGCGGGCCCCCGTCGCCGTACCGGGACCCGGGCGCGGGTCAGGCGCGGCCGGCCGCCTTCTGGGTGCGGCGGGCCAGGGAGTCGACGACCACGGCGGCCAGCAGCACCGCACCGGTGATCATGAACTGGATGGCGTTGCTCAGGCCCTCGATGTTCATGCCGGACTGGATCGAGCCGATCACCAGGGCACCGAGCAGGGCCGACCAGGTCTTGCCGCGGCCGCCGAAGAGGCTGGTGCCGCCGATGACGGCCGCCGCGATGGCGTTCATCAGCAGGTTGCCGCCGCCGGAGGTCTGGCTGGCGGACTGGATCTGGGCGGCCAGGAAGAGACCGCCGATGCCCGCCATGGTGGAGCAGATGATGAAGACGCTGATCCGGATCCACGAGATGTTGATACCGGCGCGGCGCGCGCCCTCGATGTTGCCGCCGAGCGCGAAGATCTGCCGTCCGTAGGTGGTGCGGCGCAGGACGAAGTCCAGCACCACGATGAAGATCAGGAAGATCAGCAGGGCCAGCGGCAGCCCCTTGTACTGGTTCAGGGTGTACGCGGCGAGGAACGAGACGACGGCCAGGGCCACCGTGCGCAGTACCAGGTCGGCCATCGGCCGGTAGGGCACGCCGGCCGCCCGGCGCCGTCTCGCGTCGGCCAGCGAGGCGCCGACGAACAGCAGGACGCCGATCGCGGCGGCGCCGTAGGCGGCGAGCTGCTGGCTGTAGATGGTGCTGTAGAGGCGGGAGACGATGTCCTTGCCGGAGAGGTTGACGGTGCCGCTGGCGCCGAGGATCTGCAGCATCGCGCCGTTCCAGCCGAGGTTGCCCGCGAGGGTGACGACGAAGGCCGGCACGCCGACCTTGGCGAAGAACACGCCCTGGATCAGGCCGACGACCGCGCCGCCGAGGATGGCGGAGAGCAGTGCCACCCACTGGTTGACGCCGTGGGTGACGTTGAGGACGGCGAAGATCGCCGCGCACAGGCCGCTGACCGAGCCCACCGACAGGTCGATCTCGCCGAGCAGCAGCACGAAGACCACGCCGATGGCGATCATGCCGGTGCCGACGATCTGCTGCGACAGGTTGGAGAGGTTCTGGGCGGAGAGGAAGGTGCTGTCCAGGCTGCCGAAGACGGCCCAGATCACGATCAGTGCCAGGACGACCGGCAGCGAGCCGAGTTCGCCGCTGCTCACCCGCCGGCGGAACTCCCCGAGGTAGCCCTTGATGCCCTCCTGGCGCACGATCAGCCGCGGGTCCACGACCGGGGTCGCCGAGGGCGCCACGGGTACCGGCGCGTTGACGCCGCCCTTGGGCATGCTGTCCTCGGGCAGGTGGTGGCGGCGGCCGTCGTCGCCGCCCGGGATGTGGTCGCTCATGGGGTGCCCTCCGTGCCGCGGGCCTGTCGGCGGGTCACCGCGTTGTCCGTGGCCCCGGTGATGGCCGAGATGATCTGTTCCTGGTTGGTGGAGCGCCGGTCGAAGACGCCGTTGT
This sequence comes from Kitasatospora sp. NPDC028961, assembly GCF_055564815.1. Classification (NCBI taxonomy): domain Bacteria; kingdom Bacillati; phylum Actinomycetota; class Actinomycetes; order Kitasatosporales; family Streptomycetaceae; genus Kitasatospora; species Kitasatospora sp. NPDC028961. The sequence continues at coordinate 67,916 of NZ_JBVHVO010000030.1, read as the reverse complement.
TGCGGCCGAGCCGCAGGACCGCCACGGTGTCCGCGACCGCCATCACGTCCGCCATGTTGTGGCTGATCAGGATCACGCCGAGGCCCCGGTCGCGGAGGCGCTCGACCAGGTCGAGGACCTGGGCGGTCTGCTCGACGCCGAGGGCGGCGGTCGGCTCGTCCAGCATCACGACCTTGGGCGAGCCGATCAGCGCGCGGGCGATCGCGACCACCTGGCGCTGGCCGCCGGAGAGCGAGGCGATCGGGATCCGCACGCTGGGGATGCGGATGGACAGCGTGTCCAGCAGCTCGCGCGAGCGCTTCTCCATCTCGACCTCGTCGAGGACGGTGAAGCGCTTGATCTCGCGGCCCAGGAAGAGGTTCCCGACGACGTCGAGGTTGTCGCAGAGCGCGAGGTCCTGGTAGACGGTGGCCACGCCGAGGTGCTGGGCGTCCTGGGGGCGGTGGATGGAGACCGGGCGGCCCTGCCACTCGATGACGCCCTCGTCCGGCTGGTGCACCCCGGCGATCGCCTTGACCAGGGTGGACTTGCCGGCGCCGTTGTCCCCGACCAGCGCCAGTACCTCGCCGGTGTGCACCTCCAGCTCGATGTCGGTGAGCGCCTGTACGGCGCCGAACCGTTTGGAGACCCCGCGCAGGGCCAGTACGGTCTCACCTGCCACAGTGACCAACTCCCTTGCCCCGCCTCCGGGGGGAGGCGGGGCGTCTTCGGCTTCGGGTGCTTCTTCGGGGTGCTGCCGGTCCGGTGCCGCACGCGACCGGGGCCGGGCCGGGGCCGCTCCGGGGGCGGGGGCCGGGGCCCGGCGCCGCTACGAGAGGCCGGCCTCGGCGCAGGCGGCGGCGTAGTCGGGCGTGCAGATCTGCGCGACGGTGTAGAGGCCGTCGGCGACCACGGTGGTCTTGATGTTGTCCTTGGTCAGCACCACCGGGGTGATCAGGTCGGCCGGGACCTTGTTGCCGCTGCCGTTGGTCACCGTGGTCGGCACCAGGTCGGGCGCCGGGCTCGAACCCTGGGCGTAGGCCACCGCCATCCGCGCGGCCGCGTCGGTCTCCGGCTTGAACGGCTTGTAGATCGACATGGTCTGGGTGTTGACCAGGATCCGCTGCACCGCGTCCAGCTGGGCGTCCTGGCCGGTCAGCGGCACGCTGAGGTTCGCCGCCTTCAGTGCGGTCGCGATACCGGCGGCCATGCCGTCGTTGGCCGAGTAGACGCCGACGACGTTGGGCGCGCCGATCGCGGTGATCGCGGCGGCGGCCTCCTGGTTGGCGTTGTTCGGGTCCCAGTTCGGCGTGTCGTACTCCTTGCCGATCTTGAGCTTCCCGTCGATCGCGCTGTGCGCGCCGGCCTTGAAGTCGGCCGCGTTGGGGTCGGTCGGCGAGCCGTTGATCATGATGATCGACCCGGCGTTCGCCTTGTCGCCGACGGCCGCCACCAGGGCCTGGCCCTGCAGCTCGCCGACCTTCTTGTTGTCGAAGGACACGTAGGAGTCGACCGGACCCTGCGCCAGGCGGTCGTACGCGACGACCTTCACGCCCGCGTCGTGCGCCTTCTGGACGGAGGACTGGATCGACTTGGAGTCCACCGCGTCCAGGATCAGCACCTGGTCGCCCTTGGTCAGCGCGGTGTCCACCTGGGTCTGCTGGGTGGTCGCGTTCTCGTTGGCGTTGTAGTAGTCGATCTGCGCGTTCGGCGCGAGTTCCTTGATCTTCTGCTCGATCAGCGGGCGGTCGAACTGCTCGTACCGGGTCGTCTTGGTCTCCGGCAGCAGCAGCCCGATCTTGATCGCTCCTCCTGCGGTGCCGCTCGCGCTGCCCGAGGACGTGGTGCCGGTCGACTGCTTGGCGCTGCCGCACGACGCCAGGCCCATGCCGACGGTTGCCACTGCGGTCACCGCGACGATGCGGCGAAGCCCGATGTACATGAGGATGCCTCTCCGGTTGAGTCCACCCCCGCCTCCGAGTCTGGGAACACCGGGGCGCCGGCACGATCCGGACTGCGCCGAACGAGTGCGACGCACCGCCGATCGGGGGAGGGGGCGGCCGCCCGGCCCGGGGGAGCGAGGGGGTCGGGAGGGGGAGGAGTGGCGCCCGAGGTGACGGGCGGGTGGCCGGCGGGAGGCTATCGGGGGTCGCGACGGGGGCGGCGCGCAGTCGCGCAGGCGTCGGGGCGGGGGAGCGGCGAGGGCCCGGAGGCGTCCTGGCGGGGAGCGGACGGCTGCGCCCGACGGGCCCCCGGTGCGGGCGGGGCGCCGCCGTCACCGCTGTGACCTGCCGCTTTCCTGCGCATCCGGCCGCGGTGGCCGGGCGATCGCGGCCCGGGGCGGGCGCCGCCGGCGGGCGTCCCAGCTCTCGGACGGCTGCCCGAATGGTCTATACCAATGAGGTACTGTGACCGCGGAGCTGTCAGAAACGCGGCTGTGGGGGCCTCATGACTGTCCAACATCTTCCTCAACCTCCTTCCGATCAGGAGCTGTACTGGTATTTCGGACCACAACGCCGCTGGGTGCTGGTGCTGACCTCGCTGGCCTTCGTCTTCACCGCGGCGACCATGTTCACCTTCTCGCTGCGGACCCCGGCCCTCTGGGGCTTCCTCGCCGTCCTCGCGCTCAACGTCGTCGCGCTCGGGCTCTCCTCGGTCAACAGCCTCCGCCAGCGCCGGCTGACCAGGCAGTCGCACGAAGTCCTGGTGCACGCCTGGAACCCCGGTGAGCTGCCGACCGTCGACCTCTACCTGCCGACCTGCGGCGAACCGCTCGACGTCCTGGAGAACGCCTACCGCGCGGTCCGGCGGCTCGACTGGCCGGGCGCGCTGACCGTCTGGGTGCTCGACGACGCCGACCGCGCCGAGGTCGCCGACCTGGCGGCCGCGCACGGCTACGAGTACGTCGTGCGGCCCGACCGCGGGCACCTCAAGAAGGCGGGCAACCTCAACCACGCGCTCACCCTGAGCCGCGCCGAGTACATCGCCATCCTGGACGCCGACTTCGCGCCCAGGCCGGACTTCCTGCGCCACCTCGTGCCGTACTTCGCGGACGCCCGGATCGGCATCGTGCAGAGCCCGCAGTGCTTCGACACCGACGAGACGATGGACTGGATCCAGCGTGCCGCCGGCTCGGCGCAGGAGTGGTTCTTCCGCTGGATCCAGCCCTCCCGGGACGCCAGCGACGCGGCGATCTGCTGCGGCAGCAACGCGGTCTACCGGCGCACGGCGATCGACGCGGCCGGCGGCTTCGCCCGGCTCGACCACAGCGAGGACCTCTTCACCGGCCTCGGCCTGTACGAGCAGGGGTACCGGACGCTGTACGTCCCGGTGCTGGTCGCCAAGGGCACCTCGCCCGACAACCTCGCCTCCTACGTCAACCAGCAGTACCGCTGGGCGATGGGCAACCTGCACCTGCTCGGCTCGCCCGTGCTCAAGCGGATCCGGGCGCCCTGGCGGATGCGGCTCTGCTTCTACGAGGGCGTCGTCGGCTACCTGGCCGCCGCCGTGAACCTCTTCGTGGCCCCGCTGCCGCCGCTGGTGATGATGTTCTGGTACCCGGACCAGATCCGGCCCTGGCACGTCCTGCCGCTGCTCGCGCCGCTCTGGCTCTGGCACGTCCTGCTGCCCCGGATCAGCCGGACCCGCTGGCGGATCGAGGTGATCCGCTCCAACGTGCTGATGAGCGTGGCCGCCGGCGCCGCCTTCTGGCACACCCTGCGCGGCCGCAGCGCGGCCTGGGTGCCCACCGGCGCCGGCCGGGCGAAGCCGGGCGGCCTGGCCCGCCAGGTGGTCCTGGTCTCGCTCGGGTGGCTCTGCGCCTCCGTCGGCGCGGCCGCCGCGGGCCTCTCGCTCGCGGTCGCCCGCAACGGCTGGGAGCCCAACTGGGGCCTCGGCCTCTACCTGGCCGTGCAGTGCCAGATCGGCCTCCCGCTGATCCGCGACCTGGTCGGCGAGCTGCGCCCGGCCGGCGGGCAGCGCGCGGCCGACCCGGACCGCCCCGGCGCCCCGCGCCGGCTGCTGTCCCGGCGCGCGGCCCGGACGGGCATGCTGCCGCGGCGCTGGCCCGAAGCGCTGGCCGCCACCGCCACCCTCGTGCTCACCGCCCTGCTCGCCTCCGGCTGGGTCCGCCCGATGCTGCCCTGGCTGGGTTGAAAGGTCGTCACACCGATGTCCCCGACCACACCGATGTCACCGACCCCGACCACACCGACCACCTCAATGTCACCGAACACACCTGTGCCACCGAGCGCGGACGTGGAGCTCCTGCCGGGTACCTACACCATCCCCGGCCCGCCGCGCGGCGGCTCCGGCTCCCGGGGCTCCGGCGCGCGGGCGTCCGGCAGCCCGGGGCCGGCGCCCCGCCCGGCCGGCTTCCGCCCCGACATCGAGGGCCTGCGCGCGGTGGCGGTCCTCGCGGTGCTCGCCTTCCACGCCTCCGTACCCGGCCTGGCCGGCGGGTTCGTCGGCGTCGACGTCTTCCTCGTCGTCTCCGGCTACCTGATCACCGGACTGCTGGTGCGCGAGGCCGTCACCACCGGCCGGGTCCGGCTGGGGGAGTTCTTCTCCCGCCGGGCGCGCCGGCTGCTGCCCTCGGCCGCCGTGGTGCTCGGCGCGGTCGCGCTGGCGGGCGCCTGGCTGACCGTCCCGCTGCGCCGTGCCGACCTGGAGCACGACGTGCTGGCCGCGGCGCTCTCCGTCGCCAACTGGCGCTTCGTCTCCCAGCAGACCGACTACCTCGCGGCCGGGCGCGACCAGAGCCCGCTGCTGCACTTCTGGTCGCTCGCGGTGGAGGAGCAGTTCTACCTCTTCTGGGCGCCACTGGTCGCGCTGATCGTGTTCCTGGCGGCCCGGGCGGTCCGCCGCGGCCGGGCCGTCCGCACGGTGGCGGCCGCGGTCGCGGGGGCGCTGACGCTGGGCTCCTTCGCGCTCTCGCTGCACTGGACGCAGAGCTCGGTCTCGCTCGCCTACCTCGGCACGCCCTCGCGGGTCTGGCAGTTCGGGGTCGGGGCGCTGCTCGCCCTGCTGCCCTGGCACCGGCTGCGCGGACCGCGCCCGCTGCGGCTGCTCACCGGCTGGGCCGGCCTGCTGGCCATCGGCTGGTGCGTCCTCGCCTACGACGCCGGCACCCCCTACCCGGGGTACGCCGCACTGGTCCCGACCCTCGCCACCGCCGCGATCATCCTGGCCGGGACGCCGGACCGGCGGGACGGCGGCGCCGTCGTCGCCACCCGGTACGGCGCGGACCGGCTGCTCGGCCTGCGGGCCCCGCGCGCGATCGGCCGGCTCTCCTACAACCTGTACCTGTGGCACTGGCCGGTCCTGGTGCTCACCGAGGCCCGGTTCGGGACGCTCGGCTGGCCGGTCAAGGTGGCGCTGAGCGCGGCGGCCGCGCTGCCCGCCGTGGCGGTGCTGCGCTGGATCGAACAGCCGCTGCGCCGCAACCGGACCGTGGCCGAACTCCCCAGGCGCGGGCTCTCCTTGGGGCTCACCGCAGTGATCGTCCCGGTGGTGCTGGCGCTGGTCGTCGGCACCGGGACACTGCGGCTGCTCGGGCCGGCCGGGCCGGTGGACCTGCTCGGCCTGCCGCCCGGCTCGCCCGACGGCACCTCCCTGCTGGTGCGCACCGCCACCCCGCCGAAGACCGCGGCGGTCGTCCCGGCCGCCGCGCAGGCGCGCAAGGACTTCCCGCCGGACGGCGAGTGCGAGGTGGCGCCGAGCGCCGTCACCAGCCCCGCCTGCCTGTTCGGCGACACCACCGGTGCGGACCGGATCGTCCTGCTCGGCGACTCGCACGCCGGCCAGTGGTTCTCCTCGCTGCTCGCCATCGCGGCGGGGCGCCACTGGGCCCTGGAGGAACTGGTCAAGCAGGGCTGCCCGCTGCCCGAACTCGATGTCGTCAACCCGCAGTTGGGGCGGGCGTACTGGGAGTGCGACAGCTGGCGGACGGCGAGCCTGGAGCGGTTGCGCAGCGGGCCGAAGCCCAAGCTGATCGTGGTCTCCGCGCTCAACCGCTACACCGACGACCGACGGCTGCTGCTCGACGGCTGGGAGCGGACGCTGGCGCCGCTGCGCGCGCTCGGGGTGCCGATCGTCTACATCCAGGACACCCCGATCCCCGGGACGGACGTTCCGGCCTGCGTCTCCGGGCACACCGAGGACCCGGCCGCCTGCGAGTTCCCGCGCGCCCGTGCGCAGTGGCCCGACCCGCTCGCCGAGGAGATCGCGGCCGGCCGGGTGCCGGGCGTCCGGTCGGTCGAGCTGAACTCCGTCCTCTGCCCGGGTGCGGGGCGCAGCTGCCCCGCCGTCCTGGAGCGCATCCTGCTCTACCGGGACGACGCGCACCTGACCAACGTCGCGGCCGTCGTCCTGACGCCCCGGCTCGAACGGCTGCTGACCGAGGCCGGGCTGGTGCCCGCCGCCGGCGCTGCCGGGGGTGTCGCCACCGGACCGGGGAAGCCCGGCGCCGACGGCTGGACACCGGTGCTGCGGGACGACTTCGAGGGGTCGGCCGGCAGCCGCCCCTCCGCCGAGCACTGGCAGTACGACCTGGGGACCTGCTACCCGGGCTGCCCGGCTCCGCAGTGGGGCACCGGGGAGGTCGAGACGATGACCGACTCGACCGCCAACGTCCGTCTCGACGGCCGGGGCGCGCTGGAGATCGTCCCCACCCTGGAGAACGGCCGGTGGAGCTCGGGCCGGATCGAGTCCCGCCGCTCCGACCTCGCCCCGCCGCCCGGCGGAGTGCTGCGGATCGAGGCCTCGATCGCGCTGCCCGACGTCACCGGACCGGCCGCCGCCGGGTACTGGCCGGCCTTCTGGACGCTCGGCGGTGAGCTGCGCGACGGCTTCACCGGCTGGCCCGCGATCGGTGAGCTCGATGTGATGGAGCAGGTCAACGGTCGGGACTCGATCTTCGGCACGATGCACTGCGGCACCCTGGAGGGTGGCCCCTGCCAGGAGCCGAAGGGCCTCGGCTCGGGCGACCGGCCGTGCCCGGACTGCCGCACGGGCTTCCACAGCTACGCGGTGGAGGTCGACCTCACGCCCGGGGCCGAGCAGGTCCGCTGGTACCTCGACGGGCGCGAGCACCACCGGGTCACGGCCGCGCAGATGGACCGCGCGACCTGGGACCGGGCCGTCGGCCACGGGCTCTTCCTGATCCTGAACGTCGCGGTCGGCGGCAACCTGCCCGCCGCGCTCGGCGGCGTGCCCGGCCCGGCCACCGAGCCCGGGCACCCGATGCGGGTGGACTACGTCGCCGTCTCGACGCGGGGAGGCGCCCGCCCCTGATCCGGACCGGCCGAGGGCCGTCCCCGCCCCGCCGGCGAGGACGGCCCCCGGCGCGTTCTGGGCCCCGGCGCGGTCGGCCGGTGGGGCGGTTCGGGCGACCGGCAGCGGTGCGAGCGCGGGGTCCGAGCGCGGGGTGCGCGGGCCCGGCGGCGGTGGCCGCCGCGCGGAGGTGGCAGTCTGGGTACAGGAGGCAGCCGGGTCCGACCCCGCACCGACCGCTTCTCCGGGAGGACGGCCATGACATACGCGCACGCCAGGCCCGCGCGGAGCCTCGACGAGGTCGTCGGGCGGATGCGGGCGGTGGAGGCCCGGCTGGACCCGCGGGACGGTGTGGCCTGCTTCAACCGGATGTACCTGAGGGTCGCCGAACTGATCGGCGGCCACCTGGCCGCGGGCTCATTCCAGGACGGGGCGTTCACCGAGGGCCTGGAAGTGGTGCTCGCCGGTGCCTACCTCGACGCGGTCGAGGACGCCGAGGCGGGCCGCCCGGTCAACGAGGCCTGGCAGCCGCTGTTCGAGGCCCGGGGAGACCGGTCGGTCCGGCCGATCCAGTTCGCCTTCGCGGGGATGAGCGCGCACCTCAGCCACGACCTCCCGCTGGGCCTGGTGGAGACCTGCATCGAGCGCCGCACCACGCCGGACACCCCGCCCGTGCACGCCGACCACCTCCGGGCCGCCGCACTGCTGGGGCAGGCCGAGGCCGAGGCCCGGGCCTCCTTCGAGGCGCGGCTCGGCACGCCGGACGCCCAGGCCGCCGAGTCCCTGCGGCACCTCGTCGCCAGCTTCTCCGTCGCCCGCGCGCTGGACGCCGCCTGGGCCACCACCCAGACGCTCTGGCACGAGCGCAACCTGCGCCCCTTCCACGACGCCACGCTGGCCGCCGTCACCGGTGGCGCGATACTGGCCGCCCGGCTGCTGGTCACCCCCGTCCTGCCGCCGGCCGGCCCGCCCACCGACGAGGTCTGACACCGCCGCCGCTCCCGCGCCGGGACGAGCCGTGCTCAGTGCCCGAGGGCGGCTTTGGCGGCCACGATGATCAGGCCCAGGACGAGGTTGACGAACCCCTCCAGCGCCGCCTGCCGCCGGCTCGCACCGGCCCGGACGGCTCCCACGAACGCCCACCCGACCTGCTGGGCGACGGCGACGCCCAGCGCCAGCCAGGCCGTCCCGGCGAGGCCCAGCCCGAGCAGCGGGCTGATCAGCACCGCCACCGCGGGGGCCACCGCCGCCTCCACGATGGGCCGCTCGTGGCGGGCGATCCGGCGGGCCTGCCGCCAGGTGAGCCGCTGTCCGACCTGGCGCTCACCGGCGAGCCGGGCGTACACGTGGGCGCCCCAGAACACCAGGCCGGTGACGATCAGCAGGACGCCGAGCTGGAAGCGCGGGTAGTCGCCGACGGCACTCGCGGTCGCCACCACCGAGGCGGCGAGCATGGAGCCGTAGACCGCTCCCGCGTAGTCCGTGCGCTCGGCCGCCGGACGGTCGCTGCGGTGCCCGCCCTCGGGCCGGCTGACTGGGCTGCTCATCCTTCGCACCCTACGAGGGGGCGGGCGGACCGGCCCGGCGGCTACGCCGTACGGCGGCGGCACGGGCGCCGGGGTCTCCGGTACCGGCGCCGGGGGCCCGGAGTGGCGGGCGGCGGCAGGCGTGGCGCACGCTGGAGGAGGACCTCCGCCCGGGTCGCGCCCGCGCCGTCGTCGTCGCCCGCGCCGTCCTGGTCGGCCGGGCCGACACCGCCGGCCGGGCCGCTCGCCGTCGGAGGCCGTCCGAAAGCAGGTACCCCTCCGGCGAACAGCCGGGCGACGCCCGGGCGTTCACCCGGCTCGTCCCCGTCGGCGCGGCGGTCGCCCTCGACGGCCGGCCCGGCCGCCGCTCGCCGTGACCCCGCCCCGTCCGACGCACCGGTCGAAGGAGCCCCCCGTGCCCGCAGCCCCCGCTGCCGAGGAGTCCGCCGCCCGGGGGAGGGCCGTGCGCAAGCGCCTCCCCCGTTCCCTGCACGGCGACTGGACCCCGCCACCGGACCGCCGCGACCCCGTCGAGATCCTGGAGGAGGAGGCCGGCCCGCGCATCCCCGAGCTGACCCCGATCCGCTACGCCCGGATGGCCGGCTCGCTCTCCGCCTACTACCGCGGCACCCCGGCGGTCATGGCCGCCGACCTGGCCGCCCTGCCGAACACCGGGCTCGGTGTCCAGCTCTCCGGCGACGCCCACCTGTCCAACTTCGGGCTCTTCGCCTCGCCCGAGCGCCGGCTGGTCTTCGACCTCGACGACTTCGACGAGACCCTGCCGGGCCCCTTCGAATGGGACGTCGAACGCCTCGCCGCCAGCCTCGCCGTCGCCGCCTTCGACAACGACGCCCCGGCCGGGGTCGCCGTCGCCGCCGCGACCGAAGCGGCCCGAAGCTACCGCACCCATCTGCGGGAACTCGCCGACAGCACGGAACTCGCGGTCTGGTACGAGCACATAGCGGCGGACAGCCTGCTCGGCGAGATCGGTGACGCGCCGCACCGGGACCGGCTGCGCCGGACGCTGGACACGGCGCGGGAGACCGACAGCGGCAAGGCCGTCGCCAGGCTCACCGCTCCCGGACCGGACGGCCGGCCCCGCTTCGTCCACGACCCCCCGCTGCTGGAACCGGTCGACGAGCGGGACCGCGCCACCATCGCGCACGTCTTCGAGGACTACCGGGCCAGCCTGCCGCCCGCCCGGGCCAAGCTGCTGGACCGGTTCGAGATCGTGGACGCGGCCCGCAAGGTCGTCGGCATCGGAAGCGTCGGCACCCGCTGCTTCCTGCTCCTGCTCCGGGGGCGCGTCGCGGGTGAGCTCTTCCTCCTCCAGGCCAAGGAGGCGGAACCCTCGGTGCTGGCGCCCTACACGGACGCGTCCGTCGCGCACGAGGGGCGGCGCGTGGTCGAGGGGCAGCAGCTCCTCCAGGCCGTCGGCGACATCTTCCTCGGCTGGTCCACCGGACCGACCGGCCGCCACTTCTACTGGCGGCAGCTGCTCGACATGAAGGGCTCCGCCGACGTCCGGGGGATGCCGGACGGCCTGCTGCACCAGTACGCCGGACTCTGCGGCCGGGTGCTGGCCCGGGGGCACGCCCGCTCCGGCGACCGCGTGGCCATCGCCGCCTACCTCGGGCGCGGCACCTCCTTCGACCGGGGGACCGCCGCCTTCGCGCTGGCCTACGCCCGACAGATCCGGGACGACCACGCCGCCTTCACCCGGGCGATCGCCGACGGCCGGCTGCCCGCGGCACCCCGCTGAGCGGGCCGGCCCGTTCCCCGCCCGGCGCCGTTCCCGGACCGGCAGCCGCCCGGCGTCCGCGCGGTCGGCCCAGTCCGACGGGCGGCGGCCCGGCAGTGCGGCTGGACTGGTGGGCGAACGCCTCCTCCGGAAAGGGCCCGCCGATGTCCACCTCGCCCCGCGGCTACGACGACCTGCGCGCGCTGGTCCTCAACTGCACCCTCAAGCGCTCACCCGAGCGCAGCCACACCCAGGGCCTGATCGACCTCAGCACCGGCATCATGCAGCGCCAGGGCGTCCAGGTCGACGTGATCCGAGCGGTCGACCACGACATCGCCACCGGCGTCTGGCCGGACATGACCGAGCACGGCTGGGAGACCGACGACTGGCCGGTGCTCTACAGCCAGGTGATGGCCGCCGACATCCTCGTCCTGGCCGGTCCGGTCTGGCTGGGCGACAACTCCTCGGTGATGAAGCAGGTGATCGAGCGGCTCTACGCCTGCTCGTCGATCCTCAACTCCGAGGGCCAGTACGCCTACTACGGCCGGGTGGGCGGCTGTCTGATCACCGGGAACGAGGACGGCGCGAAGCACTGCGCGATGAACGTGCTCTACAGCCTGCAGCACCTGGGGTACGTGATCCCGCCGCAGGCCGACGCCGGCTGGGTGGGGGAGGCGGGGCCGGGGCCGTCCTACCTCGACCCGGGGTCGGGCGGGCCGGAGAACGACTTCACCAACCGCAACGCCACCTTCATGACCTGGAACCTGCTCCACCTCGCCCGGATGCTCAAGGACGCCGGCGGCGTCCCCGCCCACGGCAACCAGCGCTCCGAGTGGGACGCCGGCTGCCGCTTCGACTTCGAGAACCCCGAGCACCGCTGAGGACGGGGCCGGCCTAGGCATTGTCGTCAAGTCACCCGCGTGGACGGTGCGTCACACCGCCGCGGGCCCGGTCGTCGATCGTCGCTCCGGTTCTTGCTGACGAAAAGTCAGCAAGTTCGGCGCAGTGCCTTGACGGTGCACGGACACCGCTCTACAACGTAGTCAGCTCCCCGAATCCCCCACCGACGGGGAGCCACGAAAGTTCACCTTCTCGATTCCCCCTCACCGAGGAAGAGGCTTTCCCATGCGCCTTCACCGTCCTGTCCCGCTCCTCGCCGCCGCCCTCACCGCCACCGCGGCGTTCGCGCTGGGCGCCGTCCCCGCGTCGGCGGCGCCCGGCAGCGTCGCCGCCACCGCGGTGCTCACCGCCGGCGGCGGCGCCGTCGCGGCGGGCGACACGCTCGCCGCGCCGCTCGCCGCGAACACCCGCGCCACCTTCTACTCGACCGCGACCAGCACGACCGGGGTCACCTGCGCCACCTCCCAGCTCGCCGCCAGGGTGCTGAGCAACCCGGCGGCCCCCGGTACGGCCACGGAGTCCCTCACCGGGCTGACCTTCGGCTCCTGCACCAGCAACGTCACCGGGGTCACCTCGGTCCGGAGCCTGACCGTGGGCAACTTCCCGCACGTCATCGCCGTCGACGACGGCCCGGGGCTGCCGATCACCCTCACCTCGGGGACCGCCGGGCCGATCCAGGCCACCGCCGTGCTCAACAGCTGGTTCGGCACCCTCACCTGCAGCTACCAGCTCAGCGGTGCGTTCACCGGCGCCGCGGACAATGCCGGCCACAGCATGGCGTTCCGCACCGAGCACTTCGCCAAGAGCGGCGGCTCCTCGCTCTGCCCGGCCGACGGCTACTTCTCGGCCACCTACGGCCCGGTCACCGACACCAGCCAGGCCGGCAGCCCGGCGGTCGTCGTCAACTGATCCGGCGCGAAGCGAGCGGCCCCGCGGGCGTGCCCGCGGGGCCGTTGCCGTGCCGGTCGGCGTCGTGGCTGGTGGGCGGGGGTGAAGCCGCCCTGACGGGAGGTCAGGGGCGTTCCCCTGACCGCTGTCCGCTGGTCGGGAGGGGATTGACACTGGCGGGTAACAACGAGCAATCTGATCAGGCCCACCGGCGTGTGCGGGGGGTCGAGTGCGGTCTGTGCCGTTGCCGGATGCGGCGTGCGCGACGGATCGTGGCGTCGCGCGCTCGGCTCACATGCGGGGGGAACGCCAGTTCCGCGTGCCCGTACACGCTCCTGGGGTGTGCGGTGGGGGCGTGCCGGTGAGGCGTGCCCCCGTGGGGGAGAGACGCGGGCGGGGGCCGGCGGCTCGACGGCGGTGTGCGGACCGGTCCGGGAGGACGGGCCGCTGCGGCGCGGTGCCCCGACGCGCACCGACCGCCCGATCCCGTCGCCCAGGAAGGACGCCCGCATGGCCGAATCGCCCGTCGCACCCGTCAAGGGCCCCGCCGTCGTGGCCGGCCCGGCCGCCGGGCCGCCGCTCGGGCCGGTGCTGCTCTGCTGCCTGGGAGCCTTCGTGGCCTTCCTGGACAGCACCATCGTGAACGTGGCGTTCCCCAACATCGCCAAGACCTTCTCCGGCTCCGACCTGCCGACCCTCTCCTGGGTGCTCAACGGCTACAACGTGGTGATCGCGGCCTTCCTGATGCCGGCCGGCCGGGCCGCCGACCGGCTCGGCTGCCGGCGGTCGTTCGCGGTCGGCCTCTCGCTCTTCACCCTGGCCTCGGTGGTCTGCGGGCTCGCCGGGTCGGCGACGGTGCTGATCGCGGCGCGGCTGGTGCAGGCGGTGGGCGCGGCGATCCTGGTGCCGACCTCGCTCGCGCTGCTGATGCCGATGTTCCCGATGGCCCGGCGGCTGATCGCGATCACCATCTGGGGCGCGGCGGCGGCGCTGGCCGCCGGCATCGGCCCCGGTCTCGGCGGGCTGCTGGCCGAGCACTGGTCGTGGCGGGCGGTCTTCCTGGTGAACATCCCGATCGGGGTGGCGGCCGTCTGGGCCTCCCGCTCGCTCACCGAGCAGCGCGAGCGCGGCGGTCCGACCCCGGACGTGCTGGGCGCGGCGCTGCTCGGCGGCGCGCTCGGCCTGCTCGCCCTGGGCCTGGTCAAGGGCCCGGACTGGGAGTGGACGAGCCCCGGCACCCTCGGGGCGCTGGCCGGTGGCGCGCTGCTGGCGGTGGCGGCGGTGCTGCGCAGCGCCCGCCACCCCGCGCCGGTCATCGCGCTGGACCTGCTCCGCTCGCGCAGCGCCATCGGCGGCAACCTCGGCTCGATGCTGTTCTCGGTGACCTTCTACATGGTCATCCTCAACAACATCCTGTTCCTGACCGGACACTGGCACTGGTCGCTGATCACGGCCGGACTCGCCACCACGCCGCCGCCGATCGCCACCGCGCTGGTCGCCCGCCCGGCGAGCCGGTTCGCGGAGCGGTTCGGGGACCGCCCGGTGGTGATCGCCGGCTGCCTGATCTACGCCTGCGGCACGCTGCTGCTGCTCCGGGGCGGCGGCCGGGGGCCCGACTTCCTCACCCACTGGCTGCCCGGGGCGGTGGTGATGGGCACCGGGGCCGGACTGGTCTGGCCGGTGCTGGGCGCGGTCGCGCTGGCCGGGGTCGAACCGGCCCGGCTGGCCACCGCGAGTGCGGCGAACGCGGCCTTCCGTCAGCTCGGCGCCGTCCTCGGGACGGCCCTCGCGGTCTCCGTGGTGACCGCCTCGGCGGCCGACGCGCTCGGCGCCGCGCGTGACACCTGGTACCTGGCGATCGGTTTCGCGCTCGCCGTCGCCCTGCTCGCCGCGGTGACGATCCGCCGGATCCCGGCGGTCGACGCGCCTGCCGATCTACCGGGTCTCCGGTGATTTCGGCCGAATTCCCGCACCAATACCGCGACTCGGCCCCCGGTTCCGACCGGGGGTCCAGCGGTGTTTGTGCGAATCAGATCTGATGATGCATTAACTTCCGTGTAACAGGCATCACTTGGTCTGCGGAATCGCCAACTTGTATGATTCTGAGCCATGGTGACGCCCGAAGTTGAGTTCTACATCCGGCAGAAATTCGGCGAGCACGCCGGCCTCGCCGACGAGGAAGTTTTCGCCGACGACGTGACGCTGGCCGATGTGATCGGCCGGAGTCCCAAAATGACCAACAGCATTGACCTGATGGAAGCCTTCGCCCGGACCGCCAACGGTCTCCGCAAGGACTACGGCGTGCGGGTGCGGCTGCCCGCGCTGCCCCTCGACACCGCGACCCCGGTGGTGCTGAAGGTGTTCCTGGAGGAGTTCGAGAAGCAGAAGGCGAAGGAGGCGGCCGCATGAGCGTCGTCGAGAAGGAGCCGGTGATCCGGAAGGCGGTCGTCCCCGCCGAGCCGCCGGCCATCATCACCGACCTCTGGGACGCGGTGACGGTGCGCGGGATGTCCCTCGTCGACGTGACCTGGGAGCAGCAGCGGCTGCACGAGTCGCGCCGGTGGAGCGTCGTCGAGATGCTGTCCGCCGTCGACCTGGACAGCCTCACCCCGCTCGACCGCAACCTGGTGTGGAACGCCGGCCGGGCCGAGCTGACCACCAAGCCGGGCGCCGACCGCCTGGAGCGGCAGGCCGAGGCCGAGGTGCGCCGCTGGGAGAAGACCAACCCGGCGCTCGCGGCGGTCATGGAGGCGTGCGGCACCTGGAGCCGCTACTGGAACGAGGAGGAGGCCCACCACGAGACGGTCTTCAACCGGCTGGCGGACGTCAGCGGGATGGAGCCGATCGACGACGAGACCTTCCTCGCGTTCCGCAAGGTCTTCCCGGACGACGACATGCTGCGCACCCTGGTGCTGCTCGCGATCTCCGAGATCACCGCCGCCGTCAACTACGGCCAGTGCCAGCACGTGATCCAGGACGAGGGCCTGCGCCGGATCTTCAAGCAGGTCGCGGCCGACGAGATCCAGCACCGCAACTACTTCGTGTCGTTCGCGAAGGCCCTGGTGGACAGCGGCGAGTACCACGCCAAGGACGCCTTCGCGGTGGCCCATCTCTTCCTCCGCGAGGACGGCGAACTCCTGGGCAGCGCCCGGGACCAGAAGGAGGACCGGGGGACCCACGTCAACTGGTGGGACCACCTGGACACCGCCGAGACCGGCTACCGGCCCGAGGCGATGGAGAAGAAGGAGCAGCTGGTCTGCGGCGCTCTGAAGAAGATCACCGGGATCGAGGTGCACTCCCGGGAGGAGGTCGAGGACACCTGGATGGACCTCCTCGACAGCTGACGCCGGGCTCCGCGGCCCCCGGCCGGCGCCCCGCGGTGAACGCGCGGGCCGCCGGTCCGGCGGCCGGGCACCCGGGCGCCCGGGCAGGACACCCCGCCCGGGCGGCTCCCGGTGCAGCGGCTCCCGGGCACTACGGCTCCCGGTACACCGGTTCCCGGCTCCTCGGCCGGGGCCCTTCGGCACGATCGAAAACGGACGGTCCGACGTGTTCTTCGGCGAATCACGCCTCATGCTCCCGGTGCGCCCCAACGACCTCGACGCGCTGGGGCACGTCAACAACGCGGTCGCGCTGGAGTACCTGGAGGCCGGGCGGTGGGACTGGCTCGGCCGGCAGGGGCTCGTGCACGGCGACCGGCTGATCGCGGTGGTCGCCCGCACCGAGATCGACTACCTGGCGGAGATCCCGCGCGGCCGGGTCGAGGTGCGGACCGAGCTCGTCTCCCCCTCGGAGGAGGAGTGGGACGAGGAGGGCCTGACCTTCCGGGCCCGGTTCCGGCAGCGGATCCACCTTCCGGAGGCCGACCGGCCGGCGGTGGACGCGCTGGTGACGGTGGCCTTCCTGGACGCGGAGCAGCGCTGCCTGGTCTCCCTCCAGGACTTCCTGGCCGCCTCCACCCCGGCCTGACGGCCCGTCGGGACACCGCCGCCCCGGAACGCGGCGACCGAACCATGAACGAGCGGCAACTGAACGAGTAGGAGGGGTCCGGTGCTCGAACACATCCAGCGCAACCAGGAGTGCCCGCCCGAGCGGGGGCTCCACCTGTACGAGAAGTACGGCGATCCGGCGGAGTTCACGCCGTACCGGGACTTCCCCGAGCGGATCGCCGCCAGTGCGGACTTCTTCCGGGAGCAGGGGATCGGACCGGGGACCAGGGTGGTCTTCCCGTTCGAGACCTCCGTTCCGGTGATCTTCGCGTTCCTGGCGCTGATGGAGATCGGCGCGGTGCCGCTCTCCGTCAAGCCCTTTGTGCTGAACACGCCGAGGGAGGGCTACC
Source organism: Kitasatospora sp. NPDC028961 (assembly GCF_055564815.1). Lineage (NCBI taxonomy): Bacteria > Bacillati > Actinomycetota > Actinomycetes > Kitasatosporales > Streptomycetaceae > Kitasatospora > Kitasatospora sp. NPDC028961. The sequence continues at coordinate 51,271 of NZ_JBVHVO010000030.1, read as the reverse complement.
AGGAGTTCCTGGCCCGGGTCGCGGCGGACTTCGGCGCCGCCCGGATCCTCGGCGTCCCCACGCTGGCCGCCGTCGACCTGCCGGTCGAGGCGCTGCCGCTGCCGCCGGCGGGCCTGCGCCGGGCCGGCGCCCGGCTGCGGACGCCCGGGGACGACGAACTGGCCTTCGTGCAGTTCTCCTCCGGGTCGACCTCCTTCCCCAAGGGCGTCCCGGTGACTTACGGCCGGCTCCGGGCCAACCTGGCCATGATCACCCGGACCGACGGCCGCGAACCCGAGGAGCGGGTCAGCAGCTGGCTGCCGCTCTACCACGACATGGGACTGGTCGGCGGCATGCTGTCCTGCTTCACCGTCGGCTGCGACCTGCTGCTCGCCGAGCCGGTGACCTTCCTGTTCGACGCGCGCGGCTGGTGGGAGCACATGGGCCGGGAGCGGGCCATCGGCACCGTCATCCCGAACTTCGCCGTCGACTACTCGCTCAAGCTGATGCAGGACCTCGACCCGGAGGAGATCGCCGAACTCGACCTCTCCGGGATGCGGTCGATCTACCTCGGCAGCGAGCCGATCAACCTGCCGAACCTGGAGGCGTTCCTCGACCTGATGGCGCCCGCCGGTCTGCGGCGCGACGTCTTCATGCCCTGTTACGGCATGGCCGAGGCCGTCCTGCTGGTGGCCAGCCGCCCGGTGGGCGGCGAGATCCGGGTGGTGACCTCACCGTCCGGCGTCCCGGCGATCTCGGTCGGCCGGCCGATGGCGGAGTTCGCCGTCCGGCTGCGGGGCGAGGACGGGCGGGTCTGCGGCGAGCACGAGCTGGGCGAGATCGAGCTGGCCGGCGGCAGCCTCGCCGAGGCCTACTTCGACCGCCCCGGGTCGATCGAGGGGCCGGACGGCTACTACGCCACCGGGGACATCGGCTTCCTGGACGCCGGGGAGCTGTTCATCACCGGCCGGATCAGCGACCGGATCAAGGTGGGCGGGCGCAGCCTGTTCGCCGCCGACTTCGAGCAGGCCGTCGAGCAGCTCCCGTTCGTCCGCGAGGGCCGCACCGCGGTGGCGCAGATCGGCACCGACATCGTGGTGCTGACCGAGGTGGACCGCGAGGCCCGGGACGACGTGCCGGGCAGCCGGGCGCGGATCGTCGAGCACCTGGTGCGGGCGATCGGCGTCACCGTGCGGGCGGAGGACGTGCACTACCTGAAGCCCGGACAGCTGCCGCGCACCAGCAGCGGCAAGCTCCAGCGGCGCGCGATCGTGGCCGCGTACGAGCAGGGGCAGCTCGAAGGGCTGACGCTGGCCGGGCCCGGGAGCTGACCGGGCGGGGGGGGGGGGGGGGGGGGGGGTCTCGGGGCAAACAGGTCGCAGGGGCATCCATGGAAACCACCTCCCCCCCGGGGAAGAGAACGAATCAACAGAGGATAAAGGACGCCCA